>DATINM010000074.1:0-40172 GCA_035474235.1 Pyrinomonadaceae bacterium
GAGTCTCGGCCAACTCAGGCAGCGTCATCCCTTTTTTTGAGCCACGAGGTGACGGTCTGTCGAGAGACGCCGAAGGTGCGAGATAGTCCGCGCAAAGAACTGCGTTCGTGATAAGCGCGAAGAATGCGCTCACGCTCTTGCTCGGCGTAGCCGTTCGATTGCGGGTCATCACGGCTTCTGCGTCCGCAGTCTGAGCAAAGGTAGCGTTGTTTGCCATTCCGGGTTAGGCCATTGCGCGCCAGTTGATCACTGCCGCAGTGATCGCATTTGAGTTTCACCATGCGGAAGAGTTTACACCCTCTCCCGCGTTTGAGCCATTACCGATGTTTTTATGAATGAAAACTTTTATGAGTGAAAGGAAGAGTCGGGGCGAGTGGATTCGAACCACCGACCTCTCGGTCCCGAACCGAGCGCTCTACCAGGCTGAGCCACGCCCCGACAAACCAAACAAATTGTGCGAGCATTCTATGTGGCGCACGCGCTGGTGTCAAACAGGCGATCACTCAACTCTCAAAGCAAGTCAGTCGCCGCGGGCGGCGACCGTGGTGCGCGTCTCTCCGTCGCCAGTGCCCGCGTGTCTGAAGTGACGCCAGACCCACAACGCGACCGCGAGCACGAAGAGGATGCCGAAGAGAAAGTCGAAGCGATGGAACCAGGTCTTCAGCGTGTCGTTCTTGTCCCACTGCTCGCCGAGTATCTGCCCGACGTATGCGAGGCCGAGGCACCACGGGAGCGAGCCGAGGAACGTGTAGATCGTGAAGCGCGTCAGGTTCATTCGCGCGACGCCCGCAGGGAACGCAATGAAGGTGCGGATGGCGGGAAGCATCCGGCTCGCGAAGACGATTGCCTCGCCGTAGCGCGCGAACCAACGGTCGGCGAGGTCGAGGTCGCGGCGCGAGACGAGTATGAAGCGACCGTATCTTTCGATGAAGGGCCTGCCGCCGTACATCCCCGCCCAGTAGGCGACCAGCGATCCGACCACGCAGCCGACGGCACCCGCGACGGCCACCGCGAGTAAATTCAAGAAGACGTTTCCATCGCCGAACAGGTTGAACCTGTGTGTGTGAACGAGGTAGCCGGAGAAAGGCATGATGACTTCCGACGGCAGAGGAATGCACGCCGACTCGACGGCCATCAGAAGCACGACGCCCGCGTAGCCGAGCGTCGAGATCGTTGCCACGATGAAGGCGGAAAGGGCTTCGATTATTCTCGCGACCAAGTAATCACTCCGTTGTAATTCAAAGTTCAAGGCTCAAGGTTCAAAGTTATCCGGCCATAGTCTTGAACTTTGAACCTTGAACTTTGAACTTTGAACTATTCGTTATTCCACCCGTAGCGACCGATGAGCGGGACGAAGGCGCAGGGGCCGTGCTCCTCATGTTTGTAGCCTTCTTCCGTGCGAATCACCCGGACGAGCCGCTGCGATTCGCGCGAAGCTCCGACGGGGAGGACGAGGCGGCCTCCGACTTTGAGTTGCGCGAGCAGCGGGCCGGGGACTTCGGGCCCGCCCGCGGCGACGAGTATGCAGTCGTATGGCGCGTGTGCCGCCCAGCCGAGCGTGCCGTCGAAGCATTTGACCGTGGCATTATAGATGTCGAGCGAGCGTATGCGCGCCTGCGCCTCGCGCGCGAGTTCCGGGATGCGCTCGATTGAATAGACTTGGCCCGCGACGCGCGCGAGCACCGCCGTCTGGTAGCCGGAGCCTGCGCCGATTTCGAGCGCGCGGCTCGACTTGTCGGCTTCGAGCAATTCGGTCATGCGCGCGACGATGTAGGGTTGAGAGATAGTCTGGTTTGCGTTTATCGGAAGCGCGTGATCGCCGTAGGCCCGGCCCTGCAAGGCTTCGGGCACGAAGAGGTGGCGCGGCACTTCCGTCATCGCTGCGAGCACGCGCGCGTCGAGTATCCGGTAGTGGTCGCGCAGACGCTCGACCATGCGCTGACGAGGAATGCGAAAACCCGCTGACTGTGCTGCCTGCCTGTTTGAAGACAAGGAATTTTAGAAACCTACTTCCCCGCGCCCGGATTCTCGTCTAGCCGTCAACACTCGCGCGCACGAAAAATCTCTTCACGCACGCGAGATTCATCCGACCGAACTCCGGCGGGCTAATCCTGCGCGCCGCTTCCGACCTCTTCGGCACGCAGGTAATTCCATCCGGCGATTGAGTCGAGCGCGCCGTGGTTCGTCATGTCGCTGCGAAGAGGCGTGACGGAGATGCAGCCCGCCTCGATGGCCGAGTAGTCCGTGCCGTCCTCGTGCTCGGAGTTAAAATACTCTTCGCCGATCCAGTAGTAAGCCTTGCCGCGCGGGTCTATGTGCTCGGTGATGATGGGTCGCGCCTTCTTGATTCCCTGCCGCGTGACGCGCACGCCTCGGACTTCGCCCGGCGGGATGTTGACGTTCAAAAGCGTCCCCTCCGGCAAGCCTTCCGAGAGCACCTTGCGCGCGGCTGCGACGGCGAAACGCGCCGACTCTGTGAAGTCGAAGTTCTCGCGCGCGACGAGGCTGAACGCGATGCCGGGCACGCCGAGTATCGTCGCTTCGAGCGCGCCCGCGACCGTGCCCGAATAGGTAGCGTCGTCGCCGAGGTTGCCGCCGTGGTTGATGCCGGAACAGCAGATGTCGGGCATCTCTTCGGCGCCGAGGATTTGATTGAGCGCGAGCGTGACGCAGTCGGTCGGTGTGCCGTCGACAGTCCAGTGTCGCTCGTCAATCTGTCTTATTCGCAAAGGGCGCGAAAGCGTAAGTGAATGCGAAGCGCCGCTCATCTCCGCCACGGGCGCGACCGTATAAACGTCTCCCACCTCGCAGAGCGCCGCCTCCAATTTCGTGAGGCCGTCGGAATGTATGCCGTCGTCGTTTGTCAGAAGAATGCGAACCATGATTTAAGCCGCGTTCATTACACATGAACGCCCGCGATTATTCAAGCGGCGCTATAACTAAAAAAGCGTGGGACGCTAAATTCTAAATTTAGCGTCCCACGCCTGTCGAATGGTCGAAGCGCGGCTTTACGGCAGCGACTCGATGTTGACGAAGAATTCAAAGTGCCCGGACTGCTGAACGCCGAGCAGGAATTCCACGTTGACGGATTGGCCGTTCTGAAGCGGCGCTCCGAGCGTAATAGTCCCGACCGAGAGCGACGAGTTTAGACCTCCGCCCGAAGCCTGCGCCGGCGGCGTCTCAAGCGTCGTCGCCGTCATCGGGCAAATGTTGCCCGGGCAGGCCGCGTTCGGCCCCGTTATCGCGACCGTCGCCGGCGGCGCTGAAGTCCGCGCGCGCAGGTCTGCCGTTCCCGCGGGCGGCGTGCCTGCGAAGGTCGTGAGCGTGACGATGCGGAAGCGGAGGCGCGTGACCGCCGCCCCCGAACTGTTCGTCACCGTGCGGCGTATCGAGAGCGTGCCGAAGGTCGAGTTGTTCGCAGGGTCTGCCGTCAGGTCGCGCGAACGGTTCGGAGCCGACGCGCTGCCCGCACCGGGGTCGAGCAGCGTCAGTGTGTTCAGCCCGTTGCGGACGACGGGGCTTGCGGTGTTCTCGGGGCCCGGCGCGCCGAGCATCGACTGGATCGGCGTCGGGCTGGCGTTAAAGGTCGTGCCCGTCACGGATACCAGTTGGAAGTCCGCCGCGTTGTTATCGGTGTCCTGCGGGAGATTTGTCTTCAAGCCGATCTTACGAACCCAAGCGTGTTCCACGTTCGGTCGCGCGCCCGTGGTCGGCTGCAAGCCCTGACCTTCAATGTACGGCAGGCTGCCGCCGTTGCCAGTGAACCCGACCGAATCGATGAGCACGCTACGGCTCGCGTCAATCAACCCGAAGCCCTGATTGTCGGGCATCAGATTGGCGTTGGCGTGCGACAGGTCTGGCGCGGCGTATGCGCTCAGGCTGTAGCCGCCCGCTGCCACGTTGGCGATGAGCAGGTGTCCGCGCCGCAGGATAATCAGGGGGCTTGCGGGGAAGCCGAGGACGACATCGCCGCCGAAGCTTGCGTTGAAGACCGCGAGGCCGTAGCCGCCGATGTCAATCGGCGCGTCCGTGTTGTTGTAGAGTTCGACGTACTCGTTGCTTGAAGTGGTCGAGCCGACGGATTGGCGGAACTCAGTGATGAGCACCTGCCCGCGCTGCGCCGGCGGGGCCGGCGGCGGCGGTGTCGTGTTACACACCGAGAGCGTGTAGTTGCCGCCCGCGTTCAGCGCAGTCTCGTTGACGACCACGACGTAGGTCGCGCCCGCCGGGACGTTGAAGGAGTAGGAGGCGGGCTGGTTGTTCGCGCCGTAGGCTACGCCGAGGTCGCCGAGGAAGTTCGTGCCCTTGTTGGCGGGGTCGTAACTATTCAGGTATGCCTCGCTGTGGACGGCGAAGTCAGCCGCAATGGTCACGCTAATGCAGGCGGCGCTGCCGCTCGTGTTGGTGAACGTATACTGATCGTAACGAATGGTTGCGACAGCCGTCTCGCCGGGGAACGCCTTGCCTGAGCAGGTGCTCGGGCTTCCGGTTCTCGTTAGACGATTGGCCTGAGTTGTGTCGCCCGCGGCGATGCTCCCTGTAACCGTCGAGCCTACGGGGTTGCAGGTGATCGCCTCCGTCGCGACGAAGTTCGCGTTCGTGACGGCGGTGTTAAGGTTGTTGAAGGTCAGACTCGCGGGCGAGTAGGTGTTGTTGCCGCCCGAAGGAGTCACGGTGTAGTTGCCGCCCGCGGCCAGAGGGCTGAATGAATAGAAGCCCCCGCCGGAAGTGTTCGTAGTACCAGACGACGAGCCGGAGAGCGTTATCGTGACGCCGTCAATGCCGGCCCCGCCAATCGCCGACGTGACGCGACCGCTGATGCCCGGCGCAGGCGCGCCTACGAAGTCGGCGTTCGTTACGTCGGTCGTCAGGTTGTTGAAGGCGCGGGACGGCGGCGTGTAATTAAAGCCGGGCGTCGTCGGCGTGACGGTGTAGCTGCCGCCGGAGACGAGACCCGTGAACGAGTAGTTGCCGCTGCCGTCGGTGAGGGTGGACACGTTCGTCGTGCCGCTCAGCGTCACCTGAAAGCCCACCAAGGGGTTCGATGCGCCGTCGGTCACGCGGCCACTGATGTTGACCGTGGACGCGCCGAAGGTCGAGCACGCCAGCGCGCTTGAAGCGAGTTGGATAGTGTCTATGTTCGCGCCCGCTACGCCGGAAGCAGTGGTATTAGCATCGCTGTGGACAGTCCAACGCAACTGGATAAACTGGCCGTTGGCCGAGGCCGGCAGGTTGACCACCGTCGTGATATAGGTGGGCGCTGCCGAAGTGCCACCGGACAGTCCCGTCCAACCAATGTTGCTGTTGTAACCGCCGGAGACGAAGCTGCCGCCCGCGGCGATGATGTCCTGAAACGCGCCGTTGCCGACCTTGATCTGCAAGGTCTCTGCGTCAAACCCGTTTTCGAGGTTGTACTCGTTTCTGAAGCTCAACTGCCCCAGCGCTGTGTTGACCGGAATGATCGGCGAAATCAGCGAGTCCGTGCCTTCGTTCGGCTGATCGCCCGTGAAGGCCGAGTTGGGTGCGGTGTCCGGGTTGGTAGTCGAAGTGACCCAGCCGAGGCCCGCGCCGGAGTGAGTCGTCGTCCAACCGCCCGGTAGAGCCGGCGCAGTCACGCCGTCGAAGTTCTCGAACGAACTGAGCGCGGCGCGCTGCCCGATGGGCAGAGTAAAGGTGTAATGGGTCGGGCCGAATTCAGTGCTGTTGACGGTGATGTCAATCGGAATTGCGCTGCCGCACGCGGCGCTGGTCGGGACGGTGAAATTGACAACTTGCGTCCCGTTGCCGCCCGGTGCAATCGTTCCGTAGTTGGCCGAGCCGCCGCCGGGCGAGAGCGTCGCCGACGCGTTGGTCGCGCTGGTCGCGCAGAGCGTGTTCGTGAGCGGGATCGAGAGCGAGATCGTCTCGCCCGGATCGAACTGGCCGTTGCCGTTGCCTGTGACCTCAGACGCCGTGACGGTGCCGAGCGTCAGGTTCGGGCCGTCGAAATTTTCGAGGACGTGGCTCGCGCCGTCCGCACCCACCGCGTAGCCAGCGCGAAAGCCCATGCCGCGTATCGAGAAGCCCTTCCAGATGTCCAACTCGTTCGCGCCCGCGAAGCCCGAGCAGTTGGCCGCGAGGATCGAGTTGCGCGAGTCAATCATCGTAGGGTTGACGGGATCGAGCTTCATCCCATCGGTCACGATCTGTATTGCCTTCGGGTTTCCCGCGGCGAAGCCGAGCGTGTGGATCAACTGCGCGCGCATCTCCAGAAGCGTCATGCACCAGACTTCGCCGATGTCGTGAACCTCGTTCGCCGCGGCGTTAAAGGCAGGCGGGAACGCGCCATCGCTCAGGTTAATCTCGGTCGGGTCAATGTCGGCGAATGTGAGCGGGTTGTGCGGCTTGCCGTTGGGCCCGACGTTGGACTTGACGGCGTATGGGAAGCGGCGGATGCCGTAGTAGTAGTTCTTCGTCACGTAGCCGCCGGCAGCGTAGATGCCGTCAACGTCCTCGCTGGCGTCGGAGCGCAGCGCGCGCGCGTAGTAGTCAGACCAGCCCTCGCCCATGCCCGCCGACTCGGTCGAGCCGAGGCCGGTGGCGTTGGCGTGCAGACGGTTCGACGTGCCGTGCGTCATCTCGTGGACGAAGACATCGGTGTCGAGGTCGCCGTCGCGATTAACCGGCGTCGTCGTGAAGATGAACATCTGCATGCGGGGCAACTGCCCGTCGGGTGGGGTCGAGAAGTTGGCGTTGTTCGTGCCCGAAGAGTCCTGCGCTTCGGCGCGGACGTGGTCGTTGCCGAGGCCGCCGCGACTGAAGTTGTTGTCCTGAAAGTTGCCCGCCGCCTCCGTGAAGCCAAAGTTGTAGATAAGGTCGTGATAGCGGTTCGCCCAGAAGAAGATGTTGGTGACGATGCCCATACGGTAGTTCGTGTCCGTCGGACTGTTCGAGCCTGTCGGGTCTGACGCGCCGTCGGGGATGTACGGAAAACTGAATGTGCGTCCCGTCGCCGTGGCGCGGCCCGTCGGGTCGATGCCGTTCGGAGCTACTACGTCCAAGCCTGCGTCAACGTTGTTGCCGGTCGTGACGGCGTTGCCCGCGCCGTCTGGAATCCAGCCGAGGTTGTCGGCGGCGGCGTTCTCGCTCACCTCCGTAACGTCGGTGCGCGTGATGCCGGGCGGCAGGCTGCAAGGACTCGGCGCGGTGCAGTTCGACGGCGAGAGCGGCGTCGGGCTGTCGTTGTTGTAGATGTTGTAAGTGACGGGCTGCGTCTGATCCTGCGTGATGTTCTTGCGCCAGAGTAACTCGCCCGTGTTGGCGTCAACGATTATCATGTAGGCGTTGACCGGCTCCCACAAGACCATCTGATAGGCCAGAATCAACTGGCCGGGCGCGAGCGGAAAATAGATCGTCTCTACTTTCGTGTCCTCGTCGAAGGGCCCGCGCGCGACGGTCATGGTTCGACCGTCGGCGGCCCGGTCAAGGACGTAAACCGTACCCGGCTCGACTGGGACGTGTATGGTCGCCGCTGCCGAGACGACAGCTTCCGCCGCGTCGCGCGTGGGCACGGTCGAAAGCGCTTCGCCGCTGACGCCCGGTGCGAGAAGCCCGGTCGTCCGCACGAGCCTGCCGTCCGCCGACAGAATGCCGCGCACGTAACCCTGAAAGACGGAGATGCCGTTGACCTCCTGCTGAAACTCTACGAAGGAGAGGTTGCCGGCGGGGTTCGTGTAGTCGGAAACTTTCCTGAGTTGCCCGACCTGCTGCGTCGTCAGGCCGTAGAGCGCGGAGTTCTCCGCAAGGAAGCCGCGCAGCGTCTCCTCGTTGGATGCGCCCGGCACGGCTTCGGCGAGGGCGCTTCCACCGGCGGTGCCGACAATCTCAGGCACGCGCACGACCGGGTTGTACTGAACTTGTAAGTTCGGCACGCGCTTCGCCAGCCTCTTCTGCGCGTTGAGCATTGACTTCTGGAGCGCGTCGTTACCCGTGGACTGACTCGACATGGCGCGGGGCTTGAGCGGCTCAAGCGTCGTCTGGCCGGTCGCCGGACTGCCGCCCGCCTTCGGCGCGTTCCCTCCCGACTTCGATTGTGTGTTCTTATCTCTGATGTCGAAATTCTCGAACCGCGTTGAGAGCGGGTCCGCCTGGCTGACGCCGACTTGGGGCGAGGGCTTGCTTTCGCTAGTCCTGATGCTGCGCTTAGAGGGGTTGCTCTGGCTTGAAACCGTCGAGCCGGAGTGAAATGTCAGCGCGAACACCGCAAAAAATATTGCGGCAGGCAGTATCCATCTTCTAGGGGTTCGCATGTTGATTCCTTTATCGCCCGCAGGTTGGGCGGCAGTTGTGTTTGCTTTGAACGTCGGAAGGTTTCGATATGGATTGTTGAATTAAAGGCGTGTAACCTGAGCGGGTCACATAATCCAACTTTCCTCGCCGTACGAGACTCTTCTATATCATCCGTCAACTCATGTCAACATACTGATTTCGATAGTAGTTGCGCGGCGGACGCGCTAAGATTTGCCGTCTCGGTCGCACAAAACGAAAAGTCCTACGCGGGATGGAGCCGCGTAGGACTTTTCGTTTGCAGTACCTTAAAGAGTGAAATTAAACCGACACGCCCTTGTCTTCATTCTTGCTGCGCGAGAGGCCCTTTATCTGCACGGGCGTGTTCTTCTCAACGTCCGCGCCGAGCTTCTTCTTCAAGACCATCTCCTGATAAAGCTTCCGCATCATCGCGGCCTCTTCGTGCGCCGTCTTTGGTCCTTCCATCTGCGGCTTGTTCGGACGCTGCAAGTCAACCTCGTTCAGCACGAGGCTGGCCGGTGCGTCGTAGTTGAGAGCGACTTCCTTGCCCTTCGCGAAGATTTCGTGCCGCCCGTGATCCTTGTACCACTGCGCGACGGTCGCGTTCTGGTGCATCTGCTCGATGATGTTGCGCCAGCCTATCCCTGTGTTGTAGGCGCAGAAGGAAATCTCACCTTCCTGCGTGCCGTAAGGGATGATGCACATCTCTGTGCGGCGGAAGTCGTAGTTGAACAAGTCCTGAAACCACATCCCCGCGATGAAGAGGAAGTTCCAGCGGTCGGCACGGCGCGCTTCGATGTCCGACTTCGAGCGCTTGCCGTCAACGCGTCCGTAAGAGCGTCCGGTCAGGCCGAAAGACTTGTCGAACTTCTTGAACAACTCGTAGAGCGAGAACTGCGAAGGCGCTTTGTAAGGGTTGTAGTGCTTGAGCAGGGTCAGCCCCATCAACATATTCGATGTCCACTTGCCGCGCCCCGCGTCCGTGATCCTACGCATGTCACGCACGAGTCCCGGAATGTTCAGGAACTCCGGCACGGGAGACATCTCCTTCGTCTCCTTGTCGATCATCACGGCTGTTCCGACGCCGCAGTTCGGGTGGCAGCCGCAGGAGACCTGCCCCCACTCCGCATCGGGGCCATGCGCGAGGTCTGCGAAGTCGGCGAACGCGCCCATCAAGCTGAGCGGGAACCAGTCGCGCGTCGGCTCGGTGATGCCGACCTGATCCTTCACGTCGCGCGCGAGGTGCGACAGAGTGTAGCGCTGCTGCATACGGCGCTCGTCCGTGATCTCCTCGTCGCGACCCGTGAAGGAGACGGGCTGGAACGAGATGAAGGCGACCTTCTTCGGGTTGTCGAGAGCGAAGCGTATGACCGAGCCGACCTGATCGTTGTTGATGCCGTTGACAAGCGTGATTACCAGAACGATCTCGACGCCCGCTTCGTGCAGGTTATCAATCGCGCGCAGTTTCACGTCGAAGAGGTTGCCGACCTGCCGGTGCGAGTTGGCGTCGTTGCCGATGCCGTCGAACTGCAAATAGGCGTAGCGCAGTCCGGCCTCGGCGGCCTCGCGGCAGAACTCTTTGGACTTCGCGAACTCGATGCCGTTTGTCGCCGCCTGCACGGAATTGTAGCCGACCTTGCGCGAGTAGCGTATGGACTCGATGAAGTGCGGCGAGATCGAAGGCTCGCCGCCCGAGAACTGCACAGACATCTGCCGGCGCGGCTTGATGGAGATGGCCTTGTCGAGAATGTCTTTCACTTCGTCGAAGGAAAGCTCGTGGACGAAGCCGACCTGATTGGCATCCATGAAGCAGGGGTCGCACATCATGTTGCAGCGGTTCGTCAGGTCAACGGTCAGGACTGAGCCGCGCCCGAACTTGATCGAGCTTGAGCCGTGGTTGTGCAAGCCCTCGTCGTTGTGGGCTTGTATGTCTCGACCGGGAAACATCGCCTCGATGTGTTTGAGGAACTTCGAGTCAATCGCCATGATGTCCTCGAAGTGGCCGTGGACGGGGCAGTCCTTGACCATCCAAATCTGGCCGTCGCGCTCGATGATCTGCGCCTTGATCTCGCCGACCTTCTCCTGTACGAGCGTGGACGGGTCAATCGTCGGCGCGCTCAGGATTTTGTTGCGCGCCTCGATGACGCACTTCGGGCAGAGGCTATCGGTCGTGCGCGGGAAGCCGAGCGGCGGCTTCGATTTCTGCCATGATTTCAAAAGGGGCTTGTCAGACCATTTCGGCGTGAACGACTCGTTCGGCCTGAACTGGTTGAAAAACTGGATCGAATTGAAGAGTCCGCCCGCGACCAACGCGAGTCCCTTCTCGACGTGCTTAATCGGTTTCATACTTTTCCCTTCTCAAAAGATAATTTCGGGTCGGTGTCGGCGGCAGGCGCTGATGTGGAGACCGCCGCAGGAATCAAATTTACAGCCGACGGAATAAAGTATCGGCGTGCTTCGCTTGTGCAATGACCATGCCAACAAACAAAATCTCGCCGAACCGCGAAAATGACCGAAAAACAGCGATTTCTTTATTCGCTTTAAGAATTGAGCCGGGCCGTTTGCGAGTCAAACAAGTCGAATGGCCTGCTGTCGGCCTGAGCCGTCGCTTTATGACCCATCAATCGCTCGCCGAAGCCGGGAGGCTGGCTTTTATGGCTCACAGGAAGCAAAAACAGTGGGATTTTTACGCTTTAAGCCTCAACGTCGAGGTAAAAAGTATGGACGTTCGTGCCCTGAGCACGATATTTGACTTTGAGAGCGTGAAGGTTCGAGTTCTGAGCGAGAACGCTCAGGCTATTTGCTCGGAGTTTCCGCCTCGGAGCTTGAACGTTCTCCCTTCGAGCTTCAACCTCCGAGAAAATTGCTCGGCGGTCGAGGTTCTGAGATGAAACGTTCAAGCATTTTTCTCGATTCGCCGCGCCGTGAGTTTGAGTGCCCGTCTCAAGGGCAGAAGTAACGCGAAACAGACGGATTCAGGAGGGGCTTTCGCCTGAAGTGATTACACGCATGACCTCATCGAAGAGAAGTCCGTTGGTCGCGAAGGCGTTGCCGCCGTGTATGGTTCTTTCGCCTCGCCAGTCCGTGAAAGTCCCGCCCGCCTCTTCGACGACGGGCATCAGTGCCGCGCAATCCCAGACGTTCATCGCGGGGTCGAGCATGACATCGGCGCGGCCCGTCGCCAAGAGCACGTAGCCGTAACAGTCGCCCCACGTGCGACGCATCGAGGCCACGCGCTGCAACTCGTCCGCCGCCGCGCCGAAGCCGTAGCGCGCGCACGAACCGAAGTCCGTCGAGAGCAGCAGAGCGTCTTCGAGCCTCGCGGTTTGCGAGACGCGCGAGGGCTTCCCGTTCCAGAAACAGCCCGTGCCCTTCGCCGCATAGACGATCTCATCCAAAGCGGGGATGTTGACGACTCCGACCGAAGGCTCTCCTCCGATCTCGACGCCGACGAGGACGCCGTAGAACGGGACGCCGTGGACGAAAGAGTATGTGCCGTCAATCGGGTCAACGATCCAACGCCTGCCGGAGCGGCCTTCGCGCTCGCCGCGTTCTTCGCCGATGATGGCGTCGTCGGGGAAGCGTTCGGTGATGCGCCGACGCAAATGTTCTTCGGCCTCTATGTCGGCCTGTGTGACGAAATTATCCTTGCCCTTCAGGCGCGTCTCGAAATCCTTTCGGAAGTAGCCGAGCGTTATCTCGCCCGCCTCGCGCGCGATCTCGACGCCGAAGTCGAGAAGCTCTCGCAGCCCGCCGTCGCTCATTCGCTCCCCTTCCCCTTGCGACGGCGCGCAAGCTCGCGGCCCAAGTCTTCGAGCGACATGCCGCGCTCGACCATCAAGACAAGCAAATGATAGATAAGGTCGGCTGTCTCCGATGTCAAAGCTCCGAGGTCTTCGTCCTTCGCCGCGATGATCGTCTCGGCTGACTCTTCGCCGACCTTCTTCAGAATCTTGTTCAAGCCCTTCTCAAAAAGGTAAGTCGTGTAAGAGCCTTCGGGCATCTCGCGCCGCCGCCCTTCGATGACGTTGTAAAGACCGCCGAGCACCGCGCCGATGTTTTCGTCAGACTCGCACGCTCCCGCATCTGCTTGCGCGTCGCTTGATTCAAGCCCTTCGACCTCTCGTTGAAAGCAGGTCGTCGCGCCGGTGTGGCAGGCGGGGCCGCGCGGCTCGACGAGGACGACGACGGCGTCGGAGTCGCAGTCGAGCCGCACCGAGACGACGCGCTGCGTGTTACCCGATGTCGCGCCCTTATGCCATAGCTCGGAGCGCGAGCGCGACCAGAACCAAGTCTCGCCCTCCGAGAGAGTGCGGCGCAGGCTCTCTTCATTCATGTATGCGAGCGTCAAGACCTCGCGCGTGCGCGCGTCCTGCACGACGGCGGGGACTAGTCCGCGCTCGTCGAATCGAACGTCCTCCGGCTTAAAACTCATCGCCCAAAGTCCTCGACATTCAAGAGCGTCTCGCCGTCGCTCATCAAATTTAGACGGATCGTTTCAACACTCATCGCATCAAGACTCCACGCCCGCGCAGATAATTTTTCACGTCGCCGATTGTGAACTCGCCGAAGTGAAAGAGCGACGCGGCAAGCACGGCGCTCGCGCCGCCGTCGGTCAGCGCGTCGTAGAAATGTTCGAGCCTGCCTGCGCCGCCCGACGCGATGACGGGTATCGAGACCGCGTCCGAGACGGCGCGCGTCAAGGCCACGTCGTAGCCGTCGCGCGTTCCGTCCGCGTCCATGCTCGTCAGAAGAATCTCGCCCGCGCCCAGACGCTCGGCGCGCGCCGCCCACTCGACCGCGTCCCATCCGACCGCGCGACGCCCGCCGTGCGTGAAGACTTCCCATCCCGCGCCCGTGTCCGTTGCAACTCGCCGGCGTGCGTCAATCGCGACTACGATGCACTGGCTCCCGAAAACATTCGCGCCCTCGTTTATCAACTCCGGGCGCTCGACCGCGGCGGTGTTGAGCGAGACTTTGTCCGCGCCCGCGCGAAGGATTGCGCGCACGTCCTCAATCGAGTTCAAGCCTCCTCCGACCGTGAAAGGGATAAAGACCTCGTCGGCCACGCGCCGCACGAGGTCTGCGACTATCGCGCGCTTGCCCGACGACGCCGTGATGTCGAGGAACGTCAACTCGTCCGCGCCCTCCGAGTCGTAGCGCCTGCCCTGCTCCACCGGGTCGCCCGCATCGACGAGCGAGACGAAGCGTATGCCCTTCACGACGCGACCGTCGTTGACATCGAGGCAAGGGATGATTCGCTTAGCTAACATGTATTCGAGTTCGGCGCGGCGAAGCCCTCCGCGAAATTTTTGAGCAGTCGAAGACCCGCCGCCTGACTCTTCTCCGGGTGGAACTGCACGCCGCAGACACGCCCGCGCGCGACAATCGAGGCGTAGCTCAAGCCATACTCCGTCTCGCCCAACACAATGTCCTCGTCCGGCGTGTCGCAAAAGTAAGAGTGAACGAAGTAGAAGAACGTCTTGTCTTCGATGCCTTCGACGAGCGCGTGCTCTCGTCTCCGCGCGACCTGATTCCAACCGACCTGCGGCACGCGCAAGCCTTCGGGAAAGCGGCGCACGCGACCGCGCAGGAAACCGAGGCCGCGTGTGATGCCGAACTCCTCCGACTCGTCGAAGAGCAACTGCATTCCCACGCAGACTCCGAGCAGCGGCGTGCCCGCCCCGACTCTCTCGCGGACGAGACGGTCGAAGCCGCGCTCCGCCAGAGCCTCCATGCACGCGCGGAACGCGCCGACGCCGGGCAGCACGAGCTTTTCAGCCGCGCGCAACACGCGCTCGTCCGAGCTTACGACTGCTTGAACGCCGCCCGCGTCGAAAGCCTTTTCGACAGACCGAAGATTGCCGACGCCGTAATCAATGATTGCTATGCGAACCAACGTCCCTCCGAATCAGGTGTTGGGCGTTGCGGGAAATCGGCTTGCTTCCCCAACACCCAACACCCAGAATCCAGAACCTTAAAGTACGCCCTTCGTGCTCGGCACGCCCGCGACGCGCGGGTCGCGTTCGACCGCGCGACGCAGCGCGCGCGCCGTCGCCTTGAACGTGCCTTCGAGTATGTGGTGCGTGTTGCGACCGCGCAGGCAGTCAACGTGAAGGTTGCAACGCGCCGCCTCGGCGAACGAGCGCCAGAAGTGTTCGGCCAACTCGACCGAGAAATTTCCGATCATGTGCCGCCGCGTCTCGACCTCGTAAACGAGATAGAATCGGCCCGAAAGGTCAACGACCGAACGACACAAGGCTTCGTCCATCGGCACGGTCGCGTCGCCGTAGCGAGCGATGCCTCGCTTGTCGCCGAGAGCCTGTGCGAGCGCCTGTCCGAGCGTGATGGCGATGTCCTCGACCGAGTGGTGGTCGTCAATATGCAGGTCGCCGCGGCACTCGACTTCGAGGTCGAACAGACCGTGGCGCGCGAATAACTCAAGCATGTGGTCGAGGAAAGCAACGCCCGTCGAGACATTCGACGCGCCGCTGCCGTCGAGCACGAGACGCACGCGCACGTCCGTCTCCTTCGTCCTGCGCCGAACCTCCGCGGCGCGCGCCCCGGTCTGAAGTTCTGTGCTCATCAAAGACGAGTGACAAGTGATGAGTGATGAGCGATGAGTCGAAGGCAAGCGGCCTTTAACTCATCGCTCGTCACTCATCACCCATCACTTTCCCTCCCTTCCCCGAGAAAATTTCAACGAGCGCCGCGAGCAACCTGTCATTCTCTTCGGGCGTGCCGACGCTGACTCTGAAGTAGTCTTTGAGCGCGGGGTAGCCGCTCACGTCGCGGACGAGTATGTCGCGCGCGAGCAGTTCGCGGAAGACGCGCTTCGGCTCTATCTCGGAACTCACGACCATGAAGTTCGCGTGCGAGCGCAGAGGCGCAAGACCGTCGATTCTTTTCAAACCTTCGTAGAGCCTCTCGCGCTCAGCCGTAATTCGTCGCACGGTCGGCGCAAGCTCCGTCTCGTACATCTCGACGGCGACCTCCGCGGCGGTCTGCGAGAAGGCGTTGAGGTTGTAGGGCAGCACGGCCTTTCTGACTTCGCGCGCGAGTTCCGGCGCGGCCAGAAGGTAGCCGACGCGCAGAGCCGCGAGCGCGAGCGCCTTCGAGAAAGTTCGGAAGACCGCGAGGTTCGCGTGGCGCGCAAGAAGCGGCGCAACAGACTGACCGTTGAAGTCGAAATATGCCTCGTCAACGACGACGATGCCTTTGGTCGCTTCGAGCAAGCGTTCGAGTTCGTCGTGTTCGATGCGGCAGCCGGTCGGGTTGTTCGGCGAGCAGAGTATCGTGACTTCCGGCTCGTCGCGTTCGATTGCTTCGCGCAGCGCGGCAACGTCGAACTGCAAACGCGCGTCGAGCGGCACGCTCAACACTTCGCCGCCGAGGACGGTCGTGACCTGCCGGTAGAGCGCGAACGTCGGCTCCGAGATGAGCACGCGCTTTCCTTCGCCGACCGTGACCATCAGCGTCGCCTGAATCAACTCGTTCGAGCCGTTGCCCGCGACAACGCCGTCGGCGTGCCAGCCAGCGAACGCCGCGAGCCTCTCGTGCAGGCTCGCCGGAATGAAGTCAGGGTAACGCGACCACGCGCGCTCCGACATTCGCCGCAGAGTCTCCCGCTTGATCGCCTCCGGCAAGTCCCAAGGGTTCTCGTTCTGATTGATCTTCACCGATGCGCGGTCTGGCGACAGCGTGTAAGCCTTCAACTCGCGCACGCGCGGCTTGATTTTATCCAACGGATTCATACCAACCATTCCTGCACTAACGCGCACACCGCCGTCAGCGCCACACGGCCGCTACGCTAATCAACTGAACGACTATCAACGTCAGCCAGAGTTTTAGCGAAGCGCGCATATCGCGTCTTGCTTTAATGAAATCTTCGTCATCGAATTTGAAGCGCCCGAACTTGTAGAACCACCAGACAACGACAAGCAGCGGCATCAGAGACATCACAGGGACGAAAGCAAATAGCATCGGCTCGCCAACCAGATAAATATACACGGATGCTCCGATCACGATTAACGCGCCGAGATCGAGATGTTTGATCGTATTCGCGAAGCCGCACGCCTGAGTAATTACGGTTATCACAAGCGCGCTGTAAAAGGCATATTGCTCGTCAATCTTTTGCCCGCAATCGGGACACTCTTCTACCCTGATGCGAAGCAGCCGGCCACAGTTCGGGCACTTCGCGAAAGGTCTGACATTCCACTCCCTTGACTTTGCTCGCCAGATCAAGACTTTCTTTTCCCAATCAATCTTCCAATCTGATGAGTGCCGAGCGCGCGTGCGCGTCGAGTCCTTCGGACTGGGCGAGCGCGGCAATTTGCCGGGCCGTCGCTTTAAGCTCTTCGCGCGTGTAGCGTATGACGCTCGTGCGGCGCAGAAAATTATGTACGCCGAGCGCGGACGAGAAACGCGCCGCGCCGCCCGTCGGCAGAACGTGGTTCGGGCCCGCGAAGTAATCGCCGACGGCTTCGGGCGTGTGCGCGCCGAAGAAGATCGCGCCCGCGTGTCTGATTCGCGCAGCCGCCGCGTCGTCGTCGCGCGTGTTGAGTTCGAGATGTTCGGGCGCGAGTTCGTTGACGAGTTCGCAAGCTTCCTCGATTGTCTCGACGACGAAGGCCGCGCCGAAGTCCGCGAGCGAGCGCGAGACGATTGTGCGTCGCGGCAATGTTTCCAACTGCCGCGCGACCTCTTCGGCGACGTGCGCGGCGAGTTCTGCGGACGTTGTGACGAGGATGGCGGACGCATCCTCGCCGTGCTCGGCCTGTGCGAGAAGGTCTGCGGCGATGAAGTCGGCTCGCGCACTGTCGTCGGCGAGCACGACGACCTCGCTCGGCCCCGCAATCGAGTCGATGCCGACCGCGCCGAAGACGAGCTTCTTCGCGGCGGCGACGAACTTATTGCCCGGCCCGGTGATTACGTCAACGCGCGGAACGGTGCGCGTGCCGTATGCGAGCGCGGCGACGCCTTGCGCGCCGCCGACCTGATAGACCTCCGCCACATTGAGTTCGACGAGCGCGGCGGCGACCGCCGGATTCTCGTCGAGAGTTCGCGGCGGCGTGACGACCGCGAGGCGTCGGACGCCCGCGGCCTGCGCGGGCACGACGTTCATCACGACCGACGAAGGATAGCTGGCCGTCCCGCCCGGAACGTAAAGACCCGCCGACTCGACCGGCTCGACGCGCTGGCCGAGTCGAACGCCGCGCACAGTCTCGATCTCCCAACTCTCAGCGCGCGCGCGCTCCTGCTCGTGGAAGGCTCGCACGTTCGCGATGCTCGCGCGCAGAGCTTCGAGAACTTTGTCGCCGACGCGCGAGGCCGACGCGCGAAGCGCCGCCTCTTCGACGCGGAGTTGTTCGGCGCGAAGCCGCACGCCGTCGAAGCGCGCGGTGTAGTCGAGCAAGGCCGCGTCGCCGCGCTCGCGAACCTCCGCGATGATCTCGGCGACGACGCTCAGAAGGTCTGCGTCCGCCGAGACGCTGCGCGCCCTGATCTGCGCGAGCTTCGCACGCCTCTCTCGCCCGTCACTTATGATTTGAAGCACGACGTTCGATTCCCGATATTTCTGTAAACATGCTTTCGCGTCACGCGCCGCCGCCGCCGAGAGCGGCGCCGAGCGCCTCGATCAACTCGCCGACCGCAGCGGATTTCAGTTGATAGCTCGCGCGGTTGACGACGAGCCGCGCGGTCGTCTCCGTTATCTCTTCGACGACGACGAGTCCGTTCTCGGCGAGCGTGCGTCCCGTCTCGACCAAATCGACGATGCAGTCGGCGAGTCCCAAAACGGGCGCGAGTTCGACCGAGCCTGAGAGTTCGATTATCTCGACGGGCACGCCGCGCGCGCCGAAGTGCGCCGCCGCGACGCGCGGGTACTTCGTCGCGACGTGCAGCACGCCGCGCCGCTCGCCCTCAGCCTCTTTCTTCGAGGCGACCGCGATGCGACAGCAACCGATCTTCAGGTCGAGCGGCTGCAAAACGTCCGACCCGGTTTCGAGCAGAACGTCGCGCCCGACCACTCCGCAGTCCGCGATGCCGTGCTCGACATAGACGGGCACGTCCGAGGGCTTGACGAAGATGAAGCGGAAGCGGCCCGACTCGTCCTCGACGGCGAGGCGTCGCGACGCGAGCGCTTCCTCGCCCACACGAACGCCCGCGCGCGCGAAGAGTCCGAGCGCGTCCTGCTGCAATCTTCCTTTGGCAATCGCTATCGTTAACATCACGTCAACGGTCTTCCGCTTCAAAATTCATTTGGATTCTCTCGCCCTGCGCGCGGCGACGCCTCGCCTCGCGGAAGCGCCCCGCCGTGTCTTGTGTTCCGCCGATAGGGTCGGCGCGGCGCTCGCCGTTCTTCGAGTCGAAGTCGCCGCCGTGCGCGAGCGCCTCGGTCAGCGCATCGAGGTCGAGGACGAAGCCGACCGCAGGCTCGCGGCGACCGAAGCTCGCGGTCAACTCGTCGTAACGCCCACCGCTGCCGACGCGCGCGCCGCGGCCTTCGACGTAAATCTTGAAGACGAGGCCCGTGTAATAGTCGAGTCCCGAAACGTCGGAGAGGTCAACCGAGAAGCCTTCACAGAGATTCAAAGACTCGACGACTCGCCAGAGACTTTCAAGCTCCGCGAGCGCCGCGCGCGAACGCTCGTTCGTCAGAAGCTCAAGCGCCTCGCGCGGAATCCCGCGCCCGCCCGCGAGCCGCGCGAGGCGACCCGCGCGCGCAGCCGTCTCGCCAGACCTTCCGAGCCGCGCGACGAACTGTTCGAGCGCCGCAGAGTCGCGCGCGTCAACGTGTCGTCGCATCTGCTCGCGCGCGGCTGCGTCGAGTCCGAGTTGCGCGGCGACGCCGTTGAAGACGCCGACGTGGTTGAGCGTGATCCGGTAAGAGCCGCCGAGTCCGAGCCGCCCTAGGACTTCCGCCGCGACCGCGAGCACTTCAACGTCCGCGCCGCTCTCGCCCGCGCCGATCAACTCGCACCCTAGCTGCCGTTCCTGCCTCCGCCATTCTGCGTGCGAGCGCGTGCGCTGGCGAAAGACCGACGCGGCGTAACAGAAACGCAGCGGTCGCGGCGTGCCCGCGAACAGAGTCGCCGCGGCGCGCGCCACCGAAGACGTAACGTCCGGACGCAGCGCGAGCAGCCGGCCGTCGGCGTCCGTGAACCGGAAGCAGCGCCCCGCCTCTTCGCGACCCATGCCTCGCTCGAATAACGCGAAGTAGTCAACCGACGGCGTTGTTATCTCTTCGTAGCCCCAACCGTCGAAGACGCTCATCACACCGTCCTCGACCGCGCGGCGCAGCCGTGCCTCGCGCCCGAAGTAGTAGCGCATCCCCGCCGGAATGTTTGAAAGAGGTTCCATGCGAAGCCTTCAGCGTTCAGCAATCGGCGTTCAGCTAAAATCCCTTTGCGCTCTCTGCGTGCCCGCTTCGCGCCTGTGTGTTTAAGTTCAGGTTATCTAACCGCAAAGACGCAAAGGTCGCAAAGAAAAAGCTGACTGCTGAACGCTAAAAACAAAAACGCCGCCGGACAACGAAGTGTCGCTGGCAGCGTGTGCTGGTGAAACTTTTTTGCGCCCGTCGCTTCCGCTCGCCTCCGGCGCTCTTACGAATCACCCCACACGCGCCCGTGCACATGGCGATGATGGCTGCCATGCCGGTGTGTCGCGTGCGTGTGGTGATGATGAAGTGTCACGTATCGAAAATCTCTGCGACTGATTTCAGGCGCGTCCGTTATAACCGACGAGTTTGACGCGTGTCAATCCTCGCAAATCGAGGGAAGGCAGCCGAGTCACTTGCGCGGCGCGTAGTAGCCGACGCGCGTCGAGACTTCGTAGTCGTGGCCGGGGACTTCGACGCGGACTCTTCGGAAGCGCCCGTCGCGCGCGGGCGAGGTCGGCGTGTAGTAGAGCGCGTACTGATGTCGAAGCTCGTCGGCGATCTCGGCGTAAACCGAGTCGAGCGCGGAGAAGCTCTGCGGCCTGTAGAGCCGCCCGCCCGTCGAGCGCGTCAATTCTGAAAGATTCTGCTCGCTCGCGTCGAGGACGCGCAGCCCCTCGCGCAGGTCGCCTATGCGTAGCTGGTTGAAGCGCACCGTCGAGTCTGTGCCCGCGAGCAGTCCGTCGAGTTCCGACTGCTTCTCGGCGCGTTCGATCTGCGTGTTCGAGATGACGTAAACGGCGGCCTGCGCTTCGAGCAGCGCGCGCATCGCCGATTCCGCGGTCGAAGCGCCGCGGTTGCTGTCAATGCCGTCGCTCAGGACGACGAGCGCGCGCCGCCGCTCGTTTCTCTGGAACTGTTCGCGCGCGGAGAGAAGCAGCGCGTCGTTGAAGCGCGTAAAGACGCCGGTCGTCAGACGACCGAGCGCGCGGCGCAGTTGCAGGCGACTCTTCGTCCAGTCGAGCAGAAGCTCTACGCGGTCGTCGAACTTGACGAGGCAGAAGCGGTCGTCAGCGTCGAGCCGCGAGGCGAACTCGTCGGCCGCGCGACGGAAGTCGTCGAAGCTCGAAGCGACGGACGAGGACGCGTCAACCAGCAGCGCAACGTCCACGGGCACTTGTCTGAGCGACAAGTCGCTCAGAGGCTGCTCGCGCCCGTCCTCGAAGACTTGAAAGTCTCTGGTCGTCAGGTCGGGCACGAGCCTTCCAGACGAGTCGCGCACGGTCACGGGCAGCATCACTTCGGACGAGTTGATCGTGACGACATCGTCGTCTTGAACCTCGTCCGCGCCCTTCGTGTCGGCGCGACCCGTTTGATCTTGAGCATCGCCGACGGGCTTTTGCCGCGCGCCCTGAGAAGTGTCGGTCTGCTTCGTCGTCGCGTTTGAGTTTGATTTGTCCGAGACTTGCGAAGCCTTGCGCGGGCGCGTCTGCTCCTGAGTGAAGGCCGCCGGGGCGTTCAGAAGGCTTGCGAACAGAAGCACGAGTAGAAGCGTGAACGCGAAGGCGCGGCCCGCGCTCGAAATGAGCGTGGGCTTTTCGTTTCGCCGTGCGTTGGCGTGCGCGCGCATCAACTCGCTTCTCATGCGACGGCTGGCTTACTTCTCTGGTCGCGCGGGCTGGCCGGCGTCGTCGCCCATCGCCGCGCGCATCGCCGCGATGACGGGTTCGCTCACGCGCCGCTTGCGAAGATCGGCGAGCTTCGCGGCTGACAGGTCGAACTCGACGGGCGACTGTTCGATGCGGCGTATGATCGTGCCCTCTGAGAAGCCCGCCTCGACAAGCTCGACTACCGAGTCGTTCGTCAGAGTCGGCGTCCGTTCGAGCTTCGACTGCAAATCGCCGCCGCCTTCCGCGGGCGGACGAATGATGTGGACGGTCGCGCTGCCTGTGGTCTGAGTGTCGTTGTCCGCGCCGCCGTTCGTGCCGCGCGAGCGGACGCGACCGTGCGAGCCGCCCGACGAGCCGAAGATATCTGTGCCGTCCGGCTGCGCGCCGCCTTTCGCGCCGCCGTCGCCGAGCGGCATCTGGTCGTCGTCCCAACTCTCGCTCGATACGTCAACCGACTCCGAGCGCGCGATCATCGCGAGGATGACGTGTTCGGCGACGCCGCTTTTCTTCAACTCGATAAGACGCTCCGGCGACAAATCAAAATTGACGGGACGCGCGCCGATGATCGCGATGATCGTCTTCTCTTTGAACCCCGCGCGCGCCAGCTTGACGATTGAAGCGTTGGTCAAAGGCTCTTCCGCGCTCTGCGCCCGCGCAGCCGACGACGCAAAAAGAACGACGCCAAGCGCGATACTCATCAAACACAATCTCATCTCAACGCACCTCAAACGATAAACAAGCGCGAATCGGACGAACATTCCAGAAGAGAGTGATGAGTGATGAGTGATAAGTGATAAGTAAAAGCAAGCGGGATTTGCTTATCACTCATCACTCATCACTCGCCTTTCGTGTAGCGCGTGCTGACGCGAATGACGTAGTTGCGCGTCTCGCGGAATGGTGGCACGCGGTTTCCGAAGCGCGTGACGTTTCCCTCACCCGCGTTGTAGCCCGCGAGCACGAGGTCAACGCGCCCGCCGAATTTTCCGAGCAGTTGTTTGAGATAGCGCGTGCCAGCCGAGACGTTCTGCGCCGGGTCGTTCGCGTTGCGGACTCCGAAGCGCGCGGCAGTCCCCGGCATCAACTGCATCAGGCCGCGCGCACCGACGGGACTCAAAGCGCGCGAGTTGAAGTGCGACTCCTGCTCCATCACACAGAAGACGAGATACGGGTCAACTCCGTAACGCGCGCCGTTCTGCCTGATAATCGAGTCGAGCCGCGCGCTCCCCGTCGTCCAACGAAACTCGCGCGGTTTGCCTTTGCTGTCGGCTGCGGCTGCCGCCGTCTGCGGCGCGACGCGCTCGACGCGTTCAACGCGCGCGCGCTCGACAAATGTCGAGATGTTGCCGCGCCTGTACCAAACGCCGTCCGCAGACTCCTGCGCCTCGTCAACCTCCATCCGCGCGCCGCCGACGAGATAAATCCAAACCTCCTCCGTCTCCGTCACTTCAGTTTTCTGCGCGCCGTCGCCCGCGGCATTCAAGACCGTCGCGGCGTTCGCGTTCTTCGCGCCCGTCTCTTTCATCCTCTCGCCGGAGACTTCTCGCGCGCCCGCCGCTTGCGACGCCTTCACTATCTCGCGCACGCGCGAGCGCTCGACGAGATAGGTCACGCCGCCGCGCCTGTACCAGACGCCCTGTGCGTCCTCCCAGGCTTCGTCAACCTGCATCGTCGAGCCGTCAACGAGCCTCAACTCGTCGGCGAGTACGGATGATGAAAACGCGAGAAGCAGCGCGACGAACAGCAACGCGTTTCGGGCGGCCAACCGGCTCGCGTCAGATTTGAAGCGGATTCGCATCAACCAATTCCCCTGTGTTCTTCCTTCCGAACTCCTTCGCGCCGAAGCCGTGCGACGTGCCGAAGTAGTTGCGCCACGCGACGTCAATCAGGCGTGCGTTGACCTCCGGCGCTCTGCCCTCGAACAGGCAAATGTCCGTCATCCGGTCTAGCAGGTCGCGCGGCTCGCAGGCTTTCATCTGCCGGCGTTCGAGCGTGTAGTTATTGAGCAGATGATCGAGGCACGACTGCTCGACCTTGATGCCGCGCGTGTAGGACGCGCGCTTGAAAATCTCGACGTAAGCCGCAGGGCTTGGCGGCTCGACGCGCGCGCGGTAGCCCATACGTCTGAGGAACGCCTCGTCAACCAAATCCTTCTCGTCTAGGTTCGTCGAGAAGACGACCAACTGCTCGAAAGGCACTTCGATCTTCTTGCCCGTGTGAAGCGTCAGGTAATCAACTCGCTTTTCCAGAGGGATGATCCAGCGATTCAGAAGGTCTGTCGGCTCGACTCGCTGCCGCCCGAAGTCGTCAACGACGAGCGTCCCGCCGTTCGACTTCATCTGAAACGGCGCTTCGTAAAAGCGCGCGGCCTCGCTCCACTGCAAGTCTGCGTCGTCGAGCGTGAGTTCGCCGCCGACGACGACGAGCGGGCGCTCGATGAGCGTCCAGCGACGGTCGTATTCGTTCGTCGTCGCAACGTCGGACGCGGGGCGGTGGTTGTGCGAGTCGAAGACACGGATGATCTGCCCGTCAATCTCGATAGCGAAGGGAATCCAGATGTGGCCGGGAAGTCCGGCGTTGATGCGCTCGGCCACCGCCGTCTTGCCCGTGCCCGGCGGGCCCGTGATGAAGAGCGAGCGGCGCGAATTGATGACGCAGCCCAGAGTTTGCAGGAGCGAGTCCGGCAGAACGAGATCGCGAAACGCCGCGCGCACAGTGTCAATCGAAGCGGCGCGCGCGGGCACGGCCTGAAGCCGCATCATGTGCGCATAGTCGCGCAGAGAGACCGGCGCGGGGCCGACGTATCCGCACAAGCTCCGAACGCGCGCCACACGCTCCCAGCCGCGCTCAAGCATCGAGTAGCGCGTCGCGCCGACGGCTATCTGCCCGCGCACCTCGATCATCTTCTCGCGCGAGAGATGTATGAGCATCTCCTCGACGAGCGCGCGCGGCAGACGCATCTCCTCGGAGATCAACTGCGTCGTCGGCTCAGGCATCTGCGCGACGTGCTTGAGCGCCAGATCGCACAGAAAGCTCTCAGGCACGTCCGCCTCGCGCAACTCTTCGAGCGCGGGCGGCCCCATCGTCTCGATCTCGGAGCGCGTCAGGATTCCGGTGTGGGTCATCTCAAACTCCGTTTGAAAGAAATGTTGAACGGATGTTGGGTGTTGGGTGGCGGAGCGTTTTTCCTAAAACCCAACACCCAACACCCGTTCGTCATTTGTCTTACCGCTCTTCGGTGGAGGCGACGGCTTGATTCGCGTCCGCGGCCTGCAAAGCCTGTCGCGCGGCGTCGGCCTTGTCCTTGTTGCCGCCGCGGTCGTAAAGCTCCGCGAGTTGCCGAAGGACGTTCGGCGAGCCGGGCTGTATGCGTCGCGCGGCTTCGAGATGCTCGATAGCCTTGTCTTCGCGCCCCATGCGAATAAGGAGCGCGGCGACGTTGGCGTGGCCGTTGAACTCGCCGCCCGCGCGCGCGAAGTTGCGGTAAGCGTCATCGTACTTGCCGAGACGCACCTCTGCGAGCGCGAGGTTGTTGAGTATGCGCGCGTCGTCCGGCGCGAGCCTCGCCGCGCGCTTCAGCCTGTCAACAGCCGCGCGGTAGTTGCCGCTCGTGTAGAGCGAGTAGCCTAGATTGTTGAGTGCTTCGGGGTCGTTCTCGTTCGCTGCAATCGCGTGCTTGTAAGAGTCCTGCGCGCGGTCGTGTAATCCTTTTTGATCGTATGCGACGGCGAGCAGGCTGTGAGCCTGCGACAGCTTCGGGTCGAGCGATGCGGCGCGAGAGAGTTCGGCAATCGCCTCATTCAACTGTCCTGCTTCGAGCAGCGCGCGCCCGCGCGCGAGCCGGCCCTGCGCGCTACCGTCGTCGTCGCTCGCGGCCTGCTTGTGCTCGGTCGTGCTGTCTTCGACGCGGACGACGCCCGCGCTCTCGAATCTTTCGGCGTCGCGCTCGGTCATGCGCGCGAGCTTGGAGTCGTCCTTGCCAAAGAGTTTTTCGACCGCGTGGACGGGCACTTTGAAAATCTTTGAGAAGATGCCGCCCTTCTTCTTCGTCGCCGACGTTTGCGCTCCGGCCTCCGCGCCCGACGTGGCGACGACGTTCGTGTCCGTGTCGCCGTCGCGCTCGTCGCCTTGCGCGCTCCAGACGGCGACGGCGCTCGTGGCGAGGACGAAGGTTGCGATTAAAGTGACGACTCTGCGCGTGAACATGTTTTCGACTCCTTAGAAACTTGCGAACGTGTCCATGAGGTTGATGAACGCGGGGCCGAGCAGTGCGATAAAGAGCGTCGGGAAGAGGAAGCAGGCGAGCGGAAAAAGAAGCTTTACGGCGGCCTTCTGCGCGGCCTGTTCGGCGCGCTGGCGTCGCTTCGTGCGAAGGCTGTCGGCATAGACGCGCACGGCGCGCGCTATCGAAGTGCCGAAGCGGTCGGCCTGAATCAGCATCGCGCAGAGGCTCCGCAAATCCTCGACGCCCGTGCGCTCGGCCAGATTTCTTAAAGCCTCGGAGCGGTCGCGTCCGACGCGGATCTCCATGTTCGTCAGCCCGAACTCAACGCTTATGTCCGGGTGGACATCCTTCAACTCTTCGCCGACGCGGACGAGCGCGGCGTTGAGTCCGAGTCCGGCCTCGATTGAGACGACCATCAGGTCGAGCGCGTCCGCGAGTCCCCACTGAAGCCGCTGCTTGCGATTCTTTATCATCCTTCCGAGCACGTAGCGCGGCAGGAAGAAGCCGACGATGAAGGCCAGAAGAATCCAGAAGGCCGCGCTGCCGATGGGCCGGCCCAAGATGGCGCAAGCGAGCGCCACGACCGAAGGGAAGAATACGAGCGAGACGAGTTGCAACGCTCGATAGACGATGGGCGCGCGCTCCGAACGATAGCCCGCGTGCATCAACTGTTTCTGAAGCTTCTTCGCCTCGGCTGCCGAAGGCGGCGCGATGCGGCTCAAAGGAGTCGCGACCCTCTCGGCGAGCGCGGCGACCTGCGAATCCTCTGCGATCATCGAGGGCGCGGACGCAATCGCGCCCATGCCGCCTTCGCCCATGCGCTTCAGCCGCTCGGTCGCAGCCGAAGCCGGGCGGAACGCGAGCCAGTAAACGCCGAGCACGCCGAGCATGATGCAGACGAAAGTGGAGATGGTGATGACGAGTATCATTGTTTTGGTAAATGGTGAATGGTAAATGGTGGTTGATGGTTGATTGCCTTGAGCGTTAATTGCCTAACTTGAGCCGGGCGCAACGGCTATTCACTATTCACCATTCACTAAATTTTTATCCTCAGAATCTTCCGAATCACGAGCATTCCAGTGATCTGTAGCGCGATTGCGAGCGCCAGAAGCTTGTGACCGCGCGGGTCGTGCCAGAGCACGCTCATGTATTCGGGGTTCATCACAGACACGGCGAGCGCGATGAAGATCGGCAGCCCGCAGAGAATCCACGCCGACATTCGCGAAGATGTCGTCAGCGTTCTGAGGTCTTCGAGAATGCGGAAGCGCTCGCGGATCGTGTATGCGACCTTCTCAAGAACTTCGGCGAGGTTTCCGCCCGTCTCGCGCTGAATCATGATCGCGGTGATGCAGAGCCGTAGGTCGAGCAGCGGTATGCGCTCAGACAAATTTTCGAGCGCGAGCTTGAGCGAGAGTCCGAGGTTCTGCTCCTCGTAGGTCTTTCGGAACTCGGTAGCAATCGGCTCGGGCATCTCGGTCGCGACCATGTGCAGGGATTCGGCGAAGGCGTGACCCGCCTGAAGCGCGCGGCTCATCAGGTCGAGCGCGTCGGGCAGCAGGCTCAGGAACGCGCGCAGCCGTTTGCTCCGCTTCCAGACGACGTGCAGGAACGGGAGCGACGCCGCGACCAGCCCGGCGATCAGAGCCAGAAACCACGCGGGCGTGAGCATCGAGACGGCGAGGCCGCCGAGTATTCCGGCCAACATCGAGAACATCAGAAGCCGCGTGACCGTGATGTTCAAATCGGCCTGCTCGATGAGTCGCTTGAGGCGCGCGGCGAAACCGAGTTGCAGCATCGCGCGATTGATGAACGGTATCTCGCTCATCAACTCTTCGCGCGCGAGACGCACCTCCGCGTCGCCGCTGTGCGCGGAAGTCAGCAGCGCCTCGGCGAGTCTCTGCTGCAAACGCGCGCGCCGCTTCTCAGACCCGCGCGTCGCCACCAGATACGCGCCGAGCACGAAGACGAGACAGAAGAAGAAGACGAAGAAAGGAAGCATGATCGGTTTTCAGTTTTGAGTTTTCAGTTTTCAGTTTGTTGCTTTCAGTTTGTGGGCGACACGGCCGTCTCGCTGAAAACTCAAAACTGAAGACTGAAAACTTCTCAGCTTTCAAAGAAGATTCGCGGCAGTTGCATTCCGTACTGCTTGAGTCGCTCGGCGAAGCGCGGGCGGACGCCCGTGGCCTTGAACTGGCCGACGACTTTGCCCTCTTTGTCAACGCCGCGCCGCTCGAACTGGAAAATCTCCTGCATCGTGATGATGTCGCCTTCCATGCCCGTGATTTCTGAGATCGAGGTGATGCGGCGCGTGCCGTCGGAGAGTCGCGCGGCCTGAATCACCAGATCAATCGCGGACGCAATCTGCGAGCGCATGGCTTTTTCCGAGAGCCGCATCCCGGTCATCTGAATCATCGTCTCGATGCGCGAGAGCGCGTCGCGCGGCGTGTTTGCGTGAATGGTCGTCAAAGAGCCGTCGTGCCCCGTGTTCATGGCCTGAAGCATGTCGATGGCCTCGCCGCCGCGAACCTCGCCGATGACGATGCGGTCGGGTCGCATACGCAAAGCGTTTCTCACGAGGTCGCGCTGCGTTATCTCGCCCTTGCTCTCGATGTTCGGCGGTCGGGTTTCGAGACGGACGACGTGCGGCTGCTGCAACTGCAACTCCGCGGAGTCTTCAATCGTCACGATGCGCTGCTCTTCGGGGATGTATGCCGAAAGCGCGTTTAAGAGAGTCGTCTTGCCCGCGCCCGTGCCGCCGGAGATGAGAACGTTTAAGCGCGCGTGGACGCACATCTGAAACATCTCGGCCATCTCGCGCGTGAGCGCGTTCTTCTCAATCAGCGCGTCGATCCGCAGAGGGTCTGAGCCGAAGCGGCGAATCGACATCACGGGGCCGTCTAAAGCGAGCGGCGGTATGATGGCATTGACGCGCGAACCGTCTTTCAGGCGCGCGTCAACCATCGGCGAGGACTCGTCGATGCGACGGCCAACGCTTGAGACGATGCGCTCGATGACGCGCATGAGATGCTCGTTGTCCTTGAACGTCACGTCGGAGCGTTCGAGCTTGCCCCGGCGCTCGACGTAAATTTGAAACGGCGAGTTGACAAGTATGTCGCACACCGCCGGGTCTGCGAGCAGAGGCTCAAGCGGGCCGAGTCCGAACAGTTCGTGCCGGACTTCTTCGACGAGTCGCTCGCGCTCTGACGAAGAGAGCGGAGTGCTCTCGACGTGCAGGAGTTCTTCCGCGAGGCGCGAGACTTCGGCGTGAACCTGTTCGGGTTCGAGTTGGCCGAGCTTCGTCAAGTCCATACGGTTGATGATGGCGCGATGCAGGCGCGACTTCATCTCCTGAAAGACCTGCTGGCGGTTGACGCCCGGCTCGTCGCCGCTGCTGCTGCCGTTGCGCGCGAAACCAGCGCCGCTCGGAGGCATCGTCTCTTTGACTAAGCGTTCGCGAAGTGACATGGGTTTTTCCAAGCTTTCAGCATCCAGCGATCAGCTTTCAGCCTTTTGTCTTTTCAAGTGCGGCCCGTTTCTTTTTGCGTACTGACTCTCGCGTCTTCCCTGCGGTTGAATCCAACGCGCGCTCTTTTGTCGCCGCCCTTAGCTGATTGCCGAAGGTTGGCCGCTGACCGCTTTCTTATCGAGAAGTGCGTGCGCCGATTTCGCTTGCTGCCGGACTTTGGCCTGTCGTCGGAAGAGTCCAGCGAGCAGTCCGCGGCGCTCGCCTTCGGCTTCAGGCGAGGGCGCGAGCGCGTTCGCGTTCGTGTTTGCGCTGCCGCCGCGGATCGTCGCCGCGATCTGGCGAATCTCGCCCGCGATGCGAGACGTTGGCTCGGACTCGACGAGCGGCTGGCCGAGGTTTATCGAGTTGACGACGGCGCGGTAGTCGCTCGTGATGAATCCTGTGACGCGCTCGCCGAGGTAGCGCTCGACCTGCCGAAGATCGAGATCAATCTGCTTCGACCAGCGATTGACGACGATGCGAACCTTGTGGCGCGGGTAGCCGAGGCGGTCGAAGATCGCGAGCGTGCGTTGCGCGCTTCTGATGGCCGGAATGTCGAGCGTCAAGACCATCAGGATTTCGTCAACCTGATCGAGCGCGGCGAGCGTTATCGAGTCGAAGGTGTGCTGCGGGTCTATGACTACGAAGTCGTAACGCTCGCGAAGGATTTGGATGACGGAGAAGACGTGCTCGGCCTCGATGTCGTCGGCGGCGTCGGCCTCGCGCGGCGCGGCGAGCAGCGAGAGGTTCGCGGCGTGCGGCGCAAGATAGCTCTTGAGCATCGCGTCGTCAACGCGCTCGCGGTTCTCTACGAAATCCGCGATGGAATATTTTGGCTCGACGCCGAAGAAGAGCGGCAGGTCGCCGGCCTGTAGGTTCAGATCGACGAGCACCGTCGGCGCGCCCATCGAAGCCGCGAGGTTCGTCGCGATAAACGAAGTGCCGCACCCGCCCTTGCTCGAAAAGACCGCGACGGTGCGCCCCTGTTTCTTCGGCGCTTCCTCGCGCACGCTGCACAACTCGCACACGCGGTCGAGCACAGTGCGAAACTCTTCCCTGATGAGCGGCAGGCGCAGGAACTCGCGCGCGCCCGCGCGAAGGCTGCGGAGAATCAGATCGGGCGAGGCGTCGCGCGAGGCGCAGATGACTGCCGTCTGCGGCGAATCCTGCGTCAGCCGCTCGACGAATTTGAGCGCGGCCTGCGCCTGCGCGCCGAGCGTGACGACGACGACGTGCGGGCGCAAGGTTCTCACTTGCTCCTGCAATTGCTCGATGTCGTCGCCGCCGGCCAGCAGCCGCGTGCGACCGTCGGCTGCGAGCGCGTCGCGCAACTCGCGGAAAGATGCGAGGCCGGTGCTCAGAATTACGAGGTCGAGTGTCTGGCTCATAATGAATCCAGTTTTCAGTTTTCAGTCTTCGGTTTTCAGTCTTCGGTTTTCGGTTTTCAGTTTCCAGACTTGGGACTTCAAATTTCAAATTTGAAATCAGCCGTCAGTTCGGGATCGTGCCGCAGTCGGCCCAAGGGTTCGCGCTCGGAATGTCGCAGGGCACGAAGCCCGCGCTCTCGCCGACCGAAGACGTGCGATAGGCGGGCAGCGCCAGACTGCTGCCGACGAGTGGCACGGCGTAGTTGAACGTCATGCCGGTGATGCTGACGGTCGCGCGCGAACTCAGAAGGATGCCATTGTAGTTCTGGTATTCGAGCACGACGTTCGACATCGAGAGTCCGGGGACGACGGGCGTCGCGGTCGCGGGGTTCGCGTTCGGGTCGCCGTAAACGACCATCTTCTTGACGGCGGTCTGTCCGGCGGTGTCGTTCTTTCGCACGGCGGCGTATCGCGCGCCGCGACGGGCTGCGTCGCGCAGTGCGTTGTGCGTCCAGAGCAGACGACCGAACTCGACGACGGCGAAAAGCGCCGTCAGGAAGACGGTCGCCGCGATTGCGAACTCGACGAGAGCCGCGCCACGCTCGTTACGACGTTTGCGTTGTACGCTCATCGCTTCCCTCCTCCGGTCTTGTCGTCGCGTCTTGCGGCCCGGCTTGCCCGTCTTGCAGTCGGGTCATGATCGGGCCGTTGAACAACTGCTTCATCGTCGCGGTCGCGTTCATGTCTATGTTGAGCGAGAGAGCCTTGATGCCGGTCAGCTTGCCGAGGTCGAAGAGCGGCTGGTACTTGTAGTTGACTATCTGAACCGTGACGGATTGAATCGCGTGCGGGCTTGGGCCGTTCGCGGTGATCTTCACGTTCGATGTCGTCAGGCCGGGCAAGATAGGCCCGTGCGAGGTGTCTGTGTAGTCGCCGTAGACGACGAAGGTGCTTGTCTCAGGGATAGTCCACGACGAGCCGATCTCCCACTTGCAGGCGTGGCGCGCGCCGCTGCGGACGGCGTTCGTCAAGGTCGTGTAGGTGTAGAAGAAGCGCGCGAACTCGGCGGTCGCGCCCATCAGCACGAGTATTACGGGCAGCGTGATCGCGAGTTCGACCAACTGCGAGCCGCGCTCGCGCCGTGCGAAGCGACGCGGGCTGAAAGTCTGTTTGAAGCGCCTGAGTCTTTCGTTGAAAACGTTTCGCGTCCTCATACTTTCACCTCACTTGTAGAGAACAGGAATCGAGAGGTCGTGGCTTTGCGGGCTGCCCGGCGAGTACGTGCCGACGGGGACGGCCATCTGCTCGCCGATGTACTCGACCGAGAAGGCGCACGACGTACCGATCTTCGCCTTGATGAAGAACGCGCCGACGCGGTCAGCCGTGACGTTTCTAGTCGAGGTGTTGTAGTTCGGCTGCTGCACTATCGGCAGCGTGATGACACGTCGGTTCTTCACGCCGCGCGAGTCCTGCACGACGCCGTTGCCCTGCATGTCTGTGTACTGCTGGTAGGTGATGTTCTCCTGCGTGATCGTGTCGGGCGGCTCGTCGGTCGCGTTGACGCTCGGGTGGACGGTGTAGTCGCCGAAGCGCGTGTTGATGCCGATCTGCGCGGAGCGGCACATGCTCGGCGCGGTCAAATTCGTCGGCGGCGAAGTGGCCGTCAACTGCGCGACCGTGTAGCCGCCGGTCATGTAGCCGTATGCGTGAATCGGGCCGGTGAGCACGAGCGGACTCGGCGCGCTGCCGTCGGCGAGCGTCAGCACGCGATAGCTCATCGGCGAACTGTCGTTGTAGCTCTTCGGCGCGAGCGAGTAGGCGCTGCCGCGCACGAGCGGGTTGGCCGCCGTCTCGACGAACGTGAACGCGGTGTAGAACTTGTTCATCGTCAGCCCGACGCTCATCCCCGCGGTCGCCGTCGCCGACATGCTCTTCGTGCCGCCGAGGACGATCTGCGAGAAGGTGACGCCGACGGATTCCTGCGGCAGAACGACCTTGACGAAGCGGACGGTGCTCGGGTTTGTCTGCGCCGCGGCGTAGTCAACGTACGAGCCGTTGATGTTCGTGGCGAAGGTGAAGTTTGCGCTCGTGAGCGTGACGGAGTTTTTGAAGTCGTAGCCGTTGAGCGCCTTCGTGCCTTCGGCGACGGCGTTCTTGATGCCGCCCGTCGTCGAGTTGAGTTGCGAGGCGGCTGCGAGCGCCGCCGCGTCGGCTGCCGTCTGGAGTTGGGCCTTCGCCGTGTAGAAGTGGCTGATGTCAACGGCGAGGCCCGTGGCGAGGATGAGGGCGAGCATACCGATGACGGAGATAACCATCGTCGCGCCGCGCTCGCCGCGTCGCTCGCGCGGGGCGCGTGTTGACTCGCGCGTGTTCCGTTTCATCTCTCACTCTCCTTCAAAGTTCGGGTCAGCGCCGCACGCTCGCGGCCGGCGGCGCTTCGCCTTTCTGTCGAACGTCTCGCGGTCAGCGCTTCGGCTGCGGCTTCGCGCTGGCCTGCTGCGCGGGCACGTCGGCGGTCGAGGGCTGCGTCCCGGTCTTCGCGTCCGTGACCTGACTCGCAGTTGCCGCGCCGTTTGACGCCGCTGCCACAGTCGCGCCGGTCGCCGCCGGAGTCGCGTCGGTCGTAGTCGCCTGCTTCGCGGGCGTCGTCTGCGCCCGTGCCGTCGTCGCCGTGTTGGCTGGCGCGGGCGTCGTCACTGCGCTGCTCGTCGTGCCGGTCGTTGCGCCGCTTGTCGTGCCATCGGTCGTCGTGCTGTTCGTGTTGTTCGACGGCTTGCTGCTCGTCGCGCCGCTCGACTTGTCGCCGCCGGTCGAGAAGCCGCTCGGCCCTTGAATGCCTTCGCCCTTCGGCTCCAGCCCGAGCGGCGAAGTTCCTTTCAGACCGTCCATGCCGCGCATCGCGGGCAGGTCGTCGCGGTTGACCGGCTTCACGAGTTGCGCCGTGATGACGAACATCAACTCGGTCTCCTGCTTCTGGAACGACTTCGACTTGAAGAGGTCGCCGAGGATGGGGATATTGCTGATGACGGGAACGGCCGAGAGCGATTTCGTGTCGCTGTTGTCGAGAAGTCCGGCGAGCGCGAACGACTGGCCGTCGCGAAGCTCGACGCCCGTCTTCGCGCGCCGCGTCTTCAGAGCCGGAATCAGGAAGCCGTCGAACTTGACGCCGTTGGCGAAGTCAATCGTCGAGACTTCGGGTTCGAGTTCGAGGCGTATGTGATCCTCGTCGATGATGGTCGGCTTGAAGTTGAGGCGGACGCCGTACTCCTTGAAGACGACGGTGACGGCGCTGCTGCCCTGCCCGTTCTGTACGATTGGCACGGGGTACTCGCCGCCCGCGAGGAAGCTCGCCTCCTGCCCGTCCATCGCGATCAGGTTCGGCTCGGCAAGCTCGCGTATCGCGCCCTGCGTCTGAAGCGCGCGTATGAAGTTGAACGTGTTGCCGCCCATCACCATCAGGTTCAGGGCGCTTCCCGCGACCGTGCCCGCGATGTTTCCGGCGCTCACGCTGTCAACCGAGAACGGGCCGCCGCCGCTACCGGCGAAGCCGCCGACGCCCGGACGCGACTCGTAAGCGTATGACGCGCCGAGGTCGCGCAGACGGCTGCGGCTCACCTCCGCGACTCTCACCTGAAGCTGAACCTGCGTCATGTCTTTCACGGGCGACTGAAGCATGTTGACGGTCTTGAAGCCCGCGGCCTGTACGACCTGCTCGACCTGCTCGCCCGTCTTCGCCGTGCTGACGCTGCCCGAGAGGACGACCGAGCCGTTGGCCTGACTCAAGCGGATGTCGTCTTTTGGAAAGAGCGCGCGAATCTGCGCGTCTATGAGCGAGAGGTTTGTGCGGACGAACACGTCGAAGACGAGGAAGCGGCTGCCCTTCTGCTCCCAAGCGATGAAGTTGACCTGCCCGAACGCCTTGCCGTTGACGAGCACCTGATCGGGTGCGACTAAAACCGCCTCGGCGATCTCCGGGTTCGAGACCGAGAAGCGACCGATGGGCCGGTCGAAGTTGATGACGCGCGACTGCCCGACGAGGACGTTTATCGGCGTCGCCTCCTTCTGGCTGTCTGCGAATGTTGACGCCACCGACGGCGACTGCGCCAGCGTCCGCGCGGAGGCGGCGAAGATGGCGAGTGCTGCGAAGGCGAGCGCGACGCGTTTGTTGAATAGGGAACGGTTCGGCATGGTGTTTCGACTCCTCGGTTGGAGAAGCTGTCAGCCATCAGCTTTCAGCTTTCAACTTTTCTTTTGTCCTCGCGTTCAACTCTCGTCTTCAACGCCCGGCCTTCTCGAATCGGGAAGCTGAGCGCTGAATGCTGAGAGCTACTCAAGGAAAATCTACGTTGCGCTTCTTCGCGCCCTCGAACATCTCGACGGTGGCGCGCGGTGTGGGCGCAGGCTTTGGCTGCTCGACCTTCGGCGCTTCCTGCGTCACGGACGCGTGGTGCTCGAAGACGGGTCGCGGCGCGGCTGGCACGGGCTTCTGCTTCGGCTGCTCGCTCTTCAGAGAGCCGGGGTCGGGCTGCGGCGCTGCGTGCTCGCCGCCGAGCAGCGTCCGCTTGTCAACGCCCGTCGTCTTCTCGTCGTCCTGATCTATCGTGTTGCGCATGACGAGTTGAAGTTTCCCTTCGCTCGAAGCGAGCGCGAGTTTCTCGGCCTCTTCCGGCGTCACCTGAAGCGTAACGGCCTTGGCCTGCTGCGCCTCGCGGTCGTCGTTCTTCGGCTGGTCGATGTTCTGACCCGATGCGAGCACCTTTATGTTCTGCAAGACGATCTTCGAGATCGGCCCTTGGTCGCCCATGCGGTCGCCCGAAGGCTGTATGACTACGACCACGTCAACGAGCGAGCCGGGGCGCGCAAATCCCGCGACGCCGGCAGCGTCGTCAACCTTCACGGTCATCGCGCGGTAGCCTTCGGGGATGACCGCCGAGAGTCCGGCGGCAGAGCCTTCGGGCGCGAGCTTGAAGTCTGTGACGGGTTCGCGCGCGGCGATGTTGACGGTGACGACGCGCCCCTCGACTTTGTCCGTGGACTGGAAAGCGCCGTCGGGCGTGGCGTCCGTTGGAAACTGCACGACGGTGAGCAGGCTCGAATCGAGCTTCGTGCCGAGGGGGATGTCGCCTTTGGCGATGACGATCATGTTCATGTTGCGGCTGAGCGCCTGCGCGCTCGCGAGGTAGCGGCTGACGGCGATGGCTGCAATCAGGCCGAACGCCGCCGCGCCGGCCAGCACGAAGAGAAGGCGCTTGTTACGCATGGCTTCGGGTCTCCGTTCGAGGGTTTAAGGAAAACTTAGTCGTTCGACAGTCCGGGAACGACTCGTCCGCCGCCCGTTAGGCTCAGGCGCGGAATATAAGTAGCGAGAGCAGGCTGCCGAACGTTATCGCAACTCCGTAAGGAATCGTCTTCTTTCGGTCGGCGGGGACTGCGAGCCGCGGCATCTTCCAGCCGGGCAGCAGGCCCACGATCAGCATCAGAATGTTTTGAAGCGTCGTGCGGACAGCGCCCGCGCGGAACATCGTCACGACGCCGAGCACGCCGCCCACGAGCACGACGACGAAGAAAGTCGGAAGCACCAGCGACGAGCCGACGACCGAGCCGATTGCCGCGAACAGCTTCACGTCGCCCGCGCCCATCGCGCCGAAGACGTGCAGCATGAACATCAGCGTGAAGGCCAATGCGCATCCGCCGAGGCTCGCCAGCGCTCCGCTCAGTCCGTTGTCGAAGGCGTTGACGGCGAGACCCGTCGCGAGCGTCGCCAGAACGAACGTGTTCGGGATGCGGCGATAGCGCACGTCGTAGTAAGTGATGACGAGCGCCAGAGGCAGAAGGAACGCGAAGGCTATGCTTGCGAGTTGTCCCGGCATTGTCACTTGATCCAGCCAGCGAGATTGTTAATGACCGTCGTGATGCTTGCGCTCACGTTCGAGAAGCCGACGACGACGGCCAGCGTGATGAGCGCCGCGGCGATAGCGTACTCAGACATTTCCAGTCCGCTCTCGTCGCTAAGGAATCTTCTGTTCATCACGTCTTCTCCGTTTTCCGAGACGGCGGCGCGCCGGACTTTCCTGTGCGGTAGAGTCACGGCGCGCCAACCGGCTGTCGCGCGCGAGATGCGCTATTTGATGAAGCTTGCGAGATTGTTGATGACGCCGCTGATGTTCTTGCCGAGGGTCGTAAAGACCGTGACCACTGCGAGCGCGATGAGCGCCGCCGCGACCGCATACTCGGAAAGTTCAAGACCGGACTCATCGCGAAGAAAGTTCTTAATCATTGTTCTGTTGCTCCTTGTTTTCGGAATCGGAAGTGGTTTCGGGTCACGTCCAGCCCCGCGAACGCTTCACTCAAGACGAGCGCGGCAGCAAGGACACTTGCGGACTTCACCAGCCGAGATGCAGGGCCGATGCTTTTCGCTGCGAACGACGCCCGGCGACTAACATCTCTCGCGCCGGCTTCGCCGACCGCTCGCCCCGTGCGTTTATGACGGCCGAGGCGGCGGCTGCGACGGCGAACACCAGAAGGAGAAAATTCTCCCGCAGGCCCGTCGCCGACTCGACGACGCGAAGGCCGACGAGAACTGCCATTGCAAAGAACGGTGCGGCCAGTGCGATGGCGGCGAGCGTGACGAACATTCCTGCTGTGATCTTCTTCATGTTCTTACTCGAACGCCTCCTTCAAAACTTGCCGCCGACCGTTTCGCGTCGCTTGGACGACAAGGCAATAAACAACGCGCGTGCCATTCGCACGACTTCAGTTTTCGGCTCGTTCTTGAGGATTCACGCGGAAACGAAACGTGAGTCTGTAGCCCGCGGTTAACAGCTTGAAATCTCAAACGCACTGACGCCGCGAGTCGTGCGACGATCAAACGCGCGCGAATCAACGACTTAAATTCCTGTCGCCGCCGGTTAACAACGAACCGCGCCGCGCTTCTCCCAAACGGCGACAACTGGAAGGCAAAGTAAAGTTACTTGAAATAATCGGGTAAGAATTTCGTTGACCACATTACTGAATTAGGAGTACAAGGTCACTGCGCCATCGAGAAAATTGCTAACGCCCCTAGCGCTGCTATTAACCTCTCATCGGTAGCGATGAACGCGCTTCTCCTATCGGCACAGCCTTTTGTTATGTGCCGCTTTCACGACCGCCCTCGACAGGAGAGACATCATGAATATTCGGTCTTGTCCTACCCTCAATCTGCTAAAAATGGCAGACACACTTATCACTTAAAATTCTGAAAGTGAGAATAGGAAAATGACACAGGAAAAGTTTATCAAAATATCGAACGAGATAAGAGCTATTCTTGATAAAGAGCAAGTGTCGTGGCTACAAGAGCAGAAGATTTTTCAGTTCATCACAATTCTAGGCGAACTCAAGAATGACGAGAATTCGCAGCTATCATCTGAAGCAGAGGATACATCTTCTCTAATAGATTATTAGTTCTCTGTATTTCTATATACAGATTTCTTAAAACAATATCACTACTCAATTCTATAACACTTTCTTGTTTCTTCTTCTTCAACTCAGGAAGCGTAGGGTCAAGGGGAGTTTTAGACTTCGACATCACTATTCTCCAATATAGTAGAAGTAATCATAGTTACTAGAACAATGATAGTAAAAACAATTACTACTATTGCATAGGGAGTGAAGAAGATGCCAGTTTTTGACCACAAAAATATTATCCAGAATACTTCTGAGATTACAGGAAACAAGAAAGTTAAACCAACAATGAAACTAGACTCGCTCCATTCATAAGCGATAACAGTTGTCCAAATATGAAGCAAAAACGCTAAGGCATATAGAATAATTGCAACAACTTTCAAGGTTGATTCTAGTATAGCGCCAAGCCAAAGCTTCATTGTTTTTCTCCTTTATATGTTACAAATGTGCATTGTAACGTGCATTTTATAAATATAACATCGCATGGAAATTTTCAAGGTGAAATCTTCATGCGCGAAAAGAATTTAGATTTAGGAAATTGGCTTCGCTCTCATCGTGAAAAGTTAGATATGAATCAAAAAATTGCAGCGAAAAGGGCGAAAATCTCAAGAACTCAATGGGCAAGATATGAAACCGGCGAATCTGGTGCTTCTCGTAGAATAATTCCTAGATTGGCAAAGGCTGTCGAAGCTGATTTACATGAAACTTATCGCAAAGCTGGATTTACTCCGCCGAACGAACTTCTCTACATTCCTTCCCTAATAGAAGACTTCAACCTCTTACCTCTTAATGTTAAAGAGGACTTAGCAATTCAGATAAAAGCTTTGCGACAGAAGTATGAATCAGCATAATAACTTTTCTATAGGCCAGCTAGAATTTGTGATGCTAGATGCCATTGCAGGAGTGCAACGAATTGTTGAGTGAATTCTGCAAAAGTTATAATAGGCGAAGTAAAATGCGAGAGCAGCACGCAGATTTTCCCACTTCTTAGAATATGCATTCGTAAGGCGAGTAAGTCTGCGAATACTCATTCTCATAGTGAGATTATGTCTCTCAACATGAGAAGTAGAGATTCTTTTTAGAAATGGAGTTCCAATCTGAGGAGTCTTTGTAATTTTTAGTATTGGATTAGCACCACGACTAAAAGTTTTAACTAGTTGTCCAAAGTCAATGCTATTTCCAAAATGCGCACGGATAGAATCTGGATAAGATTTGAAGCCATCAGTAGATAATTGAAAATGTCCAGACGTAGCTCGACGTAGTTTTGCGGCAAATATAGAAGTATCTTCTGCACTTCTTTTACCCAAGTGCCAAGCTAAAACAAGTCTACTATTTCGCTCAATGGCAACATAAGTCCAAGCATGACCAACTGCCTCATTGTTCGGATAAAATATTCGTTTACGCTTTTCTTTACAGTAAACAAATCCCCACATTTCGTCTGCTTGAACATCAGATACAGGGATAGCTTGTAACTTTTCTTCTAATAATTTTTCGCATTTATTACCAGCAAAAACTAGAATATCTAAAATGGTATCTCTATGAATTCCTGTTATTCGTTCAGTAGAACGAACTGACATTCCTTCTATTAGAGAATGCAAAACTTGTACGCACTTCTTATCAGAGAGGTGCATAGAATCGAATAACTTATTTCGCGATTCTTGAAAATATTTTAGACAATAAGCACACTTATACTTTTGTAGACCATCAGGTGTTTTGCCATATCTTCTAAGAATAGAATTGCACTTAGCACATAACATAAAATGTTTGCCTTTCACAAGGCATGGTGCTAAGCTTAGAACTAGATATTCGCTCTCGGCTTAGCAGAGCCTTGAGTGAAGTTCTGTAGATAGTTTGCAGCTATTTACAGAACAAAAATGGGGAGCATAGCAGAGAGCAGATAAAAATACTTCTGCTATGCTCAGGATAGATAAGGGAATAATAATTTTCTAGCTTCGCAGGCGAGAATTATTATTCTCTTTTTCTTTTCTACAATTTCTAAACTAAATATCTAATTTTTATTTGATAAGTAGTTTAGAATCAATGGTTTAGAGTATACTATCGCTCTGAGTGGGAGTCAATAGACTATTTCGTGTAGTGAGATGATAAAGAACTTTGCATTGTAAAGTACTTTTAGATAGAGAGCAGATGGAAGATAGGACAAGACCAAGTCTCCGTCTATGGCAAGACATGAACCACAACGGCATCTCCGAGCCGGGAGAACTGCACACGCTGCCGGAACTCGGCCTGAAATCAATTGACCTCGATTACAAGGAGTCGAGGCGCACAGACCAGTACGGCAATCAGT
>DATINM010000075.1:0-67916 GCA_035474235.1 Pyrinomonadaceae bacterium
ACGGGGCGGAGAGAGAACGTCTATCAACTGCTCGACGACCGCCGCTTCGAGCTTCTGCGCCACGACATCATCGAACCCGTCCTTCTCGAAGTGGATCAGATCTACAACCTCGCCTGTCCCGCGTCGCCCGTCCACTACCAGTACAACCCCGTCAAGACCGTCAAGACGAACGTCATGGGCACGATCAACATGCTCGGCCTCGCCAAGCGCGTCCGCGCCCGGATACTTCAAGCTTCGACTTCGGAAGTTTACGGCGACCCGACCGTTCATCCTCAGCCTGAGAGCTACTACGGCAACGTCAACTGCATAGGCATCCGTAGCTGTTACGACGAGGGGAAGCGTCTCGCCGAGACGCTGATGATGGACTATCGCAGGCAGAACAAAGTTGACACGCGAATCATTCGCATATTCAACACCTACGGCCCGCGTATGCTTGAGAACGACGGTCGCGTCGTGTCGAACTTCATCGTACAGGCGCTGCGCAAAGAAGAGTTGACCATCTACGGCACGGGCGAGCAGACGCGCTCGTTCTGCTACGTTGACGATCTCGTCGAAGGCATGGTGCGCCTGATGAACGTCGAAGAGGGAGCGGTCGCGGGCCTCGACGTTCACGACCCAGTAAACGTAGGCAACCCCGGCGAGTTTACGATGCGCGAGTTGGCGGAAGAGGTGGCGCGCGCCGCGAGCGTCGAGATAAAGATGCGCTTCTGCCCGCTGCCCGCCGACGACCCAAGACAAAGACGGCCCGACATCACGCGCGCGCAGACGCTCCTCGGCTGGTCGCCGACCGTCCCTCTGCGCGAAGGACTCAAACGCACGGTCTTGTACTTCGCCGAGAGAATCAGGAAAAGTGATGAGTGATGAGTGATGAGTGATGAGTTAAAGGCGAGCGCTCTTAACTCATCACTCATCACTCATCACTCGTCACTCGTCACCTCGATGAGTGATAACAAACACGACTCAGAGAGTCCGGCGAGCGTGCCGGCGATGTGTCTGGCGGCGCTTGAGCGGCACGCGAAGCCGGACGCGCTGTGCCTGAAGAAAGAAGGGCAGTGGCTTCAAATCCCCGGCGACGCGATCATCCGCCGCGTGCGCGCGGTCGCGCTCGGTCTGTCGGCGCTCGGCGTGCGCAAAGGCGACCGCGTTGCTCTGCTTTCCGAGAACCGGCCCGACTGGTCTGTCGTTGACCTCGCCATACTGAGCCTCGGCGCAGTCAACGTTCCAATCTACACGACGCAAGCGCCCGAACAGGTGCGTTTCATACTCGAAGACTCCGGCGCGCGCGTCCTCTTCGTCTCCGGCAAAAAAGTTTTTCGTCACGCGCGCCCCGGCATCGAGCCGGTCGCGGGGCTTGAGCAGGTAATCTTCTTCGACACGGACGCCGCCGCGGCGCGCGAGGGCGCGCTCACGCTCTTCGACCTCGAACAGCGCGGCGCGGAGTTCGACGTGGCGGAGCCGGAAGTCTTCGAGCGGCTTTTGAACGCGGTCGGCGCGGAAGACCTCGCGACCATCATCTACACTTCGGGGACGACGGGCGAGCCGAAAGGCGTCATGCTCGCGCACTCCGCCTTCGCGTCGAACGTGCTCTCGATAACGAGCGCGCTGCCGATTCGCTCGACCGACGTTGCGCTCTCTGTCTTGCCGCTCTCGCACATCTTCGAGCGGGCGGTCTTCTACGTCTTCTGCTGGAACGGCGTGTCGGTCGCATACGCGCCCTCGTTCGACATGGTGGGCGAGTACCTGCGCGAAGTCCGACCGACGATCATGACCGCCGTGCCCAGACTCTTCGAGAAGGTCTTTCACAAGATCGTGAAGAAGGGAACGGCGGAAGGCGGTTGGAAGGCGAGGCTCTTTAACTGGGCCTTGAGCGTCGGGCAGCGCTACGCGGAGTTGGAGAACAGGCGAGAGCAGATTCCGCCTCTGCTTCAAATTCAGCACGAGGCCGCGAGCCGCCTCGTCTTCTCGAAGTGGCGCGAGGGCGTCGGAGGCCGCCTGCGCTTCTTCGTCTCCGGCGGCGCGGCGCTCTCGCCCGCGCTCTCCTACGCATTCCTCGGCGCGGGCGTCAAGATTCTTCAGGGCTACGGCATGACCGAGACGTGCATCGTCTCGGCGAACCGGCCCGAAGACAACCGCGTCGGCTCGGTCGGACGCCCGTTCCCCGGAATCGAGTTGAAGATCGACGCAGAGGGCGAGATACTCGTGCGCGGCGCGAACGTCATGCGCGGCTACTACAACCACCCCGCCGAGACAGCCGCGGTCTTCATCCCGGACGGGTGGTTCAAGACCGGCGACGTTGGACACCTCGACGCCGACGGCCGGCTCTACATCACGGATCGAAAGAAGGAACTGTTCAAGCTCTCGAACGGCAAGTACGTCGCGCCGCAACTCGTCGAGAGTCTTATCAAGGAGAGCCAGTACGTCAGTCAGGTCGTCGTCGTCGGCGCGGGTCGCAAAGCACCCGCCGCCCTCATCGTCCCCGATTGGGAGGCGCTTGCCTCGGCGCTCCCCGCGCCGAAGGCCGAGCAACACACGCCGCGCGTCGCATGGAGCCGGAATCCCGAAGCCGTCAACCTCGTCCGGCGCGACGTGATCGCTTTAACGTCTTCGCTCGCCGACTACGAGCGCGTCCGGCGCGTCCGGCTCCTGCCCGACGAGTTCTCGATTGACGGAGGCGAGTTGACGCCGACGCTCAAGGTCAAACGCCGCGTCATCGACGAGAAGTACAGCGACCTCATCGAAGAGATTTACAACGGCGGGGCGAAGGAAGAGTAGGCGAGAGACAGAAGGCGGGGAGGCAGGCGCAGTCGGCAGACGGCATTGATAAAGCGTGGAAGCGTGCGACGAGACGGGAAGCGAAGGCAGCAGGGCGGGAAGTAAAAGACGAGGCAGACGAGGCTTGCAAGCCTCGTCTGCCTTAGACGTAACGACTGTTTGCCGAGCCTGCTTTCTGCGTCTGCCTCCCGCCTCTTCACGCGTCGGTCAGCGTCATGCGCTCGATCTCTAAAATGGATTCGGCGAAGCGCGCGCGGTTCAGCGAAGGCCCGGACAGAATGTCTTCGGCGAGCCGTTGCAGACCCGCCGGGATGCTCAGGGCGACGAGGGGGAGAGCGCTCGCCGGCGGCGAGAAGCGGGAGAGCAACTGCATCTCCGCGCCGCAAAAGTCGCAGGCCGCGGCGTGCGCGGCTGTCGCCGGTTGAAGAAGTTGGCCGCTTGTCATAAGTGCTTCTGACTGTGGGCAGGTCAGAAGCTTTCTGAATCCGGCTGTGCTCGAAGAACGCATGATCGCTCCTTGAAGTCTGTCAATCATTGCCGCGAGGAAGGGGCATTCGACTGCGGCACTGAGTGCGAAGCGCTTTCCCGAAATGCACAGCGCGAATACTTTAAGCTCAGAAGGCGCTGGCCGTAAGGTCATAGCCAGCCGTCGTCCGTCACCGATTTCTAACGCCTCGCTCGTGCACCGAAGTTAAAGTACCAATCCGCGCCTGATTCCAAACTTTCGCCCCGCGACGACTACCCGAGAGCGCCCGCTTCTTCCTGATTTATCAAGGACTTGACCCTCGTGTAAAAAGATGTTGCTCAAACTCGATTTTGCTGTTACCATTCCAAATGTGTCGGGGCGACGCAACACGCGCCGCATGCTTCCCGGCAGCCTTCAAGGTGGCCGCGCTCGATTCCCCTTTGCGGCTGACCGGCGTGGGTTCCTCTGCAAGGTCATCATTTCAAACCAAAGAGCTAACGGAGCGCAGATGTCCCGCCGGATCGCCGCGCATCTCCCTCTCGGCATAAAATTTCAGCCGGGCCGGGCCACAAAGAACGCCCCGACGCTTGACCCCCGTGCATTTGCAATCATCCTCAGCGGACTCACTCGAAACACCTCCGGCCTTGCTCCCGACGAACAAGAACCAGTAACATGGCTGCCACATCCGCCGATCAAGATCATCACTTGAACGATCCCATGACGAGCGCTACGGAAGAAAAGTCTCCAACGCAATCTGAGCGCGCCGCAAGCGGCGCGCGCGCGCAGAGACACGCGGGCGCGTGGGTCGAATCACTCCGGCGCTCGGACGTTTCCCGTCTCTGGTCTGAACTCCAGCGCCTTGTCATCAACCACCCGCTCGTTCGCGCGTCTTACAGCGCGGGACTCCTCGTCGAAGAGGGCGACCGCGGCAGCGCCTACCTCGACATGACGCAGGAGCTTTTCGTCACGCTTCTGGCGAAGTCGCGCTTCCAGCACTACCTCGACACGGCGATGAGCGACTCGGAGATCGAGTGCGAGGTCAGCCAGATCGAGTTGACCAATCTCCTGACCGCCGAACTCCGAAAGCGCCACCCCGAATCTTACCGGCTCGCGCGGCGTATCTCGACGATCATCCAGTCGAGCGCGAACTTCCGTCGCGTTGACTCGGCTGGTGTCGAGACGGGCGAAGAGGAGTCGCACCGCCGTCTCGTTGACCGAATCTACGGGCTGCGCGAGTGGCGCGAAGACAAGCCGCGCCGCGCTCAGGCCGAACTCGAACAGCGCGTCCAGATCATTCCAGTCCGCCAGCGCGACACGCGCATGGTCGGCTGCACCGGCGACTCGCAGATCATCATCAGCAACTCAGACCTCGAAGACTTGATCGTCTCCGTCCTCGAAGCCTGCGACTCGCCCGTGGACGTTCGCACCCTGCGAAGCCTCGTCATGTCGCGGCTGCCGGTGATGGACATCTACCTCGTGCCCATCGGCGGCGGCGACGACGACGAGGGGCGCGCCTTCGAGCCTGTGGACGGGCAGGAGAACCCTGAGCAGTCGCTCCTGCGCCGCGAGTCGGAGGACGAAGCTGCCGGGTACGTTGACGAATTCCTCAAAGGTCTGCACGCAGCCGTGCGCGGCAAGAGCAAGCAGTACGACCGTATGCTCGGCGTGCTGTGGTTCTGTTACCTCAGTCCGGCGCACGTCACGCAACTCGACGCCGCCGCGCGCCTGAGCGTCTCGGACTCGCTCGTCTCCGACTACCGCCGCCGCATCGAACAGCAGTTGCGCGCGCTCAACTTCACGGAGATCGAAGAGGCGCGACGCTTCGAGGTCGCCTTGCGGGAGCGCGTGCGCGCGCTCGTCGTCATCGGCGACGAGGAGCGCGTGGCGGTCTGAAGTCCGACGCGTGGCGCGGGCGACGTGAATTTGATTTAAGATGGAGGCTGACGGCGCACGCCCGGAGTGCTTCGTCAGCCGTCTTCGTTCAAGCGGCGAAGAGATGGCCGCGCGCCGTTGTCCCGGCGCGCGCCTTCCAAAGCGCCGCGCCGACCGCCGAAGAGTGCCGCGAATGCAGCAAGGCAGCCAGAGCTTCAGCGACTACGAGCCGGTCGCGCCCGCGCCGAGGCGACGCACGCCGCCGCGCGAAGAGGACGAATGGCCCGCGCCCGACGCCGGCGGCGCTGTGGCGACGCCCGACGCCGAATCGCTCGAAGGCTCGCGCTCGAAAAAATCGGTCGCTAAAAAATCGTCCGCGAAAACTTTGGCGGCCAAAGATCACGCGTTCGAGCCGCTCAGGCGCGGGCATTCGCTCACATTCGTCTGCCTCTTCGCATTCACGATTCTGCTCTACCTTCGACCGTCGGAGCTTTACCCTTCGGTCGTGACGAACAACATCACGTTCGTCGTCGGCCTCATCACGCTCGCCGTCTTTCTCGCGTCGCAACTCTCCGCCGAGGGCACGCTCACGGCGCGACCGCGCGAGGTCAACGCGGTGCTTCTACTGTGCGTCGCGGCTCTGCTCTCGATGCCGCTCGCCGCGAGTCCGGCGCTCGCGTGGGAGGAGTTCAGCGGCACGTTCATTCGCTGCGTCGTTATCTTCGTCGTCATCGTCAACGCCGTCCGCACCGAGCGGCGGTTGCGCGCGCTGCTCCTGCTCGCCGTCTTCGTAAGCCTCTGGCTGAGCGCGGGCGCGTTCAACGACTACAGGCTCGGCAACCTGACGGTCGAGGGCTACCGCGTCGGCGGCCACGGCAGCGGCATCTTCGGCAACTCGAACGACCTCGCGCTCCACCTCGTCACGATCATCCCCGTAGCCGCCGGACTTCTCTTCGCCTCGCGCGGCCTCGCGCGCAAGGCTTTCTACGCTGCCTCGATTCTGCTGATGACCGCCGCCATCGTCGTCACATATTCGCGCGGCGGGTTCCTCGGACTCGTGTGTGCGTTCGCCGTGCTTGGTTGGAAGATGGGCCGCCGCCACAGGCTCGCCGTCTTCGGCGCGGGCGCGGTGCTCGGCGTCGGGTTCCTCGCGTTCGCGCCGGGCAACTACGGCGTGCGCCTGCTCTCGATTCTGATACCGAGCCTCGACCCCGTAGGCTCCTACGGCGCGCGCGAGGGCGAGCTTGTGCGCTCGTTCTGGGCCGCGGTTCACAGCCCCTTCTTCGGCGTCGGCATGGGCAACTACGTCCTGATGTCTTTCGACTCGCGCGTCACGCATAACGCCTACACGCAGGTCGCCGCGGAGTTGGGCACGCCCGCGCTCGTCTGTTACCTGTTCTTCGTCGTCACGCCGCTGCGCCGCATGGGCCGCGTCTGGCGCGAGACGCTCTCGCGCCCCGACGAAAAGCGTTTCAACTACCTCGCGGCCGGGCTTCAAGCGTCGCTCGCGGGTTACATGGTCAGCAGCTTCTTCGCATCGGTCGCGTATCTCTGGTACGTCTATTATCTCGTCGGCTACGCCGTCTGTCTCGAACGCATCTACGCGAGCGAGCGCGCGGCGCAGGAGACTGAGACGAAGACGCTTGCCTCAAGCGAAGAGACTGAGGCGAAGACGCAAGCCGGACTCGAAGAGGCGAGTGAAGTCGAGCCGGACGGGGCCGCGCCGTTTGACGGCGAGATGGTTTTCGACCCGCGTGAGATTTGAGTGTGCGCAGATGAGTTTCGAGCCGGCATGAGTTTCGAGTCCGCATTGAAAGTGATCTTCTGGGCGAGCGCCGCGGCGCTTGCGTATGCATACGTCGGCTATCCTCTGCTCGTCGCCGCCGTCAGCCGCCTAAGACCTCGCGCCGTGCGGCGCTCGCCGCAAGAGCCGAAGGTTAGCGTCATCATCACGGCCTACAACGAGGAGCGCGACCTCGCGGCGAAGATCGAGAACACGCTCGCGCTCGACTACCCCTTGGACAAGCTCGAAATCATCGTCGCATCCGACTGCTCGAACGACCGCACGGACGAGATCGCGCGCTCGTTCGCGTCCGTCGGGGTGCGTCTGCATCGTCAGGCCGAGCGGCGCGGCAAAACGTCTGCGCAGAACGCGGCGGTCGAACTCGCTCGCGGCGAGGTGATTCTTTTTTCCGACGCGACGACGCTCTACGACGCCGGAGTCCTTCGCGCGATGCTCCCGAACTTCGCAGACCCGACGGTTGGATGCGTCGCGGGCCGCCTCGTCTACGTTGACCCGTCGGAGTCATCGATTGGGAGAGGCGCGAAGTCCTACTGGGGCTACGAGACTTTTCTGAAGACGCACGAGAGCCGCGCGTGCTCGCTCATCGGCGCTTCGGGCTGCCTGTACGCCGTCAGGCGCGCGGCCTACGTGCCGCTCTACGAAGAGGCTTGCAGCGACTTCATCATCGCGACGAAGATGGTCGAGCAGGGACTTCGCGCCGTCTTCGAGCCTGCGGCCTTCTGCACGGAAGAGACGAACCGGCGCGCGGACAAGGAACTCAGTATGCGCGTGCGCGTTATCGCGCAGACGTTCACAGACCTCTGGCGACACCGGGCGATGTTGAATCCTCTGCGTTCGGGCTTCTACGCCGTCGAAATCATCTCGCACAAAGTCCTGCGCTACGCCGTGCCTCTCTTCCTCGCGCTGATACTGTTCGCTTCGGGCGCGCTCGCCGTGCGCGAGCTTTTCTTCGCCGCTGTCTTCGCGGCGCAAGTCTGTTTCTATCTCGCGGCTGCCGCGGGCTGGGCGCTCGAACGCGCGGGGCTGCGGCTGCGGCTGCTCGCGCTCCCGCACTATTTCGTTCTGGCGAACGCGGCGGTCGTCCTCGCCTTCTACAAATTTCTTCGCGGCGAGCGATACGCGCGCTGGGAGCCGATACGCGAGGGCGCACGCGCCGCCGAGCTTTCGCGTCTGGACGGTTGACGAGAGAGATGCTGAACGGACTCCAAACGTTGAGGGAGAGGGCGGTCGAGGCCGCGATGCGGACGCTTGCCGCCGCGCCTTCGGTCGTCAACCGCGTGTGGGAAGTCTCGCCCGACGAGTTGAAGGATGTCTCGGTGCGCTGGCCTTCCGCGTACCAGTGGCCGACGGCGCGGCTTTGGGTTGACTCGCTGCTCTACGGTCTGAGGAAGCGCGTCCGCGTCGAGTTCGCGCCGATAGCGCAAGCTTACAGGGGCACGGTCATCTTCCAGTTCGTCGTGCGCGGCAAGGCTCACGACGTTGCGATTGATTACTCGGACTACCCCGAAGTCAACAGTGAGAGCGCCGACCGCTGCGCGGTCTATTTCAAGATGCAGCATCTTCGCGAAGGCTACGGGCGCGACAACGTCCTGCCGGGCGGCTACGTCTGCGACGGACGGAAAATATACCTGCACCTCGCGCGGCTCAGGCGTCTGCGCGACCGCCGCGAGTTCGACTTCGACGTGTACGGGAGATTCAGCACGGAGTTCGCGGGCGAGACACGCCGGCGCGCGGTCGAGTTGCTGCGCGAGCAGACGGCGTTCCGCTTCGAGGGCGGTTTGAAGAAGGTCGGGTATCTCGACTTTCTGAAAGAGGTGGCGCGCTCGAAGGTCTGCATTGACCTGCCGGGCGAGGGCGACTTCTGCTTCCGGCTGATAAACTACATGGCGGTCGGCGCGTGCGTCGTCGGCCCGCGACCGCGAAACGTTCTGAACGCGCCGCTTCAGGATCGCATACACGTCGCCTACGCGAAGGACGACCTGTCGGACTTGATTGATGTCTGCCGCTTCTACGTCGAGAACGAAGCGGCGCGCGAAGAGATGTGCCGCGCCGCACGCGAGTTCTTCGAGAAGAATCTGCACATGGATAACCTGACCGCTTACTATCTTCGGTCGTGCCTCGACCGTCTGAAAGGCTAGAGAAGGAAGATGTGCGGCATCGCCGGATTCGTGAGTCGAGACGAGCACGCCGACGCGCGCGCGGCACGCGCGACGCTTGAGCGAATGTGCGGCATCATCGAGCACCGCGGCCCGGACGAAGAAGGTTTCCTCGTCGAAGGCCCGGCGGCTATGGGGATGCGCCGTCTCTCGATAATTGACCTCGCGGGCGGACACCAGCCGCTCTCCGGCTGCGACCCCGCCGTCTCGGTCGTCTTCAACGGAGAGATTTACAACTTCCGCGAGCTTCAACCTCTTCTCGAAGCGCGCGGCCACCGCTTCCGCACCCACTCCGACACAGAGGCAATCGTCCACGCATACGAGGAGTTCGGCCCGGCTTGCGTCGAACACCTGCGCGGGATGTTCGCCTTCGCCATCTGGGACTCGCGCAAGCGAGAGCTTTTCGTCGCGCGCGACCGCGCGGGCGAGAAGCCGCTCTACTACACGACGACGCCCGAAGGCACTTTCGTCTTCGGCTCGGAGTTGAAGTGCCTGCTCGAACACACGGAAGTGCGGCGCGAGACGGACGCCGAGGCGCTCGACGCGTACCTGACCTTCGGCTACGTCCCCGACCCGCTCACGATTTTTCGCGACGTTCACAAACTCCCGCCCGGCCACACGCTCACGCTCGAAGCGGGGCGCGTCATGCTCAGGCAGTATTGGGATTTCACATACGAGCCGGTCGAGGACGCGCGCCCCGTCGAAGACTATCTCGAAGAGTTGCGCGCGATGCTCGACGAGTCCGTGCGTATGCGTCTCGTCTCGGACGTTCCGCTCGGCGCGTTCCTCTCCGGCGGAGTTGATTCGAGCACGGTCGTCGGGCTGATGGCGCGCGCCACCGACCGCCCCGTCAAGACCTTCTCGATAGGATTCAGCGAGGACAGCTACGACGAACTCCGCTTCGCGCGCGTCGCGGCGCGCGAGTTTGCGACCGAACACCACGAGTTCGTCGTCACGCCGGAAATCTGCTCGGTCGTTGACGAACTCGTCTGGCACTTCGACGAGCCTTTCGCGGACTCCTCCGCCATCCCGACCTACGTCGTCTCGAAGCTCGCGCGCGAGCACGTCAAGGTCGTTCTCTCCGGCGACGGCGGCGACGAATTGTTCGCGGGCTACACGCGATACGTAACGGACAAGCGCCGGAGCGGTTTCGAGCGTCTGCCGCGCGCCGTCAGAAAAAATCTTATGCAGCCCGTCGGGCGCGCACTGCCGCACGGTGCCTGGGGGCGCAACTTCATACACAACGTCGCCTTCGACGCGCTCGACCGCTACGTCGAAGACATCTCGGTCTTCACGCGGCTCGACAAATCTTCGCTCTACTCGGACGCCTTTCGCTCGCAGCTTTCCGTCTACCGCGACGCCGCGCCCGCTCGTTTCCGCTCGACAGCCGCGCGCGCGCGCTCCGGCGAGGCGCTCGACTCGCTGCTCTATCTCGACAGCAAGACGTACCTGCCCGGCGACATCCTGACGAAAGTTGACCGAATGAGCATGGCCGTCTCTTTGGAAGCGCGCGTGCCTCTGCTCGACCACAAGCTCATCGAGTTCGTCACGCGCATACCCGCGGCGCACAAGTTGAAAGGTTTGGAGACGAAGCACGTCTTCAAGCGCGCCGTGCGCGGACTCGTCCCCGACGCGATTCTCGACCGACCGAAGCAGGGCTTCGGCGTCCCCATCGAACGCTGGATCAACGAGCGTCTGCGCGAGCGCGTGCGCGGCACGCTCACGGAGTCGCGCACGCGCCAGCGCGGACTCTTCGAGCAATCACACGTAGCCCTGCTTCTCGACGAGCACGAGCGGGGCCGCCGCGACCACTCGCACCGGCTCTGGTCGCTCTTCATGCTCGAACTCTGGCAACGCACGTTCGCCGACGGCTCGCCGTCGCGGCCCCGCGCGCGGGAATCGTCGCTCGCGCCCGCCGTCGTCTGAGTCGAAGTGATGCGATGAAGCGCCGGAGAGAGTTTTGTTAACCGCGATGTCGAACGTCCTTCACATCATAGACAGCTTCGAGCGCGGCGGCACCGAGAGCCAGATGGCGCAACTCGTCCGCCTTCTGCACGACAGCGGTCGCCACCGCGTCCGCGTCGCGTGCCTGCGCGGGACGGGCGTTTTGCGCGAGGAGATCGAGCGGCTGAATCTCGGCGAGATCGCGGAGTACCCGCTCAAGAGCCTCTACGGGCCGGACTTCATGAAGCAGGTAGGCCGCCTCGCGCGCGAGTTGCGCGCGCTGAAGATTGATGTGCTGCACGCGCACGGACTCTACACAAACGTCTTCGGCGTCGCGGCGGCGACGCTCGCACGTGTGCCCGCGCGCATCGCATCGCGGCGCGAGACGGGAGGCTTGCGCGACGGCGCGCGGCGCTGGCTCGAACGCCAGTCGTTCCGGCTCGCGCACGCCGTCGTCGCGAACGCCGGGGCCGTTCGGCGCGACCTTCTCGAAGAGGGCGTGCCCGGCTCGAAGGTCGTCGTCATACACAACGGTCTAGACCTGCGACGCGTCGAGCCGCGCCCCGGACTCGAACGCGACGAGCGACTCGCCGCGCTCGACCTTTCGGCGGCTGCGAACCGAAGGCTCGTCACAATCGTCGCGAACCTTCGGCATCCGGTTAAAGATCATCCGACTTTCCTTCGCGCCGCGCGCCGCGTGCGCGAGCGCGTCCCCGAAGCGGCATTTGTACTCGCGGGCGAGGGCGGGCTGACAGACTCGCTGCGCGCGTTGGCCTTCGATCTCGGCATCGGCGCGGACGTTTTCTTCACGGGCAGGTGCGAGCGCATCGCGGAGCTTCTCGCCGCCTCCGACGTGTGCGTTCTGAGTTCAAGTGCCGAGGGCTTCTCGAACTCGATACTCGAATACATGGCCGCCGCGCGTCCCGTCGTCGTCACCGATGTTGGCGGCGCGCGCGAAGCGGTCGTCGAGGGCGAGACCGGCTACGTCGTCCCCAAGGGCGACGACTCGCTGATGGCCGAGAGGATCGTCTCGCTGCTCGAAGACGCGGAAGGCGCGCGGCAGATGGGCGAGCGCGGTCGGCGCGTCGTCGAGCGAAAGTTCTCATGCGAGGCGCAACTCGAAAACACCGAACGGCTCTACGCGCGACTGCTCGCGCGTGCCGGGCGCGCAGGGTCGCGCGTCGAAGACGCAGCCCTTCGGCCCGAAGGTTTCAAAGACTTGGACGTGAAGGGGTAGGCGGCACGCGCGTTCGCGTCGCCGCGTGCGAGAAGAAGATGAGCATGAAAAAGTTTGCAGTCCTGACGCTGAACAAACTTCTGCGTAACCACACATACACGGTCAAGCACGGGCTTGCGCAAGGCTTGAGGCGCAAAGGCGGACTCGCGTTTCTCCCGGCTGCGCTCGCCGACACGAGCGGGCGCGAGGCCGAGGAGCGTTTCCTGCTTGGACTCGACATCGAAGGCCAGACCGTTTACGACGTTGGCGGCGATCAGGGCATCTACACGCTCTTCTTCGCGCGCCGCGTAGGCCCTCGCGGTCGCGTCATAACCTTCGAGCCTAACCCGGAGAGCCACCGGCGCATCTCCGACAACGTCGCGCTCAACGGCTTCCGAAATGTTGACGTGCGACCGCTCGGACTCGGCGAGCGGCGCGACCGCCTGACCTTCGTCTTCCCCGAAGGCGAGCCAGCGCGCGGCTCGGCGGACGCATCGATACAGTCACAGATACTCGGCGAGCGTGCGCCGCAACGGATAGAGATCGAGGTCAACTCGCTCGACGACGAGATCGCCTCGCGCCGACTCCCCGCGCCCGACCTCGTCAAGATAGACGTTGAGGGTTTGGAGGGACACGTGCTGCGCGGCATGCGCGAGACGTTGAAGCGTGCGCGCCCGCGCCTCTTCATCGAGATTCACGGCGCGGAGGCCAGTGACAAAGACAGGAACGCGCGCGAGGTCGTCACGATACTTTGCGACGAGGGCTACAAGGTTCTTCACGTCGAGTCGGGGCAGGAGGTCACGCCCTCGAACTACGGCGTCGCAGGGCAGGGGCACGTCTTCGCCGCGCCGCCGTCTGAAGTCTTGTCCGTCTGAAATTTTGAAAGCGCGCCGCCGCGCGACTCTCTGACGATGGCTCTCTTTGACGACACGTGCGCGCACGAGACGCGTCGCGCCGGGGGCGCGACGCGCGACGCCGCCGGTGCGCGCGTTCGCAGGAAGGCACGCCGCCGCGCGTTCTTTCTCGCCGTAGGTTTCGCCGCGTGGTGGTTTTCAGCGTGGGCGGCGGCTTCGTTTCTCGCGGCCGGCGCGGGCGCGTCCGTCTCGCACGCGGACGCTTTGGTCGTGCTCGCAGGCTCGTCGGCCTACGTCGAGCGGACGCGGCTCGCGGCTGAAAGTTTCGTGCGGGGTCGCGCGCCGGTCGTCTTATTGACGAATGACGGGCAGCGCGGCGGCTGGTCGAGAGAAGAGGAGCGCAACCCTCTCTTCGTCGAGCGCGCGGAGTCGGAGTTGAAAACGCGTGGCGTCCCGCAGGACGGAATCGAAGTCGTGCCGGGCACTGTGTCCGGCACGTTCGACGAGGCGACGCGAGTGCGCGCATACGCCGAGGGCAGAGGCTTCCGCTCACTCCTCGTCGTCACGTCGGCGTATCAGGTTCGGCGCGCGCGTTGGACTTTCGAGAAGGTGTTTGAAGGAAGCGGCGTCGAAGTCTCGTTTGAGGCGGTGCCGCCCGGCGACGAGACGCCGACGCCGCCCGTGTGGTGGCTGCACGCGCGCGGGTGGCAGATGGTCGCGGGCGAGTACGTGAAGATGATTTACTATCTCGCACGGCACAGTTAAAGGTGCAGGCGGAGAGTGTTGATGAGTTCTCACGCGTTGGAGGTTGGCAGCGGCGAGCGCTTCGAGTTCGGCGAGAACTGGTCGCGCTTTCTCGAACTGCTCGACGAAGGGCGCATCTCGCGCGCCGAAGAGTCGCTCAAAAGTATGCTCGAAGTCGAGAGCCTCGCGGGCCGAAGCTTTCTCGACATCGGCTCCGGCAGCGGCCTCTTCAGTCTCGCCGCGCGCCGCATGGGTGCGCGCGTCCACTCGTTCGACTACGACCCGCGCTCGGTCGCCTGCACGCGCGAGCTTCGGCGGCGCTTCTTCGACAACGATTCAACGTGGACGATAGACGAGGCTTCGGCGCTCGACGAAAGTTACGTGCGCTCGCTTGGGACTTTCGACGTTGTGTACTCTTGGGGCGTGCTGCACCACACGGGACGGATGTGGCGGGCGCTCGAAAACGCTCGGCTGCCGGTCTCCGACGGCGGCAAACTCTTCATAGCGATCTACAACGACACAGGGAGTCAGGCCGCGCGCTGGAAATGGATCAAGCGGAAGTACAACGAACTGCCGCGCGCCCTCCGGATGCCGTTCACGCTCGCCGTCATCGCGCCCGAAGAAACGAAGGGCGTCGTGCGCGCCGTGTTGAAGGGGAGGCCGGGCGAGTACGTCAAATCATGGACGCGCTACGACGAGAACCGCGGCATGAGCCGCTGGCGCGACATCGTTGACTGGGTCGGCGGGCATCCATACGAGGTCGCCACGCCCGAAGAGATTTTCGACTTCTACCGCGCTCGCGGCTTCACGCTGACGCGTCTGAAGGCGGGGCGCGTGGGACTCGGATGCAACGAGTTCGTCTTCGTCAAAGACCGCGCGGCTGAAGGCTGACACGGCGGGTTCGACTGCCCGCGCGGGTGCGGCGTCGGGTTTACAGTTCATGCAAGGCAAGCTCATTTCGGCGGCAACGATCTCGGCGCTCGCGGCGGCGTGCGCGTGTCTCTGGCTCGGCGCGGCGAGGCCGAAGTGGAAAACAACTGCGAGCCAGTCGTACGCGGTCGGCACGGGACTCGCCGCCGCGCTCGCCGAAGAGTCAGGGCGCGCTGACGAGCCGGGCGTCAAGACCGACCGGCGCATCTACCGCAAGCCGCCGCTCCCCGCACTGCCGCGCGCGGGCGGCACGTTCCGCGATCCCGTCTTCGGCACGGAGATCATGCGCGCCACAGACGAGTCGGAGTGCCCCGCGCCGGGCTGCGGCACGTACTACTCGCACTGGCCCACCTTCAACGTTGACAACACGCGGCTGCTCGTTCGTCAGGGCGAGACCGGCAACGCCTTTCTCAAGACATTCGACGCTGTGAACTTCCGCGTCGGCGCGGGCCACACGCAACTGCCCACGGAATACCCGCACGGCTTCACGCTCAGTTGGGAGAGCGCCATCTGGTCGCACACAGACCCGGACGTAATCTACACCTTCTCCAACGACTTCAAAGGCGGAATGCGCCTCTACGCCTACAACGTCGCGGGCAAGTCGTTCAAGCTCATCAAAGATTTCAGTTCGCTCTCGCACGGGCAGGACTTCCTGCACCAGATGAACATGTCGTCGGACGACGACGTGTTCTCCTGGAGCCACATGCGTGTGGGTCGCAACGGCGTGCCGCTCTCGTACCTCGTTTACCGGCGCTCGACCGACAAGATTCTCTTCGACACGCCGAACACGATGGACTTCAACGAAGTGCACGTTGACAAGACGGGCCACTACCTGAACATCCCCCTCAACGAGCCGCAGCCGGACGGCGACTCGATGGAATTCCTGAATCTCGACACGGGCGTGGTCACAAAGATTCTCGACGGTGCGCCCGACTTCCGCCCCGGCCACGGCGATCTTGGGACGGACTGCATCGTCGGCTTCGACAACGACACCGACGGGATAACATGGCGTCACCTGAGCACGCCGCACGTGTTCCGCCGCGTCTTCTGGTTTCGCACGGGGACGGGCGCGACGGGCGGCGTCGCCGACTGGACGCAGGACTTTCACGGGACGATGCTCGCCGACAACGAAGACTGGATAACCGTCGGCACGTACACAGACCCGGATGTCAAGCTGCCCTCGACCGGCAACTTCGCGGACGAGATTTTTCAGGTCTCGCTCGACGGAAGCCAACGCATACGCCGCATCTGCCACACGCGCTGCTCGATTGACGGCAAGGGAATCACGTCGGACTACTGGGCCATGCCGAAGCCTACGATCTCGCGCGACGGGCGCTTCATCGCCTACACGTCGAACTGGGAGAAGTCGGGCCGCTACGACCTCTTCATCGCGAAGATTGACCCCGCGCCGCGACTCGGCGACACGCAGCCCGCGCCGACATCCGCTCCGAAAGTGCAACGCCCGCGCCGTGTCGGGCGCGGGCGTTAATCTCGAATCACAAGCCTTAAAAATTTATCAGCCGTTCACCGCGTCGCCCTTCGCCGCTTGCGGTAGGCGGCAGCGCCGGCCAGCCCCGTGCCGAGCAGAACGAGAGTCGCGGGTTCGGGCGTCGAGGCGTCGGGCTGGAAGTGGTAAGTGACGCTCCTGATTTCGTATTCGTGCGTGGTCGTGCTGAAGAAGAGTGAGATGTCAACCATGCCCGACCCGAAGACGGCTGTGTTGTAGTGGAAGGGGTTTGGGTTGTCGAATATATCAAAGGCGAGCGTGCCAGTCGTCGTGAAGTTCGTCGTAAGCGTGAGAGTCTCCGGGGCGTCCGAAGGGATACTGACCGTGCCGGTGTTGAAGGTGAGAGTTATCCCCAAAACGCCGGTGCGATTCTGGCCGTCTAAAGTGAACGTGCTGTTCGGCGCGAGGCTACCGAAGTGGTTGGTAGCGTTGATGCTAAAAGACGAGCCGGCCTGGCAGGGAAGAACGCAGGTATTGCGGACGCCCTGACCAGCGCCGTCAGCCTCACCGCCGCGCGCGCTGAAATTATTGCCGGTGATATTGATAGTGTTAGAGACGAACCTCGGTATCTGGAACGGATTGCCTAGCCCAGCCGTCCCGCCGGTGATCGCGACGGCGTCGGCGCGAATCTCTGTCGGTGCGAAGACGACGAGCGCAAAGAGAGCGAGCGCGGGAAGAAGTTTGATGAGTCTGTTCATTGTTTGCCCCTTGACGTGACGTTTCGGACTGTCCGCGCCTGTCGAACTCGATCCGGTTTGAGAAGACCTCTGACGGCGCGCGTGGGAAGGCGGAGCCGCCAGACGTGACGCATGGAATATACACTCAATCGTCGTCTCTTTTCATCCCTTTTTTATCCGCCGCTTCGTGCCGTCATTTTTTATTTGCCGCCCTGTTTCATCATTCTATTTGCCGCGCGCGAGTTCGTGACGACATCGTCGTAGAGACGCGCGAGCGAGCGAGCGTATGTTTCGGGCGCGTGGCGCGTGGCGGCGAGCGCGGAGGCTTTCGTCGTGAGCGCGCGAGCGAGTTCCCGGTCTAAGAGGACGCGAGAGAGTGCGCTTGCCATCGCCGCCTCGTCGCGCGGCGCGACGAGAAGCGCGCTCTCTTCGTCGCTCAAGATCTCGGGCACGCCGCCGACCGCCGTCGCGACGATGGGAAGGCCGGCGGCCATCGCTTCGAGCAGGACGTATGGCGAGCCTTCGCTGTGCGACGGCAAAGCGAAGGCGTCCGCCGCTGCGTAGAAAGGCGCAACGTCGCCCGACTGACCCGCGAAGATAATTTGCTGGTCGAGTCCGAGTTCGCGTGCGAGCCGTTCCAGACTCGCGCGCTCAGGCCCGTCGCCGACGACGACGAGGCGAACACGCACGCCCGCGTCGCGCCAGCCGTCCGCGCTCCGCACGTCGCACACGTCTTCTGAACTCTGCGCGTCGCGCGTGAGGAGTTTGAACGCGCGGAGCAAGTCGGCCTGCGCCTTCTCGCGCGAGAGCCGCCCGATTGTGAGCAAGACTCGCTCGTCCTCTTTGATTCGCAGGCGCGCGCGCAAACTTCTGACTTCGTCCGCGCCGACCCTGCGCCCCTGCGTTATCGAGTTGTGCTGGACGAAAATCTTTTCGCGCGCGACGCCGCGCCTCTCTTCGAGTTCGCGCGCGAACGCTTCGCAGACCGTCACAACGCGGTCGGCTGCCGGAAGCGACCACCGGTCGAGACGGTTGTACGCAAGCATCTTCCGGTCGGTCGAGGTGTAGCCGTGATGGTACGCGACCCATGCGCGGCGGCGACGCAGGCCGGAGAGCAGCGCGAGGAAGTGCGACTTGACGTGGTAGGTAATTACCACGTCGGGCGCGCGCCGCTCGACGACGCGCCGCAGCCCTCGAACCGCGCGCGGGTCGAAGCGGAAGCGCTCTTCGATCACGTCAACTTCGAGGCCGACGGCCCGCGCCGCCGCGACAAAATCGTTGCGAGCGCCTTCCGACGCCAGCGCCGTTTCAACGTCCGAGCGCGGCTCGCCGTCCGAAATTCGCGACTCGTCGTCCGGCGCGCGGGCGTGACCTGAGTCGGCGTCGCGCCGCGTTCGCTCGAAGGTGACGACGGAAGTCTCGACGCGCGGCTCGCCCGTCGCTCGACTCAGGGCGTTCGACGCGCGGCAGAAGTCGAGAAGGCTCTTGGCCGCGCCCGTCACGGTGCTGGCCTCCGTGACCGCGAGCAGCCTGAGCGTCCGCGGCTCTGCGCTCTCCATTTCGGCCAAGTCTCTCTTCAATCTTCTTCAGCCGCGCGCGCCGCCGCCCTCCGCGCGCCCGCGCGAATTTTCGGCGATGACGCTCTCGTATATTTTCAGAAGCGACGCGCCGAGGCTCGACCAATCGTAGCGCGCGCGCACAAGCTCGCGCCCCGCGTCCGCGAGCGAGCGACGGCGAGCGTCGTCCGCGTCGAGACTCTCGACGGCCTCGCAGAACTCTTCGGCGGTTTCGGCGAGCATGATGTTAACGCCGTCGCGCGCGTCAATCCCTTCAGCGCCGAGCCGCGTCGAGACGACGGGCACGCCCGCCGCCATCGCTTCAAGAATCTTCAGACGACTCCCGCCGCCGACTCGCAACGGCACGACCGACGCGAGCGCGCCGCGATAGAAAGGTCGCACGTCCTCGACCGTGCCCGTAACCTCGACGCGCGGCAAAGCCGCAAGCTCTCTCACCTCCGGCGCGGGCGAGCGCCCGACGATTGAGAAGACGATGCCGGGCAGACGTGCCGCGAGCCGCGGCCAAATCTCTCGCGCGAAGTGGACTACGGCATCAACGTTCGCGTGGTAGTCCATCGAGCCGACGAAGACGACGCGTCGCCGCGCCGCGTCTTCGTCTTGTTGCGACTCGTCATTCGCCGGGCCGTTATTTTTTGTCGGGCCGTCGCTCGCAGCAGTTCTCGTCGTGCCGCCCGCTTTCGCGAGCCATTCGGCGTGCGCGCGCTCGATCTTCTCGTCGGCGAAGTGAGCCGAGTCAACGCCGTTCTCGACCGTCTCGACTCGTGCGCGGGGCACGAGTGAGAGAAGTTGATCGCGGTCGCGGTCGCTGACGGTTATGTGCGCGTCGAAGTCGCGGACGGCGCGCGCTTCTAAAGACGCGAGTTGCCGCGCAGTCCGCGTCGCGTAGGCGCGGCGCAACACGCCCGGCGTGCGCTCCGCGTAGCGCGACATGATCTCGGACTCGACGTTGTGCCAGTCGAGAAGCGCGACGGGGCGGCCTCGCGCGGCGCGGACGACGTGCAGGTACGCTGCCAGATGTATGCTCTCGACCTGAACGACGTCGAAGTCGTGCGCGGCGAGCACACGCTCAAGCTCGTGCTCCATCTCGCGCGTCGTGTAGTTGAGCACCGTGACGGGCGTGTGACCGAGCGCGCCGCGCGCGAGATTCGTCAGACTGTACCCGCGCCCGCGCCCGACCTCGACGACCTGCTCGCACCAGCGCGCGGGATTCGCGCCCGCCCCAACTGTCTCGCGCGAGTCGCGCGCGGCGTTCGCGGCGGCGAGCGAACCGTCCGGCGTGGTCGTCGCGTCGTTGAAGGAGAGGTAAGTGACACGCGCGGCTCGCGCCACCTCGCGCGCGAGATGATAGTTGCGAAGCATCGCGCCCGTCGTCGGCGGCCAGCACTCCTTCGGCGCTAGGAAGAGGACACGCATTCTTGCTTTTCTTTGGAAGTCGCGGCGGTTCGGTCGGGTGTTTGTCGTGCCGTGTGGAATCGTTCGATTGAATAAGCGGAGCGCTCGAACACGATTCGAGTATATCGGCATCGCGTCCGCGCTGACAACAATTATAAATGTCGCGGGGAATTGTCATCGACAGCTTCTTGTCGCCGCCTTGTCGCCTGTAATAATCTTTCAGACGCGCGGACAGTTCAAAGAGCCTCATGTAAACGAGAAAGCCTTGAAGCTCAAATATGAAATAGCCCTCGCCGCCGCGGCACTCGCCTTTGTCGTCGTCCCTTTGCTCCTGCGGCGGCGCGCGCCGTCCTTCGTCAGAGAGTTCTTCAACACGCCGACAGACGCAGTCAACCTCGCGGTCTTCCGCATAGTCCTCCTTCTTTTCACAATCTATTTCTACTTCACGCTGAACGTGCCCTGGTACGGACGTATGCCGCCGGAACTGCTCTTCCCGCCGAAGGGGTTCGGGTGGGTGCTTGCATACGTGCCGGTCGGCGAGGCGTCGGTTCGTGCCGTCTCGATACTGTTTCTGTGCTGCTGCTTCGCGGGCGTCGTCGGATTGTTCACGCGCGCGTCGCTCGTCGTCGGTCTGCTCTCAGGGGTTTACGTGCTCGGGGTGCCGCAACTCTACGGAAAGATCAACCATTATCACCACCTTCTCTGGTTCATAGCGATCCTCGCGGTCAGCCCCTGCGCCGACGTGCTCTCGTGCGACGCCCTCGTCGCGGCATGGAGGCGCGCCGACGGTGGCGTGACCGAGCCGCCGAAGCCCTCGCTCGCCTACTCGCTGCCTCTGCGTTTCGTCTGGCTGTTGATGGGCGCGCTCTATTTTTCTTCGGGCGTCTGGAAGGTCTGGACGGGCGGGTACAGGTGGGCATTCAGCGACAACCTGCGGAACATAATGTACAACAAGTGGATGGAGTTCGGCGATTGGACGCCGGTCTTCAGGCTGGATCAGTACCCGCTCCTGTACAAATTTTCCGCGGCGGGCAGCATACTCTTCGAGCTTTCTTTCGTCGTCCTCATCTTCTTCCCACTGCTCCGAAAACTCGCCGTCGTGGGAGGGTTGATTTTTCACAACATGATCTATGTCGTGATGAGGATAAACTTTTATCCGCTCGTCGTCTGCTACGTTTCGTTCGTCAACTGGGCTTCGCTTCTACGCCTTGCCGGCGGTCGTCTTTTCCGCGAAGACCTCACGGTCATCTACGACGGAAACTGCAAGCTGTGTCGCCGGACGGTCGCGTCGCTGAGGACTCTGGACGTTCTCGGAAGAGTGCTCTACGCGAGCCTGCCGGACGAACACGCGCTCGAAGCGCCGGAGTTGCGACGTGTAGGCGACGAGACTCCGGCGCGCGACATTTACGCGTTCAAAGCTGGAAAGGTCTGGGCCGGGTTCGACGCATACAGGGCTTTGGCCGCGCGCATACCAGTCCTTTGGCCCGTGCTCCCGTTTCTGTATCTTTGGCCCGTGCCCCGCGTCGCCGAACGGATTTACAGGCGCGTGGCGGATCACAGGGTTTGCGAGATCAAAGCGGGCGGGCCGACGACGCGGGGCGCTTTTGAACCGGCTTACGACCGCTCGCGCGTGCGCGCGGTCGCCATCGTCGGCGCAATCCTGCTCTACGCCTACGGCCTATCCGCCGTCGCCAAGTTCAACTCTTGGCCCGTGTCAATGTATCCGACCTTTGAAGATTTGGACGAGCCGCAGGTCTCCGTGATAGTGATGAGCGCGCAACTTCCGTCCGGCCAAATCGTCGAGATCAACCCGATCAGGGAGTCGTCGCAGATGGCCCCGGAGCGTTTGATGTCTCTGTTCCTGCACATCCTCGACGTTAAGGACGAGGCGGAGCGTCAGAGGCGTCTCGACGCTCTTTGGAAGTTGTGGTCGCGAGATAATCCGCAGCTTCGGCAGGCCGTCTCGGTTCGATTTTATAAAGACGTGCTCTCAAGCATACCCGAAAGACGTAGCCGTCCCCCCGTCTCACGTGAACTGTTGGCCGATTTGAGACTGGATTCGCCCGCTTCGTCAAAAGGTTCGCTCGACCGATAGAGTTCATCCCGAAGTCGCACAAACGGCGCATTTATCGGCGTAAAAATGGCGCTTGACAACCACGGTCAAACATAGTTTAATCGAGTTGGTTGATGTGCCGCTCCCGAGCGGCGCTGATCTTTCGCAAAGCAATGATTGCACACGATAAAGGCAAACCTGCCGCGAGGTAGGGGCGCAAAGCCGTGAATCTCCTGCGAGACGCCTTCTCAGTCTTGCTCTCAAACAGGAGATTGTCTGGTTGCCGAAGGCAGTCGGAAGAGCCGACGCTTCAAACTCTTTCCCGTCGCGAGAGCGATCTCGACGCGGGAGTGTTTGAACCGCCGACTCCGAAACCGCTTGTTGAAACGGCAGCCCGTGCCACGGCGGTTTTAACTCTCCGAATCCTTCCCGCAACGGCCCGAACGGGCGCACAGCTTTTCACCCTTAAATCCGAACTGGCGACTTCCGAGTCGCATGGGTTTGTCCTCTCACCCGAAAGCGCGCGAAACGTCTGCACGCGTCCCATGCGACGCCCCTCCGAACGGCAGCCGCGCCGCACGCTTTCTTAAGCGATCACCGAATTCAAAAGGCACCCCCGCAGCGATGCGGGTTCGCAAAGCCAGGAGTCTCGGACGCCGTCGTCCGAGATCGTCCGGTTACCGAAGTGAGGCGCATAGATGTTTCTTTCAAGCAGGCCCGGACAGGCCACCCTCCGTCTGTCTTCAGCGTTCTTTCTGGCGCTCCTTATCCTTTCACAACTCTTCGTCCCGCAGTCGGCGCGCGCGCAGACGACCAACTACATCTCGGATAGGAACGTTTACGCGAAGCCGCCGCTGCCGCCGCTGCCGCCCGTTAACGGCACCTACCGCGATCCGGTATTCGGCACCGAGATCATGCGCGCGACCGACGAGTCGGACTGCCCGGATATAGGCTGCGGCACGTACTACTCGCACTGGCCCACCTTCAACGCCGACGACACGCGCATTCTCATACGCAAGGGCGAGACCGGCTACGCGCTCGTCAAAGACTTCGACGCCGACAACTTTAAGGTCGGCCCGTCGAGACAACTGCCGAGCAGCATAATCGTGGACGGCGTCCACTACGGCGGGCCTAGCTGGGAGAGCGCCATCTGGTCGCACACAGACCCGAACGTAATCTACACCTTCCCGAACTACCCCGACGGCGGCTTCCGCCTCTTCGCCTACAACGTCGCTACCGACACCTTCAAGCTGCTCGCCGACTTCAACTCCGCGAGGGAGACGGCGAACGACTATCTTTTCCAGATGAACAAGTCGGCGGACGACGCCGTGTTCTCATGGAGCGTCATGCGCGTCGGCAACGACGGCACGCCCGTCGCCTACATCGTCTTCAAACTCTCCGTCAACAAGGTTCTCTTCTACGTGCCGAACACGAACGACTTCAACGAAGTGCACGTTGACAAGACGGGCCACTACTTGAACATCCCGCTCAACCATCCTCTGCCCGACGGCGACTCGATGGAATTCCTGAACCTCGACACGGGCGTACTCACGAAGATTCTCGACGGCGCGCCAGACTTCCGTCCCGGCCACGGCGACCTCGGCACCAACATGATCTTCGGTTGGGACAACGACACCGACGGCTTCACCATCCGCAAGATGAGCGAGCCGCATAGCCCGCACTACGTCTTCTGGCTTCGGACGGAGCCGGGGCCGACGGGCGGCACTACCGACTGGACGCAGGACATGCACGCGACGATGCTCGCCGACAACGAGGACTGGGCCACGGTCGGAACCTTCTATGATCCGACGATCAACCTGCCCTCGACCGGCATCTTCAAGGACGAGATTTTCCAGATCGCCCTCGACGGCAGCCAGAGGGTCAGGCGCTTGCTTCAGCATCGTTCCTCGATAGACTTCCAGACGAACACGACCGGCTACTGGGCCATGCCGAAGCCTACGATCTCGCGCGACGGGCGCTTCATCGCCTACACGTCGAACTGGGAGAAGTCGGGCCGCTACGACCTCTTCATCGCGAAGATCGACCCCGCGCCGCGACTCAGCGACACGCAGCCGACGCCGACGCCAACTCCTGCGCCGACGCCGACTCCTGCCCCGACTCCCGCGCCGACGCCCGTCCCAACTCCTTCCGCAACGCCGACGCCCGTCCCGACGCCGACGCCTAAGCCGTCCCCGACGCCGACCGCCACGCCCACACCGACGCCCGCGCCTACACCTATTCCGACACCAGCGCCTACACCTATTCCGACGCCAGCGCCGACGCCCGTCTCGACGCCAGCGCCGACGCCGACGCCGATTACCCCGGGCAAGGCGCAGAGCAGTCTGATTAAGGCGCGACGCGACGCGCAGGACATCAGCAACGAACTCGGAGCACCGCCGCCGCAGCAGTCGCCCGGCACGAGCGCGCAGGCGATTGACCCTGCGAGCGCGATAGCGGCGGTTGCGACGGGGATAGAGCAGACCTACAACGATTTCGTCTCCGAGCGCTCGCTCTACCCGGCGGCTGCGAGAATCGAATCGTCGCTCGCGAGCGCGCTCAGCAACACGAATCTCGCCAGCGCCTACGCATCGCAGAACCAGTTGCCGGAGGCCCGGACGAGTTTGCAGCGCGCCATTGACTACCTCGAACTGACGAACGTGCTGATGACCTACGGCGACGTATCGAACCCGGTTGACTACGCGCCGTTCTTCGTTCGCCAGCACTACGTTGACTTCCTTGGCCGCGAGCCGGACGAGGCGGGCCGCGCATTCTGGACTAACAGCATTACGCAGTGCGGCTCGGACGTGCGCTGCTCTGATGTCGCGAAGATTGATGCGTCCGCCGCATACTTCTTCTCGATAGAGTTCCAGCAGACGGGTTATCTCGTCCAGAGGCTCTACCGCGCGTCCTACGGTCGCACGGCGCAGTTCTCGGAGTTCGTCGCTGACACGCAGGAGATCGAGAAGGGCCTCGTCGTCGGGCAGGCGGGCTGGCAGGACGTTCTGGCTGCGAACAAGAAGACGTTCTTCCAGTCGTGGACGCAGCGCGCGGACTTCCGCTCGCGCTACGACTCTCTGACGCCGGAGCAGTTCGTCGACACGCTGTTTGCGACGATGAGCGTCACGCCCGCGCAGGCAGACCGCGACGCGATGGTCGCAAACCTGAAGAGCGGCACGACGCGCGCCGACATACTCGCGCGCGCCGTCGATAACGCGCAGTTCACGCAGCAGGAGTTCAACTCAGCGTTCGTCCTGATGCAATACTTCGGATACCTCCGGCGCGACCCAGACGCCGCGGGCTATCAGTTCTGGCTCAAGAAGCTCAACGACAGCGGCGGCGACTACCGCGCCGCCGAGATGGTCAAAGCCTTCCTCTCGTCCGACGAATACAGAAACCGCTTCACGCAGTGGTAGCGTCCCGGCGCGCCGCTCGACGCGAACACGAACGACGCGCCGCGTGCGGCAGAACGCTCTCTGCTCGCACGCGGCGCTCGCTTCGTTTACTGAAGCGACCCGCGCGCCCGTCCTCACGCCGCAACGCGAAGTCCCGCATCTCGCGCCGGGCGACGCGAAGACACGCCGCCCGGCGCGAGATGCTACAATGAACTTCGGTCGCGCGCGCCGTGCGACGACCACGGCGCGTGCGCCGAAGCCCCGGCCCTCTGGCTTGTGAAACCCCGATGCCCCTTGACCAGCAACTCGACGCGAAGGAGACGGGTGAAGGCCCCGAGCGCTTCCTGCGAACCGAGCATCTGAAGGCAGACCTCGGCAGGCGCTCGGCGCGCGGCGGCGTCGTGACGCTCGCGGCGCAGGGGGTGAAATTCGCCGTCTTCACCGTCGCGACCGTCGTGCTCGCGCGCCTGCTCACGCCGCAGGACTACGGACTCGTCGGGATGGTTACAATCGTCGTCAGCTTCATAGGCATGTTCCAGTATCTCGGACTCTCGACCGCGACGATTCAGTGGGCCGAGCTTAGCCATCGTCAGGTCAGCACGCTCTTCTGGATCAACATCGCTCTGAGCGCCGCCATCACCGTCGCCGTCATGGCCGCCTCGCCGCTCGTCGCATGGTTCTACGGCGAGCCGCGGCTCGTCCGGATCACGGTCGGACTCGCCGCGGCGATCATGCTGCGCGGACTCTCCATACAGCACGAGGCGCTGCTGGCGCGGCAGATGAGGTTCACGACCATCGCCGCGAACGACCTCGTTGCACTCGTCGTCGGACTCGCAGCCGCGATACTCGCGGCGCTCGGCGGCTGGGGCTACTGGGCGCTCGTCGTCAACCAACTGGCGATGACAGGCTCGACCGCGGCGGGCGTTTGGATAACGTGTCGTTGGAGGCCCGGTCTTCCTTCGCGCGAGACGGGGCTGCGCCGCATGCTCAAGTTCGGCGGAAACCTGACCGGCTACAACCTCGTCAACTTCGTCGCGCGAAACATAGACAACCTGCTCATCGGCAAAGTCTGGGGCGCGTACCAACTCGGCATCTACTCGCGCGCCTACCAGATGCTCCTGCTCCCGCTCGATCAGGTGAACGCGCCCTTCGGCGCTGTGGCCGTGCCCGCGCTCTCGCGTCTGCAAGAGACGCCGGAGCGTTACCGCGCGGCCTTCCTGAAGATTCTCGAAAAGATCGCGATGCTGACGATGCCGGGCGTCGCCTTCATGATCGCTTCGTCCGACTGGCTCGTGCGGCTGATGCTCGGCGCGCAGTGGTCGGACTCGGCGCGCATCTTCATGCTGCTCGGCGCGGCGGCCATCGCGCAGCCGTTGACGAAGGCCGCGCTCTGGCTCTTCACGACGCAGGGTCGCGCCGGAGAGATGTTTAAGTGGGGCTGGGTCGGGAGCGCGATAGCCGTCGCCTCGATTGTCGCGGGGCTGCCGTGGGGCGCTTTCGGCGTCGCAGCCATGTACGCGCTGACAGACCTTTGCGTGACGACGCCTCTGATGTTCTGGTTCGTCTGCCGGCGCGGGCCCGTGCGCGCTGCGGACATCTACCGAACGGTCGCGCCTTCGGCGTGCGCCGCCGCGTGCTCGCTCGCGGCGGTCGCTGCGCTTCGGCAGAGCCTCGACGCGTTGCCGCTCGTCGCGCGCATCGCGGCGGCGTTCGGTGCGACCGCCGCGTGCTCGCTCGTCGTCTTCGCCGTCATACCGGCGGGCCGGCGCGCGCTGCACAACTTCGCCGAGACGCTTCTGCTCTTCTTCAAAGGCGGCAAGAAGGAGTCCGCCGCGTGAGACATCGAAGGGGCCGCCGCGCGAGTTTGAAACGCGCGGGCGGACTGTGGCGACGGACGATAAAGACGAACGGGGATGCTAAAAAAGTTCAAGCAGGCGACGCTCACGTCGATGAAGACGGTCGGCGTTTTCGGACTCGCCGACCGAAGCCGCTGGCGTCGCAGCCGTCTGCTCATACTCGCCTACCACGGCGTCTCGCTCGCCGACGAGCACGAGTGGGACTCTTCGCTCTTCATATCGCACGAAAACTTCGCCGCACGCCTACGGCTTCTGAAACGCGCGGGCTGCGCCGTGCTGCCTCTGGGCGAGGCGGTCGAGCGGCTCTACGCGAACGACCTGCCGGACAAGGCCGTCGCGCTCACGTTCGACGACGGCACTCGCGACTTCAAAGAGCGCGCACATCCTTTGATCGCGGAGTTCGGCTTCCCCGTCACGCTCTACCTGACGACCTTCTACTCGGAGTTCGCGCGGCCAGTCTTCAACGTCGTCGTTTCGTACATTCTATGGAAGGGGCGCTCGTCGCGGCTCGACCTCTCGGCGCTCGTCGGGCAGGGGGCGAGCCTAGACCTTTCGACACGCGCCGCGCGCGACGAGGCCGCGCGCGAGCTTCGAGAGTTCGCCGGGCGCGAGAAGATGTCTGCCGAAGAAAGGGACGCGCTCGCGGCGTCGCTCGCGCGCCGGCTCAAGATTGACTACGACGCGCTCGCCGGCTCGCGCCTGCTTCAGATACTCACGCCCGGCGAAGTCAAAGGACTCTCGGACGCGGGCGTTGACGTTCAACTACACACGCATCGCCACCGCGCTCCGCTCGAACGCGGACTCTTCCTGCGCGAGATCGAAGACAACCGCAGCCGCATACGCGCGCTGACGGGCAAGACGGCGGAACACTTCTGCTACCCTTCGGGAGTTTACGACGCGCGCCACCTGCCGTGGCTCGAAGAGGCGTGCGTGCGCTCGGCGACGACCTGCGACGCGGGCCTCGCGTCGCGCGAGTCGAACCGGCTGCTTCTGCCGCGCCTGATTGATTCGTCCTCGCTCTCGGCGGTCGAGTTCGAGGGCTGGCTCACAGGACTCTCGTCGGCACTTCCGCGCCGCCGCGAGCCGCACGTCTTAGCCATCTGACGCACTTCCGTCCCGAAGACTTGAACGAAGATGAGATCCGAAGTTTCCGACACGAGAATGAGCGCCGAGCCGACCGGGGCGATTGACTCGCGCGGCGCGACGCGGGAAGTCGCACCGGCTGTCAGCGTCATCATCGCGGCCTACAACGTCTCGGAGTTCATCGGCGAGACGCTCGCGTCGGTCTTCGCGCAGACCTTCGACGACTACGAGGTCGTCGTCGTCAACGACGGCTCGGAGGACGTTGAAGAGTTGACGCGCTCGCTCGCGCCCTATCGCGAGCGGATCGTCTATCTGTCGAAGGAGAACGGCGGCCTCGCTTCGGCGCGAAACATGGGACTGCGCGCGGCGCGCGGGCGCTACGCGGCCTTCCTCGACGCCGACGACCTCTGGGAGACGGACTACCTGCGCCAGCAGTTCGAGTTCATCGAGCGCGAGGCTTGCGACCTCGTTTACACCGACGCACTTCTCTTCGGCGACTCGGCGCACGCGGGACGAAGGTTCATGGAGGTCGCGCCTTCGGAGGGCGAGGTGAATTTCAGAAGCTTGATGAGGGGCGAGTGCAACGTCATCGGCTCCGGCGTCCTTGCGCGCACCGAAGCGCTCTTCGACGCGGGGCTGTTCGACACGGCGCTGCGCAACGCACAGGACTTCGACCTCTGGGTGCGGATGGCGCTCGGCGGCGCGCGCCTCGCCTACCAGCGGAAGGTTCTCGTGCGCTACAGGTATCGCGACGGAAGCCTGTCGGGCGACGCCGCGAACAGGATCAAGCGCGAGCTTCGCGTCTATAAAAAGATCGGCGAGAGCTACGAACTCGACCGCGCACAGCGCGCGGAGGTCGAGGCCGCGGTCAGGCGCGCCGAGCGCGAGTTGAATCTTTTTGAAGGGAAGTCGCACCTCGAAAACGGAGAGTTCGCGCGCGCGCGCGCGTCGCTTGCGAAGGCGGACGAGTTGCAGCCGAGCCTGAAGTTGAAGGCCGCGCGGCTGTTGCTTCGGGTCGCGCCGGGACTTCTGCTGAAATTAGCGCGCCGACGCCTCCGCGCGCAGACGTGAACCGACGCCGCGGCGTTTTTTGTTGCCGCGCCGCGAGGCTTTGGGCTAATCTCTAAGTTGCGCGTGCCCGCAGCCCGCGCGCCGCTCGACCACCGGACTTGAATGCGAGACGGGCCGTAATCCTTCTCGCGAGGCGCGACTCCTTCCCGCGCGACAAAAGAAGCAGCCCGCAGACGCTTTGCCCATGTCCCTTTCGATTTCGCAGAGACAAATCTGGAAGCCCGCGCTCGTCGCCTTCGCGGTGGCGTTCGCCTACTGGAGCGTCCTCGCTCAACTGGGACGCTTCTGGTGGGAGGACGAGAACTACTCGCACGGGCTACTGATTCCTTTCGTCATCGGCTACATACTCTGGTCTGAGCGCGGGCGGCTCGCGCACGTCCGTCAAAGGCCGCGCGTCATTCCGGGCGCGTGCGTCGTCGCCTTCGCGATCCTGATGCTGTGGGCGGGCACAGCGGGCGCGGAGCTTTTCACGCAGCGCGTGTCGCTCGTCGTACTGCTGGCGGGCTTGGGGCTGTACTTCTGGGGGTGGCGCGTGCTGCGCGCCGTTGCCGTGCCGCTCGCGCTGCTCGCGCTTGCCGTTCCCATCCCGACAATCGTCTTCAACAAGATCGCGTTCCCGCTCCAACTCTTCGCCTCGCAGTGCGCCGTGTGGGTGATGCGCATGGTCAACATTCCCGTGCTGCGCGACGGCAACGTAATCGAGTTGTACCCGCTCGGCTCGACGACGACGAAGAAGCTCGAAGTCGTAGAGGCTTGCAGCGGCATCCGAAGCCTGATGACGCTCGTCACGCTCGCCGTTGTCTTCGCATACTTCACGACGCCCACGGACGAAGGCGGCGCGGGTGGCACGAGGCTCAGGCGTTACCGGGTGCTGCGCGCGGTGCTCATCGTCGTCGCGTCCGTGCCGATAGCCATCGTCACGAACGCGGCGCGTGTGAGCGGAACGGGAGTGCTCGCGCGCTTCTACGGGACGCAGGTGGCGGACGGCTTCTTCCACGAGTTCTCCGGCTGGGTCATCTACATCGTTGCCTTCCTCCTGCTCTTCGCCTTCGGCTGGCTCGTTGACCGCTTCAACCCAACGCGCCGCGGGGGCGCGGGCAAGGGCGGCGGCGCGACGATAGAAAAATCATCCGAAGCCGTCGAAGAGAATCACCCGGTCGAGGGCGCTGTCGTCGGCGGCGCAGCGACGATGTCAGTCGGGGGCGATGGAGGGACGGGCTAAGGAATGCGCCGGAGCAGCGTAAAAGACAATTGGACGCTTTACTTTTCGACTATGATTTCGTGTCTCACGGTAGCTGCAATCTCGCGGAGTCCGATCTTACAAAGGAAGGCTGCTTGCCAATGTTAGTCAAAGCGCTCTTATGTTTCTTTATTCTATCGGCTTTGTTTCAGGCGTCGGCGATAGCAAAGCCCTTAGACGAAGAACGTATCGGGTTCTCAGTTCCCGCCGCTCCGTGGACGCTCACGCTGCCTAAAGATTCCCTAACCATCGAGCAGCAGCAAGTGAAACCCGATGGACGATATGGCTACTTCCTGATGAATGATGAGAAGAATAAGATAACCATGTCCTTCTTCATCGAGCCGGCAAAGAATTGCAAAGACAGCAAGGCTTGCCGGGACATGATCTGGAAAGCCGGCAACCCTTTATGGGAGAAGCCGCAGAATGTCGTCCAGTCTGAGATCGGAGAGGTGAGTTACTTCGAGTTCTTCATGCCGTCTTTCCAAGGCATACCGGTCAAACAGGAACATATGTATGCCGAATTCGTGCAGGATGGCTTCTGGGTTGACTTTCACATCTCAAAAGTTCTTTACCAGCCGCAGGAGCACGAATTGTTTGAGCGTATAATCAAATCTATTAAATTCGAGCCGAAGAGTTCGCAGGCTCAGAAGTAGTGATTCTTATCGCTGCTAAGTCATTGTCGAGTTGAATGAAAGTACAGGCTAAACATTTCTGGGCGATGGTGGCGCTGTTAGTCGCGGGCGGCGCGCTGGTGAACTTCTGGGCGGCGGCGGGCGAGGCTCGCGTGCCGCGAAGGGCGCTCGCCGAGTTCCCGCGACAGGTCGGCGAGTGGCGTCAGTCGGGGCCGGACGAGCGTTTCGACGCGGAGACCGAGGCCGTTCTGCGCGCGGACGATTACGTCTCGCGCGAGTACGTGAATGCGGGCGACGGCACGGCGTCGTTCTACGTCGGCTACTACTCGACGCAGCGCACGGGCGCTACCTATCACAGCCCGCTCAACTGCCTTCCGGGTTCGGGCTGGGAGTTGACGGAGCCTTCAGCCGTCGAGATAAAGCCCTCGAACGGCGCGGCGGCGTTTACGGCCAATCGCTACCTGATGAAGCATGGCAATGAGCGCCTGTTGATGATCTACTGGTATCAGGGGCGCGGTCGAGCGGTCGCGAGCGAATACTGGGACAAGCTCTACACGGTCTTCGACAGTATGCGGCTGCGACGCTCGGACGGCGCGATGGTGAGAGTGCTCGTGCCCTTGCGCGGCTCTGAAGACGAGGCGCTCGCGACGGCGACCGGGTTCGCCGCGCAGGCCGCGCCCGACCTCTCGCCGTACGTGCCGAACTGAGGCGGAAATATACCTTGCCTTTTCCGCGCGGCTCAGGCATTTTTAAGGAAGGGACTCCTCATTCGACATTTCAAACCCTCGACGTTCCCGGTAGCAGCCCCGCCGGGACGTGCTTGAAAAAAAGGCCGGTCAAGGCGTTTAAAGCCCGATGCGCTCGCGTTTGCCCGCGCGCCGCGGACTTGGCGACGCAGATTTCAAACAACCGGCTTTCGTTGGTAAGTGACCGCGCGCGCGGTCTCGCCCTCGGCTTTGCCCGCCGGAGCGAGCGGAGGCGGCGGTTAAGTTAAGAGTTGCGGCCCGCAAAAGTCTCGGCGTTCGTGCCCCGAAAGCCGTGGCAGCTTGAGGCCGCAAGTTCAGAAGGAGTGCCGGACAGATGAATCTTCAAGAGTGCCCCCGCGCGCGGCGTGTACGCGCGCTTCTCGCCGTCCTTCTCGCCTGCATGGTCGCGCTCGCGGCCTCGTGTACAAGCCCGGAAAAAGCCAAGGCAGAACACCTGCATCAGGGCGAAGCCTTCCTGAAGGAGCGCCGCTGGCAGGAGGCTTCGATTGAATTCCGCAACGCCCTACAGATCGACGACAACCTCGCCGCCGCGCACTGGGGACTCGCGCAAGCCTACGAGCAGTTGGGGCGAGGCGGCGAGTACATCGAAGAGTTACAGCGCACGGTCAAGCTCGACCCAAACAACATGGACGCGCGGCTCAGGCTCGCCAACGGCTATCTCTACGGCTTCGCGGCGCAGAAAAGCCCGGAGCTTCTCGCCGAGGCCGAGCGGCTCGCCAATGAGATCGTCGCGCACGACCCGAAGAACCCCGACGGCCACATCCTTCTCGCCAACGTAATCTTCTTCAAGGGCAAGGACGGCCCCGACGCCGACAAGGCCACGAAGCAGGCCGAGAAGATGATCGAGGACGCCATCGCGCTCGACCCGCAGCGCATCGAGTCTTACATGGGACTCGCGAAGTTCTACGTCCAGACGAACCGGCAGTCGGACGCGGAGGCGACCTACAGGAACGCCATCTCCGTCAACGGCAATTCGTCGCTCGCGCACGTCGAGTACGGAAAATTTCTGACGCAGACCGGGCGCTCGCCGCAGGCCGAAGCCGAGTTCGCCCGTGCCGCAGAGGTTGACCCACAGAACCGCGACGTGCGCTGGGTGCTCGCCAGCTACTATCTCGTCAACAACCGTCTCGACAAGGCAGAGGAAGCGTACAAGGCTTGGGCGCAACTCGACTGGGACAAGCCCGATGGGCGCGCGCGCCTCGCCGACTACTACGCGACGGTCGGTCGCTTCGACGACGCGGCGAATCTTTATCAGGAGATAGCCAAGCAATGGCCCGACTACTCGCGCGCTCACTACCGGCTCGGCGAGATAAGCCTCCAGCGCGGCGACACGCAAGGGGCGAGCGCGCAGGCCGACGAGCTTTTGAAGCGCAACGCGAAGGACGTTGACGCTCTATTCCTGCGTGCGCGCATGAGGGCCGCTTCGGGCAAGCTCTCAGGCCCCAACGGCGCAATCGCCGACCTGAAGACCGTGCTCGACGCCGACCCGCGCTCGAAGCTCGGACTCTATTTCATGGCCGACGCGCTCTACCGCGACGGGCAGTTCGAGCAGGCGCGCGCACGGGCCGGCGAACTCGAACGCTACTATCAGGACTTCACCCCCGCGAAGCTCTTGCAGATTCAGATCGCGCTCGACTCCGGCGACGCCGACGGCGCGAAGCGCACGAGCGACGACCTTCTGAAGAAGCTTGAGGCCGCCGCGCCGGGCGGCGACATGACGCCGCAGCTTCTCGCCGACACGAAGCTGAACGCGCTGCTCCTGCGCGGCAAGGCGAGCCTCGCGCTCGCGCACGCCGCTTCGGGCGCGGATGCGTCGAAGCTCATCGCCGCGGCGCGCTCGGACTTCGACGCCGCGCGACAGGCCGCGCCAAACTCGCCACTGCCCTACATCAACCTCGCCGACGCTGCGGCGGCGGAGAACAAGGCCGACGAAGCGCAGCAGCAGATCGAGCACGCGCTCTCGGTTGACCGCACGAACTTTCAAGCGTTGACCGCGCTCATCAACCTCGACACGGTGACGGGCAAACTCGACGACGCACGCTCGCGCGTCGAGCAGTTGGCTGGCGAGCAACCGAACAACGCGCAACTTCAGTACCTCGTCGGCGAGGCGTACAGGCACGGCAACTCGCAGCAGCAGCCCGACCCGCAGCGCGCGGAGACGGCGTACCAGCGCGCCGCGCAGATCGACGGCGACTACATCGCGGCCTACAACGCGCTCGCCGAAATCTACGTGGGCACGAACCAGCCCGACCGCGCCATCGAGCAGTACAAGAAGATCATCGAGCGCCGGCAGGACGAGTTCGTGGCCTATCGCAACATCGGACTCATCGAGGCCGGTCGCAACAACCTCGACGTTGCCGCCGACTACTACCGCCGCGTCCTCTCGATCCGCCCCGACGAGCCTGTGGCGGAGAACAACCTCGCCGCGCTCTACGGCGACCACGCCAAGGGCAACGCCGAAGAGGCGATGCGTCTGGCGCAGGATGTCGTGCGCCGCTATCCGAACGAGCCGGGCTTCGCAGACACCTTGGGCTGGGTCTATTACCGAAAGGGAATCTTCCGCGACTCGGTCGAGCAGTTACAGCGCGCCGTCGCGCTCGCCTCAAAGCGCGGCGGCGACAACTCGCTCTATCGCTGGCACCTCGGCGCGGCGCTCGCAGCAAGCGGCGACAAACAGGGCGCGCGCCGCGAGCTTCAAAAGTGTCAGGAGCTTTACACCGCAGAGCAGCAGCGAAGCCCCAAGCCCCCGACCAACACACCCATTGACGACGTGCGCCGCACGCTCGAAAGCCTTTAAGACGGTGATGAATGATAAGTGATGAGAAAAGCAAGCGGCAGTTTCTTGACTCATCACTCATCACTCATCACTCATCACTTCGGAGTTTGCCATGAGTGTTGATTTTCGACAGCGGACGCCGGGCGAGTTCGCCCGTATGATCTGGCGTAGGAAGTGGCTGATCGTACTGCCGACGGCGGCGGTCGCGGTCGCGGTCGCGGCGGTCGTGTGGAAACTGCCGAACGTGTACGAGTCAACGACGCTGTTGACGGTCAGGCCCTCAAGCATCTCAACGTCCGTCGTGCCGCAGCTTTCGGACAACGACCTGACCATACGCATCAACAACATCGGGCAGGAGGTCACCAGCCGCAGCACGCTCGAACCGCTTATCGAGCGTTACAACCTCTACGCCGCGGAGCGTGCCGGCGGCGCTTCGATGGACGAGATCGTCGAGCGCATGAGGACGAAGGACATCAAGATCACGCTCAACACGAGTCGCAACGAAGTCACCAACGGCTTCTTCCTCTCGTTCCGCAACTCGGGGCGCGATTCGGCGTGGGCGGCGCGCACCGCGCAGGCCGTCACGGAGGAGTTGGCCTCGAAGTACGTCAACACACAGACCAAGGCCGCGAGCGACGAGACGAAGCTTACAAACGAGTTCTTCGTCCAGAAGCTGAACGAGGCGAAGGAGAATCTCGACAAGATTGACAAGGAGCGGCTCGAATTCATGTCGAGCCATCTGTCGAGCCTGCCCTCGGAGATTCAGGCGCTCATAGGCCAACTCGCGGGTCTTCGCGAAGAGCAGAAGACGCGCATCTCAGAGATCGGTCGCATCAACGACCAGATCGCATCGAACAACAAGCTCGCCGCCGACCTCTCGAAGTCGAACCAGCAGGGCGTCGAGGAGTTCATCGCGCAGATGACCGACCCGAAGTCCACTGCTGCCTATGCCGAACTCGTCAAAAGCAAGGCGGCGCTCGAAACACAGAAGCAGGCGATGCTGACGATCTACAGGCCGGCGCACCCGGACGTTGTAGCCGTGCAGAGCCAGATAGACTCCATACAGGGCCAGATGGACGAGATGGTCGAGGAACACAAGCGCAAGGTCGATGAGCAGCGCAAGCGACTCGAAACGCGCGTTGACCCGCGCGTGAACTCGTACAAGGCAGAGAACGAGCGGCTCGCAGGCGAGGCCAAGCGCCAGCAGGCTCTGCTCGACAAGGCCGAGGCCGACATCGCCTCGCTCGAACAGCGCATCAACGGCGTGCCCGGCTCGGCTGTCGGACTCGAAGCTCTCGACCGCGAGTACCAGTCAGCGAAGGCCATCTACGACGACGCGGTCGCGCAGCAGCAGAAGGCTTCGACGATGGCCGACATCGCGGGGCGCTCGCAGGGCGAAAGCATTGCGGTCATCGACCCGGCGAGTTTGCCCGAACAGCCCGTCGCGCCGAAGCGCCCGCTTTTGATGCTGCTCGGACTCTTCGCGGGACTCGCCTTCGGCGTCGCGCTCGCCGCCGCCTTCGAGGTTCCGCGCCTGCTCACAGTGCAGACGGCGGAGGACGCCGAGCACTACACGGGACTGCCCGTGCTCGTTACGCTGCCGGTGCTTTTGACGCCGCGCGAGGAGCGCAACATGAAAGCGCGCCGCGCCGCGCTCGCCGTCGCCGCAATCATCGCGACGGTCGTAACCGCGCCCGCGCTCTATTTCGTCCTCAGCCGCCTGCACCTGATCGAGTTGCTTGCGAACAGAGGATGAAAGACCCGTGAATGGTAAATGGTGAATAGATAAAAGCAGTTTCCATTTACTATTCACGATTTACCATTCACGGCTTTCGGAGGTTTACTGATGTACCTCGAATTCTACGGTCTGAAGGAACTGCCGTTCGCGCTGACGCCCGATCCGCGCTTCATATACTTCACGCCGTCGCACACAGAAGCGATGGCGAACCTGCACTACGGCATCGAGAGCGGCAAGGGTCTGATCGTCGTTACCGGCGAGGTCGGCACGGGCAAGACGACGATCCTTCGCTGGATGATGAACCGGCTCGACCGTACGGTGCTCGTCGCATACCTCTTCAATCCGCGGATGACGGTCGCAGAGTTCTACCAGTACATCTCGTCGCAGAAACTCCTCGACGTGCCGCGCTGGGAGAGCAAGTCGGAGTTGCTCCTGAAGCTCGGCGAGGTGTTGGATTCGCGCCACTCGCGGGGCTTGCGCACGGTGCTCATCATCGACGAGGCGCACGGGCTTTCGCCCGCCGTGCTCGAAGAGATAAGGCTTCTATCGAACTTCGAGTCAGACTCCGCGAAGCAGTTGCAGATAATCCTTACGGGACAGCCTGAACTGCGCGACGTTCTGAACCAGCCGGAACTCCGGCAACTCAAGCAGCGCATCGCTCTGCGCTGCGAGATAAGACCGCTTCCTTCAATCGAAGAGACTGAGCGCTACATCGCATCGCGTCTGCTCGCGGCGGGCGCGGAGCGCACAGACATCTTCACGCCCGCCGCCGTTGACTTCATCTTCCGCTGCTCCGAGGGAATCCCCCGCCAGATAAACAACCTCTGCGACAACGCTCTGCTCGCGGGCTTTGCCGCCGAATCCGAAGTCATCACGCGCGACATCGTCGAGGAGGTCGCAGACACCTTCGACCTTCTGCCGAACGCGCATCGCGGTCGCCAGCCGGGCGAGGAGCGCGCTCAGTCTGCGCGCATCTTCGACGCCGCGGGCCGCTCCGAGCTTTGGGCGGCGGGCGCGGCTTTGTCCGAGGAACGCGGAAGGCCGCAGACGAGCGTGGCGGGCGCGGCGCAGGCGCGACACGAGCACGAGGTCGAGCGCGAACTCGAAGGAGAGAGCAAAAACGAAGGCGCGGTCGCGGTCGCGCCCGACTCCGAAGACCTCGGCCGTGCATTCAAAAGCTGGGACGACAAGGGAGATTCGTGATGGGAAGAGTTTACGACGCGCTCAGGCGCGCAGCCGAAAGCGGCCCCGCCGAGAAGCGAAACGGCAACGGCAACGCGTCGGGCAAAGCGGCGAGCGCCGAAAAGGGAATTGCGTCCGTGGCCTCGAACGGTCGCAACGGCTCGCACGCCGCGGTCGGCTCGCACGCCGAGAACGGCTCGGCTTCGGTCGCCGACGCGCGCACGGCGGAAGTCAAATCCGTCGCAGCCGTCGCCGAAGAGTCGGACGCGCCTGAAGTCTTCCTTCGCAATTCGAGACACTTCAAGTCGCCGGAGACGGCGCAAAGATCAGCGCCCACTGAGCACACCGGGACGGACGGCGGGTCGGCACTCCCCGCCGCGACTGCTTCGCGTGCTGCTGGGGCAACTTTGGGCGCTGCCGGTTCGGCGCGCACGCCGGAGTTTGTCACGCTAGACATCTCCGCCGCGCGCGTCGAACCACATCTCGTCGCAATCACACAGCCGCGCTCGGGCCACGCCGAGCGCTTCCGAAGTTTGCGAACACGCGTGCTGCACGCGGGCGAGCGCAAGAAGATGCAGGCGTTCGTCATCACGAGCGCGGGCATCATGGAAGGCAAGACGCTCACGGCCATCAACCTCTCGTGGCTTCTGGCGCAGACCGACGGCGTGCGTGCGCTTTTGATTGACGGCGACCTCCGAAACCCCTGCGCCGCCGACTATCTCGGACTCGACGCGCCGACCGGGCTATCGGAAGTGCTCGCGGGCGAGACGACGCTCGAAGACGCAATCGTCAGGCTCGAACCCGCCGGGCTTCACCTTCTGCCGGGCGGCTCTGCGCGCGACGACGTGGCCGAGATTCTGTCGGGGCCGAAGTTCAGCGCCGTGCTCAGAGAGGCGCGGCGGATGTTCGACTACATAATCATCGACGCGCCGCCGCTCGGCATCTTCACCGACGCCACGGTGCTCATAAGCCGCGCCGACGCCGCTTTGATCGTCGCGCGCGCCAATAAGACGCGCTACGCCGCGCTCGAAAAGTTGTTGGAGCCGCTCCCGCGCGAGCGTCTGCTCGGCGTCATCCTCAACGGCTCGGACGAGCAACTCAACGAGCAGAACTATTACTACTATCGCCGCTACAAATCCGTGCGCGACGGCGGCGGCGAGCAAGAGGGTTGAGGGATTCCGTGCGACCTGAGTTCGTGGGGTAAAGCTTTTGGCTTCGACGCGCTTTAACGTTCGGACGCTGCTGCTCATCATCGCCGAGGCGCTGCTGATCTTTCTGGCGATGGTGGCGTCGGCGTACCTGCGCTTGGGGTGGCTCGATGCCTACTACGAACTCAACGAGAAGTACGGCTTTCTAAAGGCGGGCGTCGTCACGCTCTTCTGCCTCATGGCCTTCTATCTCTACGACCTCTACGACTTCGTCGTCATGCACGACCGGCGCGAACTCGTGCTCCGGCTCGTGCAGGCGCTCGGACTCGCGTGGGTCGCGCTCGCGATAGTGATGTATCTCGTGCCGGCGCTCGTCATCGGTCGCGGCGTAAGCCTGATCGCGCTGCCGATGGCTCTGGCGCTCATGGTCGCGTGGCGCGTCTGCGCGCACTGGCTGCTCGGACACCCGAGCGTCGGCGAGAAGATTCTAATAGTCGGGTCGGGCGACGCGGCGGTCGAGGTGGCGCGCGAGGTTCTGGAGCGGCGCGACGCGGGCTATCGCATCGTCGGCTTTGTTGACAATCGCCCCGAACTCGTCGGCAAGAGTCTGGTCAACCCGCGCGTCCTTGGACTTACGAGCGACCTCGGCGACATCATTCGACGCGAGGGCATCAACCGCGTCGTCGTCGCGATGGCCGAGCGGCGCGGGCAGTTTCCCGTCCGCCAGCTTCTCGACCTGAGCCTGTCGGGCGACGTTGCCATCGAAGAGTGCGCCAGCTTTTACGAGCGTCTGACGGGGCGCGTCTCGCTCGACATGATGCGCCCCTCGTGGCTCATCTTTTCGGGGCGCGGTCGCCAGAATCGTTTGAGCGCAGCAGTCCGCACGGCAGTCCACCGCGGCGTCGCGCTCGTCGGCGCAGTTCTGTCGCTGCCCATCGTTCTTTTGACGGCGACTCTCATCAAGCTCGACTCGCGCGGCCCCGTTCTCTACACGCAGGAGCGCGTCGGCAAGAACGGGCGCGCGTTCCGCGTCTACAAGTTTCGCTCGATGCGGACGGACGCCGAAAGAGACGGCCCCGTCTGGGCGAGCAAGGACGGCGATGCGCGCGTCACGCGCGTCGGTCGCGTGATACGAAAGATTCGCGTGGACGAGATACCGCAGTTCTGGAACATCCTTCGCGGCGAGATGAACTTCGTCGGCCCGCGCCCCGAGCGCCCGCACTTCGTCCGCCAACTCGCCGACGAGATTCCGTTCTACAAGCAGCGTCACCTGATACCGCCCGGCCTGACCGGCTGGGCGCAGATCAAGTACCCTTACGGCGCGTCAATCGAGGACGCGCGAGAGAAGTTGCAGTACGACCTCTACTACATCAAGAACCAGAGCCTCATGCTCGACGCGGTCATCATGTTCGAGACGGTCAAGACGATCCTCTTCGGTCGCGGGACTTGAGCGATGCCCTTTTGCCGACGGCCCCGCCGCCGCACAGTTGTCAACGGAGGTTTGAAGTTATGAAGTCGAAACTGAGATTAGCCGCCGCCGCCGCGCTCGCGCTCGCCACGCTCGCGCCCGCCGCCACGCTCGCGCAGAAGCAGAAGAAGGCCGACGCGCAGAAGCCCGCGCAAACGACCGAAGCGAACGAGCGCCTTGAGCCTGACGACAAGAGCGCCACGCGTCAGGACGTGCCCGAAGAAGTCCTCGCCAACCGTCGCGAGCAGATGAACGAGGACGCGGACGCAGAGATTCCCTACTACAATAACTTTCTAACGACGTACCGGCTCGGCCCCGAAGACGTGATCTCGATCTCCGTCTTCGGCCTCGACAAGTATTCGAGGGCGGGCGTCACAGTCCCTCCCGACGGGGTTATCGACTACTTCTTCTTCCCCGAAGGTCTGCACGTCGCCGGCAAGACCAGACAGCAGGTTCGCGAGGAGATTACGAAACGGCTCGACGAATACATCATCGCTCCGAAGGTGCAGGTCTCGCTCGACAAGGCGATGTCGGCGCGCTACGGCGTCATCGGCGACGTTGCGAAGCCGGGCATCATGACGATGTCGCGCCGACTGAGCGTCTACGAGGCTCTGGCCGAAGCGGGCGGCGTGCTGCCGACGGGCGACAAACGCAAGGTCGTCGTGCTGCACTGGGGCGCAGACCGTCGTCTGCAACCGATACCGATTGACGTTGCCGCAATCGAGAAGGGACAGGCCGCCGACAATTACTTCCTACGCCCCGGCGATCAGATCGTCGTGCCCGGCAACCGCTACAAGACGTTCCAGAAGGTCATGCAACTGCTTCCCGTCCTCAGCTTCGCGCGCATCTTCGCGGGCGGCGGGTTCTAACTTGGAAGGCAAAAGGCAAAAGGCAAAAGGCAAAAGAGACGACCTCGCGTCGCGCGGTTGGATTGCGCGCCGACTCGCCGTTGTCTTCAGTCTTTTGCCCTTTGCCTTTTGCCTTTTGCCTTCCGCACACGCGGCTTGGTCGAAACAGAAGACGGGTTCGTTCGCGTGGCTGCACGCGGTCTTCTTCGTTGACGAACGGCGGGGCTGGGCCGTCGGCGGCAAGGGCGCTCTGCTCGCGACCGGGGACGGCGGCGAGAGTTGGGAAGTCCGGCGACCGCCGACCGAGGATGCCATCAAGGATTTGTTCTTCACAGACGCGCGGACGGGCTGGGCCGTCTGCGAGCGAAGCATCTACATGCCGATGCGGAAGGACGAGTCGATCTCTTATCTTTTGAAGACGACGGACGGCGGCGAGAGTTGGACGCGCGTTGACGTGACGAAGGGCGAGGATGTTGACCTGAAGTTCGCGGGCGTGCGCTTCGCGGACTCAGATCACGGCTGGACGTTCGGCGAGTCGGGCGCGCTCTTTGCGACAACCGACGGCGGCGAGAGTTGGACGCGGCAGCGCGTGCCGACCAGACACCTTCTGCTCGGCGCTACGTTCCTCGACGCGCAGACGGGTTGGGTCGTCGGCGCGGGCGCGACCGCGCTCTCGACGACGGACGGCGGCGCGACGTGGCGCGCGGGCGTCGTAAGCGCCGAGACTTCGCAGCCGGCGACAAACGAGACGGCGACGCGCGCGGCTCAGGGCGAATCTTCTTTGCGAATCAACGCGGTCAGCTTCGCGGACGCGCGGCGCGGTTGGGCGGCGTGCGCGGGGGGCGTCGTGCTCTCGACGACGGACGGCGGGCGGACGTGGCGCGCGCAAAGCTCAGGCACTGAGTCAGACCTCTTCGACGTGAAATTCTTCGACGCGCGAGAGGGCTGGGCGGTCGGGGCCGACGGCACGGCGATTCACACGGCGGACGGCGGCGCGACTTGGCGCTCCGAGCCGACGGGCACGCCGCACGCGCTCGAACGTCTCTTCTTCGTCGGGCGCACGCGCGGCTGGGCGGCGGGCTTCGGCGGGACGATCATCGCGTTCAGAAGTTGACGATTATCACGTTCAGAAGTTGAAGCGGCGATGAATCGCAGGCTTCGACCGTGACCTCTGTGAGAGGGCGAGTGAGTTTATGAAAAAGTTTTCGACTACAAAGTTGGCGCTCACGACTCTGGTCTGCGCTTTCGCGCTCTGCCCGTCAGCACGTGCGCAGGACTCGAAAGCCGGCGAGGCAGTGCGCGAGCGTCGAGCATCGACGACCGAGGCGTCGGACGCGTCGAAGACCGCACAGGCCGACAAGACCGCCGGAGCCGCGCCGTCTTCAACGTCAAAGTCTTCTTCCGCGGCGGCGTCCCAGCCGGTGGCGGGCGACGGCGTTGAAGAGTTGAAGGCGCAGATAGCTTCGGCGTCGAACCCTTCGGAGCGCGGGCGTCTCAGGCAGACGCTCGCCGCGCGTCTCGCCGATTCGGGCAACAAGGCGGAAGCGGTCGAACTCTTGCGCTCGATGCTCGCGGAGGAGAGGTTCGACCCGTCGTTCTTCTACAACACAGGGAACGCGCTCGCGCGGCTCGGCGAGTCGAACGCGGCGGTCGAGGCGTATCGAAAGGCCATCTCGCAGCGCCACGGCAACTACTCGCGCGCGGAGAACAATCTGGGCGTCGTCTTAATGCGGCTCGGTCGCTGGGACGAATCGGAAGAGGCTCTGACAAACGCGCTCAAGCTTGAGAACTACAACTACGCAGAGGCGAGCTACAGCCTCGGTCGCCTGCACGCGCTCCGGGGCGAGGCCGGACTCGCGATAGCCGAGTGGCGGCGGACGCTCCGCCTCGACCCGAAGCACGCGGACGCAGCCGTCGCGCTTGCGCGCGCTCTCGCCGAAGACGGCGACCCCGCGCAGGCGCTCGCAGTCCTCGATTCGTTCACTTCTCGTTCGGGCGCGACAGTGCCGCGCGAGGTCGCAATCGCGCGCGGCGAGATCGTCGCCGCTGCGAATGTCGCCGCGGAAGAAAAGGGCGAGCGGCGCTCGACCGAGATCGTCGAAGCGTCGAAGCCTCTGCCCGCGTCGCGCGCGGATAAAAACTCCGAGCCGGAGAAGATTTCGCCTTCGTACTCGCGCGATGCGCGCGCATCGTCGAAGTCTCTGCGCCCGCTCGTCGTCGGGCGCGAGGCTTACTCGCTTCTGATGAACGCGAGGGACGCGCGCGCCGAGAATCACGAAGAGGCGGCGGTCGCGCTTTATCGAAAAGCCATCGAGGCCAACGGCGGCTACTTCGCGCCCGCAAACATCGAACTCGGCTACACGCTGACGGGTCTTCATCGCAACGAGGAAGCGGCGGCGAGCCTTCTCGTCGTTCTGCGCAAGGAGGGCGCGCAATACCCGGTCGCCTACTATCACCTCGGTCGAATCTACGAACACTTGGGCCGCGTCGAGGAGGCGGGCGACGCCTTCGCGCGCGCGGCGGAGTTGATGGGCGCGACGAGTCCGCAGTTCTTCGTTGACGTGAGCCGCGTGCGCGAGCGCGAGGGGCGCTACGACGACGCGCTCGCCGCGGCAGAGCAGTACGTTCGCCTGATGGCGCAGACGGGCGGCGTGCCCGACTGGGCGGGCGAGCGAGTCAACAGCCTACGCAAGAAGGTCGAGCAGAACGCGACCCGCCCCGCAAAGAATTAAATGTCGGACTCGGTGCGAACGGCTGCGACAATCCTCCTGCTCTCTGCGCTCTCCGCGTCGCCCGCGTGCGGCGCTAGAGACTCCGGCGCGCAGCCGACGCCGCAAACGACCCCGCCCGCACAGGCCGCGTCCGCCGTCCCGCGTAGCGCGACCTGCGCGCTCCTCTCGAACGAAGAGATCGAGTCCGTGCAGGGCGAGCCGCCCGCCGACGCGCAGGGCAGCGAACATCTTTCGGGCGCGCTCGTCACGTCGCAGTGCTTCTACCGCCTGCCGACTTTCAACAAGTCAATCAACATCGAAGTCACGCGCCCCGCCGCGGGCGCGGTCGCGAGCACGGTCGCGGAATTCTGGCGCAAGACTTTCAGCCGCGATGCCGCCGAAGGGCGCGAGCGCGAACGCGAACGCAAAGAGAAGGACGAGCGCGAACGCGAGCTTGAGTTGGAGCGCGAGCGCGCGGCGGGCGGCACGAGGGAAGGCGGCCACCGTGAAGAGCGCGAAGAGGGCGAGGAAGAGGCCGCGCCGCCGCGACGGATCGCGGGCATCGGCGATGCTGCATACTGGATCAGGGGACACGACAGCGCCGCGCTCTCGGTGTTGAGGAAGGACGCGATCATACGCCTGAGCGTCGGCGGCGCGGAAGACGATGACGCAAGACTAGAAAAGTCGAAGACGCTTGCGCGGAAGATTCTCAGACACTTCTGAGTCGCGTCGCCCGGCTACGAGTCGCGCGTGTGAATGAAGAGACACGGAAGGCGCGCGAAGGAGGATTTCCGACACTCCTTGCGCGCCTTCCGTGTCTTTCGTGCCGGCGTTCGCCGGTCGAGTAGAAGCCGCGGCCCAAAGCCGCGCCGCTTAACTCACCTCTGTGATCTTGTCGGCGTGCAGCGTGTTGCCTTCGAGCGTGCCCTCGACTTCGACCTTCACGCCCTTCTTCGTGTGCGTGCCCTTCAAAATCCCCCTCGCGAGCTTGCTGCCGTTGTCGTCGAGCTTGTATGTCGTGTCGCCGGAGACGACCGTGAAGCCGCTCTCCGAACAGCCGGGCATCAAAGCGCAGGATGTCGTGTGCTCTTTCGCCTTGGCCTCGGTGGTGTGGCTTCCGGCGCACATGTTGTCGACGACGTAACCCGTCACCTTAACGGCATGGCTTTCGCTCTGTGCGTGTGCGAAAGAGGCCGTGAGCGCGAGCGCCGCGCAGAGGAGGAAAATCTTGCGAATCATTTTTAATTATTCTCCTTAGTTTATTCGTGTGTCGTTACGGGGAGCCTTCGTTTGCCGCGTCTGACGGTTCTTCCGGCGGCGGAGCGAAGCGTGCGTGCCGCCTGCCGGGTCAGGAGTTGTGGGACGCCGCCGGGCGCGATTGCTCGCATGACGGCGTAGGCGACGCGCGGCGGGATGGTCACGCCGCGGGGCCCCAGAATGTACTCGCTCTCCCAGTGTGTCGGGACGAACTTAGCTTTGAAGCGTCGCAGTCCCTCGAAGTTGTAAAACGCGCCGAGACGTTTCGACGCGAGTTTGAGCGCGCGCTCGACGACGGGGAAGCCGTGCGCGGGCACTACCTCTTCGCCGTCGTGCGCGAGCGGCGAAGTGCCGAGCGTTGCGAGCCGAGCGCCCGACGCGGCGAGGATGTTTAGAGCCTCGAAGACCAGAATGTCTGCCGTGCCCGCCGGAGCGTCGGGCGAACGCAAAACGTCTTCCAGATACCAGCCGCCGCGCGCGGGCATCGGGCTGGCGGCTAGAAAGCCCACGAGCGCGCCAGACCGTTCGCGCGCCGCGAAGAATTTTTTATGCGATGCGTGCTGGAACGGGTCGAGTAGAAAGAGCCAGCCGAACGAAGTCGCCGCGCGCCGCGTGTCGAGCCATTGACGGCAGAGCTTTTCGGTTTCGAGCCGGAGCTTTTCGTCGGCCTCTTCAATCGCCTCGACGCTGACTCCCGCGCGTCGCGCTTGATTGACTCCGGCGCGCATCTTCTTCGCGCGGTCGCCGCGCGGCGACCACGTTTTCAAATCGAAGTAGGGCGCTGCGCCGACCTTGAGCGCGGCGAGTCCGGCCTTGCCGACGGCCGCGCGCGCGAAGCGTTCGGTCACGGGGACGAAGGCGGCGACGCGCCCACGTCTCTTCGCCTCGGCGACGAAGAGGCGCGCGAGTTCTGCGGCCTCGTCTTCCGACACCAGAGGGTCTCCGGCGGCGAGCCACACGCGACCGAACTCGCTGTAGATGATCGCGCCGTCAATCTCCGGCGTTGACCAGAGCCTTGCACCCGGAGCGATGGAGACGAGCGAGTGCGCGTTGTAGCCGTAGAGCGTTTGGAGTCGAAGCAACTCACCCGTCGGGTCTCCGGCGCGGCGTGCGCGGCGCGAAGAGATGGCGGCGCTCACTCTGAGTCGGACGTATCGCGCGCCGTAGCCCGCGCCGGCAGCGAGCCACCAGAGTTCGCGTAGGGGGATGCGGCTCATACTTGCTCCTGAACGGGGCCGACCTCGATGGCGGCGGCACGAATCGCGTTGATAACTTCCTTTGGTCTGGTGTGCGGCAGCATGTGGCCGGCTGCGGGGATGACGGTCAGCCCGGAATGCTCCATCGAGCGATGTAGAGGATATGCGTGTCGTTCCGGTTTGACAAGTTCATCGGCGTCGCCCGTGATGATTGTCACGGGGACGCGGATTTTGTCGTAGCGCCGCGAGAGCGACTCGACCGCGGGATTGTAACCGTACTCGTCCTGCATAAAGGCGCGCACCTGCGACGGCCTCGACCAGAAGGCTTCGGCAACGCGAAGGTATTCGAGCGGAAGCTTGTCGGGCGAGAATGCGCGTTCAAGATTGCGCTTGATCTCGGCGCGTATAAAGGTGTCGGACGCGCGGATGAAGAGGTCGCTGAGGACGGGGATTTCGACGAGTATGCGCTGCGCGGCGTAAACGTCTTCTTCTCGATAGACTGCGGGCGCGAGCAGGACGAGCGCGGCGGTGTCTTCGGGGAACTGCAAGGCGTATGCGAGCGCGAGCGTGCCGCCCCACGAATGCCCGACGATCAGTGGACGCCGTACGCCGAGCGAGCCGAGCGCGCCGCGCAGGAGTCGAGCCTGCGTGCTCATCGCGCCGTCGTTTGCGGGGCGCTCGCTGTAGCCGTGGCCGGGGCGGTCGAAGGCGAAGGCGCGAAACTCCGTCGGGTTGAGCGCGCCGAGCACGGCTGCGAAGTCGTGCGCAAATCCTGAGTTGCCGTGAAGCAGAAGGACGGGCCGACCCTCGCCGCGGCTAAGGTAGTGCAGGCGCACGCCCTTGACCTCGACGAACTCGCCCGTCTCCAACTCGACGTTGAATTTTGCCGCCCGGCTAAACACTAACCCTTTTGCACCCGTCCTTGAACTTCCATTGTCTATTCAAATCTCAACGCGACGATTTACGATTCCGAAGCCGTCTCTTTTTCCTCAGACTCCGACGCTTGTTCGTCCGAAGCCTGCCGCGCTGGCCTCATGTGTGGGAAGAGAATCACGTCGCGTATCGAGCGGCGGTTCGTCAGGAGCATCGTCAGGCGGTCGATGCCGATGCCGATGCCCGCAGCCGGGGGCATCCCGTAAGATAGCGCGCGGACGTAATCTTCGTCCATCTGCATAGCCTCGTCATCGCCATGCTCGCGCTGCTTCATTTGCTCATTAAATCTATCATATTGCTCTTTCGGGTCGTTCAACTCCGAGAACCCGTTTGCGACCTCCATCCCCGCGACGTACAACTCGAAACGCTCCGCGATTGCCGGGTCGTCGGGCGATGCTTTCGAGAGCGGAGAAATAGCCTTCGGGAAATCTGTAATGAAAGTTGGTTGAGTTAAATTTGATTCCGCGACATACTCGAAGAGATATTGAATCCCTCTATCTATATCTGCTTCCTCCGGCTTAATTGGTCGGTAACGCGGATCGTTAACTGTTTCTTCAGCATCACGAGCTACACTCACAAAAAAGTCTTCTCTAGTTAGCTTGGGTAGTAAACCAAGATTCATAGTCCCTTTGCTGGTTTGATATTGCATGTCTCTATGTTCGGCGCTATGGATAGCTTTAACTAGCATTCGGACATACTTCAAATCATTCAACTTGCCTTCATCAATATCAAGGTTGATAAGGCTGGTGAGTTCATTAAGCTTCCAAAAGTATCGAATAGCTTCTTTCATCGTGAGCCGCTTGAAATTGCTAAAATCAAGCGTCATACCTTCAAACTCAATTTGCAAAGTTCCGTTAACCATTTTGATCGCTTCGCGCACCATCTCCTCGCAGAAGTCCATCATCCAGTTCACGTCCTTGTATGCCGTGTAGAACTCAAGCATCGTGAACTCTGGATTGTGGCGCGTGGAGATGCCTTCGTTGCGGAAGTTGCGGTTGAGTTCATAGACGCGCTCGAAGCCGCCGACGAGAAGGCGCTTGAGATAGAGTTCGGGCGCGATGCGTAGATAGAGCGGGATGCCGAGAGCTTTGTGAAAAGTCTCGAAGGGACGCGCCGCTGCGCCCGAAGCGATGGGCGAGAGCATCGGCGTCTCGACTTCGATGTAGCCGTGGTCGTCCAAGTAGCGACGCATCGCGGTTATAAGCTTCGAGCGTCGCTCGAAGACTTCGCGTGTCGAGAGTTCGGGTCGTGCGGCTTCGCCTTCCGTCTGCTCTTCGCCCGCGCCGACCTTGAGGCTCGAAGCGATAAGGTCTGCGTAGCGTCGGCGCTGGCGTATCTCCGGGTCGTTGATGCCGTGCATCTTGTCGGGCATCGGCACGAGCGCCTTCGACAGAAATTGAATCGTTCGCACGTGAACCGAAAGCTCACCCGTCTTCGTCACGAACAACTTTCCTTCGACGCCGATGAAGTCGCCGTGGTCGAGAAGCCCGAAGAGTTTCCAGCCGCTCTCATCTTCTTCGACCTCGCGGCCCGAGTCGTTGCTTACGGCGTGCGCTTCCTGCTTGCGGACGTAAATCTGCAAACGCTCTTTGCCGTCGGAGAGATGTACGAACGCGGCCTTGCCCATCACTCGCGGCGGCGTCGCAAGCCGGCCTGAGACTTGCACTTTGAAGCCCGCGAGCTTCGTGTTGATGGGTTCGAGTTCTTCCGCGGTCGGGCGCGCGCCCTCTTTCACCTTGCTCGCGAGCAAGGTGAAAGCTTCCGAGAACGCTTCGTCGCCGACGATTCTTTTAATCGTCTCGTCGTCGGCGAGCGCGCTGATCGTGTCTTCGCCTTCGACGTTTCCGGCGAGGTTCGTGCGAGTGAACTTGTTTGGGTATGCGTTGCCGACGAGATTCTTAATCTCTTCGAGGTGCGCCGCGCGCGCGCGCGTCTGGTCGTTGTCGGGGATTATGTCTTCGGGAAGTGTCGTCGTCATAAGCCGTCAATAGTAAAACGTGAGCCGCGAATAGACAAAACCCGCCTCCGGCGATTTACGGTTCGCGGTTTACGGTTTACGATTCAGAAAAGGTGAGCGGCAAAGTCATTCTCGACCGTGGGGAGTTGCTGCGCGAGCGCGAGCGTCTGCGCGCCGAAGGGCAAAGGCTCGTCTTCACGAACGGATGTTTCGACATCCTTCACGTCGGGCACACTCGATACCTCGAAGCGGCACGGCGCTTGGGCGACGCGCTTCTCGTCGCCGTCAACAGCGACCGCTCGGTGCGCGCTCTGAAGGGCGCGAATCGTCCCGTCTTGAATGAAGGCGAGCGCGCGGAACTGCTCGCCGCGCTCTCGTCGGTTGATTTCGTGACCGTCTTCGATGAAGAGTCGCCGCGCTCGCTCATCAGCGAAGTCTTGCCGGACGTGCTCGCGAAGGGCGGCGACTACGCGCTCGAAGAGATACACGGTCGCGAAGAGGTCGAGCGAGCGGGCGGGCGCGTCGTCGCGCTTCCATTCGTCGAGGGCGCTTCGACCACGGGCATAATCAACCGGATGAAGGCCGCAATCGCCGAGGAGTACGCGGCGCAATCGGGTTGGAAGAGACAGCCCGTGCAGGTCGCCGATTACGACACGCGCTGGCCGGAGATGTTCGAGGCGGAGTGTGGGCGCATTGTTGAGGCTATCGGCCCGCACGTCGTCGCCGTCGAGCACGTCGGGAGTACGTCCGTGCCGAACTTAGCGGCGAAGCCGATCATAGACATCATGGCCGGCGTCCGAAGCCTCGCGGACGCGCCGCTTTGCGTCACGCCTCTGCACAAAATCGGCTTCGAGTACGTGCCGAAGGCAGAGTTGTTGACGCCGGAACGCCGCTTCTTCCGAAAAGGCGAGCGCGGCGCGGGCACGCATCACCTACACATGGTCGAGCACGGCGGCAAGTTCTGGCAGGAGCATCTGCTTTTCCGAGACTACCTGCGCGCGCACACGGAGGCCGCGCGCGAGTACGAGCATCTGAAGCGCGAACTCGCCGCACGCCACGGCGCACAACGCAACTCGTACACGGACGGAAAGAGGGACTTTGTCGTCTCGGTCGTCGAGAAGGCACGCGCGGAAAAAAGTTGAAGAGTAAAGTTGAAGAATGCGGACGATGAATGAAGACAGCGCAGCCAGCGTTCGATTCGTCACACGTCAGCCCCGCACTCTTCGTGAAGGTTTATGACTAGTCCGGTCGAATCGGTTTCGGTCTTGCAGGGCGTGTTGCGGCGCGTCGTCGAGGGCGAGGAGTTCAGGCGTCTCGCCGCAGCGGTCTCGTCGGGCGCGCGTGTCGTGTCGGTCGCGGGGCTTACTTCGGCGTCGGCGCGTGCGCTCGCGCTCGCCATTTTGCGGCGCGAGACGGGGCGGCGCTTTGCAGTCCTCGTCGCCGCGAACCGCGAGATGGAGACGTGGGAGCGCGACCTCTCTTTCTGGTGCGGCGCGCTCGGCACGGGCGAGGGCGAGGCTTGCGAGCCTGTTCTGTCTCTGCCCGCGTCCGAAGGCGACCCGTATGCCGGCGCGTCGCCGCACGCAGAGACTCTGGAACGACGCGCGCTCTCGCTCTGGCATCTCGCGCGCGGGCAAGGACAGTTCGCGATTGTCTCTGCACGGGCGCTCGTGCGACGGACGGTCGCGCCGTCGAGTCTTTTGCAGGCGGGCGCAGTGCTCAGTCGCGACGAGGATTATCCGCCGGAGGATTTGGTCGAAGTCCTTCTCGCTTCGGGTTACGTGCGCGAAGACCCTGTGGGCACGGTCGGCGAGTTCTCGATGCGCGGCGGCATCCTCGACGTTTGGTCGCCGGGCGAAGCCGCGCCCGTGCGCGTCGAGTTCTTCGGCGACACGGTTGATTCCATACGTCGCTTCGACGCCGAGACGCAACTCTCAATCGAACAACTGCAAAAAACCGAGATAGTCCCGATGCGCGAGCTTGCAGTCGGTCGCGACGACTTTCGCCTTTGGGCCGAGTTCGCGCGCGACCGTTGGGGCGATGAATCGCACGCGCGCGCTTTGAAAGACCGAACCCTTTACGCCGACGAGGGCGAGACGTTCCCCGGCTGGGAGTGGCTGATCCCGCTCGTTGCGAAGACCGACGCGAGTGCGTTCGACTATCTTCGCGACGCCGTTCTCGTCGTTGACGAACCCGCGGGCGTCGAGCAGTACATCTCGAACAGCTTCGAGACGGTCGCCGCGCGATACGGCGAGAACGATGCGGCGGGCGAGATCGGCCTGCGCCCCGAAGAGCTTTATCTTTCGGTCGAAGAGTTGCGCGCTGAAGTTGACTCGGCGGCGCGCGTCGAGTTGCGCGCGCTCGGACGCGCCGCCGCGCAGACCGATGAGAGGTTCGCCGGCGAGGCCGAACAGCCCGCCGCGCAGATCGGGCGAAAGCGCGATGCGCCGCGACCTCTGTTCCTTTTCCCCTCGGTCGAGCGCGCGCCCGAAGTCGAATGGCGTTCGCTCCCGGCGAAGCGTTATCACGGGCGCATACCCGACCTCGCGGCGGACGTTCGACACGCGCGCTCAGAAGGCAACACTTTGACGCTCTTCGCGATGCCTTCGTTAGGTGTGGCCGAGCGCGTCGCAGACGTTCTGGGCGATTACAACGTCGCGTCGCGCGTCGCGCTCGCGGGCGAGGGCGGCGTGAATGTCGAAGACTTCCCCGCGGTCGTCACGGTCGGAAGGCTTTCGGGCGGGTTCGAGCTTCCGGGCGCTTCGCTCGTCGTACACGTCGAGACGGACTTGTTCGACGAAGCGAGCGGCCAAGGGCTTGAGCAGCGCGCGGCGGGAACGGGCGTCGGAGCTACGGCTTCGGCGCGTCGTCGCAAGTCGAAGACGGCGGCGTTCCTCTCGGACTTCCGCGATCTGAAAGTTAATGATTACGTCGTGCACATCGACCACGGCGTCGCGCGATTCGGCGGCTTGCAGACTCTGGAACTCGGCGGGCGCAAGGGCGAGTTCATGCTGCTCTTCTACGCCGACGATGCGAAGCTTTACGCGCCGGTCGAGAGGCTCGACCTCGTGCAGCGTTATTCGAGCGCCGAAGGTCACGAACCCGTGCTCGACCGATTGGGCGGACTCGGCTGGCAGAAGACGAAGGCCAAGGCCAAGCGCGCGATGCGCGACATGGCCGACGAGCTTCTGAAATTGTACGCGGAAAGAAAACTGGTTCAGGGATACGCCTTCTCGACCGACAGCCCCTGGCAGCGCGAGTTTGAAGAAGCGTTCGAGTACGTGCCCACTCCCGATCAGGACACCGCAATCGAGGACGTGAAGCGCGACATGGAGCAATTGACGCCGATGGACAGGCTTCTCTGCGGCGACGTGGGATACGGCAAAACTGAGGTTGCCATGCGCGCGGCATTCAAAGCCGTGATGGACTCGAAGCAGGTCGCAGTGCTCGCGCCCACAACGGTTCTCGCTTATCAACACTTCGAGACGTTTCGCGCGCGCTTCGCCGCCTTCCCCGTCCAGATCGAACTCATTTCGCGCTTCCGCTCGGTGAAGGAGCAGAAGGAGATCGTCCGTGCCGTCGAGTCGGGCGACATCGACATCATCATCGGCACGCACAGGCTTCTGTCGAAGGACATGGCGTTTCGCGACCTCGGCCTCGTCGTCGTTGACGAAGAACAAAGATTCGGCGTCGCGCACAAGGAGCGTCTCAAGCAGTTGAAGAAGCGCGTTGACGTGCTCACGCTTTCCGCGACGCCGATACCACGGACGCTCAACATGAGTCTGATGGGACTGCGCGACATGAGCGTCATCGAAACTCCGCCGCGAGATCGCCTCGCCATCCAGACGCAGGTCGTGCAGTTCGGCGAATCGGTCATCAAGTCCGCAATCGAACTCGAACTCGGTCGCGGCGGTCAGGTCTTCTTCATACACAACCGCGTCGAGACAATCGAGACCGTCGCGGCGCTCGTCAAACGCCTCGTGCCGCAGGCGCGCATCTGTGTCGCACACGGGCAGATGAACGAGAAAGAGATGGAGCGCGTGATGCTGGATTTCGTGGATTTCAAGTACGACGTGCTCGTCGCCACGACCATTATCGAGAACGGCATAGACATCCCGCGCGCCAACACGATCATCATAAACCGGGCGGATAACTACGGTCTTTCGCAGCTTTACCAGTTGCGCGGTCGCGTCGGGCGCTCGAACCGGCGCGCATACGCTTATCTGCTCATCCCGTCCGAAACGGAGTTGACGCCGATTGCGCGCCGCCGTCTCGCGGCGATACGCGAGTTCTCAGACCTCGGCGCGGGCTTCCGCGTCGCGGCTTTGGATTTAGAGTTGCGGGGCGCTGGAAATCTTCTGGGCGGCGAGCAGTCGGGGCACATGGACGCCCTTGGCTTTGATCTTTACACGCAGATGCTTGAGAGGACGGTCGCGGAGCTTCGCGGCGACGAGATAGAGGACGAGACTTCGGTCTCGATAAATCTCGGCGTTGACGTTTCGATCCCCGAAGATTACGTCTCGGACATGGGGCAGAGGCTTCGCACCTACAAGCGCGTCGCGTCGGCGCGCGACGACGAGGAGTTGGACAAGATCAGGCGCGAGACCGAAGACCGTTACGGTCGCCCGCCCGAATCGGTCGAGCGACTCTTCGCATACGCGCGGCTTCGCAGGACGGCGGAGGAGACGGGCGTCATCTCGATTGACCGGACGCCGACAGGACTCGCCTTCAAGTTGAAGGAACGCGCGCGAGTGTCGCCCGACAGGCTGCTCGGCATGGTCTCGGCGGGCGGCGCGTCGTTCAGCCCGAGCGGAGTCCTGAAGGTCGAGGCGGGAGGCCAAGACTTGATCGAGCGTGCGCGCGGCGTGTTGCTCGGCATACGCGACGAGGGTTAGAATACGCGACTTCTCCGAAGCTTGACCGAACGGCCCGGAGTGTCAGAGCAGTGAACCGAAACCGCAACCGCGAGCGGTAGCGAGCGAGTCTTCATCATGGTGAAGAAGAATTAACATGGATGGACAGGATAGACAGGATTACAGCTTTTATCCTGTCTATCCTGTCCATCCATGTTAATTTCTTCTGCTTAACGCGCACCCGTTCGCGGTTCTCTACAGCGGCAGGCGCTCAAAGAGTCTGCCTTACGTCTTCCGTTTTTCAGGAGTAAGAACTGTGCATTTCAAAAACAACTTTTCGCGCGCACGCGCCTTCTTCCTTGCGGCCTTTGCGCTGACGCTTTTCGCGGTCGCCCCCGCGCGCGCGCAGGAGGAGTCTGCGCCGACCGTTCTCGACGAGCCGGTCGTGCAGGTCAACAACGACGTGATCATGCTCTCGCAGCTAAAGCGTGAGAACGCAGACTTCCGTGAAGTGCTTACCAAGCAGCGCGGCATGACGCCCGAACAGGCCGACACCGAGATCGCAAAGAAGCAGTCCGAGATAATCCTCAACCTCGTCAACGAGTCGCTGCTCGTCCAGAAGGGCAAGGACATCCCGCGCATGACCGAAGACGTTGAAGCCGAGGTCAACCGCGAAGTCCTGCGCGTCGCGCAGCAGTCGAATATCAAGTCCATCGAGGAACTGCGCGAGGCGATGAAGCAGGAGGGACTGAACCTCTCGGACGTTCAGGAGACTCTGCGGCGACAGTACATGAGGCAGGCCGTCCTTCAACACGAGGTTGACTCGAAAATCTACTTCGGCCTTACCGACAAAGAGCTTCACGACTACTACAACGCGCACCGCGACAAGTTCGCGAGCGTCACGCTCTCGGAACTCTTCCTGAGTCTCGCGGGCCGCAGCGAAGCCGAGGTCAAGTCCCACGCCGATCAACTCGCCGCGCAGGCGCGCGCCACGGGTGCTGACTTCGGCGCGCTCGTCGAGAAGAACTCCGAGAACGATCAGACTAAGAAGACCGGCGGCCTTCTAACGGGCGATGACGGCAAGGCGCGCTGGTTTCTCGTCTCCGATCTGAGTCCGGCAATCGCCGACGCCATCAAAGACCTGAAGCCCGGCGGCATCAGCGGCCCTGTGAAGGCCGACGAGGGCTACATGATCCTGCGCGTCAACGAGCGCGACGACGCGTTCAAGGAGAATTTCGTCCGCGGCATGATTACCTCGGAGCAGTCGGACAAGGCGCACGACGACTTCCTACGCACGCTCCGGCAGGAGGCTTACATCAAGCCCGCCGATAATTATAAGCAGGTCGTCCAACCGATGCTCGACAAGGACAAGGCGGAGACGGCCAGCAAGCAGTCGGCCAACGCTGACGAGAAGAAAGACAAGAACAAAAAGCAGTAAGAGCAGTTAAGCCGTAAACCGTGAACCGTGACGAGAAGAGTTGCTTTCCTTCTCGTCACGGTTCAGGGTTTACGGCTCAAGGCTTTTTCTTATGCGCCTCGATCAATACCTACGCGCCAGCCGTCTCGTCCTGCGCCGCACGGTCGCGCAGGAGTTGTGCGAGGCCGGCGCAGTCCGAGTCAACGACGCGCCCGCGCGTGCCTCTCGAACCATACGCGAAGGCGACCGTGTAACCATCCAACGCCGCGAACGCCTGCTCACCGTCCGCGTCCGCACAGTCCCCGAAACAAAACAACTCTCGCGCGAAGCAGCCGCGTCGCTTTACGAGATCGTAGGCGATACGAGAGAAGAAGGTTTTGGGTTTTAGGTTTTGGGTTTTGGGTTCGCGCGCATCGCATCTGAACCAGCTTTTAGCCAAACCCAACAACACCCAAAACCCAAAACCTCTCTTGCGTTCGCCTTTCGCGCGCACGGCGCGGGGTCGGACTCGCGTTCGTCTCGAAACGAAACGGGGCGGGCAAGTGCGTCTCAAAATTTTGGGCGGAATCCGAAGTGCTGTTCAGTGGAACAAGGTTTGCCGATTCCCCTGCGGACGCCTCGAAGGTATTTCTCGCGGAGATCAGACAGAAAAGCAAGGAAGTGGGGAAGCAATGAACATCCTGAGCAGCATTTTTACGGACGATCTGGCGATTGATCTGGGCACGGTCAACACGCTCATCTTCGCGCCCGAACGTGGCGTCGTGCTTGATGAGCCTTCGGCGGTAGCGATTCACAAGTACACGGGCGAGGTTTTAGAAGTCGGCGCTGAAGCATTCAAGATGCTCGGTCGCGAGCCGAAGGACGTTGACGTGTTCCGCCCCGTGCGCGGCGGAAGCATCGAGAACTTCGACGCGGTCGAGAAGATGCTCAAGGCTTTCATCGCTCGCGTCAACGGCGGTAGCCATCGCCGGAGCCACGTCGTCATCGGCGTGCCCGGCTCTTCGACATCGCTCGAACAGCGTTCGGTGCGCGACGCCGCGCGCGACGCCAAGGCAACGCGCGTTGACCTCGTTGACGAAGGCTTGTGCGCGGCGCTCGGCGCTGGCCTCTCGTGCGACGACGAGCGCGCGCACCTCGTCGTTGACATCGGCGGCGGGACTACCAACATCGCCATCGTAGCGAGCGGCGCAATCGTCGCTTCGCAGAGCGTCAACGCAGCCGGTAACGCGATGGACGCGGCCATCAGCGACTACGTGCGGGCCAAGTTCGAGATGCAGATCGGCCAGCGCACGGCTGAGAGCGTGAAGAAGGAGTTGGGGCGCGTAGCCGACGGCGGCGAAGTGCGTTCGACCGAGATCGTCGGCAAGCAGTTGACCGACGGACTGCCGAAGGCCGTCGAGATAACGACCGCGGACGTGCGCGAGGCGCTCGAACCCGTCGTCGTCGAGATCGTCGCGGGCGCGCGCCGCATCATCGAGGAGTCGAAGCCGGACGTGACCGCAGACATCTATCAGACGGGTCTTATTCTGACGGGCGGGGGCGCTCTGCTCGGCGGGATGGCGGAACGTTTGCAGAAGGAGCTTCGGCTTCACATCGCCGTCGCCGACGACCCGCTCGCCGCGGTCGCGCTCGGCGCGGGCCGCCTGCTCACGGACAAGGCAAGGCTCGGACGCGCGGCCATACGCGAGGACATCCCCGTCTGGCAGGCAGAGCACGCGCTCGTCGTCAACTGGTAAATTTTCGAGCGAGGGGGATGAAAGAGAGGGCCGGAGGTGGAAGCCTGCGGCCCTCTCTTTCTGCGTGCGGAAAATTTGTCTTCTAAACGTCGCCTGCGAACCTTATTCTCAAAGCTAATCATCGATCAGCGCGCGCGATTCGACTTCTTCGACGCGGTTCCGGCTTTCGTCTAACAAAGCTCTCGCCTCCGGCGTCTCGATTTTCGTTGACTCCGCGTCTTCGACGGGCACGGGCGGCAGCAGCAGAAGGCCGCAGACGTAAAGCGCGAGCGTGAAGAAGGAGACGTAGCCCGTCGCGGGCGCGAAAGCCTGCGCGCCGGGCGCGACGCCTTCGAGCGCGAGTCCCGCGAGACGCCTGAGCCAGCCGCCCGCCGCCGAGTCGAGCGACGCGAGCAGGACGTGCTTGACGACGAAGGCCGTGCCGAAGAGCGCGACGAGACTTCGGAGCAGGCGGCGCGCGTCGAACGCCGAGAACTGGTTTTGCCACAGCGTCCAAAGGAAGAAGAACGAGAGCATCCAGCGCAGAAGTCCCGCGTCCGGCAGAACCGAGTTGAAGCTTTGCGCCGACGCGAAGAAGAGCGCGGCGAGCGTGAGCGCGTGCGAGACGTTCGCGAGCGGAGCGTTGTCCGCCGACAGCCACGCGCCGACGACGACGGCGCGACCGCGCGCGAAGAGCGCCAAGAGCATCACCGCCAGCAAGAGCGTGACGAGCGGCGGCGGCACGAAGACGAGCGCGCCCGTCTCCAACGCGACGCGCACGCCGCCCAGAAGCGCGACGGTAAGGAAGATCGTCGGGAGCAAAACGTGGCGCGCGAGAGCGCGATTTCTTGCGCGGTTGTTTGTCATCGTTCTTTGCAGGGCGACGATCGCGATCACTTGCGCTCGCGAAAAACTTTCAAAGGGTTGAAGTCTTCGACGGTGCGCTCCGTGCCCTTTTGCAACTCGGCCTTCAACTCGGCGGCGGAGTGAATTTTCAGTTCGGGGTCGTCCACTTCGAGCGGCGCGTCGGGCGAGAGCGCGATGGCTTGATTGATCGCGTCGAGTCCCTGACGGAAAAGCGCGTCGTCCGAATAGACGCGCCCCCAACCCTCGCGGTAAAACGAGTATGCGACGTAGAACTGCGTGCGTGCGTCGCGCTTGGCCGGGTCTGCCCTCGACCACTCGTCGCGCGCCGCGGCGTACTGCTCGCGCAAAAATAGTTCATGGCCCGCGTCGAAACGCGCGCGGTCAACTTCGTACGTTCCGGCGGCGACGCTCGCCCGCGTGGTCACATCCTTGAAACTCTGCGGCGCGGTCGCGTAAAGCCACAGGACGAACGCCGCGTAACCAAGCGTCCACGCGATGCCGAGCGCAGGGATGAGTCGGGCGGTTCTCATTTGTTATAATCTTCGGAAATTCTCAGAGGTTTGGACGGCGATGTCAACGACTGCGGAGAAATACGAAGGCGAAGGGATGACGACAGGCGCGGCTGTAGAGTCGCCGTCGTCCGCGCGACTGCTCGCGGAACTCGGACGCGAGGTGAAGCCGTTCCGTATTCGTGATGTCGAGATAAGCCCGCCGCTCGTCTTGTCGCCGATGGCGGGCGTCACGGACGTTCCGTTCCGCGCGCTTCTCAAGCGTCGCGGCGGCATCGGGCTGACCGTCTCGGAATTCATATCGGTCGAGGGACTGACGCGCAACAACCCGAAGTCTCAAAGGCAGATGCGTTTCTTCGACTACGAGCGCCCGTTCGCCGTGCAGATCTTCGGCGGCCAGCCCGGACGAATGACGATGGCCGCGGAGATGGCCCAAGAAGTCGGCGCGGACATACTCGACGTAAACTGCGGATGTCCCGCGCCGAAGGTCGTCAAGCACGGCGGCGGTTCGGGTCTTCTGAAAGATTTGCCCCGGCTCGAAACGATTCTCAGAGAGATCAGGAAGGCCATCAAGATTCCCCTGACGATAAAGATTCGCGCGGGCTTCTACGACAGCAATCGCAACGCAGTCGAGGTCGCGCGCCTCGCCGAAGACTGCGGAGTCGAGCACATCGCGCTTCATGGACGCACGAAGGAGCAATGCTACCGGGGGCTAGCCGATTGGGATTTGGTGCGGCAGGTGAAGGAGGCCGTGCGAGTTCCGGTTTCAGGCAGCGGCGATGTCGTCACGGTCGAGGACGCTTTCCGGCGCTGGCGCGAGACGAACTGCGACGGCATCCTAATCGGTCGCGGCGCGATGGCGAACCCCTGGATATTTCGACAGATCGAAGACGCTCTCGCCGGTCGCGAGCCTTTCCAGCCGACACTCGAAGACAAGCGCGAGGTGCTGATCGAATACTTCGACCTTCTGCGCGCCGATATGCCCGAGTTCGCCGCCGTCGGTCGCATGAAGCAGTTGGCCGGACAGTTCACAAAAGGTCTGCACGGCGGCGCGCGCTTCCGACAGGTCATCTATCACTCGCACTCGGTCACGGAAGTTCTCGAACGCATCGGCGAATACTTCGAGACGGTCGCCGCCGGTCGCACATACATCGGCGAAGGCGGCCCGGAGCCGGAAGAAGCGCCCGCGCTCGACTCGTGCGAGGCCGCGACCCTGTGACGCTTTATTCCACCTTGTTGTAAACGTCGCTCAGAGCTATCCGGCAGTTCAGCGCGGGCAGGGCGAGCGAGGCATCAAGTCCGCTCGCCTTCGTGTAGAGCCAGCCGTCCTCCTGTCTCAAGTAATGTTCCACGACGAACTCGTCCTGCGCCACAAGCAGATACTCCTGAAGAGATTCGATCTGCTGGTAAGATGAAAATTTCTTCCCGCGGTCGAAGGCTTCCGTGCTCTCCGACAGCACTTCGACGACGAGGATGGGATTTAAAATCACGTCCCTCTCTTCATCGGCGAACTGAGTCTCGCCGCAGATGACCGAGACATCGGGATAGAAGAATTTCTTTGAGTTCGGCATCCGAACCTTCATATCGCTTGGATAAACTCTGCACGGCCTTTCCCTGAGACGGATGTTCAACTCTGTGACAAGATTGCCCGTAATCAAGTTGTGACGCTCGCTGCCGCCCGCCATCGCATAAATCACGCCGTCAAAATATTCGCTCTTAAATTCGGCGCGACGCTCAAGGCTCAGGTATTCTTCGGGGCTAAGATAGTAATCCGGCAGCAACGACATAAGCTCACCTCTCTTGAATTATCTGTTAATACCTGCTGAATTCACAGTCCGAGCGGGCGCGGCGCTTTGCCGCCGAAGAACCATGCCGCGCCGACGCGCAGGCGTTGATGCCACGTCGGCAGTCGAAGCGTGTAGAGCGCGAAGCGTGCTTGCCGTGCGAGTTGGCCGCTGACGATGCGGCCCTCGACGAGCAGTGCCGCGTCGTCCGTGCCGAGGCTGACGGCCTCGCCGAGTTCCTCGAAGCGTCCGGCGGAAGGGACGCTGCCGTCAACGAGCGCCTGAATGTTTCGCGCGACGAGGCGCGACTGTTGATATGCGAGTTGAGCCGTGCCAGCGAGCGTCGGCGGGACGTTTGGTAAATTCGCGATATCGCCGAGCGCGAAGACCTCCGCGCGTCCACGAATCTGAAGCGTCGGCTCAATAACGATGAGGCCGTTATGCGTCTTCTCGACGTTCAGCCTTTCGACGAGCGGATTGACCCTGACGCCAGCAGTCCAGACGACGCCCGCCGCTTCAATCGTCTCGCGTGTGCCCGCGTGCTCGAACATGACGCCTTCGCCTGTGACCTCGACGACGCGCGTGTCCGTGTGAATCTCGACTCGCTTCTCGTCGAGAACTTTCTGGATCGCCGCGCGCAGATCATCGCCCATGCCGGGGACGATCTCCCTGCCCATCTCGACGACGACGACGCGCGGCTCACCCCGCAAGCCACGGCGTCGGAAGGCGTCGCGCAGAAGGTCTGCCATCTTCGTCGAAAGCTCGATGCCGGACGCGCCGCCGCCGACGATGACGAACGTGGCGGAACGTCGCGCGTCCTGCGGCGCGGCGTCGGGCTGTATCAGGTCGAGCGTTGTCGTCATGCGCCTGCGCAGATTGTCTGCGTCGCTGATTTTGCGGAAGGGCATCGTGTTCCGTTCCGCGCCCTCGACGCCCCAGAAGTTCGTCACGCCGCCGACGGCGAGCACGAGGTAATCGTAAGACAGACGGCTGGCGCGGCCCGCGACCGCGACCTCTCGTTTGTCGAGGTCAACGTCCGTGGCCGCGCCTTCGACGAAGCGGACGCGCTCGTCGAGGAGTTCGCGGTACGGCGGCGCGATGTGCCAAGCCTCGACCTCGCCGCTCAGATATTCGTAAAGGAGCGGCGTGTGCAGGAAGTGATCCTCGTTCGAGACGAGCGTCACCTCGCCAGCGCCCGCCAGCGACATCGCCGTGAACAGCCCGCCGAAGCCACCGCCGACGATCAGAATCCGCGCACGCCCTGCCGTCTTCTCTTCGCTTGCGTCCATAAATTTTCTCCTGTTCGGGATACGAGCCGAAGCGCGCCGAATGGTAGCAGACAAGAGTCGCGCGGTACACCTCTTCGGAACGCGAAGGGGATTTCGCGTGGCAGGCTGCTGGCTGGACACTCCGAAGGGCTGCGTGTTAGATTCTTCGGGTCAGTAAGATTAACTCTTGCGGTTGCCTGCTGATAGAAGGACGGGCTTACTGCGGATCGGGAGGGCCATCAAGAACAGACATGGCATTAGCGACGGAAGTAAAGGAACGCATAGTCGGCGAGTACAGGACGCACGAGGGCGACACGGGTTCGCCGCAGGTACAGGTAGCACTGCTCACGCAGCGCATCAACGAGTTGACCGAGCACTTCAAGACTCACAAGAAAGACAACCACTCGCGCCGTGGGCTGCTCAAGATGGTCTCGCAGCGCAGAAGCCTGCTCGACTACCTCAAGCGTAGAGACATCGAAGGGTATCACGAACTCATAGGCAAGCTCGGCCTGCGCCGCTAGGCACGTGTGCCGCGGCTCTTCGACAGGGACGGAAGCGCGCCCGTTTGAGTTCCAAGTCAGTGTAAGTGTACGAGGACGACAGCCTCTTTAACATCAACCCGCGTCCAGTGACAGGCTCGTGGGAGTCGCCGAACGTGACGGCAAAGACTCTCGTGCGCGGACTGCGGGCAGCAGCCTTTAGCATTTTAGGCAAAGGGCGGCACCGGCTTCACGGTCGAAGCGCGGTGCCGTTTTTTTCTTTGAGCAGCCGGTCGGACGCTTCCGCCTCACGTAGCGGAAGCATCCGGGGCCGGCGCACGAAACTATTTTCCGGGCGCAACCGGCGGCGGATGAGACGCCGCGCCCTTCCCGTGCCACCGAAGCCGGAGAGCCTGCGCCCGAAGGAGACGAGAAGAAAATGACAGCAAAGAAATTTCTGAGAGAGAAGATCAAGGTCGGCGAGCGCGAGTTGTCGGTCGAGATAGGCCGCGTCGCAAAGCAGGCCAGCGGCTCCGTCGTCATACGCTACGGCGACACGATGCTTCTGGTCGCAGCCGTCGGCGCGGACAAGCCCCGCGAGGGCATAGACTTCTTCCCGCTCACGGTCGAGTACCGCGAGCACAACTACGCGGCCGGTCGCATACCCGGCAACTACTTCCGGCGCGAGGGCCGTCCCGGCGAGAAGGAAGTCCTGACCGCGCGCATGATTGACCGCCCGTGCCGCCCGCTCTTCACCGAAGGCTATCGCAACGAGACGCAGGTTATCGCCTCCGTCATCTCTGCCGACGACGAGAACGACCCGGACGTGATCGCGATAACGGGTGCGTCGTGCGCGCTCTATCTTTCCGACATCCCGTTCCCGAACCCGATAGCGGGCGTGAGAGTCGGACTCGTTGACGGGCGCTACATCATCAACCCGACCTATGACGAGGTTAGAGAGTCGCGCATCAATCTGATCGTCGCCGGCACGGAGGAGGCCATCGTGATGGTCGAGGCCGGCGCGAAGGAAGTTTCGGAAGAGATCATGGTCGAGGCTTTGATGCTCGCGCACAAGGAGATCAACCGCCTGTGCCGCTGGCAGAAGGAACTCTACAAGGCTTTAGACATTCAGAAGCGACCCGTCGAAGCGCCCGCGCTCAACGAAGAGATGACGGGCGAGATCGAGCGCAACTATTCGGAGCGCCTCCGCCAGTCGCTCGACACGGCTGGTCAGGGCAAGCTCGAATCCTACGCTGCCGTGGACGCTTTGAAGAGGGAAGTCGTCGAATCTTACTCCGAAGACCAGCCCGAACAGCGGCAGATGGCGAAGAAGATTTTCGACCACCTGAAGGAGAAAATCTTCCGCGAGGACATACTCGGCAACCGGCGTCGGCCCGACAACCGCCGCTTCTCGGAGATTCGGCCCATCGATGTCGAGGTCGGCTGGCTCCCGCGCGTCCACGGCTCCGCGCTCTTTACGCGCGGCGAGACGCAGGCCATCGTCACCTCGACTTTGGGGACGAAGGAAGACGAGCAGTTCATGGACGACCTTGAGACGGGCGAGATCAAGCGCCGATTCCTACTGCATTACAACTTCCCGCACTTCTCGGTCGGCGAGGTAGGTCGCTTCGGCTCGACCTCGCGCCGCGAGATAGGCCACGGTGCGCTCGCACGCCGCGCGCTCGAACCCGTCCTGCCTTCGGAAGCTGAGTTTCCATACTCGCTCCGCATCGTCTCGGACATAACGGAATCGAACGGCTCAAGCTCGATGGCGAGCGTGTGCGGCGGTAGTCTCTCGATGATGGACGCGGGCGTGCCGATTAAGGCGGCGGTCGCGGGCGTCGCGATGGGACTCGTCATGGAGGGCAACCGCTACGCGATTCTCTCGGACATCGCGGGCGCGGAAGATCACTACGGCGACATGGACTTCAAGGTCGCCGGAACGCGCGACGGGATAACGGCCCTTCAGATGGACATCAAGATCGGCGGCATCAACGCGCAGATCATGGCCGAGGCTTTGGAGCAGGCGAAGAAGGGTCGTATGCACATCCTCGGCATCATGGAGCAGGCCATCCGTGAGCCGCGCGAGGAACTCTCTCCTTACGCCCCGCGCATCATCACAATCAAGATCAACCCCGACCGCATCCGCGACGTTATCGGGCCGGGCGGCAAGATGATCCGCTCCATCGTCGAGGAGACGGGCGCGAAGATTGACGTTGAAGACGACGGAACGATCTTCATCGCGACAGCCGACGGCGACGCCGCGCAGGCCGCAATCGCCAAGATTCGCGGACTCACAGCCGAAGCCGAGATCGGCGAGACTTACCTCGGAACCGTCTCGCGCATCGTTGACTTCGGCGCGTTCGTCGAAATCTTCCCCGGCACGGACGGGCTTCTGCACATCTCGGAGATAGCCGAGCACCGCGTCCGCGACGTGCGCGACGAACTCAAGGAAGGGCAGCAGATACTCGTCAAGTGCATCGGCAAAGAGGGCAACAAAATCAAGCTCTCGCGCAAGGCGATTCTCCGCGACGAAAAGCAGAAGGCCGGCAAGGGCGAGCGAGCCGAGGCTGCGGGGCAGGGCGAGGCGGACTAGTCGTGCCGCGCCCGCGTTTAACTTCCTGAAAGAGAAAAGGGTTCGCCGATACGGGACGAACCCTTTTTTATCTTGACACGGCGGGCGCGGGCGGGTTTAATGAGCACCCGAAACTGGAACTTACAGGCTATTCAGCGTCTCTTCTCAGTACAGAAAACCCGGACGGGGTTTTCGCCCCAAGTTTTTTCGATTGTGGGCAGGTCAGGCGGAGCGGCAGTCGGTTGGGTTCGACTGGAAGCGCCGGAGCGTTTGAAACTCAAGAAAGCTTCAGGCGTAAAGTCGAGATCTATTAAAGTCCGACGCCGTCGCGCCGCCTCTGAAAGAAGACGTACCCGGCAAAGACCGGGCCCCAAAATTCCAACGCCGGTTCCGACAGTCAATTTTGTTTCGACCCGGGTACGGGGATTCAAGGAGGACGACCCCGCAATGAGGCGTCAAGCAGTCCGCACATTCGCTCTGGTGCTCGTCGCGCTACTCGCAGCGTCGGCACCCGCGCGCGCCGCCACGATGACTTTCGCAGACGTTGTGCAGGCGGTCAGCGCGAACGGGCAGTTGCGCCCCGCGAGCGAGGTGCGCCTGCACCTTGGCGCGCAGAGCGGCGCGGCCACGGCGCAGAGCGCTTCGACGCAGAGCGGCGCGCCCTCGCAACAGCAGGCGACGACCGGCACGCAGACCGCCGCCGCGCAGCAGCCCACGCAGACTCCGGGCACGACGCCCGCAACGCCCGACGGTTCGCTTTCGCAGAGCGGCGGCAACGTGCAGACTGTTGACCTCGGCGACGTGACCGGCACGGTCTGCGACTGCGGCGAGATTCCCGTAACGCACATTCCGAAGGGCGGCTTCCCGTGGTGGACGCTCGCGGGCATTCCCGTAATCTGCGTCACGGGCATCTGCACGCCCAATCATCACGACAACACGCCGGAGTGCGTCGTGGGTTGCACGCCGCCCCCGCCGCCGACGACGCCGGAGCCTGCGACGCTGCTCCTCTTCGGTTCGGGTCTGCTCGCGCTCGGCGCGGGCGCGCGACGCCGATACGGTCGCAAGCTGCTCGAAAAAGAGATGCACGCCGCGACGGAGGAGGTCTGAAACTCTCATGCTGAGACTCAAAAGCGCTAAAGACTTCTTCACGCCCGCCCGCGTCCTTGCGGCAGCAGCGGTCGTCGCAATGCTGGCCTGCACGTCGCTTCTTTCGTTCGACGCGCAAGCCAAGCAGAAGAACAAGAAGAACCAGCAGCAGATGACCACCGGGCGCATCGAAATCTCGACGAATCCCGGCGGCTACCCCATAACGATTGACGGCCAGCCCGCCGGCGAGACGACCGATTACGTCCGCGCCATCGAACTCGAACCCGGCACGCACACGGTCGCCATACAGTTCCCGAACAACACGCAGTGGTCGCAGGTCTTCCAGATAGTCGCGGGTCGAAAGAACTGCGTCGCGCTCAACTACCACCCGCGCACGATCTCTGTACCCGCAATCGCCGTTTCGCCGTGCCCGTACCCTGTAAACGTCACCGCGCCCGCGTCGGTGGGTGACGGCGACGTTGTGACCTTCTCGGCGGACATCGGCTACACGGGGCAGTCGGCTCTCAACTATACTTGGACGGTCAGCCCGCCAGCCGCGCGCATACTCTCCGGCGCGGGCACGCCGACCATAACCGTTGACTCTTCCGGCCTCGGCAATCATCGCGTCACAGCCATACTCGTCGTTGACGACGGCTCCGGCGACCGCAGTTGCCGTCAGACCGCGCAAGCCTCGACCGGCATAGGCGCGCTGCCGCAGATTTCGGCTCCGAAGCGCTTCGACGAGTTCCCTTCAATCGCTTTTGACGACGACAAGGCGCGGCTCGACAACATGGCGATTGAGCTTCAGAACAACCCCGGCTCGACCGGCTACGTCATCGCATACGCCGGACGCCGCGCACGCGCGGGCGAGGCCGACCGAATGGGCAAGCGCGCCCTCGACTATCTGACCGTGACGCGCGGCATCAGCCGCGACCGTATCGTCTTCGTCAACGGCGGATACCGCGAGGCCGACGCCTTCGAGCTTTGGCTAGTCCCGCAGGGGGCCGAAGCCCCTCGACCGACGCCGACGCTCTCGCCCGACCAGATTCACTCCGCGACGCCCACGCGCCGCACACACGACGACTGATTTCTTCGACGACACCGAAGACAGGACGCACGAGCGCCGCGCTTCTCGTTTGAGAAGCGCGGCGCTTCTGATTCCGGAGCGGAGGATTTCGTATCGCCGTTTGAATCTCGACGTGAGTCGCAGAAGCGTCTTAGCCCCTTCTTCCGTGGATGAGTCCAATCCGTGTTTACGTCAGGCGCGGTTCTTAAAATTCGCAATCAGAAACCAACGCTCCGAGACTGCTCTCTGGCACGCCTTTTTCTTCACACCTCTCAGGAACGCCCCGCTCGCGTACCGATATAAAACGTGGTGGATGCGTTGCTCTCTCTTTTTCGTGCGGAAGCTTTGGATTCTTTAATTTTGCGGCGTCGTGCGGCGTCGTATCTAAAACGGGAGGATTCGAGACATGGCTGATAGTGAAAGCTCAAGCAACACCGGCGTGGTTGCGATTCTTGTGATCTTTTTGATCGTCGTCATCGCGGCGCTCTTCGCCTGGCGCGGCGGGCTGTTCGGCGGCAGCGGGACACACAAGGTTGACATCAACGTCAGTGCCCCGTCGGCACCGGCGTCGAAGTAGGCTGACGAACAAGCGGGTTGATTCATAGAGGGGAAGCGTCCGAGGCGACTCGGCGCTCCCCTCTTCTTTTCAACACGGGCGCACGGCTGCTAACATGAAGGCGAGTAGTGAATGGTAAACGGTGGATAGACGTTGAGGCGTCGCGAGCCTGAGCGGTTATCGCTCGACGCAGACGAGGCGCGGCCACCATTCACCATTTATCATTGACCATTCACCGGAGACAAAAGTGGCAGCACCGAACATCGAGACAATCGTGTCGCTCTCGAAGCGACGCGGTTTCGTCTTTCCTTCATCCGAAATTTACGGCGGCCTTGGCAGCGCATGGGACTACGGCCCGCTCGGCGTCGAACTCTCGAACAACGTCAAGCAGGCTTGGTGGCGCTGGATGGTTCACGAGCGCGACGACATGGAGGGCATCGACTCAAGCATCATCCTCAACCGCGCGGTCTGGAAATATTCGGGGCACGAAGAGACGTTCAGCGACCCGCTCGTTGACTGCCG
>DATINM010000076.1:0-37466 GCA_035474235.1 Pyrinomonadaceae bacterium
CTTCAGGGCAACGAGGCTCTGCGTCCAATATTCCGCCGCTGGCTCGAACCCTTCCGAGAGATCAAGGTCGGCTCGAACACTTACAAAGCCTCGACCGTCACCGTCTCGAACTCCGAAGGCTCGGACTTTCTTTCGTTCGACGCCGTGGGCTTGAACGGCATCGACTTCCTGCAAGACGACATCGAGTACGAGCCGCGCACTTGGCACACCAATCAGGACAACTTCGACCGCGTCATCCCCGAAGACGTGAAAGAGGCAGCCGTCATCGTCGCGGCCTTTGTCTATAACTCCGCGATGGCCGATTCAAAACTCCCGCGCAAGCCGTTCAGAGCGCCGGGAAGGTAAGACGGAAGTAAAAAGGTAAAAGGCAAAGAAGAGAAAACGGCTGCACGCTTCTTATCGTCGTTGATGACGAGAGTAATGCTTTCAACCTTCTTTCTCTTTTGCCTTTTACCTTTTTACTTTTGACTTGTCCGTCGCAGCCCGACGAGACGCATCGCGCGCGGAATCTCAGGGTTCCGCATGAAGTATCGCCAGACCAGATGGTCGCGCAGGTTCTCTGCGCTCAGGAGCGTGATGCCGAGGTCTATGCCGATAACGTCCGTGTCAACCCAGCCGTCGTTCGGGTTGAAGGCGTCAACGAAACCGTAGTGGCCGTAAACGCGCTCGCCGTACTTCTCCTTCATCGCGCGAAGCGCCGCGAGCGAGATGTCTGGCGTGAACATGAGCGAACCGGCTGCCGCGTTCGGGACGACCGTGCCGTCGGTCGCGGGGTCGCGCGGCGGGCCGCCCCATGCGACGTAACCGTGCTCGCTGTCTGATGCCGAGATTCCCCAAACGTCTGGGCCGTAGCCGGGAAACTCTCGTGCGAGGTCGATGCAGAACTGACGATGCGCGCGCGTCGCGGCGACGGAGTTGGCGAAGTAGTCTGTGAACGGATACCAACTCTCTCTCATCCGGCGCAGGTCGGCCCACCCCTGCGTGTACTGCTGCGTGAAGAGCGGCCCGTCGCTCAGGTATGTGTAGCCCGCGTATGTGATTCGCCTGCGCGACCACGCGCGCCACGCGAGCGGCGTCAAGGGATGAGCCGGCGAGCCGATGGCGAGGAGTTGAAGGATCAAGTGTTCGCTGTACGTGTCCCAGCGCGACTCGATGAAGCCCGTCTCAGGCCGCCAGCCGTGCGAGAGAAGCACAGCGTCACCGTTAAGCATCCACACGAAATCGACGCGACGGTAAATCTCGGTCGCCAGCCGGACGACTTCGGCGTCGTCGCTGAAATACTGGCGCGCCGTGAGCACGCCCGCGAGCAGCATCGCCGTGTCAATCGAAGAGTATTCGCTGTTCCACCGACGCTCGCCCGTCTCCGCGTCCATCCAATGAAGAAACCAGCCGTGCTCCTGCGCGGCGCGCTCGGCGAAGAAGCGCAGGACGATAAGCACGCGCCTTCGAGCCTCGTCGCGCGATATCCAGCCGCGCTCCGCGCCGATGCAAAGCGCCGTGATGCCGAAGCCGGTCGCGGCGCTCGAAGTGATGTTGTGGCTCGGATGATCCGAAGGGTGCGCCCCGCCGCTCGCGAGCGCGCGGTCGAGCACGAGTCCGGTCTGAGAGTCCGCGTGCTCGACGAAGTAGAGGAACGCCCTGTGCGATAGGTCTTCGAGAAAAGCCTCGTCGTCGCGCGTGAGTTTGTAATCGCCGCGCTCGACCGATTCGCGTCGAGCGTTCGACTCGCCGCGCGCTTTTGAGACTTCGCGGCGCGCGGCTGGCCGGATGCGTGCGTTTGAGACTTCGCGTTGATGCGCGTGCGCGGCGTGCGCGCAAAGAGCCGCGGCGAGCATTTGGACGATGAACAGGCGGATGAAAGGGCGCGGCGTCCGGCGTGTCGTGTGTGAACCGATGCGTCGTGTCTCGCGTGACATGATGTTTGGCTGCGAACCCTGCCGGGCTATACTAACACGCGTCGCCCCGACGGACGCGCGGGCGGCGCGAGAGGGATGATAAAACTACGCGGGAGAGAGTCTGCCAGTCGCCGTCGAGCGCGCATCGACCCTGCGCGGCTGCGCAAGGCACTTCGAGTGCTGGCCGCGGCCTTCGTCGCCGTCGTGTTGCAGCAAGCGCCCGGCGCGTCTGTTCGCGCGCAGGCACGGCGCGGCGACCCGGCGGCGAGGAGTCGTGCGGCGGGCGACGCGGCGGCGGCTTCGCTCGTGCGCGCCGTCGAGCTTTTGCAGGAGGGAAAACCGGACGAGGCGGAGCCGATAGTGCGCCGGGCGCTGTCGGCTGAGCCTCGCAGCGCGGACGCGCGCGCGCTGCTCGGCGTCATACTCGACCAGCGCGGCCTGAACCGCGAGGCGGAGGCAGAGTATCGCGCGGCGATAGCCCTTCGCCCGAAGTCCGTCCCGGCGCGCGCGAACCTCGGCGCGCTGCTCGCGCGCGAAGGGCGTTACGCCGAGGCGGTCGAGATGCTCAATGCCGTGCTCGTAGACGCGCCCGGCCACCCGCAGACGACCTTCAATCTCGGAGTCGCACTGTTCAACCTCAAACGCTACGAAGCTGCCTCGATGCTTTTTGAATCGCCCGCGGCGCAGGCACAGGACGCGCCTGAGTGTTACTACTATCTCGGACTCATCGCGTCGGCGCAGGGCCGCGCGGAAGACGCTGCGGAGTTGTGGCAGCGCGCGCTCGCGCTGCGCGAGAATTTCCCGGAAGTGAACTTCGCGCTGGCCGAGGAACTTCGCAGGCAGCGTCGCTACGAGGGCGCGGCGGAGTTCTACGGGCGCGCGCTCGAAGAAAACCCGTCGAAGATCGTCTATCACGTCCGGCTCGGCGGCGTGCTGATGCTTCTGTCGCGCTACGATCAGGCGCTCGAAGTCTTCCGCGGCGCGGCTGAGCGCTTCCCAAAGTCGGCGGAGGTTCAGTATTTCGTCGGCATCGCGGCGCGCGGTCGCGGCGATTACGAGACGGCGGAAGCGGCGCTTCGGAAGGCGCTCGCGCTCAAGGCCGACGACGTTGACGCACTCGCTCAGCTAGGATTCGTCGTCGGCGAGCGCGGGCGCGACGCCGAGGCCGAGCAGATTCTACGGCGCGCTCTCGCGCTCGACGCGAAACATTTTTACGCGAACTACGATCTCGGTCGCCTGCTCGTGCGCGCGCGCCGCTACGACGAGGCGATAAAAATTCTTCAGGGCGCGTCGAGGATTCGTGAGGGCGAAGCGGGCGTACACTACCAGTTGTTCATAGCCTACTCGCGGCTCAAACGCGCTGAAGACGCGGGGCGCGAACTCGCGCTCTTCCGGAAGCTGGGCGAGGAGCGGAAGTCGCACCGCGCCGAAGGAGAAGAAAAGATCGAGGACGCTCTGCCGACGCCCGCGGGCGATGCCGCGACGGAGAAGCCGCTGTAAGTAGCTTTGCACAAATATTCAGGCCGGGCGAATAAAAAAGGCATAAATGAATGAAAAAGACTTATTATGCAACTTCCATCGAAGATTTCTGCAAGGTTGTTGTAAGCAACGGCAACTGAGCGGCCCGGCGGCAAGCGTGCCGCTCGGCTGCGGAGTCGGACGTAAAAATTGAAGTCCCGAAGGGGCGAGAGAAATCGGATCACGAGAACGTCGCAGTCCGAAATCTCTTTCGTCCTCTTCGGGACTTCGTTTTTATTTCCGCTCACTCGCCCGCGGCTCGCGCCTTGGGCTGCTTTTCAGTCGCCGTTCACGAGCGGCTTTCATACATCTCGCCTAGAACGTCAGCCGCCCCTGCAACTCGACGACGCGACCCGCGAGTCCGCGCTCGGCGATGCCGAAGGTCGAACTGTTGACCTGCGTGCTGGAGGTGTTGAAGTTGAAGGGTTGAAGGTTCAGAAGGTTGAAGATGTTGAAGAAGTTCGCCTTGAGTTCGAGGAACTTCCCTTCGCCGAATCCCGGCAGTCCGAAGCGCTTGGCGACGCTCATGTCAACGTCGAAGTAGTGCGGGCCGCGGAACGAGTTGCGGCCTATGCCGGGCACCTGGAATCCGACCGGCGCTGCCGTGCTGAAGAACGCCGAGCCGCCGCCGGGGAAGTTGCTGCCGGTGATGAACGCGTCGTTAGACGAGTCGGTGCCCGCGCCGCCGAAGTACGCGACCGGGCGCGTAGGGCATAGCTGAGGCCCGCGCGTGCTGACACACTGGCCGACGACCGGCGTCCAAGGGAAGCCCGTGTGCGCGGTCAGGATGCTGCTCAACTGCCAGCCGCCCAGAAGCTTCCCGACCGTGTCCTTCTCGTTTCCGAAGAAGGGCAAGTCCCAGACGCCGGAGGCGACGAAGTTGTGTCGCACGTCGTAATCCGAAGGGCCGCGCTCCTGCCGCACGTCGAGCGGGTAGGTCGGGTTGGTGTTCGCCGTCGGGCCTTCATACGAGACGATGTCGATGCTCTTGGCCCAGCGATAGGTCATGTCGAACATGACGCCGTGCGAGTACCGCCGGGTCAGGCGCGCGATAAGAGCGTTATAGCTTGCGGTCGTGTCCGGCGTCGGGAAAAGGATGTTCGAGAAGATGCCGGGGTCTGTGAAGAGGAACCGCTCGTTGACGAGTCGGACGAGCTTTCGGCTCGCGCTCCCCTGATAGCCGAGTTCCGCCGTCAGCTTCGCGGGCAGGCTGTACTGGCTGTCGAGCGAGTAGGTGTAAACGTATGGCGTCGGCACCTTCGACTGCGCGCCCCAGACCTCGACGGACGCGCCGGGCGGAAGATTCGGAATGCCGTTGGCGTTAAAGGTCGCCCTGAGCGCAGGGTTCGCCGGGTAGCTGAAGGGCGAATTGTCCGAGCCGAGCGCGTAGAGAATCTGGCCGTTGTTGAACGGCGTGCTGAAGTCGGCGGACGACGTTCCGCAGCAGATCGCGTAGCGAGCGAAGAACGGCGGGTTGCCGCGCGTGTTCGAGAATTCGAGCAGCGGAACGCGGTTATACGCGATGCCGAAGCCGCCGCGCAGAACCATCTTGTTCTCTTTGAAGAAACCGCCGAGGCGGTCGCCGTAGTTCGGGCTGTAGGCGAAGCCGACGCGCGGCGCGAAGTTGTTTCTGTCGGGCGGATAGAGACTCTTGACGACCTGAAGCGAAGCGCCCGTCAACTCCTGTCCCGGCGGGCCGAAGACGAGGTTGCTGAGCGTCCCGTTCTTCTCGCTGAGCGGCGAAAAGTATTCCCAACGCAGTCCCAAGTTGACGGTCAGATTCGGACGCACCTTCCAGTCGTTCTGCGCAAACAGCGCGTCGGTCGAAGAGCGGAAGTATCGCTGCGAGTCGGCGGGGCCGCCCGTGCGCGGGTCGGCGTTGATCTGGTAGAAGAGCGGCGCGTCGTTGGCGAAGTTGAAGAGGCCGGCGAAGGTGTAGAGCGGACGCGAGCCGCCCGAAAGATTGTTGTTGTCCTGCTCTTTGCGGAACTCGCCGCCGAAACTCCAAGCCTGATTGCCGCGCACCCAACGCAGAGTGTCACGGAACTCGAAGGTGTTTTCTGCGAAGATGCCGGGCGTCGTCTCGGCCCACGGCGCGCCCCAGCGTATGCGGTCAAAGGGCAGGTCTTCGATCTCGATGCGCGGGATGCCGAAGTTCGTCGCGCTCGACGAGTCGAGTTCGTTGAAGGCGAACCGCGTCGCGTTGAACCTCGCCTCGTTGATCATCGTCGAGGTGAGCGTGCGAACCCACGTCACCATGCCGAAGCTGTTTTTCGGCGCGGTCGTTATGTCGCCCATCGGGCGGCTGCGCCCCGCCGCGTCGGCACCGAGTCCGCTGAAGTGCGAAATGTAGGAACTGAAGGTCAGAGCGTCCTTGCTCGTGAGGTTGATGTCGAGGCGCGGGTTGAACTGGTTGCCGCGGCTCGTGGTCGGGACGGCGAGTTGGACGAACTCTATGTCGGGCACGCCGTCGAGTCCGCCGCCGTTGAGGCTGCTGAACGGGAGGTACTGTCCCTGCGCGCCCGCGAGCCTGCCGATGTCGAGTCCGCTGCCGACCTGCTGGCACGCGGGGAAGTTGCCGTTCGGGAAACCGGCGGCGGCGCAGGTGACCGGGATGACGCCGACGATGCGCGGCGCTACGCCGCCATCGCCGAGTATCCTCGCGGCGATGCTGTTGGGTCGCTGCTGGATGACGAGGTTGCGGTACTCCGGCGTCTCGACGAACGAGGTAACGGTGTCGGTGTTGTTGCTGCGTAGTCCCTCGTATGAGAAGAAGAAGAACGCCTTGTTCCTCCCAAGATGGAACGTTCCGGTCGGCTCCTTCCTGAAGTCCGGGAGCGGGAGCGGGCCGCCGAAGCTGCCGCCGAACTGGCTCAGGCGTTGGTTGACGCGTATGGGCGCTGCGCCGTTCGGGCCGCCGAACTTGTTAAAGGCGTTAAGTCCCGGACTGTTGTTCTTAAGAAACAGGCTGCCGTGAAAGTCGTTCGTCCCGTTCTGCGAAACCGTGAGCACCTGCGCGCCGGAGTTGCGCCCGTACTCGGCGGAATAAACGTTGGCGATGACGCGAACCTCTTTGATCGACTCCTGATTTGGAGTGATGACAGCCGCGCCGCCGTTGGTCAGACTGTTGACGCTCGTGCCGTCTATCTGAAAGTTGTTCGACGTGACGCGCTGGCCGTTGGCGGAGATTTGCGGCTGGTTCTCGGTCTGGAAGATCGAGCGGCTTGAGCCGCCCGGCCCCGCTGTGTTCGGGAGGTTGACCGCGCCGCCCGTGCCGCCGCGCGCCGCGTCGCCGAAGACGCCGGGCGTCAGGCGCGTCAACTCATACGGGTCGCGCCCGAACTGCGGAAGCGCCTTGACCTCGGTCGTCGAGATCGCCTTGTCCAGATTCGGCTGCTCGGTTTCGAGAGCGGGTGCGGCCGTGTCCGTCACCGTCACCGACTCCGAAACTTCGCCCGTCGTCAGCACAATGTCGAGTCCTTGAACGACCTCGGCGTTGACCGTGACGTTTTCGAGCGTGCTTTTCTTGAAGCCCGTCTTCTCGACCGTCACCGTGTAGCTGCCCGGCGCAAGCTCCGAGAACCTGTAAAATCCCTCGCCGCTGGTCGCGACCTGCTGCGTCTTGCCCGTCCCGTTGTCTTTGAGCGTGACGGTCGCCTCGGTGACGATTGCGCCGGTCGGGTCTGTGACCGTGCCCTGAATGCCTGCGCGAAACTGTGCGCGCGCGGTCGCGGCGAGCGACAGAAGTACGAACGCGCAGATTAATGCGCGGAAGAGAGCCGTTGATCCTTGTCTCATTTGAATGAAGACCTCCGTCTGACCGGAATCTGGCCCGCGGCGCGCGTCGCACGTGGCGGCGAAAGTTTGAAGGCGCGCGAAGGCGAAGAAGATTTCATGACGCGGCGGCAGTCGTGCCGCCCTGTTTCAAAGGTCGGGGAAGAAAGACACTAAACCGCTTTGGACTTCCGGGGAAGCATCGGATGTTGGTGTATTGGCTACAGGAAAAAGAAATAACACTTGGGCCGGAATTTTTCAATAAAATTTTCCGACCCGTTGTGAATGGCGTCGTTTCTACGATATTCGACGTTCCCCTTGAAAACGTCTTGAAAAACCGGTCCCGTTTCGCTCTTATCTCTACCACCTTCGCGCCATTAGTTGAAAGTGCTTCGACCGCGCGGCGCATCAACTCGAACGACTCCGGCGAGTAGTGGTCGTCGAGTTGATGCGCTTGAACCTTGTCAGCTTAGCCCCTATAATTTCGGAACCTTGATGTGGCGGGGTAGCTCAGCCGGTTAGAGCGTGGGATTCATAACCCCAAGGTCGGGAGTTCAAGTCTCCCCCCCGCTATTCATTAAAGCAGATAGGGCAGCAGCGACACAGGTAGAGTTCGCTGCTGCCATTTGCTTTGCGAATGAAATTCTCACGAGGCTTGCTCCCGTAAGCAGGTGAGAGTAGTCTCCTCATCCTATGAACACTCGAAGACAGTTCCTGATAAGCGCGCCCTTGGGTCTTCTCGTCGCGGCAGCCGCGTGCCGCAACGAGACGCCGCCGGCTAATCCGCAACAGACGCCGACGACCGCAGGCGCTCCGCCCACGTTCGGCACGGGCCGAGGCTCCGGCCCCGAAGTGACGCCCGCGACGTTTGAAGAGGCGGAGAAGCTCATGCAGGTCACGATGACGCCCGCCGAGCGCCAGCAGGCCGCGGACTCCTGGCGCGAATCGCTGGCGCCGTATCTCGAACGTCGCACCGGCCCGCGGAAAGTTGCAATCGAAGCGACGGACGCGCCTGCAATGCTCTGGAATCCTTTGTTGCCGGGGCTGGCGTCGCCGTCAACGGATCGCTTCGTCAGGTCGAAGGACGAAGGCGTGCCGCTGCCTTCGTCGGACGACGACATCGCGTTCGCGCCCGTCGCGCAACTGTCGAGGTGGATCGAGTCGCGGCAACTCACATCCGAGCGGCTGACGAACATCTATCTCGGTCGCATCGAGCGATTGGACGCGAAGATTCGGGCGATCATCACGCTGACCAGAGATCACGCGCTTGAGCGAGCGAAGTCGGCGGACGCCGAGATCGCCGCAGGCAAGTATCGCGGGCCTCTTCACGGCATCCCTTACGGCGTGAAAGACCTGCTCGACACGAAAGACATACCGACCACCTACGGTGCCGAGCCGTTTCGCAACCGCGTCCCAACGGCGGACTCGGCGGTTGTCGGCAGGCTCGACGCCGCAGGGGCAGTGTTGCTCGCGAAGCTCTCGCTCGGCGCGCTCGCACTCAACGACATTTGGTTCGGTGGCCAGACGATGAACCCTTGGCTTCTGGAAGAGGGCGCGTCGGGGTCGAGCGCCGGCCCCGGTGCGGCGACCGCCGCGGCTCTAGTGGCATTTTCAGTCGGCAGCGAGACCGGCGGGAGCATCGTCAGCCCCGCGATGCGCTGCGGTGTTACGGGACTCCGCCCCACGTTCGGTCGCGTGGCGCGCACCGGCGCGATGACGCTCTGCTGGTCTCTCGATAAGCTCGGGCCCATGACGCGTTCGGTGGAAGACGCGATGCTCGTGCTTCAGGCGATTACGGGGCCGGACGCGGGCGACGCGTCGAGCGTGCCGAGCCATCTGGACTTCGACGCCACCGCGCCCGTCAACGGTTTGAAGGTCGGCTTCGTCGCGCAGTGGATGAAAGAGAGTCCGGCGACGGACGTTGACCGTGCGGCAATGGAGACGTTGAAGAAGCTTGGGATGGAGTTGAAAGAGGTGACGCTTCCCGATTGGCCCTACAGTTCGCTGATGCCGATCCTGTTCGCCGAAGGAGCGGCATCGTTCGAGGAACTTGCGCTCAACAATGAACTCGGGTCGTTGAAGGTGCAGGTCAAGGATGCTTGGCCCAACCTTTTCCGTCAGGCGCGATTCCTCTCCGCGGTTGACTTCGTGCAGGCCGACCGGCTCCGTCGCAAGGTGGCACAGGAGATGGCGCGCATATTCCGGGACGTTGATTTGATGATCGTGCCTTCGCTGCGCGACGAGCAACTCACCATCACAAACTTTACGGGTCATCCGTCGCTCACGCTGCGCGCGGGCTTCGTAGAAATTTCGGAGGCTCGAAGCGACTGGGCGCCCGACCCTGCGAATCCTCTGCCGAAGTTCGACCCGCCCCGCCGCGTGCCGCACGGTGTCACGATCCTCGGACGCCTGTTCGACGACGGGCTTGTCGGGCGCGTGGGGCTTGCGCTCGAACGCGAGTTCGGCGTGGTGCGTGAGAGGCCGCCGGGCTTTTAGTCCTCCGAGTCTTCTTTCAGTGGCCCGTAACCCACGCCGCCGACGTTTCCGAGAATCGGCGACCGCGCTATAGTCTAATTCATGAGCGAGGGGCCGGGCGGACAAGCTGATGAACGGGACGTTCGGAACGAAGCTTCTCACACAGTCGAGCGGGCGGAAGGACGCGTGGCGGGCGACGACGCCGCGAAGGCAGGCAAGGACAAAAGACGGCGCGCTCTCACTCTGATTCTGGCCGCGCTCTGCGCCGCGGCGATCTCCGGCGGGCTTTATCTCGGATACGACGCGAAGTTTCGCGGCCGCTTTGCGAAGCGGGTCGCGGAGGTCAAAAGCTCGATCTCCGGTCGGCCAACGCCCGCGCCAGACCCTTACGCGCAGGCCGTCTCAAAAGTCGAGGAAGACCGTGGCGAGGCCGTGGGTCGGCAGGCCACCGTCGAAGTCCCGACCGAGTTGCAGCAGTACAAGGAGCCGCGCCGCTTCCTCGCGATTCAGGAGGCCGCGGCCAGCGAGTCGGGCATCAGCCCGCCGCGCGACTTCGCGGAACTCGCGGCGATGATCGAGACGGGGCGCGACCTCGTCGAAGTCCCGCGGCTCGGTCGCGGCTACGTCCTCTTCGGCGTCGGCCTCGTGGCGACGGGCGAAATCACTCACTACGACGAAGGGCGCGGGCGGAGCGTCACGCTCCTCGCTGGCGACGACGAGTTGAAGGCTTACGAGCAGAAGCTTGAGGCAGACCGCGCGCGGCTCGGAGCAGAGTTGAAGGACACGGACGACAGGCTCAGGGCCGCGCCCAAAAACGAAAGGGACGCGCGCGCGCAACTCAACGCCGAGGCCGCTGCGAAGAGAAAAGAACTCGACGGCGTGAAGGAGAATGAGAAGCTGGTCGCAGAGTATTACGCCGCGCCGAAGGACAGGGAAGAACTCTTCAAAGAATACGCAACGATTGCGGCGCTCGCACGCGACTTCGGCGGTCGCTCGTATGATCTCGGTGATACGTCGTCGGCCAGAGAGTTTCAGGCGAGGATGCTGTGCTTCGCGCGTCCGCTGGCGATCTCTGCTCTCGAAGAGTTGGGCGCGGCATATGAGGAGAAGTTCGGTCGCCCGCTGCCCATCACGTCATTGATAAGGACTCAGGAGTACCAGCGCGAGTTGAGAGAGTCCGGCAACCCGAACGCCGCGAACGTCGGCGTCCCGCCGCACACCACCGGCCTTGCCTTCGACATCTACTATCACTTCATGACGGCTGCCGAACAGCAGTTCGTCATGGACGAGGTAGCGCGCATGGAGCGTGACGGAAGGGTCGAGGCGCTGAGGGAACTGCGCGACCACTACCACGTCTTCGTCTTCCCCGAAGGCCGTAGGCCCGTAGAGAATCTCGTCGAGAAAAAGATGAAAGACTCCGGCAGGGGGAAGTGACGCGCCGCTCTTCTCGCGCCCGTCGAGCACGACGCGCAGAAGCGACTTAATCGGGCCTGACTTCGCCGCCGAGCGGCAGTCGGAGTTCGACGACGAAGCCGCCACCGGGGACGTTCGAGGCCGAGACCGTACCGCCGTGGAGCCGCAGCGCACGCTCCGTGATCGCGAGTCCGAGGCCGGTGCCGCCCGTCTCGCGCGTGCGCGAGTCGTCAACGCGGTAGAAGGGGCGGAAGATTTCTGTGAGCGCTTCGTCGGGGACGCCCGCGCCCTCGTCGCGGACGGCGATGACGGCCCTGTGCGCGCGAGCGCCGTCGCCGTTTCCGCCGCCTCTGTCTTCGTCGCCGTTTCGCTCGCAGCGAAGCGAGATGGTGACGGCCGTGCCTTCGGGCGTGTGGAAGACTGCGTTACGGACGACGTTCTCGACGGCGCTCCTCAAAAGCGTCTGCGTGCCGAGCGTCTCGCACTCGTCGCACTCCGAGACGACGACCGAGCGATTCCTGCCGCCCGCCTCGAAGTCCGCGTCCGCTGCGACATCGCGGACGAGTGAAGCAAGGTTCACGTCTTCGAGTCGCACGCGGTCGGCGTCGCTCTCGCGCCGCGAGAGCGTGAGCAGTTGGCCGATGAGTTCGTTGAGTCGCTTCGCCTCGCGCTCGATGCGATTGAGGTCGCCTGCGGCAGCCGCGCCAGCGCGCTTGCGCGCGAGATCGAGCGCGACCGAAAGACGCGCGAGCGGCGAGCGAAGCTCGTGCGAGATGTCACGGAGTAGACGGTTCTGCGCGCTCACGAGCGCCTCGACGCGCGTCGCCATGTCGTCGAAGTCGCGGCCCATCGCGGCGAGTTCGTCGTGGCGGCGTCCGAGCAGGGGACTGACGCGCGCCGAAAGGTCGCCGTGCGCGAACTGCCTCGTCACCTCGCGCAGCTTGACGACCGGCGAGACGATGTAGCGCGCGAGCAGATAGCAGAGCGCGCCCGCCGTGAGCACGACGGCGAGCAGACGTGCGACGAGCGCGGCCTTGCTCTCGCCGAGCAGAAAGTTGAACGGCCCCAAAGCGGGGAAGCGCTCGAACGGGCGCGGGGGTCGCGGCCCGGAGCCGCGCTGACCCGGCGGGCCGGGTTGGAACGTCGCGACGAATGCGTAAGCGCCACCGCCGCGCGCGGCGACGGGCCGCGCTTGCAGAACTCTACCGCCGGACGACTTCGACTCGGTGTCGCCGCTCTTGACGGCGCTCGCCGCCGTCTCGCGCTCGTCGTCGGTCGCGTCGAGACCCGAAAGCTCCCTGCCTTCGGCGTCGAACAGACGCGAGCGCAGTCCCGCCTCGCGCTCAAGGTGTTGAAGGAAAGAGTCGAGCGCCTGCGGGCCGTCGCGCTCGTATGTCTCTGCCGCGGTGTGCGAGTAGGCCGACATCATGCCCTCGATGTACTGCGGCGGGCGCGGCTCGGAGCGCGTCAGATAGGACGCGAATGCGAGCGCCGCGATGACGAGCACCATCGCGAGCCAGAACCAGAGGAAGACTTTTAAGAACAGACTTCGCAAACTCTCGCTTCCGAAAATCGCCCCGGAGACTTCGTGCGTCGCGCGAGGCTTTCACCTCGCACGCCCGGCCTGAATTTTTTTCGCGCCGCAATCTCGATTTCTCAGACGCCTTCGGCCTTTCCCAACTCCGCCTGCCGCGCGTAGATGTAGCCTACGCCCCGCACGGTCTTTATCCGCTCGGCGTCGCCGATGTGATGGCCGAGCTTCTTTCGGATGTGGCTGATGTGCATGTCTATGCTCCGGTCGAAGACGGAAAGCTCGCGCCCAAGGACTGAGCGCACGAGTTCCTCCCGCGTCACGACGCGCCCGGCGGCCGCGAGAAGCATGACGAGTATCTCGTACTCGACGTTCGTCAACTCGACCGCGTGCCCCGCGCGCCTGACGAGCCGCGTGCCGGTCTCGACCTCTACGTCGCCGACCTCGATTCGCTCAGGCGCTGCCGACTCCTGCTGCGCGACGCTCGACGACGTGCGAGGCGCGACGCGCCGGAGTATCGCGTGGATGCGGGCGACAAGCTCGCGCGGGTTGAAGGGCTTCGGCAGGTAGTCGTCCGCGCCGATTTCGAGTCCGACGATGCGGTCAACGTCCTCGCCGCGCGCCGTCAGCATCAGCACGGGAACGCAAGAGCCTTCGGCGCGCAGCCGCCGCAGAAGCTCGAAGCCGTTCATGCCCGGCATCATCACGTCGAGGACGACGAGCGAGTGCTCGCCGGAGCGTGCGCGCTCAAGCCCAAGCCCGCTGCTGCACGCGACCTCCACGCCGAAGCCTTCCGTCACGAGCAGTTCCTCGACCAACTCGCACAACTCCCTGTCGTCGTCAACGATCAGCACACGTTCCGCCAATCCTGTCTCCTCTCGCCGCGCCCCTCGACGCTCGAACCAAGCGCACATTCTATCGCGCCGCGCGCCCGCGTGTCCGTAAAGAAATGTCAGCCGCGGTTGACAAAACTTTACGCCAACTTAACCCACTCTTTACCACGCACGCCGACGCTCGCGCGTAATATCGAACGCGAACGTCGGAGTTCGGATAGGAAGCATCATGCCGAAAGGGGAATTATGAAGTACGGAAAAACGATCCTCGTCGTCGAGGACGACGAGCAGATACGCGGGCAGTTGGCATTGATACTCGGCGACGAGTACGAGGTCGTTACGGCGAGGGACGGCGTCGAGGCGATTACTCTTTACAGGCGGGACGCGGGCAGCGTGGCGCTCGTGTTGACGGACTGCGAGATGCCCATACTCAACGGCATACAACTCACAGTCCGGCTCTGGCGGCAAGACCCGGAGCTTCCCGTCATCATGATGACGGGCGGCATGGAGCGCGCCGACTTCCGCGGCCTGCTTGAGATGCAGAACTTCGCGCTCATCTGGAAGCCGTTCGACTCGCTGCGGCTCAAGGAGTTGATCGGGTGCATGATCGAGCGCACGGGCGCTCTGGCCGTCGGCTGAACGAAGCGTTGACAAAACTTTACGCGTGATTGACGGACTCTTTACTTCGCCGCGCGCGGGTTTCATGTATAAGAGTTGCGAAGTCGTTGGGACGAGAAATCAGGCGTGGACGAAACTTTCTGTCGAAAGGGATGAGAGAGATGAGGATGAAAAAGAAGAATTTTATCGGCGGGGCGCTAGCCTTCGCCGCGGCGTTTGTGTTGGCGGTCGCGGGACTCGCGCACGCGCAGGACGGCGGGCCGGGCGGGCCTCCTCCGGGCGGGCCGGGCCGCCACGGCGGCCCCGGCGGCGGACTCGGGCCGCTCGCGCGCGAGCTTAACCTGACGGACGCGCAGAAGGCGCAGATCAAACAGATCGAGGACAGCTTCCGCGACAGCACGAAGAGCCTGCACGAGCAGATGTTCAAGACCGGCGGCGGGCCGCTCGACGGACTGACGGATAACTTCGACGAGGCGGCGGCGCGCGCTGCGGCACAGTCTCGTGCGAGCATACAGGTCGAGCTTGACGTGGCGCACGCACGAATGATGTCGCAGATTTACGCGCTGCTGACCGCGGATCAGAAGGCGAAGGTCGCCGAGTTGAAGCAGAGGTTCGCGCAGAGACAGCCGCCCCCGCCGCCTCCGGGCGACGTGCCGAACGGCGGGATGTGAGCGAGGTTTAGAGCAAGGGGGGCGAGTCGGAAGGCTTTTCCCTTCGGGGTATCTCCCCGAACGGAGGGAAGAGTCTTCTTCGAGGGGAACCGGAGTGGGCCGGTTCCCCTCACTTTTTTCAGGCAGCACGCCTGCGCAAAACCGTTCGACGTAAGGCGCGCCGGCCCTCCGGCTTCACAAATCTTTACATACCGGTGACGAACTTTTTACGTGTCCGGCAATCGCCGGAGCATCCAAGCGGTAAAAGCAAATGCTTCGGAACTGCCGTCGGGTCGTCCGCGCGGCAGGAGCCGTCAGGAATCTTCCGTTCGAGGAGTGGAACGCGATAATGAAACGAATCGTCTTCGCGGGCGTCGTCACACTGTTGGTTTTATCGCAGCTTGTAACTCCGGCCAGCCGCGCTTCGGCGAGGCAGCAGGGCGCGGCGGGCGGCGAGGCCACGTCCGTTGACACGCAGAAGATCATACGCGCCTTCACGGCGAAGGAGACCGAGTTCCGCCGCGCGCTCAACGCCTACGCCTTCACGCGCGACGCGGACATTCAGACCATCGGCATGGGCGGGCAGGTCACGGGCGAGTACAACCGCGTCTCGCAGTTCGTCTTCAACGACTCGGGCGAGCGCTTCGAGCACATAACCTTCTTCCCGCAATCGACGCTCACGGAGATAACATTTACGAACGAAGACCTCGAAGACCTCGGCGGCGTGCAGCCCTTCGCGCTCGAAGCATCGAAGATTGACCAGTACAACTTTACATACGCCGGCAAGGAGAAGATTGACGAGTTGAACACATACGTCTTCGACGTGGCCCCGAAGGTCATGCCGAAGAAGGAGAGCGAGCGTATGTTTCAGGGGCGCGTGTGGGTTGACGATCAGGATTTGCAGATCGTCAAGGTACGCGGCAAGGGCGTGCCCGAAGGCAAGCAGCGCTTCCCCATCTTCGAGACGTATCGCGAACAGATAGACGGCAAGTACTGGTTCCCGACCTACACATACGCCGACGACGATCTCGTCTTCAAGGACGGCCAGACCGTACACGTCCGCATGAAGGTTCGCTACACCGACTACAAGCGCTTCAAAGGGACGGTTCACGTCATCGAAGAGGGCGAGCCGGGCGACGTGCCGCCGCAACACTAGCCTCCGACGACCGGGACGCCTCACGCGCGCCCGGCGCGCTTCGGCCAAACCTCCCGCGCGCGCGGGAGGTTTACAAAAAATCACATTCGCTTTGCCGACTCTTTACAGTGCGAGCGCGGGCTTTGAAGTATAAAAGCTGAGTAGTCCGAAGCTCTTGTTAGGTCGGAAACGGCGGCGCGTTCGGCAGCCCGGTCGCGCGCCGTGCGGCGCGACGATTCTTTCGCGGACGGAGGAGAGATGATCGCAGAGGCGAGCTTACAGTTGTTGCCGGGCGAGGCGTTCGTTCCTGCTCAGGACGGCGGGGCCGCGGCGCGCGCGGCTGACGTGGCTCTCGCGCAGAGGGTCGCGGACGGCGACGAGTATGCCTTCGAGGAGATTTACAGAATCCACCACCGGCGCGTCTATGGACTCTGCCTGCGCATGACGCAGAACGTCGCCGAGGCCGAGGACATCACGCAGGAGGTCTTCATACTTCTTCACCGCAAGGCGGGTTCTTTTCGCGGCGAGAGCCAGTTCAACACGTGGCTTTATCGTCTGACGGTCAATCAGGTTCTGATGCGCTTCCGCAAGAGCAAGGCGCGAAGGGAGGATGCGCTCGAAGGCGTCGAGACGCGCCCCGCCGAAGCGTTCGGCTCGGGCAGGCACGGCGCGGCGCAGTTGGTTGATCGCATGGCGCTCGACAGCGCGCTCGCGCAACTCCCGCCCGGCTATCGCGCCGCGTTCGTGCTTCACGACGTTGAGGGCTACGAGCACGAAGAGGTGGCGCAGATACTCGGCTGCGCCGTCGGCACTTCAAAGTCGCAACTGCACAAGGCGCGCATCAAACTCCGAAAGATTCTCGCTCGCCGTCCTTGACGATCCGGCGAGCGCCGCACGTGACGAAGGCGAAGAACAGTCTCCTCCGCCCTCAACCTTTTTCGGCATTCAGCCTTGCACAGATATTCAGTGGAAGTTGCATAATAAATCTCTACCATTCATTTATGCATTACTTATTCGCTCAGCCTGAATATTTGTGCAAAGCTTCGGCATCTCTTCAAAACCGCCCGAACGTTTCTACAAGCCGAAACGCTCTCTGATTTTTGCGGCGATCTCTTCGGGCGTGGCGCTGATGTCAACGGTCAGGCCGCGCTCCGGCTCTTCGAGCGCGTCGAACTGGCTGTCGAGCATCTCCGGCTTCATGAAGTGCCCGTCCCGTTTGCTCAGACGCTCGCGTATGAGTTCGCGGTCGCCCTTTAGATAGACGAGCTTCACGCTCTCGTCAATCAGAAGCATTCGTCGATAGCTTTGCTTCAGCGCCGAGCAAGCGAGCACGGCGCTCTCGCCGCGCCCGACGCACGACTCGATCAACTCGCGCAAACGTTCCAGCCACGGCGCGCGGTCTTCGTCGTCGAGCGGCACGCCGCGCGACATCTTCTCGACGCTGGCGCGCGTGTGAAAATCGTCGGCGTCGTAAAACTTCCATCCCAACTCGCGCGCAAGCTCGCGCCCGACCGTCGTCTTGCCCGAACCCGCGACGCCCATCAGGATTATTAACATCGTCGCTCAGGAGGAATAGCGAAAACGGGTTTTGGGTGTTGGGTGCGGGTGTTGGAAAAAGCAGTTTGACGCCACCCGATATCCAACAACCAAAACCTTGCACCCAAGACCCAACACACGTCAGTGCGTGCGCGGGTCGGCCTTGACGACGAGCGGCTGCGTGAACTGCTTGCCGCCGACCGAGAGCCTGACAGTGTAAGTTCCGGGCAGAACCGGCGCGACGCCGCGCCCGCCGAAGACGGTCGCGAGTCCGCCGCCCTGCGCGTTGCGCTCGGGCGGAGGCGTCGGGCGCAAGTCCCAAATCCAACGGTGCGCGCCCGCCGTCGAGTAGAGCGCGGGCGGCGTCGGAACCCAGAAGGCAGGGATGTTGAGCTTGTTCGGGTCAACAGGGACGGGGCGATCCTCGCTCGAATAGCGCCGAACAAGGTCGCCCGCGGGACTTAAAATTTCGAGCGTGACGGGCCCCGATGCGTTCGACCTCAAATAGTAATCGATGATCGCGCCGTAGGGTGGGTTCTCTGCAATCGGCTCGTCGCGCGGCTGCGGCGTGCCCTCTTCGGAGTAAGTCGGGATGACGAAGGCGTCGGCGGGGCGGAACAGGTGCGCGGCGGAGCCAACAACGTCGCGCGTCAGTTGACGCAGAGGCGTGATGTCGTCGAGCACCCAGAAGCCTCGACCGTGCGTGGCGACGACGAGGTCGTCGTCGTGTATGACCAAATCACGCATGGAGGTGTGCGGCAGATTGAGTTGAAGAGACTGCCAGTGGTCGCCGTCGTCGAACGAGACGAAGACGCCGAGTTCCGTGCCCGCGAACAGCAACCCGCGCCGCTCGGTGTCTTCCTTAACGGTTTGGAGATAGACGCCCGCCGGAAGCCCCGTAGTTATCTTCTGCCACGTCTTTCCGCCGTCGCGCGTTCGATAGACGTAAGGCTCGTAGTCTTCGAGCCGGTGGCGATCAACCGCCGCGTAAGCCTCGTCCACGTCGAAGTGCGAGGCGTCCATCATCACTACCTTGCTCCAAGCGGTAAGATCCGGCGGCGTGACGTTCCGCCAATTTTTACCGTCGTCGTCCGTGCGATGTATGAGTCCGTCGTCGGTTCCGACCCAGATGGTTGAGGCGCGCAAGGGCGACGGCGCGATTGTGTAGATGACTCCGCGGCGCTTGTCGGCGGGCGCGTCCGCCGCCGTTGCCGTGTCGAGGTTTGGCGGCGTGCCGGGGTCTTCGCGCGTGAGGTCAGGACTCACTTGCGTCCAACTCTCGCCGCCGTTCGTAGTCTTGAACAGGAATTGATCTGAGAAGTAGAGCACGTGCGGGTCTGCCTTCGAGAAGACGAGCGGCAGAGTCCAGGTGTGCCGCGCCGCGACGCCCGCGGGCAGGTTGCGCTCCGGCGAGACTTCTTTTATCTCGCCCGTCGTGACGTTGCAGCGCGTCACTCGACCGCCGAAAAGAATTTCGGGGTGCAGGGGATCGGGCGCGGTGTAGTCGCTCTCGCCGCCGGCGCAAGCCGGACGCCAGTCGTGCTCTGAGATTTCGGCGAGCGTGCTTCTGGTCGGAACCATCACAGCGCCGCTGTCCTGCTGCGCGCCCGACACCCAGTAAGGGAAGCGTCCGTCGGCTGCGACGTGATAGACCTCAGCCGTCGGCTGGTTGTACCAACTGCTCCAAGTCCGCGCGCCGTCAACCGTGACGATTGTTCCCTGATCGCTTCCCAGAATCATCCGGTTCGGGTCGTCCGGGTAAATCCAGAGTTGGTGATAGTCGTCGCCGCCGGGTGCGCCCTTGATCGCAGTCCAACTCTTGCCCGCGTCTGTCGAGCGATAGACCGACGTGTTCGAGACGTAAACCGTGTCCGCGTTCTTCGGGTCAACGACCGTCTTGCAGAAGTACCAGCCGCGACCCCAGATGCGCGTGTCACTTGAGATGAGCGTCCACGTCTCGCCCGCGTCATCCGAGCGATAGAGTCCTCCGGCCTTCGCGTCAACGATTGCGTAGATTCGATTCCGGTTCGACGGCGAGACGGCGAGGCCGACGCGTCCCAAGCCTTCCGTCGGGAAGCCGTTCGTCAACTGCCGCCACGTCGTGCCGCCGTCGTTCGATTTAAAAATGCCGCCGCCCGGCCCGTATGAAGGCGGGTAGATGCTCCAAGGCGGTCGCCGCGTGTTCCACAGCGTCGCGTAAACTGTCCGCGAGTCCGCAGGGTCGAACTGAAGGTCAATCGCGCCCACGTCGTTGCCCTTGAAGAGAACTTTCTCCCAAGTGCGCCCGCCATCCTTCGAGCGAAAAACTCCGCGCTCGGGGTTCGCGCCGTAGGCGTGGCCGAGCGCGGCGACGAAGACGACGTTGGCATTCTTCGGGTCAACGATGATGCGTCCGATCTGCCGCGTGTCTTCGAGTCCGAGGTGCGTCCACGTCTGCCCGCCGTCGGCGGACTTGTACATCCCGTCGCCGTAGGAAATCTGCGAGCGCATGTCGGCCTCGCCCGTGCCGACGTAAACCGTTTCGGGTTCCGAGGGCGCGACCGCGATAGCGCCGATTGACGCGAAGGCTTGCGAGTCGAAGACCGGCGACCACGTTCGGCCCGCGTTCGTGGTCTTCCAAACGCCGCCGCCGACCGAGCCGAAGTAGAAAGTGTCCGGTCTCCCCTGCACGCCCGTTACGGCGTTCGAGCGACCGCCGCGGAACGGGCCGATCATGCGCCAGCGAAGCCCGGCGAGCGCGCCCGCGTCGTACTGCTGCGCGCTGGCGTGCGACGGGCCGAAGACGAAGACCGCGGCGACGAAGCACAGCGCGGCAAGCGCGCGCCGGGTTACTTGTCGAGTGTCAGGCATGGCTGCTCTCTTTTGTCCGAAGAATTGATGAAGGCGTTTTACGAAGGATACACCAGCCGGAGAGATTTTATCTACGACTATTTCGGCGGCCTCGCTTGTTTGCAATGCGCTCTGAACGTGCGGACGTTCCGGCCCGGCGTGGCGAGACTACGCGGAGTCTTTACCGCGCGAGTCGAGCAGCCGCCTGATTGTATCGACGAGAGTGATGAGGTTGTTCGGCTTGCGAAGGAAGGCGTCCGCGCCCGCGCGCATCGCCTCGTCGCCGATCTCTTCCAGCGAGATGAGGATGATGGGCGTCTTTCGGCGGTGCCGCAGTCGTCGCGCGCGCTCCGTCAGCGCCAGCCCCGACAGGCCGCGGAAATCGTGGTCGAACAGCAGAAGGTCGAAGTGTTCCTTGCTCTCGACGTATGCGACCGCGTGGCCGTCGGACGAGCAGGGCTTGACGTACCAGCCCGCGAACTCAAGCACGTCGCGCACGGTCTGTAGCAGCATTTGGTTCTGTTCGACGTAGAAGATGATGGCGGGGCGTTGTCGCATGGGCTTACTCTCCTTCGGCAAGAAAGGAATTATGAGAGGCGCGCGCTCTTTGCTATCATGCGCGGGTTCGAGTCTTTGAAAACTGGCACGTTCGGATGATCGGCTCACCCTCAAAATACGAGTGATGAGCGTCGCCAGAGAGCAGAGAAGCTGCATCTTCTTGGCGACATCAGTACGCGGCTCAAGTCTATATAAAAATAGATATAAGCGCAATGTAAATGTGCTGACTTTCGCTCGGTCGGGAGGTGACTCCTGATGGGAAGGGCCAGAGTCACGCGTTTGATACCGAAGCGCTTACCCGAAAAGCTCCTGCTGATTCGGAACTCGTTTGGCTTCTCACAGAGTGAAATGCTGCGACGACTGGGACTTGAAGCTGACCTTTGGTACACCCAAATTTCCGGCTACGAATTAGGGCGGAGTGTTCCGCCTCCCGTTGTGCTCTTGGAATATGCCCGCATCGCGAACGTTTACGTCGAAGTCTTGATTGACGACGGGCTAGACCTGCCCGCGAGGCTGCCGAGTCCGACAAAGAGCGAAGGCGTCCGGCGCGCGCCGGTTGCTCGCTCGCGTAGCAGGAAGCGTTGATTAAAGCACTCGACGTTGAAGCGAGGCGGGTCGGACTCAGGTCAGATACGTCAGTTCGGGACACTCGATGCGCGCGAAGAGAGGGAAGTGGTCGGAGGCTTCTTTGAAGACCGGATCGCCGTTCATCACTTGGCAGTCCAAGAGGCTTGCGGCGAGCGGCGCGGGGAAGAAGAAGTAGTCGAGCCGGACGTGCGGCGACCACGTTGGAAACGTGTAGCCTTTATCATCCGCGTGCTTTAGCCGGAAGCCGTCAACGTAGCCAGCGCCCTTGACGATCTGAATCGTCTGATACTTGACGCTTCCGCCGCTCAACCAGACGAGCGCGCGAAGTCGCGGCGGGAGTTGTCGCGCGTCGAGAGGCTCGCCCGGCGCGAGCGTGTTGAAGTCGCCCGCGAGCATGTGCGGGACTTCCGGTCGCCGGCTTATCAATCCGAGCAGCGCGCGAATCTCGCGCATTCTTCTTCGTTCAGTCAGGTTGGAATGGACGGCGCTCAGGTGCAGCCCGAAGATGCTGAAGCCTGCGCCCGCCGGTTCGACTTCGAGGAACGGATGACGGCCTCCGCGCGGTCGCAGCCATTCGTGTTTTTTTATCTCGACGCGGCTCATGAAGGCGACCGAGTTGCCGCGCTGCGACGCCCACGCGCGCATACCCGCTTCCTCCGCGACGCGCTCGACCACGCGCGGAGACGTTGCCTCCTGAAGCACGACGAGGTCTGCGTCGCACGCGCGGACAGCTTCGGCCAACTGGCGCTCGCGCCCCGTGCCGCCGAAGCGTATGTTGTAGCTTAGAAGCCGCAGGCTCACTCGTCGTCGCCGATCTTCCCGCACAGCGTCAGGTAGGGCTGGCCCAGCCAGTCGCCTCGAAACCGCATGACGATGTCGCGCGTCGCCTGAATGTTCACGGGCCGATTCACCATCGCGATGAGTTTGTCGCGGAGCGGGACGAGTTCGGGCGCGATGTCGGGGTCTTTGTCGCTCAGGGGTTTCGTGTGGACGCCCGGAAGGTAGAAGCCGTCGAGGATGTAGAAGCCTAAGATTTCTTCGCCGACGAGCGTGAGGTCGAGGTCACTCGTGCCGGGGCCGTCGGCGTCGAACGGCGAGCCGTCGCGCCAGCGCTCGCCCGTGATCGAGCTTCCGCGCAGAACGACCGCCGTTCCTTCGGGCACCGCCCCGCGCACAGTCTCGCAGAACTCCTCGAAGCGTTTGCGGTCGCCGCCGAAGGCGAGTTCGACGACGCGCGCGCGCTTCTCTTCTTCGCTCATCCCGCCCTGTTCGTTCTTCTCTTGTTCTCTCACGCCGCCGATGATAGCAGACAAGCCGCGGCGCGGCTTCATGCCGCCCGAAGCTCTGGCCGGGTGGCGGCGCGAAGACAGGCGCGACGGTTTCTGTCGGATTTGACTTGCGGCGCGCGGGTCAGTCGGTCGCGCGCGTCTGTTTGTGCGCGCGCTCGGCTGCGCGCTCGTAGAGTTTGATTAGAAAGAGTTGGCCGGGTTCGTCGGGAACGGAGACTCTGACGCCGAAGACGCAGTCGCGGCTGACGTGGACGATCTTCGCGCGCAGAGGGATGATGCCCTCATCGGCTATGATCGTCACCCAGAGGTGGTCGCCTTTGGCCGCAACGGGGTCGCCCGGCATCCCGCGCAGACTGAGTCCAAGCCCGCTGAAGTCCGAAACCTCGGCCATCCCCAACATCTCGTCGCGCGTCTCGTTGTCAACGGCTGCCCAGACCTTCGAGGCCGGGGCGATGCGCGGCAGCGAACGCCTGTCTGCGCCAGATTCGTCCGGCCCGCCGAGAAAATCTCTCACAGTCACTCTCCGTCAAACGAACCTCTTTTACAAAGCCGTTTTCTGTAAATGACTAATGCGCGCCTGATTCCCGCACAGCCGCGCGGCGGGCTTCGTAAGCCTGAATCTCCGGCTCGCGCCGAAGCGTGAGCGCGATGTCGTCGAGTCCTTCGAGCAGGCATTGGCGTCGGAAGTCGTCTATCTCGAACAACGCTTCAAAGCCTCGCTCGTCAGTCACCGTGCGGCGCTCCAGATCAATCGTCAGACGGTAGCCTTCCACTTCGCGCGCGCGCCGCGCAAGCTCGGCGACCTCGCCGTCGGCGAGCACGACGGGAAGGATGCCGTTCTTCGTGCAGTTGTTCATGAAGATGTCCGCGAACGACGGCGCGACGACGGCGCGGAATCCGTAGTCCAGAAGCGCCCACGGCGCGTGCTCGCGCGATGAGCCGCAGCCGAAGTTGCGCCCGGCGATAAGAATCGACGCGCCCTCGTAGCGGGCTTCGTTTAGAACGAACGAAGGGTCGGGCGAGCCGTCCGCACGCAAGCGCCAGTCGTTGAAAAGAAACCGCCCGAAGCCCGTCCGCTCGACGCGCTTTAGAAACTGCTTCGGGATGATCTGATCCGTGTCAACGTTCGGTCGTTCGAGCGGCGCGGGCGTGCCCTTGTGGATTCGGAATGGAAGCATGATTCAGTGAATGGTAAATGGTAAATGGCAATCGAACCGTGAAGAAGTTGAGCGTTAATCGCGCGGGACGCGAAAAGCTCAACGACTATTCACCATTCACCATTCACCGTCATTTGAATTTCCAATCGCGCACGTCCGTGAAGTGGCCGGCGACGGCTGCTGCCGCGGCCATCGCGGGGCTGACAAGGTGCGTGCGCGCGCCCTTGCCCTGACGGCCCTCGAAGTTTCGATTCGAGGTCGAGGCGCAACGCTCGCCCGGCGCGAGCGTGTCGGGGTTCATGCCCAGACACATCGAACATCCGGCCTCGCGCCACTCGAAGCCGGCGTCGCGGAACACGCGGTCGAGTCCTTCCGACTCGGCCTCTCGCTTGACGGCCTGCGAGCCGGGCACGACCAACGCGCGCACACGCCGGCTGATCTTGTAGCCTTTGAGAACCTTCGCCGCGGCGCGCAAATCTTCGATGCGCGCGTTCGTGCACGAGCCGATGAAGACTCGATCAATCGAAACGTCTTCGACGCGCGTGCCCGGCTCGATGCCCATGTATTCAAGCGCGCGTTCGGCGGCGCGGCGATCCGTGTCGGTCGCAGCATCAGAAGGGTCGGGCACGCGCCCCGTAACGGGGACGACCATTCCGGGGTTCGTGCCCCACGTGACGAAAGGCGCGAGCGTCGATGCGTCCAAGTCAATGATGCTGTCGAACTCCGCGCCTTCGTCGGTCGGGAGTTTGCGCCAGCCGTCGAGCGCCTCTTCCCAAGCCGCGCCGCGCGGCGCGAAGCGCCTGTCCTTAAGATAATCGAAGGTCGTCTCGTCGGGCGCGACCAGCCCTGCGCGCGCTCCCGCCTCGATGCTCATGTTGCAGAGCGTCATGCGCCCCTCCATCGAGAGCGAGCGAACCACTGCGCCCGCGTATTCGATGACGTGTCCGGTCGCGCCGTCGGTTCCGATCTCGCCGATGATGCCGAGCGCGATGTCTTTCGCCGTGACGCCTTCGGGCAAACGGCCTGAGATGCGGACGAGCATCGCGCGCGGCTTTGATTGAGGCAGCGTCTGCGTCGCGAGCACGTGCTCGACCTCACTCGTGCCGATGCCGAAGGCGAGCGCGCCGAACGCGCCGTGCGTCGAGGTGTGGCTGTCGCCGCACACGATTGTCTGTCCCGGCTGCGTCAATCCCAACTCGGGGCCGATGACGTGGACGATGCCCTGCTCGTCGGCGTCGATGTCATAGAGCCTGATGCCGAACTCCAGGCAGTTGCGCCGAAGGGTTTCAATCTGCTGCGCGGCAATCGCGTCGGCAATCGGAAGACTCCGATCCGTCGTCGGGACGTTGTGGTCAACGGTGGCGACCGTCAGTTCGGGCCGCCGCACCGTGCGCCCTGCAACGCGCAAGCCCTCGAACGCCTGCGGCGAAGTGACTTCGTGTACGAGGTGCAGGTCAATGTAGAGCAGAGCAGGCTCGCCCGCCGGTTCGCAGACGACGTGCGCGTCCCAGAGTTTGTCGAAGAGTGTTCTCATGAGAACTGAGTTCAAAGTTCAAAGGTTCAAAGTTCAGAGTCTGCTTTCGACTTTGAACCTTGAACTTTGAACTTACCATCAAACAGCATGATAAGCGTGGCGAATGTCGGCGAGTTCGGCAACACGTTCGGCGACGAGCGCGCCCATCTCCGACGTGCCGATTCTGTAACGGCCTTGCGCGCCGCGCAAGTCTTCGGTGCGATAGCCCGCTTCGAGCGCGCCGCGTATCGCCGCCTCGATGTCCGACGCCTCCTGTTCGAGCCGCGCGGAGTGACGCAAGAGCATCGCGGCTGAAGCGATTGCGCCGAGCGGATTCGCCACGCCGCCGCCCGCGATGTCGGGTGCTGAGCCGTGGACGGGTTCGTAGAGACCGACCGCGCCGCCGATGCTGGCCGACGCAAGCATCCCCAGAGAGCCTGCGAGAACGGCGGCCTCGTCGGAGAGTATGTCGCCGAAAAGATTTTCCGTCAGCACAACGTCGAAGCGGCGCGGGTTCGTGACGAGGTGCATCGCGCAGGCGTCAACGTACAGGTGCTCCACTTCGACCGAAGGATAGTCGCGCGCGACACGCGCGACTGTCTCGCGCCACAGTTGAGATGTCTCAAGCACGTTGGCCTTATCAACGGACGCGAGCTTGCACCGGCGTGCGACTGCCGAATCGAACGCGGCGCGCGCTACGCGCACGATCTCTCCGGTCGTGTAGCGCATCGTGTTGAATGCGGCGGCCTCTTCGCCCTCGCCCGTGCGACCGCGCGGCTCGCCGAAATATAGTCCGCCGAGAAGCTCTCGCACGACCAGAACGTCCGCGCCCGCGACTATCTCCGGACGGAGCGGCGAGCAATCGGCGGTCGCCTCGTGGCAGACGACGGGACGAAGATTCGCGTATGCGCCGAGCGCCTTGCGAAGTGTGAGCAGCCCTGCTTCGGGCCGCTTGTGCGGCGGCAAGCTATCGTATTGCGGAGCGCCGACCGCGCCGAGCAGCACGGCGTCGGATTCAAGACACGCGTCGAGCGTCGCGCGCGGCAGAGGGTCGCCTGCCTGCTCGATTGCGGCTCCGCCTACCGCTCGTTCGTCAAACTCGAAGTCGTGTCCGTGTGCGTCGGCGGTTGTGCGCAGAACGCGAACGGCCTCGCGCGTGACTTCGGGGCCAACGCCGTCGCCCGGCAGAACAGTTATCTTCAGTCTCATATCGTTTACGAGCCGGCAAAAAATCAGCCACCCGCTTCCGAACCGCGTGGCCGGGAGTTGATGGCTGGAAAAGGAGAGAGAGTCTTTACACTCTTACTGCTTCCACGAAATCCAGATTCAAAGCGCGGCGGCTCTGGCCGCTCGCGTGTTCAAGCGACTTGGACGCGGGGAGAAGCGAAAGCAAATCCTGATCGTAGATACTCTTCTTGCGGTCGGCCAACTCCGTGAACCGGCGATAGGTCGCGTCCAATTCCGAGGGCGAGAGCGCGTGGCCGAGTTCTTCGTAGCGGCGCGCGAGCGCGTGGCGGCCCGAATGCTTGCCGAGCACGATGCGGTTGGCGGGCACGCCGACGGATTCGGGCGTCATGATCTCGTAGCAGAGCGGGTTCGAGAGAACGCCGTGCTGGTGAATGCCTGCCTCGTGCGCGAATGCGTTGCGACCGACGACGGCCTTGTTCGGCTGCACGCCGAAGCCGATTATCTCCGAGAGCAGGCGGCTCGTCGGATAAATCTCTTCGGTGCGGACGCCGCACTCGTAAGGCAAACGGTCGGCGCGCACGTGCATCGCCACCACTACTTCTTCGAGGGCGGCGTTTCCGGCGCGCTCGCCGATGCCGTTTATTGTGCACTCGATCTGGCGCGCGCCCGCGTCGAGCGCCGCGAGACTGTTGGCGACGGCGAGTCCGAGGTCGTTGTGACAGTGGACGCTTATCGTCACCCCGGACGTACCGACCACGCGCTCGCGCACGGCGTGGACAATCTCGCGGAACTCGGTCGGCGTCGTATAGCCGACCGTGTCGGGCACATTCAACGTGCGCGCGCCCTCCTCGACGGCGGCGGCGAAGACTTCGCAGAGGTAATCAACGTCGCTCCGCGTCGCGTCTTCAGCCGAGAATTCGACATCTTCGGTGAGAGAGCTTGCGAGACGGACTGCCGCGCGCGTCATGCGGACGACTTCCGTTCTCGTCTTTTTAAGTTTGTGTTCGAGATGTATGTCGGACGTTGCGACGAACGTGTGCAGGCGCGGGCGCGCAGCCGTCTTCAACGCGTCCCAGGCGCGCAGAACGTCCTGTTCGGTCGTGCGGCAGAGCGCCGCGACCGTCGCCTCCCGGCACTCCGCGGCGACCGCTTTGACCGCGGCGTAGTCGCCCTCGGAGGCGACGGGGAATCCGGCCTCGATTACATCGACGCCGAGCGTTTGAAGTCTGCGCGCGAGACGAATCTTTTCGTCCAGATTCATCGAACAGCCGGGCGACTGCTCGCCGTCGCGCAAAGTCGTGTCGAATATTTTGATGCGCTCTTTTGTAGTCATCGGCGTCGCCTCGAAGGAAGGCGACATCCTAAGAGACGCGCGCGGCAAAACTCAAAGCAATAATTTTTATAGGACTATAAGAAACGCAAATGCCTCTCGACGTATGCGGAAAAGCAGAGGCTCAGGCCGGTTCGGCGCGGCGACGGAGCAGTTCTAAGAATGCGTTGGCCGCGTGCGGGAGCGTGGCATTGCGGCGGCGTGCGGCCCAGAGCGTTCGGCGGTATGTGAGATCGCGGACGGGAACGGCGGCGAGCGTGCCGCGCTCCAATTCTTCGGCAACACACATGCGCGGGACAAAGGCGATGCCGATCTGCTTCTGGACGAAACGCTTGATCGTCTCGATGGTCGCGAGTTCGAGAGAGATGTTGAGCGGCGTGTTGTGCTCTGCGAAAGTCTCGACGACTTTTTCGCGCGAGGCGGCGCGAACGTTGTGTGCGAGGAACGACTCCGCGCCGAGGTCTTCGACGCTCACGGAGTCGCGGCGCGCGAGCGCGTGGTCGGGGTGCGTGACGAGTACGAGTTCGTCTTCGAGCACGGGGAACGCTTCGAGGTCGTCGCCCGGCGGCTCGTAAGCCATCAGCGCGAGGTCAACGTTGCGGTCTAAGACTTCGCGCGGCAGTCGCGCCGAGGTGTGCCGGAAGATTTCGACTCGCACCTGCGGGTGACGCTCGCGGAAACGGAGAATGACATCGGGCAGGAGATAGAGCGACGTGCTCTCGTTCGCGCCGACGCGAACCCTTCCGCGCGCGAGCGCTCGAAGCTCTGCGACCGCGCCGCGCGCCTGCGCGCGCAGCGCGACGATTCTCTGCGCGTACTCGTAAACGACTTCGCCAACGTCTGTGAGCGTCGGCGTTTTTTCCGAACGGTCGAACAGAGGCGCGCCGACTTCCTCTTCGAGTCTTCGGATGGCGAGGCTCACGGCGGGCTGCGTTCGGAAGACGCGCTCCGCCGCTCTTGAGAAGCTTCGCTCCTCGACTACCCTCAGAAAGAATTCGAGTTGCGTGATCTCCATCCCGTGTCTTAACTCGTCGAGTGAGGTTTAAGACGGCGGCGTCGATTCGCGGAGGCGTCCAAGCAGCCACGACTTCAAGATGCCGGGGCGCGCCGAGTCGGTCGAAAAGTATTCCCGGACGAGTCTTTCGTAAAGCTCGGTGCGCTCGGCCTTGTCAAGCTTCGAGCCGAAAGGCATCTGACCGCCTTCGACGTAAGAGCTTAGGATCGTGCTGTCCATAGGCCAGTTGAACGCGCCGAGTCCGTCGGGTTTGTGGCACGTCGAGCAGATCATCGAGCGCGCGACCGTCGTGCCGCCGAACGACGCGCCGAAGAGTCGCTCGCGCGCGTCCCAACTCGCAGAGCCGAGGCCGGGGCCGAACTTCGTCTCGTCGAGATACTTTCCGAAGTTCGGCGGGCCGTAAGTTCTGAAACGTTCGTTGACGGCCTCGACCGCCTGCTTCTCGTCTGCACGCACGCTTCCCGCTTCGGGGAATATCGGAAGCACCCCGCTCTTGTGGCACTGCGCGCAGTTGTCGTCGCCGTAGCCGAGTTCCCAACGCCCCTTGATCGTGATCGAGCCGTCGGCGCGATACGTCCGGTAGAAATCTTTGAAATAGACGCTCGACGTTCCGTCGCCCGCGGCGAGCGACGAGACGACCGAGACGTTCCGCACGCGTGCGCGCGCGCCGGGGTCGGGCACGCCGAACTGAACCCACTTCTCCGGCACGCCCTTCGACGCGTCGCCGGGGACGACGACGAGAAGCCTGCCGAAACTGTTCTTGCTGTCGGGCGTGCCGAGGTGCCGCGAGTTGTAGCTGAAGAAGATGAGTTGTTCTTCCGCGCTTCTGGCAGAGTTGAGCCGGCGCAGGTAAGCCTTCGCCTGTTCGAGAGTCTGGAAGCGGCTCACCAAACGTAGGAAGCTCTGGTTCGTCAGGAACTCCGGGATTTGCACGAAGCCGCCCGTCTCGTCGAAGTATTGTTTGTCGGGGACGACGAAGCCGAGTTCGTGGTCGGGCTTCTGATCTATGGCCAACGCTTCGACGTAGCCGGTGAACTCGGCGTAGCGGCTTGTGAAGTCTTCGTCCTTCGAGAGTCCGCACCGCTCCATCGTGCCTGCGATGTCGCCGACGACTCTGTCGTATGCCGGCTCTGCGGCTTCGTCTTGGTATGCCGCGTGCGCCGCCGCTACCAGCGCGTCAACCTTCGCGGCAATCCAGAGGTCGGGCTGCGCCTTCACGCGCGCGCAGGTCGGGGCGGTCGTGCCGCCTGAGAAGAGCATGGATGAAAACAGTATGACGCTCAGAAGGGGATACATGAACACCTCTTCAGTCGAGAATGGGCGCGGGCGCTTCACCGAAACCCGCGCGACCGGCGGAGCGACACGCCAAGATTAACGCCCGCGCACGTGCGCCGTCCAACTTTTTTTCAACGCCGCCTTTTTCAACGGCCCGCGCTCGTCGCTCTCTCACTTCCTGTAAATGTAATAGACGACGCCCGCGTTGTCGTCCGTCAGGAGGAAAGCTTCTCGTCCGAAAGAGAAGATGTCGGCGGGGCGACCGTTGACGCGGCCCGCCTGCATGAAGCCCGTGATGAAGTCTTCGGGCACAGAGCCTTCGCCTCGGACGCGCGCGACCCTGTAGCCGCGCCGCAGCCTCCGGTTCGTCGAGCCGTGGAGCGCGACGAGGAACGAGTCGGCCAACTCCGCGCCAGCGTCCGCGCCGAAGTATTCGAGGCCGAGCGGCGCGCTGTGCGCGTCGAAGGCGGCGTATGCGGCGGGCACTTCGCGGCAGTTGAAAGTCTTGCCGCGCGGGTTGAACTTCGGGTCGGCAAAAACTTTCGGGCCGGACTGGTAGCAGTAAGGCCAGCCGTAGTTCGCGCCGTCGCGAACGGCGTGCATCGTGTCGGCGGGCTTGTCAACGCCGAGGTGATCCGCGCCCATGTCGGTTGCGTAGAGCCTGCCTCCGACCCATCGAAGTCCCACGGCGTTTCTCATCCCTCGCGCGAAGTAACGCCGCTCGCCTCCGTCCGGGTTCATCTCAAGAATGCTGGCGCGCACTTCTTCACGCTCGACGCAGGCGTTGCAACTGCTCCCGACCGAGACGTAGAGCTTGCCGTTACCGCCGACGAGAACCGTACGCGTCAAGTGCCAGCCGCCGTATTTGTAGTTCAGCCCGTAGTCTGGAAACGTCGCGAGCACCTCCGGCTCGGTAGTCGGCGCGTCGTCGCCCGCCGCGTATTTGTAACGCACGAGCCTGTCGGTCAGCGCGATGTAGAGCCACGCTTGCCCGCTCGCGTCGGTGTAGAACGTGACGCTGTTCGGGTTTCGCAGGTGCGCGAGGTACGGCGTCACCTTCCGAAAAGTCTTTGTCGCGGGGTCGAACCCTTCGAGTATGTAAACGACGCCGCGACGGTTGTCCGTGAGGTTGTACATGTCGGTGACGAACAGGCGTTCGTCCGGACTCTCAGCCATGAAGCGAACGCGCTTGAGTCCCTGCGCCGCGACGCTTATCTCGAAGCCTTCGGGAATGTTCAGGCTGAAAGACCTTCCATTCGAGAGCGTGATTTGATGCGGCCTGAGCTTCAGCGGTCGCGCGCTTTGCCGGCGCGCGGCGACGCTCGCCGAGAGTAAGAGCAGCGCGGCGAACGCCAGCGCCGCAGGTCGGGGAAGCGGGAGACGAATCATCAATCGAACCTCGCGAGAGGCGGGGTATAAGAGCGTCGGCTCGCAGGATAGCAGAACGGCCCGGTCGCATGGGACGAGCCGGCGCGCTTCAGCCGACTCGGACAGACAACATCGAGATCGAGCCGCCGTCGAAGCCTTCGACGGGGAAGTTTACCTCGTCGCCTTCGCGCCGCATCGCGAGCACGTAGAGCAGCGGCAGGTAATGTTCGGGCGTCGGCACGGACATCAAAGCGTCGCGACCCATCGACTCGTATGCGACGAGCGGCGCGTCGTCGCCGGCGAGCAGAAGAGCGCGCACGCGCTCATCGAAGCGCACGGCCCAGTCGAAAGGCTCGACCGGGTGCCGGCCCCAGGCGTATGCATGCAGGTTGTGGACGACGTTGCCGCTCCCCAAGACAAGCACGCCCTCGTCGCGCAGCGGCGCGAGTCGCTTCGCCGTCTCGTAATGAAAGTCGGGCGTCTGCGTCTCGTCAATGCTCAGTTGCACGACGGGCACGTCCGCTTCGGGGAAGACATGGCAGAGGACTGACCACGAGCCGTGGTCGAGTCCCCAGCGCATGTCGAGTCCGACGTGCAGCGGCGCGAGCAATTCGCGCACGCGGTTCGCGAGTTCCGGGTCGCCCGGCGCAGTGTATTTGACCTCGTACAACTCGCGCGGGAAGCCGCCGAAGTCGTGAATCGTCCGCGGCGCGCTCATTGCCGTAACGCAAGTGCCCGGCAGATACCAGTGAGCCGAGACGCAGAGCACGGCGCGCGGACGCGGAATGTTAGCGCCGATTGCCGCCCAACCTTCCGTCCAATCGTTTCGCACGAGCGCGTTCAAGGGGTTCCCGTGGCCGAAAAAGATCGCGGGCATCGGATTCGTCATCGCCTTGCCTTCAACTTCCGACATCGTTTCGTCTTTCATCAACTGCGCCGGCATTGCCCCCGCGCGAGTCGTCAGTAACGTTCGTCGAGACGATAGGCGACGAGGCGGTCGCCCTTCGAGAAGTAGAGCAGGCCGTCGGTTTCGTCGCTGATGAAGCGTTCGTCCGGGTCGTTCAGACGCATCTCGCGCTCGGCGCGTCCCTGTTCGATGTTGACGCCGACGAGGCCGTGCCCGCCCCGCACGTCCGTGTAGAAGTACATCCAGTGTCCGCGAAGCGAAGCGAGCCTGCGCGTCCGCATCAGGAATCGAGAGAGGCGGTCGAGTTGGCTCGAAGGGTCGAGGCGGTCGAGCAGTCGCTCGTCAACGTCTTCCGTGCGACGCGGCCTCGTCAAGACATTCGTCGCGGGATTCGTCGCCGCCGCGCCTGAGCGCGCACGCGAGAGCAGACCGAAGGTCTTGATGCGCTCGGTCGCATAGTTGCGCGAGTAGTCGGTCACGAGGCTCGAAAGGTCTGCGACGGTGACGTGCGCGGCGAGTCCTGACCATCGAAAGCTGTTGACCGCATTGACGACTTGCGCTCCGCGAAAGACCGTCGAGGCCGCGCCGCCGTAGCGGAAATACAGAGACGCCGCGCGCGTCGCGACCGCCGCAGCCGTTCGCAAGAGGCCGCGACCGGGCGGGTCGTGTCGCTCGCGCCAGAGGTTCACGAGGCTCGTCGAATCGAACGCGGCCACCTCGTTCTTGCCGCCGAGCACGATCTCGCCGCGCTCATTTAAGACGATGAACGACGCGGCCTCGACGCCGTGCGAGACCTTCGTGCGACGCTTGCCGCTCGCGGCGTCGAGCAGAACGAGGTCGTCGCGGTCTGCGACGGCGATGGTCGTTGCGTCGGGCATGGCGATATTCGTGATGCCTTTGTCCGCGCCTTTGTAGCGCCACAGAATCTTGCCCGTCGCCGCGTCAATCGCGCTCACGCCGAAAGGCCCGCGCGCGGCCACTTCGCCGTCCGAGAGGCGCGTGAACTGCCCGCCCGTTCGGACGTAGAGAACACCGCGCGCGAGTATCATCTCAGGCGTCAGCCCGAGGTCTTTCGACTCCCACGCAGTCTCGCCGTCCGTGCGCGAGACGGCGCGCACGTGGCCGCGCCCCGACAGATAGACGAAGCGCTCGTCTGCCACGGGATCGGCTTCGGTGAGCGCGAGGCCGTCTTCGTTGACGCGAAACTTCTCGCGCCTTCGCTCGCGGCCTGTGCGCGCGTCGAGCGACGTGATGCCTTCGTAGAAAAGATAGAGGCGACCGTCGAGGAACGTTGGCGGTCGATAGTTGTCGAGCGTGAAGGCCACCTCTTTGTCGTCGTCGCCGCTCGCCGACGCGGGCATCATCTCGACCTCGCTCTCAAGCTCGCGCTTCCAAAGCTCGTCGCCCGTCGCGATGTCGAATAAGTGAACCTGCGGCTTCTTCTTCAAGCCTTCGCGCGCCGGGCCGCGAGCGTCGCGCGCGAAGACCGCGGCGAGAAGATTCGAGTCGGGGTCGAAGGCCGTCTGCATAACAGCGCCGCGCACCTTGTCGCTGCGCCAGACGGCATCGCCCGTCAGAAGGTCTGCGGCTTCGAGCCGCGTCTTGTCGCCGCGCTCGACCGAGATGAGAAGAAGGTCTGTGCCGGGCACGGCGGCCACGTCCGTCTCGTCGAGGCGCGCGCCCTTCCGACGCCAGATTATCTCGCCCGTCTCCGGGTCGAGTCCGTAGAGCGACTTCTCCGTGCCGACGACGAGCACGCCCACGTCGGTCGTCTGGTAGAAGCGCACCGCGGCGTCGAGCTTCGCCGACCAAGGGTCTGCCGCGCGCGCAGTCGGCGCGCACGCGCACAGCGCGATGACGACGAGAGCCGCGCTCGCCGCGACACTTCGTTTGAAGTGTTGAATCGAGGGCCGCAAAGTTGACGAGGTGAAAAACATCTTCGGTCGCCTTCTTAAAAAATCACTCTTCATATCAATGAAAGGAACTCGGTCAGAATCCTCTCGGTCAGCCCCCAGATTAGCCCGTGCTGCGAAGGGTATGCGGGCCACTCGCTCTCTACGCCCGCGAAGACCATTCGGAACGAACCGGTGCGCCCGCCGCTTCTGAGTTCGGAGACGGGCATCCAGAATGCCGCGGCCACCTCGCCGCTGAGCGTCAACTCCTCCGGCGATTCGCCCTCTCCGCCGACGTGATACGCGGCGGGCGCGACGGCAACGAAGGGCGTGACCGAGACGCGCGGCGCGAGTCGGCTCTGCGGCGTGACGGTCGCGAGACGACCTAGAACTGCGCCGCCCGCGTCGAGGTTGATGCCGACCTCCTCGAACGTCTCCCTGACCGCCGTCGCCGAAAGGCTCGCGTCTTCAGGCTCGGCTCGCCCGCCCGGAAGCGCGAGGTGTCCAGACCAGTGATCGCGCTCCGACTCGGAACGCTTGATGATTAAAAGCTCTGCCTCAGAGAGCCTGCGCCGGAGCACGAGCGCGACCGCCGCCCGCCTTAATTTCACGTCGGAAGCGTCGCCGCCCGCGCCGCCGTGCGACGACGGATTCGACCCGCGCACGTCGAAATGTTCCGCCGGAGCGAGACGCGATTTGAGGCTCAAGAGAAAGTCCGAGAAGTCTGTCATCTTAAACTTCACGGCGCGCCGCCGTCTGACCCGCACAAGCGATTGATGACGCAAGCGTCGCCCTAAGTTGCTAGATTACAACAGAAAGAGGCGGAAGCGAACGCGCCCGAAGACCGCATGCCGGAGGCAACTTGGAGCACCGTGGAAACGTCTTAGATAGTGCCAATTTGAACCCCCCGCTTGATTTGTTGATAATAACCCGACGAAACCAGAACGGCACGAGTCGCGTACAAGACTTCTGTCGATCATCCGGCGCTTTTGTTTAGCGCCATTTTTTTAGACCCGGTAATCGAATGAAAAAGAGAGTTCCCCAGATATTCGCCGCCCTCGTCCTTTTCTGCACGGTCTCGGCGAGCGCGCAGACGAAGGGCGCGAAGAAGGCCGCCGCCGCGCCCGTACAGACAAAGCAGGCCGCGCAGACCGACGACTTGCAGCAGTTCCGCCAGAACTTCATCAAGGCCGCGGAGGATTACCGCGCCAGCCTTCAACTCCTCAAAACCCCTTACGAGAGCGATCTTCAGAAGGCGAAGGATCAGCAGGAGAAGTTGAAGAGCCTCTACACGGACGGACTCATCTCCCGCGTCGAGTTCGAGGCGAGCGGCAAGGCGATAACCGACGCGCAGGCCAAACTCGACGATTTGCAAAAGCAACTCGCTCAGGCCGACGAGTCAATCGCCGCCGCGAGCAAGCCCGTCGAGACTCCGGCGTTTGGTGGCGCGACCGTCGCGCGCGCCGACATCGCATGGAGCACGGGCAGCGCGAAGGTTGACGGATTCATACGGCTCTACAGCAAGCGATACAATGTTGACCCGTACCTCGTCTTCTGTGTGATGCATCAGGAGTCGGGCTTCGGCGCGGGCGCGACCTCGCCGGTCGGCGCGATGGGATTGATGCAGTTGATGCCCGGAACGGCTGCGCGCTACGGCGTGACGAACCCTTACGACCCGGCGCAGAACATCATGGGCGGCGCACACTACCTGAGCGACCTCCTTAAAATCTTCGGCGGTCGCGTTGACCTCGCGCTCGCGGGCTACAACGCGGGCGAGGGCGCTGTGATGAAGTACGGCAACCGCATCCCGCCCTACGCCGAGACGCAGAACTACGTCCGCACCATCGGCACGCGCTACGCGCAGAGCGGCGTCTCGCTGACGGCTAAGACTTCGGCGCGCGCGCCGCAGAGCAAGAGCAAATAGAGAGAGCCTTTCGGATAAAACTTCCAAAGACGCGAAGGGCCGGGCATCACGCCCGGCCTTTTTCATGCTTTCGCCCCGGTGCTTGGCTCAGGCTGAAGTGCCGCTTGAAGTCAACGCTGCGCGCGGCCAGTGTGAGCAAGTCCCAGAGCGGCGACGGTCTGAGGGTCGGGCGTCGCGAGTCCTTCTTTCTTCAAAGCGACTCCGAACGAATTCGCATAGTCCCACATGGCCCAGCCTATCCCGTGCCGCTCGAACGCCGTCCGCACGTCCTCTATCCATCGAAGGCGCGCGGGCGCCGGCGAGTAAGTGCGATAGACTCCGAACTCGTTGCACGTGAGCGGCACGCCGCGCTTCCGCGCCCAGTCGGCGGCGAGCGCGACCATGCGCTCGATACGCTCGGCGTTCCAGCGCTCCTTGCCGTAAGTGCGAAGAGCTTCGCGCGCCGACTCGTGCTCGACCGACGAGAGGAGCGGCGCTACGGCTTCGGGGCTTGAGGGGTATGGGACGTTCTTGAGGAAGGGCCAGAACTCCGCGCCCCACGTCGCGCCCTGATGTGTGAAGGTGTGCGGGTCGTAGAGGTGGAAGTTGTAGATGACGTTGCGGTCGGCGAGCGGCTCGATGCGTAGGAGTTCTTCGACCGAAGACCAGCGCGGCCCCGTCGCGATGATCGTGTGACGCGGCGCACCTTCGCGAATCGCCGCGGCCACGCGCGCCTGTATGCCCATCCAACGGTAAGGGTCTTCGACCATCGGCTCGTTCAGGATTTCGAGAAAGAGTCGTTCGGGGTCGCGCGTCGAGAGGTGGCGTGCGAGCGCGCGCCAGAACGCGGCGAAGGCTTCGACGTGACGGTCGTCCGTCCTCAGATTGATCTTGAACTCGTCGGAAGGATGCACGTCGAAGACGACCGACAGACCGCTCGCCAAGATCATGTCGAGCGCCGAGTCGATGCGGCGCAGGTAGTCTGGATTGAGGTCTGCCGGGTGCGCCTCGTCGAAGAGCGGAGCGGGTTCGACGGGGAAGCGCACGTGGTCGAAGCCGAGACTCTTGATGAGCGCGATGTCGCGCGCGGTCGTGTGTGTTAGAAGGTGATTCTCGGAGTAGTCTCCGCCGGGAGACTGCGAGAACCAGTGGCTCAGATTGATGCCGCGGCGCAGCCGCGCGGCCCTCGACCATGCGACGCGCGAAGAGTCGTCGCGGTCGCGCTCGGCCTGCGCGACGTTGCTTGAAAGAGCGTTGGCGGCGACGCCCGCGCGCG
>DATINM010000077.1:0-20250 GCA_035474235.1 Pyrinomonadaceae bacterium
AGTGTCGAGACCGCTGCCCGCCGCGTTCGACGGAAGTTCCTCGATCCTTCTGGTATCGACGGTGGTCGAAATCTGCGCCTGATCGCGTTGGACGACCTCCTCTGTGTTGGCGACTACCGTCACCGTCTCGTTGACGTTGCCCGCGGCGAGCACGACCGCGACCGGATTGACGATGCCGGCCTTGACCTGCACGGCGGTGCTGACCGAGCGCTTGAAGCCTGCGGCCTCGACCGTCACCGTGTAGGAGCCGGGAAGGAGGCTGGCGAACTCGAACGCGCCCTCGCCGGTGGTCGTGCTGGTGGGTGTGACTGACCCCGTCCCCTCATTCTTCGCCGTCACGGTCGCGCCGACGACGACGCCGCCGTTAGGGTCTGTAACCGTGCCTCTCAGCGTGCCGGTCGTGGCCTGAGCCATCGCGGGCACCGCCGAGAGAGGCAGAATAAAGAGCATCCACGCGGTAAGCAACGCGAGTGCTCTTGCCTTCAAAGGATTATTCATTTTATCCCTCCTAGAAGTGTGCGGTTAAAGAGAGAATCGGCCCCGGAAGAACCGCTACCATCCGGGGCCTTAACCTTTTCATTAATGCAGCACGACGACTGACTCTTCAGCGCGTCCAGCGAGTGACGCGTGTTCGGGCCAAGCTTTCCCGTCATCAAGACCAGGCCGTCATCGAAATCGTACTCGCGAAAGGTCACAGTCTCATTCTTCTTGTTCGGAACCCAATGCCGATGTCGGGGGCGTGCGTAGCTGTGTGCAAAAAAATGCAATAAGCATACCAACGAATAGGATGCTGACCGTGGTCGTCTGGATGAGGCCGGGGCCGGCTCATGAACGTTCAGAATTCGGCAATATTTATCTATTTTTCAGGAATCATCGAGCCTTGTGGTTTGCGCTTCGGGCGCGAAGCTAAGGGCGCGATTATTCATTTTTTCGGATTCAATTTTTTGAATTACTGACGAAACTGCAAATGACTCGCATTTGGTCTCTTAACTCCGAAGAGGGGTTGGAAGCGCCGCAGAAACGGCGAGCGAGTTGGCTTCTACGCGGACGCCGCGCGACCTTGCATAGAGCGGCGGCATCGAGGATGCGATATGCCCCCGGTGCCGCCGCTCTATTTTCGCAATGATTGCGTCAGTCCGTGATTTGAAAGTCGGTGCTGCGCGCGAGCGTCTGCACCTTCTTGTCGGCCAGCGTGTCGGTGAGGACGAACGTCAGAACGTAGTGGCCGGGCTGAAGTCTGTTGAGGCCGATCTGGCCGAGCTTGACGAACTGCGAGTCGTCGGCTCCGCGTATGTCAACGGTCTGCACGGGCTGGTCGAAGATCGTCGCGCCGCCGCGCGTGAGGATAAGTCGCGCGGTGAGCTGCGGCTTGCCGCCTTCGAGCTTCGGGTTGTAAACGACTGCGCTGAAGCGCAGATCGTCTTTGCGCGGAATCTGTCGCAGCGCCGACAACTCGACGGCCTGCTTGCTGCCCGGCTCGACCGAGTGAAGAAAGACGCTGCTCATCGTCAGGTGCTTCTTGCTCATGTCGGGGACTTCGAGATACTTCGACAGCGAGCCGAGCTTGCCTGTCTCGTCTTCGCGCACGGCGACGCGCAACTGGTAGTTGCCTGCGTCCAACTGTACGTGGCCCGTGTAGCCGAGTCCGTTGTCGAGCGCGCGCTTGTACTCGTCGGGCGTGAGCGCGGCGTTTATCGTCTCGCTGAAGCCCTGATCGGTCTTGCCGGAATGGTTGACGACGAAGCCGACGATATCGACAGTCGCGTGATACTTGCCGTCCGACGCCTGCTTGAAGTCGAGCGTCCTCGCGTCGATGCGCAGGTCTATGTCAATCGCCGCGCGGTTCTGCGGGAGGAAGCGATATTGGAAAGCGCCCGATACGTCAACGTCGCGTTTCGCGAGCGGCGACATCGCGGCCCTCGCGATGGCCTGCTCTTTCGTGAGCGACTTTGCCGAAGGCGCATCAGGGGTGGCGACGTAGCCGATGCGCGCGTAAACCTTCGCGCCGGGGCGGTCAACCTTGATCTGCAACTTGTGAAACTTTCCGTCGAACGCCTCGCTCGGCTTGTAGGCGAGGAGGTAGTAGCTGCTCCTGCTCAAGACCCGGTCGAGTCCCGCCTCGAAGTTGTTCGTGTTGATGATGGAGATGCCGCCCGTCGCGTCGGAGAGCGCCTCAAGCCCCTGATGCCCAGTCAGCGTGTCGAGGTTCTTGTTGTCGAACTGCGCCATGTCCGCCGTGCGCCCGAAGGCGCCGCTGTTGTCAACGGTGCTCGACATCAGCGCGCTGTGTGCCTCGTTGCCGGGGTCTGTGAATGACGAGACGCCGCGGCTCGCCTTCAGTCCGCGCACGTCGAGCGTGTTGATGACGACACCGGCGCGGCTGGCGCGGTCGGTGAGTTGCTTGAGCAGGTAGTCAACGTTGTTCTGCAGGACGCGAGCCTCCTGAATCGGCACGGTAGCGCCGTTGACGGAGATTTGCGACTGCGTTGACTCGAAGACGGGCAGGCCGCCCGAAATCAGCACGAGACTTTTACGGCCCGGCAGGGTCTTCATGCTGTCAACGACTCCGCCCGTCACGGAGAGCGCGGTCGCGGCACGCGCGCCGCGCGTGTAGCCGTCGAGCGATACGTCGGAGTCCATCCCCGAGCCGGGCGCGGGGATGTTGAATTTGTCATCGCTCGCGTTTGAGCTTGAGCCTCCGATCTCGCCGCCGGGATTGCTCGCCGGAGTGGGCGGCCTGTCGAGTCGGTCGGCGTTCTCAAAATTATTGAAGACCGAGAAGGGATGAGCGCGCGGCGTCAGTTGCGAGATGGCGCGATGGAGCAACTGCTTGTCGGACGTGAACTGTTCGAGCATGCCGACGCCGCCGACGACGCGGACGATTGCGACGAGGTCGCTGTCCGCCATCTGGCTGTCAACGAATTTGGTGAGCACTGAGCGAACGTTCGTCATGTCCTCGAAGGGTATGGTCAGGTCGTCAACGACGAAGGCGAAGACGCGATGCAGGTCTTGCGCCGAGACGTTGCGCGCCGCGTCCGACTCGACGGGCCTTCCGGCAACCATGACGTTGCCGTCGGTGCGCGTCTTCGAGTCCGCGCCGACGTACTCGATGAACTGCAACTCCTGCTTCTTGCCGTTCTCGTAGAGGCTGAAGTCGTCGAGCTTCAGATCGGGTATGACCTGATCATTCTTGTCGGTGATTACTGCGTCCACCTGAATCAGTTGCGTGGTGATGCGGACGATCTCGTCGTCCTGCGTGGCGGGTTGCTGCTGCTGCGGCGTGGTCGTCTGCGCCGACGCGACGGCGGAGAGAATGGCCGTCGCGAGGAAAAAAGCCAGTGCCTTTCTCATTGATAAAGAATCCCCTTTCAAACAATCCGGCTGCTTATATTATCGGGCGAGGGCGTCCAAGCGCGTAAGCGCGTCCAAGAGTTCGATGCGCGGATTATAAGATAAGACCGCCCGAAAACCGAGACGAGACAAACAGCCGCCGCGCGAGACTTTCGAGCGTGCGTGCGAGACGAAACGAGTTGAGACTGGACGAGACTAAAAACTCGTCGTCGAAAACTCGTAGTAAAGAAAGGAGAGCCGCCGTCGGCTCTCCCTGAAATTATCCTCCGGCCCGCGGGCTAGAAGATAACGCGTATGCCGACCTGAACGACGCGGTGGGCCATCTCGATATCCTGATCGTTCGCGAAGGCCGAGCCGGGCGTGCCGGCGGTCTGGACATTGAGTATGGGCGCGAACGCGCTCCTCTCGACGCCGACGCCGGGGTTCGGGTGGTTCAGGACGTTGAAAGCCTCGCCCCGGAGTTGAACGGTCAGGTTCTCGAACACCTTGATGTTCTTGAACAGTCCCATGTTCATCGTGTTGATTGCCGGCCACGCGAGCGTGTTGCGCGGCGAGTTGCCGAAGGGCGTGCCGAAGAACTTGGCTGCGCCGGGGCCGTTGACGATGAAGTGAACGTCGTTGATCGAGACGGGAACGAACGTGCCCGATGCGTTGATCGAGTTCATCGAGTAGAACACGCTGTCGCCCGAACCGTTCGATGGCGGCAGCGGCGCGCTCGCGAAGAGCAGGCGCGCGTCAACCGCGTTGATTGCCACCTGACGCGGGTCTGCGTTCGGGTTGCCGATAAACGGGCGGTCGCCCGCGGTCAGGTAGGTCGCGCCGAGGCCGAGCGTACCGTTGATGCCCTCGGTCGGCGTGTACCTCTGGCCGCTCGTAAGGATGTATGTGCCGTTGAGTTGCCACCCGCCTACGACGTGTCCGACGAACCCTCGCTGCTCCTTCATGAGCGGGATGTCGAAGATGTAGTTGGCGGCGAAGGCGTGGCGGCGGTCGAGGTTCGACAGCCCGCGCTCGCAGCGGTTGATGCAGAACGGATTCTGCGCGTTCGGCGACGCGATGTCGGCGAAGGCGAAAATCTCGCTCGAATCGTCAATCGTCTTGCTCCAAGTGTATGACAGCCCGAGCGAGAGCGCGTCCTTCAGGAAGCGCCCGTTGTAGCGCGACTGCATCGAGTGGTAGATCGACTGCGACGAGTTCTGGCGTGTGGTTATGCCGCCCTGCCGCAGTTGCCTGTTGTTACAGGCCGACTCAAGATCGAGCGTGGCCGGGTTGTCAACGCAGACCTGCGCGGTCGTGCCCGGCGGCAGGAGACTGGAGAAGCTTGGGAAGTTTCGCGTCAGGCCGTTGCGCGTGAGCGTGAACCCGTTGACCAGCGGGCCGATGAAGAAGTTGCCGTTGACGTTCTGGAACAACGCGACGCCGTGCGTGCCGACGTATCGGACTTCGGCGACGTGATTCCTGCCGAACTGGTGCTGCACGCCGAGCGAGAACTGCTCGGAGTACGGCGCTCGGAAGTCGGGCGCGACGACGGTCTGCGCGAGGAAGAGCGGGTTGAGCTTGCCCGTCGGCAGAACGCCGGAGGCCGCCGCGCTCGAACGCACAACGTCGCCCGTCGGGTTGCCCGGCAGCGGCGCCGGTGAACCGCTCGCGGGCAGCGAAGAAACGGGGATGTTGAGCGCGATGGAGAACGGCGCCGCGTTCTGCACGTTCAGAAGGATGTTGTAGAACGCCGCGTCGTAAGCGATTGAGAATCCACCGCGGATGACGGTCGCGTCCTCGCCGAGAAAGCCCTTCCAGAAGTGCGGCGACCATGCGAAGCCGACGCGCGGCGCGAAGTTGTTTTTGTCAACCGGTATCTCCGGCACCGTGCGTATCGAGAGCGGAAGCGACGGGTTGAAGAACGCCGTCGAGGCGTTGCTCTCGCGCGCGACCGTCTGGTCGTGAAGCACGTTGATGGGCTGGCCCGTGTACTCGTAGCGCACGCCCAGATTCAAGGTCAGGTTGGGCCTGACTTTGAAGTCGTCCTGCGCGAAGTAGTACTGGTCGTTCTCAGGAAAGATGAGCGTCGGGTCGCCGAGCGTGATCGCGACCGCCGAAGGCGCGTTGTTGATGATGCGCTGCGCGGAGTTGAACTGGTAAGCGCCGTTGAAGTTCGGCAGGAACGGCGCAATCGTGTTCAGGTGCTTGTACTCCGCGCCGAAGATGAACGAGTGCTTGCCCATCGTCCAGCTAAGGTTGTCGGCCAACTGATAGACCTTGCCGATGCGCCCCTGCGGGAGATTTGTCGCGGGCCCGATGGGGGCCAAGGCCCCGGTCTTTGTGACGCCGAGGGCCGGGAACGCGATGTTCGTAAACGCGCTGCCGATCTGCTGCGGGCCGGGGATGCAGCCTATGGTCGAGAGGCTGCACCCGCCGCCGAACTCGACGCCGATCTTCTGGTAGGAGGCGCGGAACTCGTTGACCATCCTGTTCGTGATCGTGCGAGTCCAGTCGCCGCCGAGGTTCTTACTGCTGGCCGGAACGTCTCCGAGGAATCCGGTCGAGAACGTCCCGACGCCGTGCGTGCTGACGCTCCTCTGGTTCAGATAGCGGAAGCTCACGTTGTCCTTGTTCGACGCCTTCACGTCAAAGCGCATGCTCCAGTAGTTCTCCGTGAACGACGAGGCCGCGGTGCGCTCGTACTGCGCCGCCTGAAAGAGCGTGGGCGCGGTGTTGCTCCCGAAGTTCAGAACGTCGAACGGGCCGCCGGTCAGAAACGGCTGCCCCGTGGTCGGGTTGACGAAGGCTGTGTACGCCCCACACCCGGATGGCGGGGTCGCGCCGACGGCGATGGCCCTTGGGCAGCCGCTCGGCGCGTTCAGGTTGAAGGCCGAACTGATGGCAGTACCCGGACTCGTTGCGTTGAGGGCCGCGCCGGGGATCGCGAACGGGCTGGCGGTGACGATGGTCTGTATCACCGCGTTGTTCGGGAACGTCGTTGAAAGACGCGAGAACTCCGACGGCAGGATGGCGAGGCTCGTGCTGCGTCCCGTCGCGACCGACGGGTTTCGGACGCCCTGATACGCGACGAAGAAGAACAAGCGGTCTTTGCCGCTGATGAACTCCTTGCCTTTGCCCTCGCCGAAGTGCGGCAGGTAGACGGGGCCGCCGACCGTGCCGCCGAAGACGTTGTAGAGGCTCTGCGTCTTGGCGACGTTGCTGCGCCTCTGTATGTTGTCGAGGCTGTTGAGGTGCTTGTTGTCCTGATGGTACTCGAAGGCAGAGCCGTGGAAGTCGTTCGTTCCAGACTTCGTCACGATGTTGACGACCGCGCCCTGATTGCGACCGTACTGCGCGGAGAAGTTGTTGGTGATGATCTGGTACTCTTGAATCGAGTCCTGAAAGTCAACGAAGAGCGCGGGGCCGCCGACCGAGAGGTCGTTGTTGTCCTCGCCGTCAATCTGAAAGTTGTTCGAGCGACCGCGATTGCCGTTGACGGAGAGACCCGTGCCGTTCGTGTTCGTTCCGCCGACCCTGTTGTTGACGACGCCGGGCGCGAGAAGCGCGAGCGTGTCGAGTCCGCCGCCCGCGCCGTTCGAGGGAAGCTCTTGAATCCGTCGCGCGTCAATCGTGGTCGAGATTTGCGACTGGTCGCGCTGGACGATCTCCTCTGTGTTCGACGTGACTGTGACGGTCTCGGCGACGTTGCCCGGTTCGAGCTTAACGTCGAGCGGGTTGACGATGCCGGCCTTGACCTGCACGGCAGTGTTGACCGAGCGCTTGAAGCCCGCGGCCTCGACGGAGACGGTGTAAGCGCCGGGCGTCAGCCCCGCGAATTCAAAAGCCCCTTCAGCGGTCGTGGTGCTCGTGGGGGTGACGCTTCCGGTCGCTTCGTTCTTCGCCGACACGGTCGCGCCGGCGACGACGCTCCCGTTGGCGTCGGCCACCGTGCCCCTCAGCGTGCCGGTGACGGCTTGGGCCATCGCGGGGACAGCCGATAGGGGGATAGCCGATGCCACTACAAACATCCAAGCTGTAAACAGCGCGAAGGCTCTGGCCTTCTTGGAACTATTCATATTTCCCTCCTAAAGCAGATTGTTGAAGAATGAACTCACGGAGGGCTGGCGTGCCCCCGTGGAGTCATCGCTTTGTGGTTGGTGCTGCCTTAACCCGAGTGTAGAGACCCTGCGTGCTCGTACCCAAAATACCCGTATAGAGATGGGGCTTCAGCGCCGGAGCGCCTTAGCTAGAGATATTCGGATAGATGAAAACCTTGTACAGGATTAAAGCATGAGGCGAGAACTTCGAGCGAAAATTTGCAATAAGCGTACCAGTGAGACAGGCCGTTAGTATTAACGGTTCGGCGCTCGCGACGGCTAAGACATCCGCATCAAAAATCCGCCGTTATCAGGTTTTTGAAAGGCGCGCGTTGTTTGTTCGACGGCATGAGGCAAACGCGGAGCAAGATGTTATTCATATTTTTGGATACATATTTTCGGATAAAGATAAATTCTCATTGATATAAGAAAGGATTTTAGCAGTAACCCGAATGCACTCCTTCACCGGACGCACCGCGGCGGACGGGCATGATACTTGCTAAATTCCATTCCACAATCGAACCCGCTTTCGTCTTCGCTTCAGAGTAATCAGGCCGAACTGTTTTCGTGGCAGCAAGGGGGGCCGGGCCGGTGAAAGTTATAAAGATCGCAGTGGCTCTTTTGGCGATACTCGTCTTCTCGGAGATCGCCGCGGCGCAGGCCGTAAGCGCGACGACGCCCACGCGCACCGACCCCGGCAGCATACGCGGGCGCGTGCTCATGCCCAACGGCGCGCCCGTCGTGGAGCCGATCAAAGTCACCCTGCGCGTGATGCGCGGCGAGCAGAGCGTCTTGTATACGGACTCCGAAGGACTATTTCAGATAGACAACCTCTCGCCCGGCTCGTACACCATCGAGGCGGAGGCCGACAGGGAGCGCAAATACGAGATCATTTCCGAGCGCGTGCAGGTCTATGCGCGCTCGCCCTCAATCGTCACCCTCTACCTGAAAGAGAAGGAAGATAAGTCGAAGGAGAAGCCTTCTTCGGAGACGGTCTCGGCGGCTGAGCTTGAACAGAAGGTTCCCGCGGCGGCGTCGAAAGAGTTCGACCGCGCGACGAAGGCTTGGAAGGACGGGAAACCGGACGAGGCGGTCGCGCACCTGCGCAGGGCGCTCGAAATCTATCCCGACTACCTGAAGGCGCACAACGACCTCGGCACGTACTTTCTCTCGCAGGGCAAGCTCGACGACGCGGCGGGCGAGTTGCGCGCGGCAGTCAGGATTGACCCCAAGGCATTCAACCCGCGACTCAACCTCGGCATCGTGCTCGTCGAGAAGCGCGACTTCCGAGACGCGTCCGAAACTCTTGAGAGCGCACTGTCGCTCGACGCGACCTCGCCCGCGGCGCACCTCTACGCCGGACTCGCGAACCTCGGACTAAAAAGTTTCGATAGGGCCGAGAAGGAGTTCTCCGCCGCATACGAGTTAGGCGGGAGCCGTTACGCGCTCGCTCAGTTCCAACTGGGGCGAATCTACATGGGCAGGGGCGAGAACGAGCGAGCGCTCAGAGCGTTCGAGACGTACTTGCACGACGAGCCGAACGCGTCGAACGCGGACGAGGTGCGACTCCTGATCGCAAAGCTGCGCTGAACGGGGCGGCGCGTCCTTCGCCGCCGGAGCGGGCGACGAGTCTTCATAAAAGAGCGCGCGTCATTATAAGAGCGCGTCATTATAAGAGCGCGTCATTATAAAAGAGCGCGCGCGTCATTCTATGTTTTGAATGACGCGCGCGCTCCTTTGTCTGCGCCCGGTCGAGTCTTCACTCGATGAGGTCGAAGCCGTCTTCACTCGACGAGGTCGAAGTCGATGCTGCGCGTGAGCGGCTGCGTCTTCTTGTCGGCCTGTAGGTCTGTGACGATGAGCGTGAGCACGTAGCGGCCCGCGGGGGCCTTCCCCAAGCCGATCTGATCGACCGTGATGACCTGCGAGGGGTCGTTGCCGCGCTGCACGACCGGCTGCTCCGCGCCGCGATAGACGACCTTGCCGTCGCGCGTGATGATCGTCTGCGAGCGCAATAGAGGCTTGTCGCCATCGAACTTCGCGTTGTAGATGATCACGCTGTAGCGCAAATCCTGATTGCGCGCGAGGCGGCGCATGGCTGTCATCGGCGTGGGCGGCGACGTGCCGTCGGGATCAACCGAGTGCAGAAAGATGCTGCTCAACGCGAGCCGCCCCTTCGTCAAGTCCGGCACTTCGACGTAGCGCGAGATCGTTCCGAGGCTGCCCGTCGAATCCTCGCGCACGACGGCGCGTAACTGGAAGTAGCCGGGCGGCAGTTGCGTGTCCGCCGAGTAGATCAGCCCCGTCTTCAACGCCTCCTGATAATCGGCGGGCGTGAGGTTCGCATTGACCGTCTCGCTGAACCCCCCGCGCGTCTTGCCGAGTTCGTCAATGACGAAACCGACAACGTCGAACGACGTGTGATATCTGCCGTCGGCCTGCGTGAAACTCAGCGTCTTCGGGTCGATGAGCAGGTTGATGCCGAGTTGCGCGCCCCTCGGCGGTTGCAACTTGAGCGAGAGGTTCGACGAAACGTCGAGGTCGCTCTTGGCGAGCGGCGAGCGGGCGGCGGCGAGAATCTCCTCCTGCTTCGTGCGCGGCGCGCCGGAGCGCGTCGCCTCGCGCGCGATGTAGCCCGAATACTTATAGACGTGCACGCCGTCGCGTCTGACCTTCACGTCGAGCTTGCGGAACTTGTTGTCGAACTTCTCCGTGGGCGTGTAGGCGAGGACGTAGTAGCCGCGGCTGCGCGCGAGAATCCTGTCGAGTCCTTCATGGAAGTCGTTTGTGTTGACGACGGAGACGCCGCCCGTCGCGCCCGAAAGCGTGCGGAGGCTAAGGTGCTCCTCGCCGCCCGCGAGCGTCTCGCCGATTATGGACTTCTCCTGCGCCGACGCGCCGCGACCGAAGCCGGGGTCGGGCGCGTCGAGCGCGCTGCGCGCCGGAGTGTCGGCGAAGTTCGCCACGGGGCGCGACGCGTTTAGCCCGCGCGGATCCATCGTGTTGATGACGACGCCGGAGCGCAGCGCCACGTCGCCGAGGCGGTTGATCAGTTGCGAGAGGCTGAAGGATATTCCCCCGGTGCTCCCCAGTTCGAGGATCGGTATCCCCGCCGAGAACAGCACAAGCGACTTGCGCCCCGGTATCTGACTGAGACTGTCCGCCACACTGATTGCCGTCGAGAGCGTCATCAGCCCGCGCGTCATCCGCAGCGTTTCGTCGTTGATGCTGGCGGCGAGTTGGTTGTTGACCTCCGCGTTCGCGAGCGCCGCGTTCTGCATGTCTCCCGCCGCATCATCCGCCATTGCAATGTCACCCGACGAGATTCCGGCGGCGACGTTCTGATCGGCGAAGGCGTCGAAAGGATTCGACTGCACCGTGATCGAGTTGATGGCGCGGCGGAGCAAACGCTTGTCGGAGGTGAACTGCTGTAGCAGACCTTTGCCGCCGACGACGCGGACGATTGCGACGAGATCGCCCTTCTCCATCTTGTTGTCAACGTAGTCGCGCAGCACCTGCCGCACGGTGACGATGTCGGGTATCGAGATAGTCAGGTCGTCAACGACGAATGCGATAACGCGCCGCACGTCCCTCTGCGTCAACTCGCGCTCAACGTCGGCGCTCTCAGGCACCGGCTTGCCGGGGCGCGCTCCCTCGGTTCTGCGCCCCTCCTCGACGCCGACGTACTCCATGAACTTGAGGTCTTGCTTCCTGCCGTTCTCGTAAACCTCGAAGTCGGAGAGCTTCAGGTCGGGGACGACGCGGTCGTTCTTGTCCGTGACGACTACGTCGGTCTGCACGAGGTCGGAGGTGATGCGGACGACCTCCTCGTCGTCCTGCTGCTGCGGCTGTTGCGGTCGCTGCGGCGCGGCTGTCTGCGCGGTCGCGGCGGCGCAGAGCAGGGACGACGAAAGAAGAAGGGCCAGCGCTTTTCTCATCGGGCGATTTCCCCTTTTCTAAAATTGTCTGCGGAGGTCGGAAGATAAGGACTGCCTGAAACGTGCGGCGCGGATTATAGAACAGAAGCGTCGTAAATCCGAGCCGCGTAAATTCCGGGCCGACGCGCCGACCCGGAAAACAAAACCGGTCGGACTCCGTCGTAACCGGAGTCCGACCGGCTGAGATTTTCAGACGCGCCGCGTCGCCGTCGTGGGGCGTCGCTTCGGTCGCCCCGTTCGCCGCGTCACTTCTTGGCGCGCAGTTCCTTTATCGTCCCGCGCACCTGTTCGGCGTCGGACGCTTTGGGCGAAGCCTTGACGTAGAGTTCCAACTCGTCCGCGGCCTTCTTGTAGTCGCGCCTCGACCAGTAGATTCCGCCGAGATAGTAGTGAGCGCGTCCCGCCGGGTCGCCGCCGAGTTTGACCGATTGCTGAAACTCATGCTCGGCGTCCTCGATCTGCTTTTCGCCTATCTTGACTATGCCGATGTAGTAGTAGAGTTGCGCGCTCTGTCCCATGCCGTGTTCGGCGCGACGCAGTTGCTTGTCGGCCCCCGCGTAGTCCTTCTTCTCAAGAAGCGCGAGGCCGTAGTTGAACTCGATCTGCGGGTCGTCGGGCAGAGCCTTCTGCGCCGCCTTGAACTCATCAATCGCCTTGTCGAGTTGTCCCGCCTTAAGTTCGATCATGCCGAGTTCGTTGTGGGCGAGTCCGAACTGCGGATACTGCGTGACGGCCTCGCCGAGAAGCGCGGCGGCCTTCTGGCTGTCGTTCTTGCGCTCGGCGTCGAGCGCCTTCGCGTAGAGGTCTTGCGCGGGCTTCGGCATGCCCGCGAGCGACGCGTCAACTACCCCGGCCTTCGACGGGTCGCTCGCGTGCCGCTTTGGCTGCAAGTAGACCTGAAGCGTGTAGGGCCGCGAGACCGGCGGCGTCGGCATGCCGGTTATGATGGTGACGACTTCCGGCTCGATGTAAACGGACTCGGTGACGCTCTCGAATTCGTCGCCGCCTTCGATGACGACGGTGTAGGTGCCTGCCCCGAGCGAGCGGAACGCAAAAGAGCCGTTCGTGTCGGTGAAGATAGAAAGCTCGCCCGACTGGCTGCTCTGAAGTCTGACCTTGAGGCGCACGTCGGCTCGCCTGCCCGAAGGAAAGACGATGCGCCCCTGTATCGTGTGGTTGCCGCCCGTGCCCGTCTCGTCAACGCCGCTCTGCGCGGCGGCTGATGCACAGCAGATGGCCGCGAGCGTCGCGGCAAACAGGGCGCGGCGGACGCGCTCGCTAAAGTTGGAGGGAAGACGACCGGCACGGAGAAAAATCACGACCGACTCCTTTCAAAAGCTGAAGCGCTTTGAATCAAGAAGCGTTAACGGGGATGGGTAAAGGTAGCACAAAAAAGAACGGGGAGGGGTGTGAAATCTCACGCCCCTCCCCACACAAGCCTTCGCGCGCCTTGCGTCCGCGCGCGAAGGAAGCCAGTTTAGAACTGGAACTTGACGCCGAGGCGCAGGGCCGACGGGAACTGGAAGATCGTGCCCGTGCCGAAGAACGGATTGTTCACCGGCGGGATGCCCGAAGCGCCGCTGTTGATGGAGAAGGTCGTATCCTGACGGATCGCCTTCTGGTTGTTGGTGATGTTGAACCAGTCAAGCTGTAGACGAAGCTGACGGTTCTCGCCCAACTGGATCGGGTAGTACGCGCCGAAGTCAATGTTCCATGTCGTCGGCGTGCGGTTGCTGCCCGTGATCGGGTTGATCGCCGTGCCGCGCGGCACCGCGAAGCCCTCGTTGTTTCCGTAAACCGGGTGCGGGATCAACTGGTCGAACGGGATACCCGACTGGATGCGGAACGAGGAACTGACGAGGAGCTTGAACGGCGTGCGGTACGAGCCGTCGAGCTTGAACTGGTGCGGGCGGTCGTTCGGCAGACGCCCGTAGGTGTTCTTGAGCAGGCTGACGAGGTCGAACAAAGAAGTGATGTTCGGGTCAGACTGGCCGTTGTCGTTGCGGAACAGCCCCTCGTAGTTGCCGATCAGGCTGGAGAAGACGTACGAGGAGATAAGCTGCCAGTTGTTTGTAAAGCGCTTGGTCGCCGTGAACTCAAGCGCGCGGTAGTAGCGGCGCGCGTGGCCGAAGCAGCCGATCAAGGGATTGCTGCAAGCCTTGTCCTCGGTCGTCACAGGGTTCGACAGGCTGACGACGCGACCGGGGTTGAAGATGAAGTAGGTGGTGCCGTCGTCAAACGAGCCGTCCTCGATGACGTTGACCTGATTGCGGTAGATGCCGCGGAAGCCGAGCGAGAAGTCCTTGATCACTTCGTAGTCAACACCGGCAGTCCACTCGTTGACCGTCTGCGGCTTGAGGCCGGGATCAATCGGGGTCTGGTCGCCGCCGAGGTTGCCGAAGTCCGTCAGAGTCGTCGAACCCGCGGGCGCGTTGAGTTGGCTGACGCGAATGTTGAAGTCGGTCTGCTGGCTGTTGCCGCCGGCGCGGATGTTAAGGTCGAGCGGTATCGGCGTCTCGACGTAGCGCGCGAAGTTGGCGAATATCTTGCCGCGGCCCTGTCCGGTGAAATCGTAGATGAAGCCGAGGCGGGGCTGCATGTTGTCCTTGAAGCTGTTCAGCTTGAAGTACGAGGTCGCAGCGTTGTAGGTCTGCTGATAGTCCCAGCGCAGTCCAAGGTTGAACTGTAGGTTCTTCGTCGCCTTGAAGTCATCCTGAATGTAGAAGCTCTGGGTGTTCGAGCGTGCGAAGTCGCCGTGCGTCGAGAGACGGAAGTCGCGGACGCCGACGGTGCTGAGAATCAGGATCGGGTTGGTGATGGTCGCAAGCGAGACGCCGCCGACCGTCGAGGTCGTGTACTGCGTGCCGAACGAACCGGCTGCGATCAAAGCGTTAGCGCGGCCTTGGAAGGTCGTGTTCGGGCAGATGATGTTGTGGTTCGTCGGGTCGCCCTGGCAGACGCCGAAGCTGTTGGTCACGCGGAAGCCGTTGAAGACACCGCTGATGGGCGCGGCGAAATCGCGCGTCGGGCCGGTCGAGCGAGTGTCTATCTTGTAACGGTTCGTGTTCGCCTCGAAGCCGTACTTGAACGTGTGCTTGCCCCAGATGTTCTGGAGGCGCGCCGCCAGTTCGTAGCGGTTGCGCTGCTGGTTCGAGACGAGGCCGAAGCCCTGCCGGACGTAGTTGCGCTGGAGCGTGCCGCCCGTGCCGTTGACGAAGGCCAGTCGGAGGCCGCTGCTGACAACGTTTGTGTTAACGTCCGGGAGAACCGTGTTGCCGCTCTGGACTGCGAAGGCGTCGGTCACGAGTTCCGTGTCGGCAGTGCTCGCGCTCGGCAGCGTGTTGGCGCGCTGGAAGTGGAGGCCGACCGAGAACTCGCCGATGAAGTTCGGGCTGAAGGTCGAGTTCTCACGGAAGGCGTAGTTCTGGCCGCCCGTTAGAATCTCGCCGGTGAAGCTGTTCGGGTCTGCGCCGAAGCCCGTGTTCCCGAAGAGGAAGCCCGTCTGCTTCGTGAAGTCGCCGAAGGTCGAGAAGTTGAAGACGTGATTCTGGTTGATGTTCCAGGTGATCTTGCCCGCGTAGAACGGGGTCGTGACCTTGTTCTCGACGGGGTTAAGGAAAGTCTGCGTCAGGGAGAAGTTCTTGCGCTCCTGCGGATTGAACGCGCCGAAGAAGGTGAGCTTGTCCTTGATGATCGGGCCGCCGATGTCGAAGCCGGCGTCAACCTCGGAGAAGCCGTTCGGGGCCGAGCCGGTGAACGGAATGGCCGAAGACTTCACGCCGCGGACGAAGCCCGACGGGGTGAAGTAAACGAATGCATCGCCGCGGATGTTGTTCGTGCCGCTCTTGGTGATGACGTTGAAGACGCCGCCCGTCGTGTGGCCGGTGTCGGCGCCGTAAGCGCCGGTCTGCACCTGAACTTCCTGTACGAACTCGAACGGGAGGTTCGCGCCCGATCCGCCGAAGGCGGGGTCGGAGACGGTAACGCCGTCGAGGATGTAGTTGTTCTCGGGGCCGGACGAGCCGCCCACGGACGGGTCGCGGTCGCGTCCCGAAGCGTCGCGCAGACCCGAACGAGCCGCGGTCGGCGCAATCGTGTAGAGCGACTGCACGGTGCGCTGAGTCGGGAAGTTCGAGAACTGCTCGGTCGAGACGTTCGTTCCCTGTGTGTTGCTCGTCACGTCAATGGCCGCGCCGGAGCTTGCCGTAACCTCGACGCTCTCGGTCGCGCCCTGCGGGCGGAGTTGGACTGTAACGTTCGAGGTCTTCGTCAGGTTGACCTCGACCTGCGTCTGTTCGAACTTGGCGAAGCCCTTTGCGGCTTCGACCGTCACCGTGTATGTGCCCGGCGGGATGTTGGGGATGCGGTAGATGCCTTCGTCGTTGCTCGTCGCCGTCTGCGGGCGGATGAGGTTCGGGCCGCTGACGGTCACCGTCACGCCCGGAACCGCCGCGCCGTTCACGTCGGTCACCGTTCCCTCAATCGATCCCGTCGTGTTCGTCTGCGCCGACGCGCCCACCGCAAAGAGCGAGAGCACGAGGGCCAGCACGGCGAAGAATCGGATAGAAGTTCTCATGCTAACCATTCCTTTCGTTGTGTTTGCTTCCTTCAATGGTTTTTCTTGTGCCGTTTGGCTTTAGAAGAAGATTACCTTCGCGCCTTTCATGCAACTCAAAGGCCACCCCCGGCCACGCCCCGAAGTGAAAATCATAAGTCGAAGGCATAAAACATCTTAACGGTGGCGAGCGCCGGCACTTGAAGTACAAGATGCGGCCTCGTTTTCAACCTCGGAAACGAATTTTTGAACCCAACTTCAAAAATTTGAATAAGCCTTCCCGCGCGACAATCTAGTGGCGGCGACCCTCGAATCCTGCGCGCGTCAAAGGCACGCCGACCGCTCGATTCGCCGGGCACGTCCGGCGGGCCGCGGCGCGTGTGCACGAGCGCGACTCCTTATCAACGTTCAGTCGTCGTCGCGCTGTGCTACAATCCACGCCGCTCTCACGTCGTCTAAATTCACGCTCGGCGGACTTCGACGGTCTTCGGAAAACATTGGCGACGCTCTCCGTCAAACAACTGCAACTCGCACCGCTCGGCGCGGGCGACCTCATTGACCGCACGGTGCGGCTCTACCGGCGACACTTCATGGCGCTTATACGCGCCGCCGCGCCGCCGGTCGTAATATCCGCGGCGGGCGCAATCGTCATGGCCGTCAGCGTCAGGGCGATGGGCGCGACGTGGAGCACGGGCCGACTCTTCACCTACCTGATGTTGACGATCCTCGGTCTGACGACCTACGTCGGCGGGTTGCTGGCGCAGTTGATCGTGATGGGCGGCGCGTCGCGCAATCTTGTGATGCACCTGCTTTGGGGCGAGCCTGTGACGGCCCGCCTCATCTATCGCAGCGTACGCTCGCGCTTCTGGGGGTTGCTGGGTGCGACGGTCGTCATCGGTATATGGCTCTTCTTCTCGATCATGCTGGCGATGTTCGCTGCGTTCATACTGATGTTCATCGCGGTGATTTTGCTCGGCGTCCTCGCCGCGGCGACCAGCGACGCGGGCGTAGGGGCGAAGATTCTGACGGGGTTAATCGTCCTGCTGTTCTACACGGGGGCGCTGGTGCTGGCGCTCTTCATCTTTTTTCTGCTGGCGGGGCTGACGGCCTACGTGCCGCAGGTGTTGATGGTCGAGGGCAGGGGCGTGTTCGCCTCGATCAGCCGCAGCGCGGAGCTTGCGCGCGGGCACGTGCGACGGCTCGTCGGGATGTTTCTGTTCACGGGATTTGCGAGCTACGCGGCGGTCATGCTGCTGCTCGTCCCGCTCGGCTGGTTCGCGTACCTGAACGGCGTTGACCCGCTCACGTTCGACGCGACGCGTTTGCCAGCTTGGTACGTCGTTAGCCGCGCGGTCATCTCGCAGTTGGTCGCGATCCTGCTCGCGCCCGTGTACATGATGGGGCTATCGCTGCTCTACGTTGACCAGCGCGTCAGGCGCGAGGGCTACGACATCGAGTTGATGACGGCGCAGCGCTTCGGCGAGATGCCCGCGCTTCCGGAGGGCATCAACGCGCCGGTCGCGCCCGCGCTCGCGGCACCGCAGGTCAGGCGGGCGCGCGAGGAGGAGAAGTTCCCCGGCTCAGTCCTCGGACTCTGAGGACTCTGAAGGCTGTTGATGAGAGCCAGTCTGTACAGAGTCGTGCCGTTCGCGCTCGCGTCGTTGCTCGCGCTCGTCGCGGCATCTGCTGCTACGGCGACGAACGAGCGCGCGGCTTCGCGTGCCGACAGTCAGGCGAGCGCCGTTGCCGGCGTCTCGACGCTCGCGCAGTATCGCGTGCGCGTGCGTGCGTCGGTCGCGCCGCTGGAAGAGTTGGCGGCCTTCTGCCAGAAGTTGAGGAATAACGAGAGGCCCGAAGTCTGGACGAAGCCGGGCTACGACCCGGACGTTGCGCTCGAACTTCCGAAGCGCGAGCGCGACGCGCTCGGACGTGTGCGCGCGCTTCTGCCGTCGAAGGAGAGGGTTGAGTCGGGCGACGGCGGCGCGGTCGAGGTTGACAACACATGGCTCCACGCGGCGCTCGACGACTACGAGCGGCTCGGCGACAACGCCAAGCGCGTCGAGGCTCTGCGCTCGACCGTGGAGCGTCTGCGCGCGCTCGACTCGCGGCTCGCAGAGCTTGAGTCCGCCTCGCAGCAGACGGCGGACGCCGACGCCGAGCGCGGTCGCCTGAACGCGATATTGCGCGACCCCGAATTCAACAAAAAGACGCAGCAGGGCAACGCGCTTCAGCGACTCGTCGAGCAGATCGTCGAGTGGATACGAGACTTCTTCAGACACCTCTTCCCGAGCGGCACGCTGCTTCAGCCGGGCACAAGCCCGCGCTTCTCGCAACTCGTGCAGGTCATCGTCATCGCGCTCTGCCTCGCCGTTATCGCATACGTCGCGCGGCTGCTCTGGTCGCGGCGCGAGCGCGGGTTGAAGACTCTAAAGCTCAAGCGCCGCCCGCGCGTCGTCCTCGGCGAGAAGCTCGAAGCCGACCAGACCTCGGCAGACCTGCTCGCCGACGCCGAAGGACTGGCGCGCGCGGGCGACCTGCGCGGCGCGATACGCAAGGCTTACATCGCGCTCCTGTGCGAACTCGGCGACCGTCAGATCATAAGGCTCTCGCGACACAGGACGAATCGCGACTACCTCAACGCCGTTCGCAAGGGCGCTCAGCCGCGGCTCTACACCGAGATGCTTCCGCTCACCTTCGACTTCGAGCTTCACTGGTACGGCCTGCAAGACGCGAGCGACGCGGACTGGGCGAAGTTCCGCGCGCGCTGCCGTCAGGCGATGAAAGCGATATGAGTTCAAAGTTCAAAGTTCAAGTTATCCGGCGTTAACTTTGAACCTTGAAGATTGAACTTGAAACTCTGATTTCTTGTGCGTAGCCGTCTTCTCATATTCCTGACCGTCGTCTTGATGGTCGTCGTGCTCGTGGCGCTGAACGCCGCGTCATACGTGCGCGTCGAGCAGGAGGGCGACAAGGAGTTCGCGCCCGACCGTTCGACCTTGAACGCGGGCGGGACGGGCACGCTCGCGCTGTTCGAGTATCTGCGGCAGCGCGGTCAGGACGTTGTGCGCTGGAACGAGCCTGTGTCGTCTCTCGCGAACGAGGGCGCGGGCGGCGTGGCGAGCCTCGTCCTCGTCGGCAGGACGCGCCGCCCCGTCGAGAGAGCCGAGGCCGACGCGATACTGCGCTGGGTCGAGGCGGGCGGCCGTCTCGTCATCGTTGACAGCAGCCCGAACCCTTCGCTTCTGCCGGCTTCGGGTGGCTGGCGCGTCGCCTCGGAGGTGTTCGAGATGCCCGGCCCCGACGTTCGCCCCGACGACGTTGAGCAGATGACGCGCGACGTGCCTCTCGTCTCGCCCGCGCAGCCGACCGCGCTCACGCGCAACGTGTCGGAGGTCGCACGCTCGCGTTTCGCCGGGCGGCTTCACATCTATCAGGTGGATACGAGCACCGTCTCCAAATTCGTCGCGCCCCGCGCGCGCGGCATCGGCCCAAAGCCAACGCCCACCGCGACGCCGGCGCCCGACGAGGACGAAGACGAGTCGGAAGAAGAAGAGGAGCCGCCTCCGCCCGCGCCGTCGCCAACAGCAACGCCGCGGTCTTCGTCCGAAGACTCGCGCGGGTCGAACGAGACGGACGCTCCCGTCGAGCACGTCGCGGACGGGCGCGAAGGCGTCGGCGCTCTGCTCGTTGATTACGCATACGGCCGGGGCCGCATCGTCGTGCTCTCCGATCCTTACATCGTCTCGAACGCCGGAATCAATCGCGCCGACAATCTTTTCCTCGCCTTCGACGTAGTGACGGGAGGCCGCCGCGGGCGCGTGGCCTTCGACGAATTCCATCAGGGCTACGGCGCGACCGAGAACCAACTCTTCGCGTACTTCCGCGGCACGCCGATACTCTGGATGTTCGCGCAAGCAGCGTTCGTCGCGCTCGCGCTCGTTTGGGCGCGCGGTCGCCGCTTCGCGCGGCCCTTGCCCGCGCCTCGCACGGATCGACGCTCGAAGCTCGAATTCGTCGCCTCGATGGCCGAGTTGCAACAGCGCGCACGCGCATACGACCTCGCCATCGAGAACATCTACACGCGCACGCGCCGGGCGCTCGCGCGCTACGGCGGCGTCGCCGCGAACGCGCCGCTCGAACGAATCGCCGCGGGCGTCGGCAGGCGCTCCGGCAGGAGCCGCCGCAAACTCGAAGCGCTCATGCGCGAGTGCGAAGACTCGATAGCGGGCGCACCGCTCTCTTCCCGCCGCGCGCTCGAACTCGCGCGCTCCTTGCGAGAACTCGAACGCGACCTCGGCATACTCATGCGCTCGCGCGAGATTCGTCAGGC
>DATINM010000078.1:2500-15077 GCA_035474235.1 Pyrinomonadaceae bacterium
GCGACGTTGATGCAGGCAGTCGAACTTTGTACCAGAGTTCGTTCACATCCTCCGGCTCTTTCTGTTCGTCCTTCTCTTTTTTACGTCTATCCGCGCCATGCTCGACCGCGCCGGCCTTCGGCACGTCGTCTCCCTCTGACGTGTCGAGCGACTTCGGCCTCGGCACGCGCTTCCAGCCGACGATGTCGAAACGCGCGCCGCTCTCAAGCTTCATCAGAATGTTGTCGTCGCCGCCGCGGTCTGGGGAGAAGCGTATGTTCGTGCTCGCGCGCAGTTGGCCGGAAGCTTGCGACGGGACGCCGTCGTCCTCCTTCGCGATCTGCTTCGAGCGCTCGATCATCTCGTGTGAGATGACGTTGCGCGCCTCGATCCAGCCTTCGACCGGCTCGGCGTCGCGCGTCCGAACGTGCAGCCAAAGCTCTTTCGTGTCGGGCACGACCGTCGAATCGAGTATGTCCAACTCGTCGCCTCGGACGACTTCCTTCAGGTCTGCCGCGACGATTGCAGACGAACTGCGAACCTGCGCGCGCCGCGCGATGACCGCACCGATCTCCTCTTTGCCCGCGAGCGTCGTGCAGGCGCTGGCCGTGAACAAGACGAAGACTGTCGAAGCGATTAAAGCGATGTTGATGATACGCATCTCTATTGAAATATCCTGATGTTAGAGTTTCGTCGCCGCAGGTTTGATTCAAAATCCCTGACGAGGTTTCGACGTTTTGAAGTTCATCGAGGCAGACGCTTTTTCATGCTTTCGTGCAGTTCACGCGCGCCCGCGTCCTGCTTCTCATTGTAACCCAATTTTCGCAGCAACTCCCGTTGCGCGTGTTCGGGCGCGTCCGCGACGCCGATGTGCGTGCGCGCTCCTCCGGGTTCGATCCGCAGGCCGAAAGGTTCGATCAGCGTATCGAGTGAAATCTCCGAAGCGCCCTCGACGTATCGCGAGACGAAGTCTCTCGCGCCCGTCATGCTTCCGAGCGCGTCGATCACTGCGCGGTTTCCGTCGGCGCGCTCGCCGCCCCGACCATAGCGTCGGAACAGTTCGCGGTAAACGTCGCCGAGCCACTGCCTGCCGTTCGTCTGCCGCATAAGCGTTAGGTCGTATAGGAACGCGACGAGCATCCCCTTGTGATAGACGAGCGCAGTGCTTCCAGACCAGCGACGCTCGGAAGCTTCGGGCAGAGAGATTTCCTTCGCGCCTCGCGCAGACCTGTAAGCGTCGTACTCGCGCCCAAGCGTGTTCAGGTAATCATTAAACGTCAACTGCCCGCGCCGCATCGCTGCGCGCAGAGCCATGTAATTCGTGAAGCCTTCGTAGAACCAGTCGTACTCGCCTTCGAGCGCGAGGTCGTTCGGAATCCAGAGGTGGAAAAGCTCGTGCGTCAGCGCCCCGTCGAGTTGCGCCTGCGCCGCAAGCTTCGACGGCAATCGGCCCGACAACACGACGACCGTCGAGCCGCGCGTCTCCGCGCTCCAAAGATTGCCCGCCGCCGACTGCGGCAGCGGCAGCAGAACTATCAGGGAGCGTTGCCGCAGCGCTCCGCCCATCACGTCTGCGTAAATTTTTAGAATCTCCGCCGCCGACCCCGCCGCATCGTCGTCCTTGAAAGACCATTCGCCCGCCGCCGCGAGCGTCGCCGTCATCCCGCCCGCGCGCGCGCGTTCTTCCCTCAAGTCTCGACCGACGACGAACACAGAGCTTTCCGCCTTCGCAACGTCGAACGACCCGTCGGCGTTCTTCGCCTCGACCGTCGAGACGCTCCAACCCTGCGGCAGCGTCAACTCGATCTTCGCGTCGGCGAGCGGCAGAGGCAGGATGTCGCCGGGCATGAGCAGCCCTCGGTCGGCCGTGAGCCATGAGACGTGCGCCGCGTCGGAGATGAATGTGGGCGGGTCGAGTTTGATGTCGTAAGAGAAACGTACCGCGGGTTTCGCGGCTGAGAACTCGCCGGGCGCGAGTTTGTTGACGGCGACCGAGGCTCCGCTTTCGTCGGCGAGCGCAAAATTCTCGACGCGCCCGGCGAGGCCGCTCGCGCCTGCGTAGAAATTTCTGAACGACCAACTGCCCGCGCCGCCCTGCCTACGCCCTTCGACGTGGACGACCGACGGGCTTGTCCTGACGACTTTGATCTTCACGTCGAGAGCCTGCGCCGAAGCCGCGACTGCCGAGAGGACTAGCGACGCGAGCAAACAACCGGATGAGAGAAGGCCGCGCGCGAATCGCCGCGATTCTTTCCGCCGCCTTCTTTTGCCGTCGAGTTCGTGTCGAGTCATTGTTAAATCGTTAGAGTCGAAAAGACGTGTTCAAATCACCTCGTTCCACTTCATGTTCGATTATCCACGAATCAACACAAAACGGCACGAATCAAGGGCGGTAAAATTCGCGCCGGGTGCGGACGGAACCGTCGCAATCTTTTCGGCGTAAAGACCTCTTGAAAAGATATTCACGCCGCTCTTGTTCGTGAGAATCGAACGTTGACACACCGCTCCGCGCGCCGATAGAATGCGTGTCCGAACAAGGCGCAAGCGATTAACTTGAGGAACCGGCTGTGACTCTCATCAAGATCATCATCATCGCGCTTGCCGTCATCCTGAGCATCCTATTCCTTGGACGCTTCCTGTTTTAGACGCGCGGCATGAATTTAAGACTCGCGGTCAATCCACGACGGCCCGCGCTGCGCCGTCGAAACCGCGCCCTTCTACTTTTCTTCACAGCACTCTCTCTCCAACTCCTACTCTTCGACCGCGATGCCTCGGCGCAACAAAGCGAGGCTTCTGACGACGGCGAAGATGTCGTGCGCGTCAACACAGACCTCGCAGTCGTTCCCTTCTTCGTCACAGACCAGCGAGGACGCCGCGTCGGCGGCATGAAGCTCGACGACTTCAGCGTGTTCGACAACGGGAGTCGCGTCGAGCCGAGTTACTTCGCGGCGGGCGCGGAGCGCGTCGCGCTTCTTTTCCTTCTCGACGCATCTGGCAGCGCACGCGACATCATCACACAGCAGCGCGAGACTGCGCTCGCAGTCTTCTCTCACTTCGGCCCTCGCTCGCGCGTCGCGGTGATGCAGTTCCGCGAGCGGCCCGAACTTACAGTCGCTTTCACGCGAGACTTACGCGCCGCGCGCGCGGGCTTTCAGATCGCCGCGCTCCCCAACCGTCGCACGGCCGTTTTCGACGCGGCGCTCGCAGCCGTCCGCGCGTTTCGCGGCGAGGCCCCTCGCCCGGAAGAGCGTCGCATCGTCGTTCTCCTGAGCGACGGCCTCGACAACGCGAGCGAGACGCGAGCGGCGGCGGTCGTCGAAGAGGCGCGCGCCGCGGGCGTCTCCTTCTACGTCATTCACGTCCCGCTCTTCGAGCCGCGCGAAGGCCGCCTCGCCGCGCGCCCGCCGTCGAAAGGTTTTCGCGACCTCGCGGAGAAGACGGGCGGCCAGTTCTTCGTCGTCGGAGACGCGCGCACATCGCTCGACCCGCACGCCGAGTACGACATGCGTCCGATCTTTCACGCCATCGCAGACGACCTGCTCGGCCAGTACGTTATCGGCTATTCGGCGAGCGTCGCCGCAAGGCAACCCGGCCCGCATCGCGTCGAAGTGCGCGTCGCCATCCCGGACAAACGCAAGCTCCGCGTTCGGCAGTTGCGCGACGGATACGAAAGCAGAGGCGACAAATGACGAGCGACTGTGATGAGCGGCAAGTGACGAGCAACGAGTGACGAGTTAAACTCTCTCGCCTGCTCTTAAATTCTTCTCATACGTGAACGAAGTCATGAACGAACAGAAACCCGAAGGACTCAAACATATTCGCCGGGCGCTCCTGAGCGTCTCGGACAAGACCGGCCTCGTCGAGTTTGCGCGCGCGTTGCGCGGCTTCGGCGTCGAACTCCTGAGCACGGGCGGCACTGCGAAGGCTCTGCGCGACGCCGGACTCGAAGTGCGCGACGTTTCGGACGTGACGGGCTTTCCAGAAATGCTGGACGGTCGCGTCAAGACTCTCCACCCGCGCATACACGGCGGCATACTCGCCGTCCGCGATAATTCCGAACACGCGCGCGCGTTAGACGAACACGGCATCGAGCCGATTGACATGGTAGTCGTCAACCTCTATCCCTTCGAGCAAACAATCAAACACGAAGGCGTCACGCTCGAAGAGGCCGTCGAGCAGATAGACATCGGTGGCCCTTCGATGGTTCGCTCCGCTGCTAAGAACTTCAAAGATGTCGCTGTTGTCATTGACTCAAACGACTACCCGACACTCATACTTGAAATGCAACAGACGGGCGGCGCTCTCTCGCTCGCCACGCGGACGACACTTGCATGGAATGCCTTTCGCCGCACTTCGCAATACGACACTCAAATCTATTACTACATCGCTCAAACCGCAGACCCGGAAGGATATGAGAAGTTTAAGGCAGATAACATCACCACCATTACAAAGAAAGACCTGTTGCCGGAATCGGTCGGACGCCGCGTCTTCTCTTTAGAGCACGAAAAGATCGCTGACCTCCGTTATGGCGAGAATCCGCATCAGGAGGCAGCCCTCTACGACTTCGGCGAGGACACCGGCATCGCGCGAGCAGAAGTTATCAGCGGCAAGGAGATGTCTTTCAACAACTACGTTGACGCCGACGCCGCGTGGCAACTCGTCTGCGACTTAGACGCGGCGGCGTGCGCGATCATCAAACACATGAACCCTGCCGGTGTCGGCACGTCAGCGTCGCTCGAAGAGGCTTACCGCCGAGCGCTCGCGACCGATCCCGTCTCGGCTTTCGGCGGCATCGTCGCTTTCAATCGGAAGGTTGACGAGCAGGCCGCGCGCGCCGTCACAGAGATTTTCACAGAGGTCGTCATCGCGCCGGACTTCGATGAGGCGGCGGTCGAAGTTCTGAAAGCGAAGAAGAACCTTCGCATACTTCGCGCGGGCGAGACGGGGCAGCCGACCGGACTCGACTTCAAACGCATCACGGGCGGAATGCTCGTCCAGACGCGCGACACTCACCGGCTCAAGCGCGAAGACCTGAAGGTCGTCACGCGCCGCGCGCCGACAGACGAAGAAACCGAGGCGCTCATGTTCGCGTGGACTGTCTGCAAGCACACGAAGTCGAACGCGATAGTTTACGCGCGCGCGGGCCAGACCGTCGGCGTCGGCGCTGGGCAGATGTCGCGCGTTGACTCCGTGCGCATCGGCGCGATGCGCGCGCAACTCCCCGTCGAAGGTTCGGTGCTCGCCTCCGACGCCTTCTTCCCCTTCCGCGACGGGCTGGACGAAGCGGCCCGACACGGCATCACAGCCGTCATCCAGCCCGGCGGCTCAGTCCGCGACGCCGAAGTCATCACCGCCGCGGACGAGCACAATCTCGCGATGGTCTTCACGGGCGTTCGACATTTCAGGCATTGAGGCTGAAGGCTTCTGCGCTTGCCCTCGCGCGGCGCAATCGTTGATACTTGCGCCACCGAGACAGGAAGTTCCCGCGCAAAGAAGACCCGCGCGCCGCCTGTCATTCTTGTAATTTGAAGGGGAATAAAGATGGCTGATTTGGAAATCGTTTCGGGTGAGAATGGCGGCGACACAGTGCGCTGCCGCTACTGCGGTCAGTTGAATCAGACGAAGGGCGACGGCGGGCGCGCAGTGTGCGGTCGCTGCCGTCTGCCTCTGTCGGACACGCCGCACAAGAAGTTCGCAGACCTCGACAAGCATTCTTACGTTCACCCGCTCGACAGCCGCGCGCTCGCGGCTTTGAAGACGATTCCGGGCATTGACACCGCGCTCAAAAAACTTCTCGAAGTCACGGGCGAGTCGGCCATCCGCGTCATCTTCACCGCCAGCGCCGTCAAGGTCACGCCGAAGCAGTGCCCGGATCTTTATGCGAAATTGCAGGTCGCCTGCACGACGCTCGGCGTTGATATGCCGGAGCTTTTCGTCCAGCAGAATCCGGTCGTCAACGCCTTCACGGGCGGCGTCAAAAATCCGGTTATCGTACTCCACTCGCAACTCATCGAGCGGCTGAACGACGAAGAAGTCCTCGCCGTCATCGCGCACGAGGTCGGCCACATTCACGCAGAGCACGTGCTCTACATCACGGCGGCTCACCTTCTCGAAGCTCTCGCCAACGTCGCGCTCACCGCCGCGCCCATCGCCGGACTCGTCACGCAGATTCTTTCGGGAACGATGCGCGCTGCTCTGCTCGCGTGGGCGCGGCGGGCCGAGCTTTCGTGCGACCGCGCAGCGCTTCTAGTGGCGCAGGATGCCGACGTTATCGGGCGCATGATGATGAAGCTTTGCGGCGGGACTTACGCGTCGAAGGTTGACTACGAGCAGTTTCTCGAACAGGCGCGCGACTTCCAGAAGAACTACGACGCGAAGGCGCTCGACCGCTTCTGGGCCGACATCATCAACGCCGGACTCACGCATCCTTTCCCCGTCTGGCGCGTCTCCGAAATTCTCAAGTGGGTCGAGAGCGGCGACTACGGTCGTCTCATCAACGGCGAGGCCGCGAGCGTCGCCGCCTGATTCAAACTTTATCATTCGAGGTGAAGATGAAGAGAATAATCCCCGTCCTCCTGTGCATGCTCTTCCTTCTGTCCGCCTCTTTCGCGAAGACGCAGAAGGAGCGGCAGATTCAGCCCTGCGAGAATCGCGGGTCGCAGGCCGAAGCGGGCGATTGCGCCTACCGCGAGTACAAGGCCGCCGATGCCGAACTCAATCAAATTTACGGCAGGCTCGCCGCCGTGCTCGACGCCGAAGACAAGGCGCAGTTAAAGGAGTCGGAGCTTGCGTGGATCAAGTACCGAGACTCTTACTGCTCATTCGAGTCGTCGCAGTACAAGGGCGGGACGATGCGCCCGATGATCGAAGCCTTCTGTCTGGCGCGCGTCACAAAGGCACACGCCGCCGAGTTGAAAGATCAATTCGATCTTCGCAAGTAACGAACCCGTTATTTCATCCCGACAAAGAGCGACCGAACGAACCTATGAAGAAAATCGTCCCCGCGCTTTTTCTCTCTTGCGCCGCACTCCTGATAAACGTCTCCGCGCAGAAGCGCGCAGCCAAAAGCCCCTGCTACGACGCGCGCACGCAACTCGAAATGAACGAGTGCGCCGACAAGCAGTTTCAGGCTGCCGACGCGGAACTGAACCGCGTCTATAAACAACTCGTATCGAAGGCGGAAAACGATCCGAAGCTCAAGACGGCGGAGGTTTCGTGGCTCAAGTACCGCGACGACAACTGCGCCTACGAGGCTTCCATGTACGAGGGCGGCTCGATGCAGCCGATGGTCTATTCGTTCTGCCTCGAACGAATGACTAAAGCGCGCACAGCGGAGCTAGGTGTGCAACTCAAGGAATTTGATAAATAGCCGATACCATTCGGAAGGGGCAAGCGAATGCTGCTTGAAAACAAATTCGGGATCATCTTCGGCGTGGCGAACAAGCGCTCGATTGCGTGGGCGACGGCGCAGGCTTGCAAGGAGGCGGGCGCGCGGCTCGCGTTCTCGTACCAGAACGAGCGTTTGAAGGAGAACGTCGAGGGACTGACCGCGGGGACTGACGCGCCGCTCGTGCAGTGCGACGTGTCGAAGCCGGAGGAGGTCGAGTCGGCGTTCGCGACCGTCAAAGAGAAGTTCGGGCGTTTGGACTTCCTCGTACACTCGCTCGCCTTCGCGCCGCGCGAGGCGCTCGAAGGCGAGTACGCCGCGACGACGCGCGAGGCGTTCCTGACGGCGCTCGACATCTCGGCATACTCGCTCGCGGAACTCGCGCGCGCCGCCGCGCCCTTGATGACCGAGGGCGGGAGCATCGTCTCGATGACCTACTACGGCGCGGAGAAGGTCGTGCAGAACTACAACGTGATGGGCGTGGCGAAGGCCGCGCTCGAAGCCAGCACGCGATACCTCGCCGCAGACCTCGGAAAGCAGAACATCAGGGTCAACACCGTCAGCGCCGGCCCAATCAACACGCTCGCGGCGCGCGGCGTCGGCAATCTTAGCGTCATGCTCAAGCATCACGCCGAGCGTGCGCCGCTCAGACGCAACGTCGAAGCGCGCGAGGTCGGCAACGCGGCGGTCTTCCTTCTAAGCCCGCTTGCCTCCGGCATCACGGGCGAGGTTCTACACGTTGACTGCGGTTACAACATCATGGCCTTTTGAAAAGCTTTCAGCGGTCAGCTTTCAGCTTTGCGTCTCGCGATTTGCGGACGCTCGCTCTGAAAGATGAGTCTCGCGCAGATGATATGGCTGACCGCTGAAAGCTGACTACTGAATGCTTTCATGGCTGACACGAAAAACACGAACGACGAAGCGCCGCAGGCGCGGCAGGTCACACAGGACGAGCAACTGCTCGAAACGCCGAGGCCGGACGAGTTCACGCACACGGATACCTGGCGCGTCTTCCGAATCATGGGCGAGTTCGTCGAAGGGTTCGACGAGTTGGCGACTTTGACGCGCGGCGTCGCCGTTTTCGGCTCGGCGCGGACGCGGCCCGAAGATCAATACTACGCGGCGGCGCAGGAGACGGCGGGGCTTCTGGTGCGCGCGGGATTTTCCGTCATCACCGGCGGCGGCCCCGGCATCATGGAGGCCGCGAACCGCGGCGCGTTCGAGGCGGGCGGCGTCTCGGTCGGCTGCAACATCGAGCTTCCGTTCGAGCAGGAGCCGAACCCTTACCAGACGCGCTCGATGAAGTTCAAATACTTCTTCGTCCGCAAGACGATGTTCGTCAAGTACAGCAACGCCTTCATCATATTCCCCGGCGGCTACGGCACGCTCGACGAGATGTACGAGGCGCTCACGCTCATACAGACCAGAAAGATCAAGAACTTCCCCGTCATACTCTTCGGAAAGGAATATTGGGGCGGGATGATGCAGTGGCTTCAGGACTCGATACTCAAGGCGGAGAACATTGCGGACGCAGACTTCCGCCTACTCCACGTCACAGACTCGCCCGCCGAAGCCGTTGAACTCGTCGTCCGAAGTCAGGACGCGCTCGCCAAAGTTCACTCAGACTCTTACGACTTTGAAGGCGGATGAAGTGATAGAAGGCAGACGATAGCGGCAGGTGGCAGGGAGCGAAGCAGAAGCTTTGCAGTGAAAAGATCGAGGCAGCCGGTCAAGTAAGACTCGGCTGCCTTAATGTTATTCCTGTCGCCTGCCCTCTATTTTTCAGTTCTCCGCCTGCGGCGGCGCGGGCTTCTCCGGCGTGATCTGTCGCGAGACGAGCGGCGGGAATGCGTTTGACGTGAGCCAGTCGAAGTATGGCGCGGAGACGTGCGTGACCGGCATGGCGATGATCTCCGGCGTGTCGTACGTGTGGAGCGCGCGCACCTCGCGTTCGAGTTCGTCGAAGCAGGCCGCGGTCGTCTTCGCCAGCAGGAGAAACTCCGGCGCGCGATGCACCTCGCCCTTCCAGCGATAGACCGACTCCATCTGCGGAAGTATCTGTACGCACGCCGCGAGGTGCGCGCCGACCAGCATCTCGGCCAGACGCGAAGCTTCCTCCTGACTGCCCGCCGTCAACAGCACAACGATTGCCGCGGAACTTGTTTCGGCCACGACAAACCTCCAAGGCATGAATGATGAATGCGAAACGATGTGTGATGAATTTGAAGCGGGGTGGTGCTTTTAATTTATCATTCCGCATTCATCATTCATCTCTTCCCTCTGTCTCTTCCTCTTCGGTCGCGCCTGTAAGCGGCGTGATGTCGTCTCCGAAGAATGACTCGTAAATCTCCTGCGCGCGGGCGAGGTCGCGCTCGTCAACGAGTACGAGCGCGCCGGGAGAGGCGGCTGACAGGAGCGGCGAGAAGGCGTCCGCGCCGCCCGACTGGACGACGACGCGAATCTGATTCTGCGAAAGGATGTCGGCGACCATCTCCGCCTCGGCGGGCGAGCCGACGTTGTGCAACGGCACGAAGCGCGCATCGCTGTGATCGCGGACAGTGTTTTCCGGCGTCAGTCGCTCGACCAACTCCGCGCCGTCGTCATTGCAGCGCGTGATCCCCGGCTCGTACTCGGCCTCGCACACGGGACAGAACATCTATGCAGCCCTCTGGATGAAATTGATTTGGAAAAGCGTCGGACGCCGGGATTATACAGCTAAAAGGCCCGTAAACGGTAAACCGTGAACCGTGACAAGAAAAAACCTGCTTTCCTCTCGACACGGTTCACGGTTTCCGGTTCACGTCTTCAATTAACTGGCGCGGACGGCGCGCTCGAATGGAATTTCCTCGAAGTGCGTCATGCGTTTGAAGTCACGGAAGCGCGCGTTTATCTCCTCGTTGGTGAGGCGGCGGACGCGGTCGGTTCCGAACTCCTCGACGTTGAACGAAGCCATGACCGAGCCGAAGATGATCGCGCGTCGCATTGTCGCATCGTCAATCGAAGCGTGGCTCGCGAGGTATCCCATGAAGCCGCCCGCGAACGTGTCGCCCGCGCCCGTCGGGTCGAAGACCGATTCGAGCGGATAGGCCGGGATCGCGAAGAAAGAGTCTTTCGTGAACATAGCCGCGCCGTACTCGCCTCGCTTGACGACGAGCGCGCGCGGCCCCCAAGAGAGAATCTTGCGCGCGGCCTTAATCAGATTCGGCTCGCCCGCGAGTTGGCGCGTCTCTGCGTCGTTGATGATGACAACGTCAACGGTTGCCGCGACCGCCTTCACCTGTTCGGGGACTGACTTGATCCAGTAGTCCATCGTGTCAACGGCGACGAGTTCCGCGTCGTGCACCTGCTCGCGCACGCCGAGTTGCAGTTCGGGCTGGATGTTTCCGAGGAAGACCAGACGCGCCTTCTTCGATTCGTCCGAGAGCTTCGGCATGAAGTTCGCGAAGACGTTGAGCCGCGTGTCGAGCGTGTGGGCGACGTTCAGGTCGAAGTCGTAGCGCCCGCGCCAGAAGAACGTCTCGCCATCGGCGACGCGCTCTATGTCGTCGGTGTTTATGTTGCGCTGGCGGAATACGTCCATCTCGTCCTCGCCGAAGTCGCCGCCGACGACCGCGACGACGCGCGTGTCCGTGAAGAAACTCGCAGACAGCGAGAAGTGCGAGGCCGCGCCGCCGAGCATCCTCTCGCGCTTACCGAACGGCGTCTCGACCGCATCGAACGCCACAGAACCGACAACGAGCAATGACACTTTTATTTTTCTCCTGATTGATTGTTCAGACTGCCTTCACTGCTTCTTCTCGTCACCCGCCTTCGCGCCGCCGAGTTGCGCGAGCGCATCCTGCGCGTCTTTGCGGAAATCGCTGTTCGGGTAGTCGTTGACGACGCGCGACAGGTATTCGCGCGCCTTGTCGCGCAGGGCGTCGGGCGTGAACTCCGCGGCCTTGTCGGCGGGCGACTTCGGCGTCTGCTGCTTGCCCTTGCCTTCGGAGAGGTAGAGGCTGCTCATGCCCGCGATGTAGAGCGCCTCGTCGAGATGCGAGAACTCCGGGTAGCCGGCGATCAACTCGTCCATGCGCATGTATGCCGCGAGATACGCCTTCTTGTTGTGGAAGTAGTGGCGCGCGACCTCAAGCTCGTGCCTGGCACTCTTCTCCGAGTCGGCGTCTTTAACCGCCGGGGCGCTCCGCTCGCCCGCGACCGAACCGCTCTGCGCCCGCGCCGCGGAAGACGAAACGACGAGCGCGAGCGCGAAAATTGCAAAGATGGCTTTCTTCATTGGAACACCTCAATTCAAGTGATAAGCGATGAGTGACGAGTGATAAGAAAGAGTGTTAAGCAGTTCACTTATCACTCATCACTTATCACTTATCACTGCTTTCGGTATTTTTTGATGATGGCTTCGAGCTTATTCGTTGTCGCCGCGGGCCAGAGTTCGGGCGGCGTGAAGATGGCGTTTTTGAGCGCCGAGCCGCAGCCGCACGTGCGCTCGGTTGCGGCGAGCGCGCGCACGGCCCCGCGCATGATGATCTGCGCGTTGCGGACGTTCTTGTTTAGATTCTCGACGACCGTTTCGACGGAGACGGCGTCGTGCTCCTCGTGCCAGCAGTCGTAGTCCGTAACGAGCGCGAGCGTGGCGTAGCAGATCTCGGCCTCGCGCGCGAGCTTCGCCTCCTGCAAATTAGTCATGCCGATGATGTCCATGCCCCACGAGCGATACACATGAGACTCGGCCACGGTCGAGAACGCAGGGCCTTCCATGCAGATGTACGTGCCGCCGCGGTGAACGTTGACCTCGGCTGCGCGGCACGCCTCTTCAAGCACGTCGCCCAGGTGTTCGCAGACCGGATGCGCGAAGGTGATGTGCGCGACAATGCCTTCGCCGAAGAAGGTTGACTCGTGCGCGCGTGCGCGCGTGCGGTCGAAGAACTGGCCGGGGATAACCATGTCGAGCGGCGCGTAACGCTCCTGCAAAGAGCCGACCGCCGAGGCCGAGAGAATCCGCTCGACGCCGAGCAGTTTCATCGCGTAGATGTTGGCGCGGAAAGGAAGCTCCGTCGGCAGAAACTTGTGCCCGCGCGCATGGCGCGGCAGGAACGCGACGCGCTCGCCTTCGAGCGTGCCGACGACGAACGAGTCCGAAGGCTTGCCGAACGGCGTGTCAACGCTCACCTCTTCTACTTCAGTCAACTCCGGCATCTGGTAGAGGCCGCT
>DATINM010000079.1:0-32415 GCA_035474235.1 Pyrinomonadaceae bacterium
GCGAGCGTGCGCTCCAACAGGCGCATGTCGGCCATCGTTGCCATCTCCTTTCAAGACTCACTGGCCAGTGGTCTTGCTCAGGATAAAGGCGCGGTGGCCTTTTATGCAGGTTCAAAGAGCAAATTTTGTCCTGTACTCAGAAGCGAGAAGCAAAGGGATGAATATGCAAGTTATGGTTCCAGTTGGATGCGTTAACGAAGGGGAGTGCCTTCCAGTATTTGGTATCGGTAGCCGTCCTGTTGCCCTGCGCACGTTCCATCTAGAATGCGCTTGATCAATCCATTTTCGTTAAGTCGCCGAAGACATATTTGCACTTGCCGACGGCTGATTTCACATGCATCTATTAGTTCCCGCGTGCGCACAGGTGTTGTCACTTGTCCCCCCATAGGAAGGCAAGCACGGAGAGCCTCAAGCACAATGCGGTCGGAAGGTAGCAGACGCTTATGAGGAGATTCTACCTTCTTATCTGGGATGCTGCGTCGCCTGTCATCCTGTACTACTGCATTTTTATGCTGCTGGCTTCTTGATGTTGTCTCGATATTTGAAAATTTTGGATTGTCAGCGATTTCTGCATCCTCTTCTCGCCACTGAATAATGATGGAGACAGTGTGTATCTTACCTTTGCCGCGTTTAGCCATATAGGGTCGTATTACCGCAACGCAATAGCTGCCAGTAGGTGAGGCTTATAACTCGGCTCCAGCAATATTAATCATCGACGAATCAGTAGGAGTATCAGTACAGTCGCCGCAATAGCTGTGGACACAATGATGATGGCAGTGGTTAAGCTGACTCGCCAGCCAGTATCCTCCAAGGTATCTCCGGTTTCTTCGATATAACCCTGTGATGTGATACGCAAACAAACGACTTTATCCCGCTGGGTGCGATAAGCGACCGAGTAGATGATGGCGATGGGCCAGCAGACGATCAGCAGGATGATGAACGCAAAGATGCTGAAGCGGGGGCGAGCGCGCATGAGCGTCAGCGATGTATCGGTCTGACTAAAGACACGATAGCCGGAGTTGATGTTATGGTTCGGCGGCACGCTCTAGCGCGGCGAGACCCTCTGGGAACATAATGAGTACCCCCTTGTGAGATGAGTAGGACTTCGCGGCAGCACCGATAATGCAGGCCGCGCGGGATTCGCAACTTAACTTCCCAGCGCGAATTTGGTCTTGCACCATTGGGTTGGAATATTCCCACCCCGCAACCAACAAAATACTCACAATTGGATGTTTTGGCAAATCTGCTTCTTTTCCAATCAGGAGGAAATCCTGATGGGACGAAAGGAGTGGAAGAAGCCAAAGCGACTGGCCGAGAAGTTAAAGCAGATCAGGGCAGGTTTAGAACTGTCACAAACTGCTATGGTTAAAAAGCTCGGTTTTGCTGGTGAGCTAACAAAGTCAGAAATCTCTGATTTCGAGCATGGAAGGTACGAGCCGAATTTATTGGTCTTACTCGCTTATAGCGAAGCGGCTAATGTGTTCTTAGAGGTGCTCGTCAGGGATGAGCTAGAGCTTCCAGAGGGACTGCCATGCAAGCGCAAGCACTTAGGAATTAATAGAAACCGATCATAAGCTACCTTAACCAACTGGTCGTGTTTGCCCGCCGATTCTAGAATTTCTATTTCCCGCTCAAAGTCCTCCTTAATCAGGTTGTAAATCGCCGAATCACTTTATGAGGTAATTGGTTTCATTTTATGAGGTGCAGATTCCACTTTATGGGGGAACTCACAGGCAAATAAAAATTCATCGCAGCGGACGCGGTGCGACTGCCCTTGCCTGAATGAACGCTCATTCAGTATGATGTGTGCGTCTCGCTGAATCATCGGAAAGGTTTTAGAAATCCTCTATGCTCAGGATCGAAAGGGCCGCAGTCCTCGGCGCGGGCACGATGGGCGCTCAGATCGCCGCGCACCTCGCGAACGCCGGAACGCCTGTGCTCCTGCTCGACATCGCGCCGAAGGAATTGACGACGGAGGAGCAGGCGAAAGGGCTGACGCTGGAATCGAAAGAGGTGCGCTCGCGGGTCGCCCGCGCCGGACTCGAAGCGGCGAAGAAGGCGAAGCCCGCCGCGTTCTTCACGAGCGAAGCTGCGTCGCTCGTCTCTACGGGTAACTTCGACGACGACCTGCCGCGTATCAATGCCTGCGACATCATCATCGAGGCGGTCGTCGAGAACCTTGAGATCAAGCGTCGCCTCTTCGAGCGCGTGGAAAGATTCCGGCGGCCCGGCTCGGTCGTCGCGACGAACACGAGCGGCATACCCGTCCGCGAGATCGCCGAAGGATTTTCGGAAGACTTCCGCGCGCACTTCCTCGGCACGCACTTCTTCAACCCGCCGCGCTACCTGCACCTCGTCGAACTCATCCGAACCGAATGGACGAAGCCCGAAGTGTCGTGCTCGGTTTACGGATTTTTAGACCGGCGACTCGGCAAGGGCGTCGTCGTGGCGAAAGACCGACCGAACTTCATCGCCAACCGCGTCGGCACATACGGCGCGATGGCGACTCTGCGCGCGATGGAGGAGGGCGGCCACACGATTGAAGAGGTTGACAGGATGACGGGCCCCGCGTTGGGCCGCCCGAAGTCCGCGACCTTCCGAACCTTCGACATCGTCGGCCTCGACGTGCTCGCACACGTCGCGCGCAATCTCTACGAGGCCGTGCCGGAAGATGAAGAGCGTGCGGCTTACGTGCTGCCCGACTTTGTCTCGCGCATGGTCGAGCGCCGCTTGCTCGGCGACAAGACCGGAGGGGGCTTCTACCAGAAACGGAAGGGCGAGAAGAAAGAAATCTGGACGCTCGACGTGGCGTCGCTCGAATACCGGCCACAACAAAAGGCGAAGTTGCCGTCGCTCGACGCGGCGAAGAACGTCGAGGACACGCGCGCGCGTACAAAAGCGCTCGTGTGGGGCAAGGATCGCGCGGGACAGTTTTTGTGGAAGACGATATCGAGCGTCTTCGCATACGCGGCGAATCGCATCCCCGAGATCGCGGACACGGTGGTCGAAGTTGACCGCGCGATGAAGTGGGGTTTCGGATGGGAACTCGGAGTCTTCGAGACTTGGGATGCGGTCGGCGTCGAAAAGTCTGTCGCGCGGATGAAGGAAGAGGGCCGCGCGATTCCGTCGAACGTGCAGCGTATGCTCGGCGCGGGCGCGACCTCTTTTTATAAGTCGGAAGATGGGCAGGAGTTTTACTTCGACTTCGTTTCCGAAAAGTATGTCCCGGTCGCGCCGCCGCCGGGCGTCATCCTTTTGAAGTCTGTGAAAGAACGAACGGGCGTCATCAAGAAAAATTCGAGCGCGTCTCTTGTTGACATCGGCGACGGCGTGGCGTGTCTTGAGTTTCACTCGAAGATGAACACAATCGGGGGCGACACGCTTCAGATGTTGAAGTCGGCGCTCTCGGAAGTCGAGCGGAATTTCGTCGGCCTCGTCGTCGGAAATCAGGGGCAGAATTTTTCGGTCGGCGCGAACCTGATGCTCGTGCTGCTGGGCGCGCAGGAAGAAGAATGGGACGAGATCGACTTGGGCATTCGCGCCTTCCAGCAGGTGACGATGAGTCTTCGTTACTCGCCGAAGCCCGTCGTCGTCGCGCCGTTTCAAATGACGTTCGGCGGCGGCTGCGAGATGACTCTGCACGCGGATCGAGCGCGCGCCGCGGCTGAGACTTACATCGGACTCGTCGAGGTCGGCGTCGGACTCATCCCCGCGGGCGGCGGGACAAAGGAGATGCTCGTGCGCGCGTTGGATTCAATTCCTTCGGGCGTCGCGGAAGCCGACCCGTTCCCGTTCGTCAAGCGAGCGTTCGAGACTATCGCGCTCGCGAAGGTCGCGACCTCTGCGGCGGAGGCGAAAAGTTTTGGCTTCCTGCGCGAAGAGGATTCATTCTCGATGAACGCCGACCGGCTCATCGCCGACGCCAAGCAGGAAGTGCTCGCGCTCGCCTCGGTCGGGTACACACAGCCGCGCCAGCGCGCCGACGTGCTCGCGCTCGGAGACTCCGCGCTTGCGACCTTCAAGCTCGGCATACACCAGTTGAAGCGCGGCGGATTCATCTCCGACTACGACGCCTTGATCGGCGAGAAACTCGCGCGCGTCCTGACGGGCGGCGACCTGAACCACGAGACGCGCGTCTCGGAGCAATATCTTTTAGACCTTGAGCGCGAAGCGTTCCTCTCCCTGTGCGGCCAACGCCGGACGCAGGAGCGCATCGCACACATGTTGAAGACGGGCAAGCCGCTCAGGAATTAAGTTCAAGGTTCAAGGTTTAAGGTTGAAAGCTTTGGCCTGCGACTTTGAAACTTGAACCTTGAACTTGAAACTCATTTATGGATTATCCGATCACGCCAGCCGTCAGATTTTTGCGCGAGAAGAAGGTCGCGTTCGAGCCGCACCTCTACGATTACGTCGAGCGCGGCGGCACGCATCATTCGGCGGAAGCGCTAGGCGTTGACGAGCACGCGGTCGTCAAGACGCTCGTGATGGAGACGGAGGCGCACAAGCCTCTCATCGTCCTGATGCACGGCGACCGCGAAGTCTCGACCAAGCAACTCGCGCGACACTTGAATGTTAAGAGCGTGCATCCCTGCGACTTCGCGCAGGCGCAGAAGCACACGGGCTACCTTGTCGGCGGCACTAGTCCCTTCGGCACGCGCGCGCGGCTTCACGTCTACGTCGAACGCACGATCTTCGATCTGCCGAAGATTTACATCAACGGCGGCAAGCGCGGCTTTCTCGTCTCGATTGACCCGAAGGTCTTGCGCGACGTGCTGCCCACGGAAGAGGTTGAAGTCGCGATCAGCGGCAAGGAGCATTGACGTTGTTTCTTAAATGACGACGTTCTTTGCCGCGGCAGTGCCGTTTGAAAAAGTGAGGACGAAAGAGACGCGCGAGCGTGGACAGTTGTGCCGGCGTTTATTCGTCGCCGTTTTCGGCGCGTTCGTTCTATCGCTTTGCTCAAACGTCCAGGCTCAGGTCGCCCGGCGCGGCATGCTCAAAGTCGTGCCCGTCAAAGCCGGCTCGAAGGTGCGATTGATTTACGGAAAGAAGTCGGTCGTCTTGAATCTGGAAGACGCGGAGCCTTTTGTTCTGCCCGGCGACGAGCCGCACCGCTACAAAGTTCTGCTGACGGCGAGAAAAGATAAGACGCTGTACCTGCTGGCGAGCGTTTGCAGTCGCTCGCCAATCTCGAATCCGAACGCGCCATGCGGCGGCGACCGTCCGTGCTCTCTGCTCTGGATAAAGTCGGACGAGAGTTTGGAGCACAGGGAAGTCAAAGGTCAGATTTATGCTTCGTGCAGTTACAACTATTACCCGGCGGGAGGGCTTCGCTTGAAGGCGGGCAAGCTGACGATCATCTATCGCGAAGGCGTTGACTACGGCGACGAGTTTGAATTGACTTACGACAACAGCCAACCGGAGAAAGGCGTCATGCTGAAGAAACTCGGTAGCTTCGGCGAGAAATCGAAGAGGTCGAATCAATGAGAGAAGCTGTTTTAGTTTCAGCCGTGCGGACGGCGGTCGGCAAAGCGCCGAAAGGGACTCTGCGAAACACGCGGCCCGACGAGATGGGCGCAGCCGTCATCGAAGAAGCCATCAAGCGCGCCGAAGGTTTGGAGAAGACGGAGATCGAAGACGTAATCATGGGCTGCGCGATGCCGGAGGCCGAGCAAGGGATGAACGTCGCGCGCTCGGCGGCGATTCGCGCGGGGCTGCCGGTCGAAACGTCCGCGATGACGATCAATCGTTTCTGCTCGTCGGGTCTTCAGTCAATCGCAATCGCCGCAGACCGCATACGCACGGGCGGCGCTGAAGTGATCGTCGCGGGCGGGCTTGAGACGATGTCCATGATCCCGATGGGCGGGCACATCATCCGACCGAACCCGTACTTGGTCGAGCACTACCCGGACTTCTATCTCAACATGGGACTCGCCACAGAGAACGTCGCGCGTAAATATGAAGTCACGCGCGAAGAGCAGGACGCCTTCGCGCTCCGCTCGCACGAACGCGCGGCGGCGGCTCAGGACGCCGGAAAGTTTGACGACGAGATCGTCTCCGTCAAAGTCACTTTTGAAGAGTTGAACGAAAAGGGACGCAAGACGACGCGCGAGGTCACGTTCGCGAAAGACGAGGGCGTGCGCCGCGACACTGATGCGGAGTCGCTCGCGAAACTCAAGCCTGCGTTCCATGCGAAGGGCACGATCACGGCGGGCAACGCATCGCAGATGTCGGACGGCGCGGCGGCTTGCATAGTCATGTCTCATGATCGCGCGAAGGCTTTGAATCTGAAACCGCTCGCGCGTTTCGTCGCATACGCGACCGCCGGATGCCCGCCCGAAGAGATGGGCATCGGCCCGGTCTTCGCAATCCCGAAGGTCTTGAAGATCGCCGGACTCAAGCTCGAAGATATTGATGTCGTCGAGTTGAACGAAGCATTCGCCGCGCAGTCGCTCGCTGTCATCAAGACGCTCGGACTCGACGCGGAGCGCGTCAACGTCAACGGCGGCGCAATCGCGCTCGGACATCCTTTGGGCTGCACGGGCGCGAAGCTGACGGCCTCGATATTTCGCGAACTCGAACGCCGCGACGGTCGCTACGCGATGGTGACGATGTGCGTCGGCGGCGGCATGGGCGCGGCGGGAATCTTCGAGCGAATTAGTTGACTTAAAATCTTTATGTCATCTCCGATTTCACCCTGGGCTTGGTCGGCTTGCGTTATAAGCCCGGACGGAAAGCAAAACGCCAAGATTGATGACGCTTGGGAGGTTGGCATGGGAGCGCCGACAAGGGGCAGACTCGTACTATCAAACGGCATCAATGTTGAAGATTGTAATCCTTCAATGGTCTGGTCGGATGATTCAGAATACTTAGCCGTCCCTCAATGGACTGAGGACAGAGAACAGCGGCTTGCTGTTATTTCGATGAGTCGTCGGAAAGTAACCTACGCTCCCGGTAAATTCCGCGTTCTCGAACTTCATACTTTCAGCCAAGGAAAAATCAAAGCCGTGGATTCGCCCATCTACCAACCGAGAGAAGTGGAAATCGTGATGAGTGAGTTGAAATGGTAGCAATTACGAAGAAAGGATAAACCTCCATGTCAGCCATAGCAGAAGAGAAAAAGATCGTCGTGGGTGGAAGCTTTCTGATTGAAGAACGAACGCCCGAAGAGGTCTTCACGCCGGAAGACTTCACCGAAGAGCACCGAATGATCGCCGACACCGCGCGGCAGTTCATGGACAATGAAGTGCGCCCGCGCATTGACGAACTTGAGAAGAAGGATTGGAAACTCTCGCGCGAACTCGTCGTGAAGGGCGCGGAGTTGGGATTCATCGGCGCGACCGTGCCCGAAGAGTACGGCGGCCTCGGCCTCGATCAAATCTCCGGCGGTATCATCGGCGAGGCTTTGGGGCGCGCTGCATCGTTCGCGACGACGATGGGCGCGCAGGGCGGCATCGGGCTTCTGCCGATTCTCTACTACGGCACGGAAGAGGCGAAGCGGAAGTACATACCGCGCATCGTGACGGGAGAACTCATCACGGCTTACGCGCTGACCGAGGCCGGCTCGGGTTCGGACGCGCTCGCGGCGAAGGCTACGGCACGCCTCAGTGAAGACGGCACGCATTACGTCCTCAAGGGCGAGAAGATGTGGATCACGAACGGCGGGTTCGCCGACGTGTTCGTCGTCTTCGCAAAGGTTGACGGCGAGAAGTTCACGGGCTTCGTCGTCGAGCGTCAGGAGGGACTCGCCAACGGCGCGGAAGAGCACAAGATGGGCATCAAGGGTTCTTCGACGACGGCGCTGGCGCTCGACGGCGTGAAGACGCCTGTCTCGAATCTTCTCGGCGAAGTCGGCAAGGGTCACAAGATAGCCTTCAACATTTTAAACATCGGTCGCTTCAAACTCGGCGCGATGTGCTGCGGCGGCATGAAGCTTATGACGAGCGAGTCTGTGCGCTACGCGAACGAGCGTCACCAGTTCGGCAAATCGATCTCAAGTTTCGGCGCGATCAAACACAAGCTCGCGGAGATGGCGACGCGCACATGGGTCGGCGAGGCTTTGATCTACCGTACGCTCGGACTCATCGAGTCGGCGATAAACGCCTCTGCGGACGCGGCAGACCCGGAATCGAAGCTGCGCTCGATTGAGGAGTACGCGGCTGAATGTTCGGCCATCAAGGTCACGCTCTCGGAATACTGCGACGCTTGCGCCGACGAGATGGTTCAGATTTACGGCGGCTACGGCTATTCGGCGGACTATCCGGCTGAGCGTGCGTACCGCGACTCGCGCATCAATCGCATATTCGAGGGCACGAACGAGATCAATCGAATGCTGATTCCGGGGATGCTCATGCGTCGCGCGATTGCCGGAAAGCTTGCGCTTCTGCCCGCGGCTCAGGCGCTGATGGACGAGGTTCTGTCGCCTTCCAGCCTCGCGCTCGACGAAGACGAAATGGTGCTCGCGACGGAAGCACGGCTCGCGCGAAACGCGAAGAAGGTGGCGCTGATGGTCTTGGGGACGGCGGCGCAGAAGTACTCGACGGCGCTCGCCGAAGAGCAGGAGGTCTTGCTCGGCGCGTCGAACATCATCATGGACGTTTACGCGATGGAGTCTGCGATACTTCGCGGGCAGAAGCTCGCCGCCGCGCAGGGAGAGGACGCGGCAGCGCTTCAACTCGACATGGTTCGCGTCTTCTGCAACGACGCCGTCGGGCGCGTCGAGCGCGAGGCGCGAAACACGCTCGCCGCAATCAGCGAAGGCGACGAGCTTCGCACGCTTCTCGCCGCGCTCAAGCGCTTCACAAAGCACACGCCCACGAACGCGGTCGCCGCGCGCCGCTCGATAGCCGACGCGATGATCAAGGCAAACAGGTACGTCTATTAAAAGGCAAAGGTCGCAAAGGCGAAGGCGAGGGGCGAAGGTCGCTGTCGACGAGAACGACGGACTTTTGCCTTTTCGCTTTTCGCGGCTTTACAAACGCGGCGGGCTGTAAAGAATAGAAGACCGACGCTCGTATCAACAACTTCCCAAGCGGGGTCGCGCCGTGCACAGGACTCGTTCACTTAAAACGCTCGCCGCCGGCATCTTTCTGTCGGCGCTTCTAGTCTCGGCACTTCCGCGCGAGCGCAGTGCGCGCGCGCAGGCAACGGGCCTGACGCAGCAACGGCAACTCGCGCGCGACATCTTCCGCGAACTCGTCGAGATCAACACGACCGAGCCTCTGGGGACTGCGAAGGCCGCCGGGGCGATGGCCGCGCGCCTGAAGGCCGCGGGCTTCGCAGACTCGGACGTGCGTGTCTTAGGCCCGAACGAGCGCAAGCAGAACATGGTCGCGCGCCTGCGCGGACGCGGCGCGGCGAAGCCTTTACTTCTTCTCGCGCACCTCGACGTGGTCGAGGCGCGGCGCGAAGACTGGACGCTCGACCCGTTCAAGTTCACAGAGCAGGACGGCTACTTCTACGGGCGCGGCACGTCCGACATAAAGGAGGAGGCCGCAGACCTCGTATCGAACATGATCCGCCTCAAGCGTGAAGGGTTCGTGCCCGACCGCGACATAATCCTCGCGCTCACTGCCGACGAGGAAGGAGGCGACGCGAACGGCGTTGACTGGCTGCTCAAGAATCAACGCGACCTGATTGATGCTGCTTACGCAATCAACACGGACGCGGGCGGCGGACAGATCGAGCGGGGCCGGCACGTTCGCAACGCCGTGCAGACGGGCGAGAAGGTTTACCTGAGCTTCACGCTCGAAGTGAAGAACAAGGGCGGGCACAGTTCGCTGCCCACCAGAGACAACGCCATCTACCGTCTCGCCGACGGCCTCGCGCGACTCGCGCGCTTCGACTTCCCCGTCCGCCTGAACGACACGACGCGCGCCTTCTTCAATCGAATGGCCGAGGGCGCGTCGGGGCAGACGGCCTCCGACATGAAAGCCTCGGCGCGCACGCCGACGGACGACGCGGCGGCTGCGCGCCTCTCGGCCTCGTCCGCGTATTACAACGCGCTCATGCGGACGACCTGCGTGGCGACCGAGCTACAGGCCGGGCACGCCGAGAACGCGCTGCCGCAGACGGCGCGCGCAACTGTCAACTGCCGTCTGCTCCCCGAAGACTCGCCGGACGAAGTACAGCGCACGCTTGCGCGCGTGCTCGACGACCCTCAGATCGCGATCAAACAGATCGCTCCGGCCAAGCCGAGTCCGGCCTCGCCGCTCACGCCCGAACTCTTCGAGAAGGTCGGGCGTGTGACCGAAGAGATGTGGCCCGGCGTCTATGTCGTGCCGGTGATGGAGACGGGCGCGAGCGACAGCGTATATCTGCGCGCGGAGGGCGTGCCGGCCTACGGCATTTCGGGGATGTTCTTCGATGTCGAAGACATACGCGCGCACGGGCGCGACGAGCGCGTCGGCGTCCGCGAATACTTCGAGGGCGTCGAATTCATGTACCGGCTCCTGAAGGCTCTGACTTCGGGGCGGTGAACGGCGGAAGAGTAACGAAAAGTCCGAAGAGTCCGGCGGGTAATCTCTCGATGCGAATCATCCCAATAGTCGTCCCCACTCCCTTCTACGTCGGGCCGGTCAACTGCTACCTCGTCGCCGAAGACCCTCTGACTCTGATAGACACCGGGCCGAAGACGAAGGAGGCCGCCGAGGCTCTGAAGGAGGGCTTGAGGCGCGCGCGCTTCCGCGTCCCGGACATCAAACGCATCGTGCTCACGCACGCGCACGAGGATCACTGCGGGCTTGCGAAAGCCTTGCGCGACGAGGCGAAGGACGCCGAAGTTTTCGTCCACGGCTGGGAAACCGGACATCGCGCCGGCAGGCTCGAATACGAGGAACACCGTCATCTGCTCGAACGCGCGGGCGTACCCGCCGAAGAGATAGCGCAGATGCGCCGTATGTACGAAGGTGTGCGTCAGTACGCCGACGCGCTCGAAGACCACGAGCACGCGGAGTTGTCGGACGAAGAAGAGTTGAAATTTGAGAAGGGCGCTCTGCGCGTCGTCCACACGCCGGGGCACACGCCCGGCTCTTGTTCTTTTTTGCGCGAGGCAGACCGGACAATCATCGCGGGCGACTGCGTTTTGAAGCGCATAACTCCGAACCCGATACTCTCGCCCGACCCCGTTGACCCCACGCGCCGCTTTCGCTCGCTCGCCGAATACCTTGTGAGCCTCGCGCGTCTTCGCTCGCTCTCGCCGACGCTCGTTTACGGAGGCCACGGCGATCCCGTGGGTGACTACGAAGAACTCTTCAACCGATACCTCCGGGCAATCAACGAGCGTCAGGCGGAAGTCATTCGCCTTATCCCGAAGCAGGGCGCGACCGCGTGGGACATCTCGCTCGAACTCTTCCCCGGCGCAGCGGACGTTCACCTTTTCCTCGCCGTCTCCGAGTCGGTCGCGCACCTAGACCTCGCGCAATCCGAAGGCAAACTCGCCGTCGAACTCTCCGCGGACGGGCGCGAAGTCTATCGCAAACCTTAGACGCGAACGGTCGCCGCCGTAGACGGAAGCCGCGCACGCGGCCCCTCGGGCCCCGTCCTTTCTGGCCGGGGCCGCGGCACAGTCTTCCGTGGAAGACGTGCCTGCGTTAATCGGAAACCAAAATGCCTTTGTCGTCGAAGCTCATGTGATATATTTCAGCGCGTTCCAGTCTTTGAAAATAAAGCGATGATCGGATACGTGACTCGGCCTCAATCTCAAGGGAGTGATGAGCGCCGCCGTTCGAGATGAAAGCAGGTTCATTCTCACGGCAGAGAAGTTACGCAACTACATTCTAACGGCATTTACCGTTAGAAGTAAGTTATCTCTGCCCGCTCCATCAGGAGGCCGCGACTGATGGGAGCGAGGGCACGCCACAGGCCGAAGCGTCTGGCCGAAAAACTACGCCGGATTAGAGAGGCGTTTGACCTCTCTCAAAACGAGATGATTAGGCGGATGGGTGCGGAGAAGCTGATGGCGCAGAACACGATCTCGGAGTATGAACTGGGGAAGCGCGAGCCGCCTTTGCTCGTGTTGTTGAAGTATGCGGAAGCCGCCGGCATTTGCCTCGACGTGTTGGCTAACGATGAACTTGATCTCCCCGCCAAACTACCCGCCAGACCGAAACACCGCGCATAAAATAATCCGCCCGGCGATTCAAAGTTTCGCCGGGCGCTTCTGCTTTCCTTCAAAGCGTCTGCGGGCAGAGACTCGCGTGTGACGGGCCGCCTTCGTGACGTTAACCGTCACACGCGCTTTAAGTCGTGTCAGGCAGAGGCCGTCGTCTTCGTCGTCTTGCGCGCCGCTGCTCGCTTGTGTTCGCTCTTGCGTTTGCCTCCGACCTACTCGTATTCGTTGCCGTCCTTGCCGAACATCGTCCGCTTGATTCACTTCAAGCCAAGCGCGTTCAGATAGCCGCGGTTGATCTTGCAGTTTGAGAACTTGATTCCTTCGAGGTAGGCGTCGAGCGCGCGTTTTATCTTCTCGCGCGGTGGGCGGTTGGTGCGAATCTCCTCGAAGGTCGCGCGCGGGCGGTCTGCGAAGGCGGTGATCGAGTCCCAGTCGGGCGGCGTGTTGATCGAGACGACCGAAGAGGTCGTCTCCATACGCTTGTAAGGCCAGAAGCACCAGCCTATTTGATTGCGTTCGAGCAGTTCGCGGAACGAGGTTATCCACTCGTCGGTGTTCTCGCCCGACTCGCCGAGCCAGACGGGCACGTTATATTTGTCGCGGAAGGCGACGTACTCCTCGACGGCCTGTTGGTTAACAGGCATCCAGTATTTATGAAAGGTGTAGGCGACACGCTCGTCGAAGGGCGGGCCGAAGACTTTGAAGTTCGTGTCCCACTGCGCGCCACCGAGGAAGACTACGTGATTCTTGTCCACCTCCCTTATGCCCGCGACGATCTTTCGATAGAGCGGCTCCAACTTCGGGTTGAAGTATGCAGCGTCGTAGAAGTGCGGGATCGGCTCGTTCAGAAGGTCGTAGCCGATGACCGCAGGCTCGTCCTTGTAACGCTCGGCGAGCTTGCGCCAAATCCTGACGGTCAAGTCCTGACTCTCCGCGCTGTCGAAGAGGAAGGGATAGCCCCAACTGTCGTCAATGTTGTCGCCCGTCTGCCCGCCGGGCGCGGCGTGCATGTCGAGGACGACGTACAAGCCTTCCTTTTTGCTCCAACCGACGACACGGTCTAAGAGTTCGTAGCCGACGCCTTCGAGTTTGCGCGGCTCATCATTGGTGACGAAGAGGCGATAGTCGAAGGGCACTCGAATTGAGTTGAAGCCGGACTGCTTGATGAAATGAATGTCCTGCTCGGTGACGTAAGCGTCGCGATAACTCTTCCAGAAGCGGCGAGCTTCGTCCTCGCCCACAAGCTCGTTCAAGACTTCCTGAATCTGTCGCGGCGAAGTGGCCGACTTGAACTTGAACATGTAGCCTTCGGGCACGAGCCAGTTGCCGATGCCGATGCCTTTGAGCGTGAGCACTCGTCCGTCCGGCGCGATGAACTCTTTGCCGCGCACGGTGACGAACTTCGAGCGCGCGTTCGTTGTGGCGACGGCGCACAGACAGAGCACGAGCGATAGACAGACCGGCGAAGTTTTCTTCCAACTAATCATCAGACTTCACTCCGAACGAAGAGAGACGCGGGCGTGCGCAAGAGCGTTCGACGCGCGCTGGTTAGAAACCGTAGGCCGTGAAGCCGCCGTCAATCGCGATGCACTGGCCCGTGACGTAAGACGAGGCCGGCATCGAGAGGAATGCGACGACCGAGGCGACCTCCCGTGGTTCTCCGACGCGGCGCATGGGCGTGCGCGAGAGAATCCGGGACATCTTCTCCGAATCGTCGAGCACCGATTCGACTAGCGGCGTGCGGATGTACCAAGGCGCGACCGCGTTGACGCGTATTCGATCCAAAGCCCACTCGACGGCGAGGCTTCGCGTCATTTGCAAGAGCGCGGCCTTCGTCATCGCGTAGGGCGCGCCTGTGCTCGTGTGCACGAGGCCGGAGACGGACGAGACGTTGACGACGCTCGCGCCCGCGAGCGCCGACTTCAGAAGCCCGTGCGCCGAGCGCGTCAACTCGAATGCCGATGTCATGTTCGTCGAGACGATGCGCTCGTACTCTTCCTGCGTGTACTCGACGGCGGGCTTGCGTATGTTCGTGCCGACGTTGTTGACGAGAACGTCGAGGCCAGCGCCCGACTCTTCGACGCGACGGAGCACGGCGCTTCTGCCCTCGGCGCTCGACACGTCCGCGGCCAGACCTTCGGCGCGCGCGCCGCGGCTTCGCCAACTCTCGACCTGTTCGTCCAGGCGCCTCGCGTCGCGCGCGACGGCGAGCACGGTCGCGCCCATTGAAAGGAACTCTTCGGCGACGGCCAGCCCTATGCCGAGCGTCGCGCCCGTGACGAGCGCGAGTTTTCCTTCGAGCGTCCAACGCACGCGCGTCTCTCCAACGTCCGCTTCAGCCATTCGCACCTCCGATGCCGCACGCGCTTCCGGGCGCGTGTCACGTCCGCGCTTCCAGACGCCGCCCGGGTCACACGGCCCTTTTCATCTTTAGCCGCACGCTCTTTAATTTGCCGCCGCGCCTGACGATCAGGCGATATTCCCCGCCCTCGCGCCTGAACATCTTCGAGAGTCTGTCCAAACCGTATTCAAACGCAGGGCGACCGTTGACGGCGACAACCTCGTCGCCCTCGCGCAGACCAATCTGCGCCGCCGTAGAGTTCGCCGCGACGCACGGCGTTTTGGCGGGCAGTGGCGGACGGAGAGAGCGACAATGTCAGAGTCGAAAAACAGACGAAGGCGACTAGAAAAACCTTGAAGACGTTGGGGCGAGACTGCCTCTCTTTTGCGGACATTCAATCACCCTTTCGCAGACATTCAATCACCCTTTCGTCACGAAATCGTTTGTCGTCATCTCCCGATTCCGACGCGCGGCCCGGACGTGCAATCGCGAAGAGACGACGCACGCGCGGCCAGACGTTCGTTCATTCGCACGCCTTCCGCGCGGCGCTAGTCTTTGTGGCCGATGACGGCGGGCGAGTGCGAGCCGATGTCCGCAGTCTCGACGCGCTGGAAGCCTGCGTCTTTGAGCCAGCCTGTGTACTCGGCGAGCGTGTACGTGTCGCCGAGTTCGGTGTTGATGAGCATGTTGAGCGCGAAGACGAGTGCGTAGGGCGGCGCGGTGCGCGCGTCGTCGGGGATCATGTCGATGACGACGATGCGGCCTCCGGGCGCGAGCGCGCGTTGCAGCTTGCCGAAGAGTTCGCGTGAAGACTGCTCGCCCTCGGAGTGAACGATGTTTCCGAGTATCGCGAGGTCGTAGCGGCCTTCGCCGAAGTCAACTTCCTTCAGGTCGCCGGGCAGGTAGTCGAAACGGTCTTCGAGGCCGTGGCGACGGACGTACTCGCGCGTCGTCCGGAAGACGCCGGGGAAGTCCTGCGCGGTGACGCGCGCTCCGGCGTCGGCCTCCGCGAAGGCGATGCCCCAGACGCCCGAGCCGCACGCAACGTCGAGCACGCGCAAGTTCTTCGCCGTCGTGCCCGCGCCGAGCGCCTCGGCCGTGCGCCGCGCCGGTTCGCGGTTGACGACGTGGAGCGTTCGGACGAGCATCGGAAAAAACTCCTCCGCCATCTCCTGCGACTCTACCTTTCTAAACGGCCTGCCCGTGCGGACGCACTCGGTCAGGTGCGACCACGCTTCGAGCATCGCGCCCGATTCCAAAAGCCCTCCGACGTAGTCCGGGCTATCGCGCACAAGATACTGGCGCGCGTGCGGCATCAACTCGTAGCGCCCGTCCGACTTCGCTAGAAGCCCGAAGCCCACGAGCGCGTCGAGGATCATGCGCATGCCGCGCTCGGACGCCCCGGCCGCGCCCGCGACATCGGCGACGGTCGAGCGCCCCGCCGCGAGGTGCGAGAAGAGGCCGAGTTGCGTCGCCGTCGAGAGCACGCGCGCGGGCGTGAAAGAGAAAGACATCTGCCAAATCTGTTCGAGCGGCGAAGGCGCTTGCGGCCTCGCGCTCGCCTCTGCCGCCGATCTCGTGTTCGTCTCTGTCATCATTTTTCTCCCCGATTCATTCCGTCAGTTCGACATCTCTTCCAACTTGATTTTCGTATACGCCGAGCGCGGCACTCTTCAACGCTTCTCGATACGCGCGCTCGCGGCGTCCGCGTCCTTCGGCGGGCCGGGGCGCGAGAAGAGCACGAGAAAGGCGCGCTGCGCCTGCGCCTGCGTCTCGTAAACGCGCTCGGCACGATAACCGCGTTCGAGTATCGTTTTCAAAGGCTCGCGCGACTCGTCCCACGCCGCGCCGCGGAAGGCCGCGAAAAATCGCTCGCCCGCGAGCGAGTCTGCGCCCGCGGCCTTTGCTACTCCATCGAAGCGGCGCGGGAGAAAGTATGCAGTGTCTTCTGCGACGCCGGGCAATCCTTTCAAGACGACGACGTTGAAGCGCCGCGCGCCCGCGTCGTCGAGCGCGAACCAAAGGTGATACGCGATGAGGTCTTCAAAGGCGAAGACGTTTATGGCCTGCGCGCCTGAGTCGCCCGCGCGTCGAGCGTCGCCCGTCGAGTTCGCGTCACCCGTCGAGTTCGCTTCCGTCTGCGCTTCGTCCCTCGCGGCTGACGCGGCGAGGTTTTCCCAAGCGCACCAGATGTAATTTTCGTCACGCCGGACGACGAACGTGAGCGCGCCCGCGAGCGTGAACCAGCAGCAAAGGACTACGAGCGCCGCGCCCTTCAGCCAGACGGGGCGCAGGCGCGCGAGCGCGACACCCGCGAGCAGCGCATACGGCGCGGCGACGACGATCAGATGTCGTTCGCCCCAGATTGATTCGGGCAGCGCGTAGCTCGCCGCGAAGGCAAGCACGATGGGTAACAGCGTGAACAAAGAGAGGAACAGAAGAGTCACAGCGCCTTCGCCGCGTTCTCCGAATTCGTTCAAGCCGCCCGCCGTGTGTTCGTCGTCAATGTGAGATGCGGGTTCGTGTTGCTTCCTCAACGTTCTTAGAATCAAAAGCGCTATGGGCAGGCCGACGAGGATTAGTCCGAGGATCGCGCCGCCACGCGCGTAGAGCGACTCGTCGGAACTCTGCCGGAAATAGAAAGGCTCGTTCAGCAGCGCGAAGAGTTGCCAGAGGTCGCGAGCGCCGGGCCGCTCGATCCAACCGATGTTCTGCGCGAGTCCGCCGCCCTCGCCCGCCTCGCGCACGCACGCGACTATCCAGGGGACGAAGAGAAGCACGACCGACGCCGACGAGATAAGAAACGCGCGCAACCTTCGCCGGTCTTTGAAGACGAGCGACGCGGCCTCGCTCGTGACGACCAGCCAGCCGTAGTAGTGCGTGTAAACGAGCAGGAGATTGACGACGGCGAGCGCGAAGTGAAGTTTGAGCGTCGCTCGATCTGCTTTGACGAGTTTCGCAAAGAGCCAGAGCGAGAAGAGCGTGAGCAGGAGAAGCAGGCTGTACATCCTGACCTCCTGCGCGTACTTGATCAGGTAGCCGTTGGCGGCCAACAGAACGAGCGCCGCGTTCGTCGCCGCCGCGCCGAGCCGGAGTTCGCGCGCGAGCAGAAAGATGGGGACGAGCGCGGCAATCGACGTGAGCGCGGGAAAGAGTCGAAGCCAGAGAAGTGATTCGCCGCCGACGCCCACCCAGATTTTCAGGAGCGCGTAGAAGAGCGGCGGGTGTATCAGGTCAGCCGCGGCAAAGCGCCAGAGTTCACCCCAAGCGTGGCGCGCGGCGTGTACGCTGAAAATCTCGTCGAACCAGAGGCACGTGGCCGTCAGTTGGCGCAGACGCGCCGCGACGTAGAGCGCGACGAGAAACGCGCTCAATGCGATTTCGGATTTCGGATTTCGGATTTCGGATTCTTTGGCCTGTGCCTCTGAAGGCGGAGCGCCTTTGTTCTGTGTCATGCGCCTCAAACCCGCAATCTTCTTAAGGCAGAGTCTCCGGCTCGCCGCCCGCCGACTCGTCTCCAGTCTCGTCGTCGGGTTCGAGCGCGGCCTCGTCGAGACGGCCCTTCAACCAGTCGAGGAAGACTCCGGCCTCGCGACCCTTGTTCGTCCAACGCGCACGGTCGAACATGGTCAGAGCCATCGCGAGCGCGTGGTGCTGTCCGGCGCGGTCGCCCGCGAACTCGAACTGTCTGTAGAGACGATCAATCAGCGCCACGCTCTCTCTCGCCGTCTCCTCGTCCTTGAAGCCGAGCTTGTTGGCGAAGAATTTCGAGTAGATGTTCTGCGGGTGCGAGGTCGAGGTGTAGAGGTCGAAGTAGCCCGTGTGCAGCCCCGCCTCGTGCAAGACCGACCCGACGTAAGAGGGCCGCGCTCCCGTGATGACCGCGATGTCCTCGACCTCGCCCATGCCTGAGAGGAATAGCGAGATGATCTGATCCTTCTTCGACGGCCTGTTTGAAGAGCGCTTGCGCGTCTCGCCTTTGCCCTTCGTCTTCTCATCTTCCTTCGACAACTTCGGTTTGCTGCTCATTATCTATCCCCCTTTCTGTGCGTCCCGGTTTGTCGCATGAGTTGATGGCTACTTTATCACTTCAAATTCAAAATAGATTGTCTTCCCGCGAACGACGAAGCACAGGTACTGTTCCCAGAAGCGCCGGAAGAATCGCAGCGACGGGCGGCGGTTGCAGGCGTTCACGAGAAGCTCGAAGCCGAGCAGACGCCAGAGCTTGAGCATCGTCACGCGAATCAAGAGCGGGCGCAGGCGCACCTGACTGTAGAAGTCGAAGTCGGGCCGGTCGCCCGTGAAGTAAGCGAACGACTCTGTAGTCAGATGTCGCCTGTGCGTCGGGTCTGTGTAGGACGCGATATCGGAGTAGTGCGGCGTGTCCAGCCTGATGAGCGCGCCGGGCTTCGCGATGCGGTGAAGTTCCGCGACGACGGCGAGCAAGTCCGAGACGTGCTCGACGACCTGATTGCCGACGATCAGATCGAACTCGTCGTCGGGGAAAGGGTAGGGCACGCGGTCGAGGTCGTGTATAACGTCGGCGTCCGAGCGCGGGTTGCTGTCGAGGCCGATTGCGCCCGGAGTCTTGTGCCTGCCGCAGCCGATGTCGAGTATCTTCATGCAGCCCGAATCGTTCGCCGCCGAACGGGAGCGAACCGCGGCCTTCAACGCGCGGGCCGGGTCGTTCGTCGTCACGACTTTCGCCTCTTCCCTCTGACCTTATCGCCCGCGAACTGAACCATCGCGCCGACGAAGGGCGCTTCCACGGCCCAGCGGCGCAGTCGTCCCGCCGCTGAGTTCTCGAACTCCGAACGCTCGGCGCGCGCGCCCTTCATCGCCCAACGCAGGTACGCGGCTGCGGCGCGGCCTTCGGCGCGCGCGTCGCGCGTCGCGGTGCGATGCTCTTCGATGACTTCGTCGTAGAGCGAGAATACTTCGTCGAACGCGCGCCCGCGATCCGCGTCCGAACGGACGAAGCGTGAGACGCGCGCGGCGTCCGCGGCGTCGTAGCGGGAGATTTCGCGGAAGATCGCTTCGGCGCTCAACTCGCCTTGCAGCGCGCGCACGCCGAAGTTGAGGCGGCGCAGGCGCGCGACCTCTTCGGAAGTCACGAGCGGGCCGCGACCTACCGCGTCGCACAGCACGACCGCCGCGCCGACCGCGAGCGCTTCGAGCGCGCAACGACCCTTCGCGAAGACCAGATCGTACTGGCCGAGAATCTTCTCCGGCTCTTCGACTTCGCCGCCGGAACTCATGCCGGCGAAGTCGAGCGCGACTCCCGCGCGCGCGCAAGCCTCGCGCAACGCGCCCGCGTGCGCGAGTTTCTTGTTGCTGAAGACGAGCGCGCGGCGCGGGCGTTCGGGCAGCGGCTCGCGCGGCCTGAAGCGTTCGAGGTCAACCGAGTTGAGGACGACGCGCGCGCGCGACTCCTCGACGCCGCACTCCCAGAGCAGACGGTCGCGGCAAGTGTCGTCAACCGCGACGTAGCGATAGATGCGCGGGTGCAGCGGCGCGCGCTCTTCCCAGGGCAGCCAGCCGTGGCAGTAGAAGAGCGCGGGCGCATCGTTGAAATGAAGCAGCGCCGTCATCGTCTCGACGTGGTGCTGGCCGTGGATTATGTCGGGCGGCGAGGTGAGGGTGTTGAGGTCGTCGGTGACGGGCACGGTCGCATCGCGAAGGCGACTCGCGAGCGGGCCGCACTCGGTCGTGTAAACGACGGGCGTGTGCCCTTCGCGCAGGAGCGCAAGCGCGAGTTCGAGCGCGAACAACTCCGTGCCCGTCCGGTTCGACATCACATAGTTCGTGATGAGGACTCGGAGCTTGCCCATCAAATTTTCCTCTCGACGCTCTCGGCGAGCGCGTCGGCGAGCGGTCGAAGATGCTCGCGATATCGGATGACGCGTTCGTAAACTCCCGCCGCGACTCTCATCTCGCCCTGAAGCTCGTAAAAGGGCACGCGCCCGTCTGACGGCGGTTCGCTTCTGAAGACCGGGCGGAGGCACTCGACGCGGAACATTTCGAGGCCGCTCAAATCCGTCGCGGCGTGCTCGTCGCATCCCAGATCGAAGTGTTCGACGACTCTCTGGTCGCCGCGCCCGCGCATGGAGTCCCGGACTTCGGCGGCGAGTTCGGGGAAGAACTCGAAGGCCGCGGCGAGCTTGCGCGCGAGCGCCGCGTCGTCGAGACGGAGCCAGACCGAGCGCTCGCGCAAGTGCGCGGGGCAGTGGTCGGGCCTTCGGACGACGGGGAAGTCGTAGTTGGCAATCGTCGCGCGGCGCGCGCGGCTCGCCATCTCGACGGCGGCGTTCGTGACGAGGCGCGTGATGTCGTGCGTCGAGTTATAGCCTTCGGTCGCGTCGCCGACGACTTTGCCCGTGCCTTCGGAGGCGAACGATTCGGCCAACTCTTCGGCGAGACTTACGAACGTGTCGAAGTCGCGCGCGAGGACGCGCCGGTAAACTTCCGAGTCGGCGAAGCGACCGAAGACCGTGCCGCGCCGCGCGCCGAACTTTTCGAGGTAGCGCGCGGTCGCGTCGATGCGCGAGCTTCCCATCCGCCCCGACCCGTCCGTCAGGACGAAGACGCGCGGGCGCTCGCGCTCGACGAAGCCGTGTATGCGTACTTCGTGGCCGGGGTGCGCGACGACGATGGCCGACGTGTTTCCTAAAGTCATGCGTGTGCCGGTTGCGCTTGCGTGTTCAGAGTTAGTCCGACAAGGTTTCGGGCGCTCATTGTGACAGCCGACGCGACGCGCAGTAAAGCGAAAAGTCTTTCGGCGGGCGAGTTCGCCGCGTCGCGCGCGCGCGAGTCCGTGCGCGGCGGCCGAGATTAAATCCGAGATTCGGGACGCGTGCGGCGACGAGAAATTTCGGAACCCGCGGATAGCCGCGGGCGTGCAAGCACAGAAAAATTCTCAGGAGGTCTTCCGCGTCCATGAAACTCAGAGCACTTCCGGGTCTTGCCGCACTCGCACTCCTGTCCGCATCCGCGGTCGTCCGTTCGCAGCAGGCCGCGCCGCCCGCGCCCGCGTCGCCTTCGACGCCACCCGCCGCGGCTCAAGCGCCGGCCATGCCCGCGCCCGCGGCGTTAGCGACCGCCTTCTTCGACGACGGGCCGTTCCTCGGCGTTCAGGTCGAGGACGTGACGCGCGCGAACATGAACGACTACGGGTTGACGGGCGAGCCGCGCGGCGTTGGCGTCCGCTCGGTCTTCAAGGGCAGTCCAGCCGAGCGCGCAGGAGTCCGCGAGCGCGACGTGATCGTGCGCTTCGACGGCGACGAGGTCGGAAGCGTCCGCAAGTTGACGCGTCTCATCGAAGAGTCCGCGCCCGACCACCCGGCGCGCTTGACCGTCCTGCGCGGCGGTTCGGAGCAGCAGATGACGGCCACGCTCGCGCATCGCGACGTGGCGACGCCGGACGCGGGCGGCGTCCTGTCCGGCGGCTTCGACCTCGCCGACGCGCAGCGGTTCGGCGAGGAGTGGGCCAAAAACTCCGAGCAGTTGAAACGGCAGAGCGAGGAGCTTAACAGGAAGCTCGGAGAGTTGCAGCGCGAACACCCCGGCGTCATGGCCTTCGGCGCGGCGCGGCGCATCGGCGTGACGACGAGTCCGCTCGGTCGTCAACTCGCGGACTACTTCGGCGTCTCGCATGGCGTTCTCGTCAACTCGGTCGAGGCGAACAGCCCCGCAGCGAAGGCCGGGCTGAAGGCGGGCGACGTGATTACAGAGGCGGGAGGGCAGCAGGTCGAAGACGCGAGCGATTTAGTCCGCGCGCTCGACGACAAAGACGAAGAGGTGACGCTGACGGTCGTGCGCGAGCACAAGCAGCGAAACCTGCGCGTCAAGCCCGAGCGCTGGTCGCAGGGACTTCTCATCAATCCCGATGCCTTTCGCGTCGAAGCGCCGATAGCGTCCACAATGATCCCGCGCATCGCGGTGCCGCCCGCGCTCGCCGCGCCGCGCGTTTATGTTCTGCCGCGCGTCGCGCCGATGCCATACGTCGCGCCGACGCCGCGTCTACGCGTGCTCGGCTCCGGCGAAAAGATTCTTTAGACAGTCGTGGGACGTAAAAGAAGTCCGCGGCGGACGACGCGCGTCGTCCGCCGCGGACTTCTGCTTTTCGGCGCGAGGCCGTTTTTAGTTGTCGCCGCTGGCGAGACTCATCTTGCAGAGGTCGCCGCTGGTGATGTGCTGGAGTTCGCGCTGGATGAGGTAATTGCGCGAGCCGAGCGTGACGTTGGCCCAAGAGCCGTTGCTCACCTGAAACTGGTGATGGCCGAACGTCCAAGCGCACTTGTCAGCGTCCTCAGCGCCCTGGCTGTCGTACCATGCGTTCAGGTCTGGGTCGGTCGTCGCCTCTTCGAGTTCGTGCGTGATGACGGAGATCGCGCCGTCAACGCCGGCGTTCGAGTTCGGGCTTGTGGTCTGCGCGGCGCAGGCCGACAGGCAGCGGTTCGCGTTGCCGACAAACGAGTAGCGTATGCGCGCGCCCGAAGTGTTGTTGCCGGCTGTGTGCCAGCCGCAGTACTGCGTGCAGAAGCCCGAACTCTCCGAGATGTTCGACGAAGTGAAGACGAAATAGACGCCGTTCGCGTCGTAGGGCAGGTGGCCGCCGTTAATCGCATTCTTGACGACGGTGAAGACCTTTGCATCGCTCAGGGTCGTTCCCTGCGAGCCTGTGTCCGTGTACTCGCCGCCCCAGTTGACGCCGCCGCTGACGGTGTAGCCGCCCGCGTTGTAGCTGGTGTTGATGGCGAAGTAGGGCGAGCCGCCGATGCTGTGGCCCCAGTCGCGGACGATCTGCTGTCCCGCGGGCGTGTCGGAGCCGTTCGACTGATTCCAGTTGCCGTACCAGATGATGTAGATGACGGGCGTCTGGATGAGCGGCCCGCCGTGGTAGGTGATCTTGGGCGTGACGACGCCCGTGCCGCCCGTCGTCAATGCCCTGCCGCTTCCGGCGCGACCGGGGTGCGGGTTGGTTTCAGGGTCTTCGGCGCTGAAAGACGAGTCGGGCGCGCTCGCGGCGTTGTCGTCGGCGTCGGTGGCGTCGGCCCCTCTCGTGTTTATGCCGTGTACGGCGGGGCCGCTTGTGCGTCCCTGCTGTTGCGCGTGGGCGGTGTTGAGAAATTGCGAGGCGCGGAAAAGGCAGACGGCGGCAAGTACCGCAAGGGTAATGCTGAAAGTTCTTTTCATTCTGGTCTCCTCAAGAGGTTACGGTTCACGCATTGAGGCGCAGAACCTGCTTGCTCCTGTTTAGAAGGTGAGCGGTTTCAAGATTCAGACCTCCCACGAGCGGGGAAGCCCCGGCGAATTATGCCTCCAATTATCGAATGAACGCGCCGACCGCCGCCCTATGAGGAAACCGACATGGGCGAGCGCCTGCGCCTCCTGTCCGTGACCGGACAGTTAATGGGGCTGACTAACAAACAACCACTTCGCTGGGGCAAGTACGGGAGTGAAACTTTCGGGAGGACTCTTATCGCATGGTGCACCCCGCTTCGTCAAGCGGAAAATATAAAGGCCACTTATGACTAAGACCAAAACAAACTATGGCAAAACATCCGCCGCCCCTAACGCAAATCCACGCCGCGCGTATCGCCCGTAATGAATGTCGGAGACCGGGACAAAATCCGCAGACCAACGTGTGAGGACGATGGAAGGTGATGACGAAACGGAGAATTTTCATCACGGGCGGGACGGGTTACTTGGGGCGCGCGCTCGTCGAGAAGCTTTTGGGGCGCGGGCATGAGGTTCGTGCGCTCGTGCGGCGAGGGTCGGAGGCGAAGTTGACGGCGGGCGCGGAGGCGGTCGTGGGCGACCCGCTCGACGAGTCGAGCTTCGCGGCGTCGGTCGCGCCTTCGGACACGTTCGTGCAACTGGTCGGCGTAGCGCATCCTTCGCCAGCGAAGGCCAAGGAGTTTCGCGAGATTGATCTCGTCTCGGGGCGCGCATCCGTCAGCGCGGCGCGCGCGGCGGGCGTTCGCCACTTCGTTTATGTGAGCGTGGCGCAGCCCGCGCCCGTGATGAGAGACTATCAGGCCGTGCGCGCTGAGGTCGAAGGGCTTCTGCGCGAGTCGGGCGTGCCCGCGACGGTGTTGCGACCCTGGTACGTGCTCGGCCCCGGACATCGCTGGCCTTACGTGCTCGTGCCCTTCTACCGGCTGATGGAGCGCCTGCCGTCGAAGCGCGAGACGGCGCTCAGACTCGGCCTCGTCACGCGCGAGCAGATGGTCGCGTCGCTCGTGCGCGCCGTCGAAGAACCGCCGGCGGACTTCCGCGTCATCACCGTCCCGGAAATCAAAACGATGAGCGCCGGGACGCTGAACTGAAAACAACACGCTTTAGAACTCGTCGTTCCAAACTCGCCTTCAAGCGTTCTTCGTGCATCCTTCATCGCTCAGACTTTCTTCTGTTATCCTGTCAGTTCCGTCCATCCTGTTTCTATTTTTCTTTGTCAGAGACATGAGCACGAATAAGTTGAAAGGCTCTACGGCGGACGCGAGGCAGGCCGAGTTTGACGCGCTCGTCGCGTTGGCCGCGGCGTGTGTTAAATGTCCGGCGATGTGCGGGCGCAGCGCAGTCTTGAGCGAGAGGAACGGACGCGTCGGCGCGCGTGTGATGTTCGTGGGCGAGGCTCCGGGGCGGCAGGGCGGCGACCGGACGCGCGTGCCGTTTTCGGGCGACCAGTCGGGACGAAACTTCGGTCGCTATCTCGCTTCAATCGGACTCGCGCGCGAAGACATCTTCATCACGAACGCCGCGCTCTGTAACCCGCGCAGCGAGACGGGCGCGAACCGGAAGCCCACGAAGGCCGAGGTCGGAAACTGCTCGGAGTTTCTGCGAAGGCAGATTGAAATCGTCAACGCCCCCGTAGTCGTCACGCTCGGCGCAGTCTCGCTTGAAGCGCTCCGGTCGGTCGAGTATCATCGCCTCACACTCAGAGAAAACGTCGGACAAGTCGTCGAGTGGCACGGTCGCCTGCTCGTGCCGCTCTACCATCCGAGTCCGCAGGTTCTCGCGTCGCACCGTCGCGAGGCGGCGCAGTTGGAAGATTACAAGTCGGTCGCACGCGCACTCCGCGCCGCCGAAGCTCGGACGCTCGCGGCGGCGAAGTGAGTTGAGGACGAGAGGTTTTGGTGTAGGGAATGGGCGAAGCGGTAGAGAGTAGAGAAATCGGCGCGGCTGCGCCGCGGCATTCGACGCTCGAAGCGGCGCACGTGCGCGCGGGCGCTCAGGTGCGCGAGCAGGACGGCTCGGTCGTGCCCGCGCATTTCGGCGACGCGCGCGAAGAATACGAAGCGGTGCGGGGCGGCGGCGCGGGTTTGTTTGATTTGTCTTCGCGCGGGCGCGTAGAAGTTTCGGGCGGCGAGGCCGTGCAGTTCCTTAACGGCATGTTGACGAACGACGTTGCGCGGCTCGAAGACGGTGCGTGGATGCACGCGGCATTCCCGAACCCGCAGGGCCGGCTCGTAGCGGCCACGCGCGTCTTCCGGCGCGGCGACGCTTTTCTCTTCGACACGGAGGCGGCAACCTACGAAACGCTTCTGAAAAATCTCGGACGCTTCACGCTCGCGGGCGACTTCCGCGTGCGCGACATCACGGACGAGACTGCGCTCCTCTCCGTTCAGGGCGCGGGCGCGAGTGATTTAATCGAGAAAGTGCTCGGCGAACCGGCTTCGACGACTGCGCGCGGTCGCATCTACTCGTTCAAGTCTCAGAGCGGCGAAGTCACGCTCGCTCGCGCGACGCACACGGCCGAGGACGGCTTCGACCTGTTCGTCGGCGCGAATGATTCGGAAGCTTTGTGGGACGCGCTCTCAGAGGCGGGCGCGCGGCGCGCGGGGTTCGACGCGCTCGAAGTCTTGAGGGTCGAGGCCGGTGTAGCGCGCTACGGCGTTGACGCGAGCGATGCGAACGTCGTGCTCGAAGTCGTTGACGAGGCCGAGTCGGTCAGCTACACGAAGGGCTGCTACGCGGGGCAGGAGATCATCGCGCGCATACACTGGCGCGGCCACGTCGCGAAGAAGTTAGCAGGACTCGTCTTCGACCGCGCCGCCGCGCCGCCGGACGATGCGCGCGTCAAGTCTTGCTCGGAAGAACGGGAGGTCGGTCGCATAACCTCCACGGTTTTTTCGCCGCGTCTGCGCCGACGTGTCGCGCTCGGCCTCGTCAAGTACGACCACCTCTCGCCGGGGACGGAAGTTAAAATCTTCAGCGGCGACGCCGAAGTTTGCGCGGCGCACGTCGCGCAGCTTCCGCTCGTGCGCGGAAGCTGGTACGCGGACGAAAAGCGCGAGGAGTCGGGCGCATGAGCGAAGAGAGTGAAGCGACGCCGTTTGAAGCGACGGCGGGGCAAGAGCGCGGTCTTGGATACGAGCAGGCGCGTCTGGCCTACACGATAATTCAGGCACTGCTAGAACACTCGCGCGTCACGCAAGACCTCGTCGCGCTGATGGCGCAGGCGCTCGGCGAGGACGTGCAGGAGGCGCTCGTCAACACGCCGCACTGGGCCGCCTACATGGACAGCCGCCGCGTGATGGAGCGCACGCGCGAGGACGTTGAGAAGTTCGCGGAAGTCTGGACGCGCCTCGCGGTAGAGCTTGAGCCGCCTTCTTCGTAAACGCTCGTCTTCGTCGCTCGCCTTCGCAAACATTCGCCCTCATCATAAAAAACGTAGGCCGCGCGGTTGTCAGAGTCGCGCGGCCTTGAGCGTTTAGAAGTCTCGGACAAAAATTTCGTCGCCGGCCCTAAGCGTCTTCGAGGTAGCGCGTCGGCGCGTCGGCGTGCGGGACGAAGCAGCGACGGCAGCGAGCCTCGTATGCGTCGCCCGCGCCGACGACGACTTGCCCCTCGACCTCGACAATGCGCTGAGAGTAGTTGGCGGGCTGGCCGCAGCGGACGCAGATCGCGTGCGTCTTCGTGATGTACTCGGCGACGGCGAGCAGTTGCGGCATCGGCTCGAACGGCCTGCCGGTGTAGTCCTGATCGAGTCCGGCGACTATGACTCGAAGTCCCCGCCCGGCGAGCGTGTTCACCACACTCACCAACTCGTTATCGAAGAACTGTCCCTCGTCAATGCCGACGACCTGCGTGTCCGGCTCGACCTTCGCGAGAATCTCCGAGGCGGTGCGCGCGACCCTCGATTCGTGCCGCATCTCGGAGTGCGAGACGATGTGGTCGCGCGAGTAGCGCACGTCGATTTCGGGCTTGAAGACCTGCACTTTGAGACGCGCGATCCTCGCGCGCCGCAGGCGTCGTATCAACTCCTCGGACTTCCCCGAAAACATCGAGCCTGCGATCACCTCGATCCAGCCCGTCGCCGTGTGGCCTATCTTCGCGAGATGCTCGTCGTTCCCTTCGGCTGTGAGTCTTTCCACCATTCTTCAAACTAACCTTTCGAGCGGCGATTTGTTAGATTCATTTGTAAACCCGCGCGTTGTAGAAAGGCGCGAAGGCGGCGACGAGCGCCGTCTCGAAACTCATCGAGCGCGTGAGCAGTCCGCCGGAGAGAACGCCCCACGCGCCCTGCCGGCTGCGTATGTCGCGCTCGCCCGCGACCTCGTCAATCACCTCGCCCAACTCGCGCCCCGTGCCCTCGACGCGCGCGACGATTGAAGGCGGGACGGTTACCGCGGGAGCGTGCCCGAAGTGGCCGCGCTCGGAGTCTGCGACGTAGGCCCAGCCGTGCAGAAAGGTGTGGCGCACGCCGTCGAAAGTGATCGAGTGGAAACCGCCTTCCAATCCGACGTAGAAGTCGGCGCGCGTGCCGTCGGCGTGCAGGAGTTCGCGCAGGACGGCGGCGCGCTCGAACGCGCCCCGCATCAGTTGCGTGTCGTTGAGCGGCATGCGCGGCGCGCTCGTCTCGACGTTGCGCGCGACGAGTTCCGCGTGCCGCCAGCGCGCGTCCCGCTCGGCGATGCGAGCGCAGGCCGAACGCAGAGCCATGATCTTCGCGGCGCGTGCCGAACCGAGGGCGATTATCATCCGTCTTCACCTGTGGCGCTTCGCGGGCGGAGGGATTGTAAAAGGCAAAAGTTAAAAGTCAAAAGGCAAAAGCGAAGAAAGGTTAAAAGTCAAAAGGCAAAAGCGAAGACACGCGGCGCGGCGCGCGTCCTCACCTTTGCCTCTCGATGTTTGCCTCCGGCCTTGCGGCGCGCGCGTCAGGGCTTCTGCGCGGGCGGAGTCGGAGCGCCTTGCGGTCTGGGGCCGCCGTCGGGGCGCGGGCCTTGGCCGGGGCCCATGCCCGGCGCGGGCTTTGGCTGGCCGCGATGACAGGTCGAGCAGTTGACCATTGGGTTGTCGGCTGCGATGGTCTTTATCTTTTTCACCTCGGCGTTGATGTCGGCGGTCATGCGAACCATGTCGCGCGCCGTCTGCTTCGTCTCCTTGTCGTCCTTCTCCCACTCGCCGGGGATGTGACAGTAGTCGCAGCGCACGCCGAGCGCGCGAGAGTATGCGCCCATGATTTGAAGAAAGCGTTGGGCGGGCACGCCCTTCAAGACCTGTATGTTTGTGAAGACCTGTTCGGCGGGCGCGTTCTCATGTCCCGCGACGCGCTTGTGGAGTTCGGCGAAGGCCGGGTTCTCTTGCGGCGGTTGCTGTCCGGCTTGCGGCGTCTGTGTGTTCGCGTTCGACTGTGCCTGAGCGTCGCGCGCCGCATTGGTTGCGTGCGCGCCGAGCCACGCGGCTACGAGCGCGAGCACGACGAAGACTGCCGCCACCACGCGGACGCGCGCGCTTGCGTGTTCGTTCATGCGTTTCGTCTCCTTCGGATTTCTTGCTTCCTTAAAAGGGCTTCGAGAGCGTGTGGGCAAGTGAATGATGCACCAGACCGGATGAAAGTCAACAAGGCAAAAGTAAAAAGTCAAAAGACAGATACGCCCGTGCACGGCTTTCTTCGTTCCCGGCGGGCGGCATTCGTCGTCGTCAATCGTTGACGAGAGCGACGCTTTTGAGCCGTCCCCTCCATTGCCTTTTTACTTTTGGCTTAACTGCTGCTGCTCTTCGTAGAGCACGACCTCGCCCTTGACGATCATGTACGGCAGGCGGCGCTCCTGAATCCAAGGGAAGCGTTCGGCGTAGTCTTTGTAGCGGTCGTTTGTGACGATGCGCGCGTCGATCTGTTCGGCGAGTTGGATGATGAAGAAGTCTGCGTCCGTGCCGGCGGGCACTTGCCTGACCTGCTGCGACGCGATGAGCGACTGAAGTTGCGCCTGATCGTCAATGTCGTACTTGAGGCTCGCGTCAACGAGTATGATCGCCTCGAAGCCGCGCTCCTCAAGCTCGCACCGGACTTTGAGAAGATTCGAGAGCTTCGGCCTTCCGCCCGCGCTCCTCTCCTCGTAGGCCACGTTCGCGCCGTCGATGACAATCGCCTGTCTGCTTCCCGCCATGCCTTTCGCCTCCCGCTTTTCGGTGAGTTTGTGTGCCGACCAAAGTATAAACCGGCGCGAGTGCCGAAGCAGTCACGACTACGTTTCGAGTCTTTCGTTCATCGTGTTCGCCGCGAAATCTTCGGGGCCCGCGACGCCGACGCCGAGGTCGCGCAGCAGTCCGTCTTCGATACCGTAAATCCAGCCGTGAACGGAAAGCTCCTGCCCGCGCTCCCATGCCGCCTGCACGACCGTCGTTCGGCAGACGTTCAAGACCTGCTCGCGCGCGTTCAATTCGCACAGGAGCCGCAGACGCTCCGCGTCGTCCGCGGCGCGTTCGAGCGTCGCGGCGTGCTTCTCTGCAACGTCCTGCACGTGCCGGAGCCAGTTGTCTATGAGTCCGAGGCGCGCGTTCGAGAGCGCGGCCTGCACGCCCCCGCAGCCGTAGTGCCCGCAGACGATGACGTGCTTGACCTTCAAAGCGTCCACCGCGAACTGCATCACCGAGAGGCAGTTCAGATCGGTGTGGACGACGAGGTTTGCGACGTTGCGGTGCACGAACATATCGCCGGGCGAGAGCGCGACGAGTTGCGTGGCGGGCACGCGGCTGTCCGAACAGCCGATCCAGAGATATTCGGGCGACTGCTGCCGGGCGAGCGTGCGGAAAAACTCCGGCTCGCGCTCCCTGATCGCTTCGGCCCACGCGCGGTTGTTATCGAAGAGCCGCTTCAGTGTTTTCATCTTCGGTTTTATGGCACGGTAGCACGCCGGAGTGGAAGTTAGCCAGTAAGCAAATAAGCAATGACTGGTGAGCGGCAAGCAATGAATTTCCACTAGCTTTAGCTAGTGGACAAGTTGCAAGCAAAGTCTCGGCTTTAGCCGCTCATTTGCTTCCGCTTGACACCCGTGCGCGCCCTTGTTGTAATCGAACTCAAAAAGTGTGTCACGCCGAAGAGAGAATTAAATCGCCCGCTGAAAACGGAGGTGTTACGGAAGTGCCCGCGAGTGAACTCATATACGACTGGAACCGCGTCGAGCCGCAGTTCGACCGTCCCGCGCGCCGCATAAGCTTCGACGACGAGACGCTGCGCGACGGACTCCAGTCGCCTTCGGTCTGCGAGCCTTCGGTCGAGCGCAAGATCGAACTGCTTCACCTGATGGACGCGCTCGCGATTGACACGGCAGACATAGGACTTCCCGGCGCGGGTGGCACGCACGCAGCCGGAGTCGAGCGTTTGGCGCGCGAGGTCGTCGAGCAGAAGCTTCGGATTCGTCCGAACTGCGCCGCGCGCACGCACCCGAACGACATCCGCCCCATCGCCGAAATCTCGCAGCGCGCCGGCATCGCGATTGAAGCCTGCACCTTCCTCGGCTCGTCCTTCGTCCGCTTCTTCGCCGAAGGCTGGACGCTCGAAAAGCTTCTTCAACTCACCGAAGAGGCCGTTACCTTCGCCGTCTCCGAAGGCTTGCCCGTCATGTTCGTCACCGAAGACACGACGCGCGCCGACCCGGAAACGATTCGCGCTCTCTACACGACCGCGATTCGCTGCGGCGCGCGCGCCGTCTGCGTCTGCGACACCGTCGGACACGCAACGCCCGACGGCGCTCGCTCGGTCGTCCGCTTCGTTAAAAAAATTATCGAAGAGCAGGGCGAGCGCGTTCGCCTCGACTGGCACGGGCATCAGGATCGCGGCCTCAGCGTCATCAACTCGATTGCGGCAATCGAGGGCGGCGCGGATCAGATTCACGGCTCGGCTTTGGGCGTCGGCGAGCGCGTCGGCAACACGCCGATGGATCAACTGCTCGTCAACCTGAAGCTTCTAGGCTGGATTGACAACGACCTGTCGCGGCTTCGCGAGTATTGCGAGAAGGCCGCCGCAGCGTGCGGCTGGAAGATTCCGCTCAACTATCCCGTCTTCGGTCGCGACGCCTTCCGAACGGCGACCGGCGTCCACGCCGCCGCCGTCATCAAGAGCTTTCGCAAGGGCGACAACGAACTCGCAGACCTCGTCTATTCGGGCGTGCCCGCGGGACTCTTCGGCATGAAACAGTCAATCGAGATCGGCCCGATGAGCGGCAAGTCGAACGTCATCTACTGGCTCGAATCCCGCGACATCGAAGCCACGGACGAGCGCGTCCAACGCATCTTCGACCACGCCAAGAGCGCCCACGGCGTTCTCAGCGAAGAAGAGGTTATGCAATTGGTCTAGTGATAAGTGATGAGTGATAAGTGATAAGAAAGAACGGCAGCCGACTTTTCCTTATCACTCATCACTCATCACTTATCACTCATCACTTCCCATGTCTGTCCCCGCCGCCACAACCTTTATTCCCGAAGACGCCGTCCGCGGCGTCCCGGCGTCGGAGCGCGTGCGGCGTGCCTTCCGATTTTTCCAGGAGCAGGCCGAAAGCATCAACGAGGGGCACGCCGCGCTTTGCTCCGTCCCAGCGCCGCCGTTCGGCGAGGGCGAGCGAGCCGAAGCCTTGCGCTCGCGTCTCGCCGAGTGCGGACTCCGCGACGCGTACCTCGACGCCGTAGGCAACTGCGTCGCGCTCAGGCGCGGTCGCGCCGAGAGGCCGCTGCTGGT
>DATINM010000080.1:0-68363 GCA_035474235.1 Pyrinomonadaceae bacterium
GGCGTCAACGAACTGCGCCGGAGTCTGCGAGGTCGGGAAGGCCGTGGTGAACCGCTGCCGCTGGACGAACTCTGACGCGAAGGACTGCTTGTTCGATTCAAGCTGCCCCTGCCAATCGCCAACGCCTACGGCGACGCCCTGACCGATCTCCTGCGTGTCGCGCAGGAACTCGCTCAATCGCACGACGGGCACGAGAAGCGGATGCTGCGTGCCGCCCAAGCTTGACGTACCCTGCGCGTCTCCGAACGAAACCTTGTATATCCGCTCGACGAGGTAGCCGGTCTGCTGGGACTCTATCGAGAGGAAGAAGGCGGCGGAGACGTTGACGTGGCAGACGGTCGTGTCGGACGCGCCGCAGTTCGCCATCTGGTTAGTCCAGAACTGAAGTCCCGACGCATCCGGCTCGCGGTTGAGGAAATCGTGATAGTGCTGACGGACGAACGTCTGCGCGTCGTCGTTGGGATTGCCGGAAGACTCCGGCTGGTCGTCCGTTATCCGTAGCGTGGCCCACTGCCCGACCGCGGCGTTGGATGATGGATTCGAGAGGCGCAGAGAAAGCGTCTCAGTGCCTTCGACATAGGAATCGTCGTTGACCAGAACGGTGAAACTCTTCTGCGTCTCGTTCGGCGCGAAGTTGAGCGTGCCTGCCGCGCGCGTGTAGTCGCAGCGCTCAAGTGCCCGTCCTAGAGCCACCGAGCAGGGAACGGCGACCGAAGGCGTGCTGTTGTCTTCTGTTGAGTAGTCAACGCTGGCGGCTTGCGTGGTGTCGCCCGTGCGCTCGACCGAAATATTGACGGAGCCGTCGCGCTCGGCAACCGTGTATGACGACTGCGAGAAGTTGATGATGACGGGGGCCACCGTCTGCGGTATCTGGAGCGTGGAAGGGTTGAAGTTCGCGTCGCCCGAGTAGTTGGCCGTGATGCCGTGATCGCCGGCGGTCAGGGCCGAAGTCGAGCCCCAGTCAGCCACGCAGAAATTCCCGCTACCCGGCGCACAATTAACCGGGCCGCCCAAGTCATGTTGATCCACCTGAAACTGCACCGTTCCCGTCGGCACGGCGGTAGGGGATGAAGGCAGCAGGCTGTCGAGTTGAACCGTTGCGGATAAGTGCACCTCCTGACCGACGAAGGAAGGATTCGGAACGGAGTGCGTGTTAACGAAGGTCGATACCTTCCTGATCTGGAAAGACTGCGTGACGCTGGCCGCGGCGTTGTAGTTGCTGTCGCCGGCCTGCGAGGCCGTGATCGAGCAGGAGCCTGCGCCCGTGATGTGGACTGTCGAGCCGTTGAGTGTGCATTGACCGCTGGCCGCGAAACTCACCGCCAAGCCGGAGCTTGCCGTGGCGCTCAAAGGGAAGTCGAGGCTTCCGAACCTCCTGTCACCCAGAGCGCCGAAGGTTATGGTCTGATTCCCTTTCAGGTTGGTCAGGGAGAGGTTGACGGAGGGCGAGCCTGTGTCGAGGCTCGCTACAACGTTGTAGGGGCCGCCCGCCGTCGAGTTGGCGTCGAAGACGGGAGCGGTCGCCACGCCGCTCGAATTCGTGTTGACCGTCGCGGTGTTTGTCCCCGTCCCTTGAAACGTGCCGCTCGCGCCGGTGGTGGGCGCGGTGAAGGTGACAGGGATACCGCTCGCCGGGTTACCCGACTCATCGACAGTGACTTGCAGTTGCGTGGTAAAGGCTGTGTTGATGGCCGCGCTCTGCGGCGTGCCAGCCGTCGCGCTGATCGAGTAACTGACCTCGACGGCGCCGATATCAACGCTGGCGTTGACGATGCGTGGAAATCCGTCCCTGCGCTGGTCTGTAGCCAGAGCAGATGACGCGACGATATTATGCGTCGGCAATCGACCGGCTATGGACGCATTTGAGTTTAACGTATGCCTTGCAAAGATTGAGGAAGAGGCAGCTACAATGCCGGTGCGCACAAAGGCGCAGGCGAGCAGTGCGATGACTCCGAACCAGATAGCGCGCCTCTTGTAATTAACATTCGTGGCGAACTTACGGGTGAGAGACATACTTGAACTCCTTTTGGTGCCGTGCGCGGAAGGTATCGAAGGGTAATCCGTCTGGATTTAATGAACGACAGCGACTTCGAGAACGTGAGACTAAATGGATGCCTCTATCCGGTAGCTCGCATGAGAAACCGGCGAGTCGTGCCTGCCGCGGTGAATTTCAAAGGACGAATTCTGCCGAATTCTAAAGCCACGGCGGCACGATGTCAAAAATGTTTTCATGAAGTGTGGCAGAGCGAATTTATGTCAGGCAACGCTACAAAAAGGATACAACGAAATCTTATTACCTCCACGACTTCTGATAGTAAGTGTTATGAAAAGTTGAGATCCTAAACAAGCCTCAGTGAATGGCGGAAATACAAATCTAAGGAGAGCGCTACACACTGAAACGGAAGATCATCGGCTTTCACAGAGACGAGCATCAGGACTGGGTCGTTGATTTGGAGTGCGGGCACCGGCAGCATGTCCGTCATAAACCGCCTTGGATGAATCGCCCGTGGATTGTTACACCTGAAGGAAGAGAATCCCGCATCGGAGCGGAACTCGACTGTAAGCACTGTGATAATCCGATAGACTCGAACAAGCCGGATGCGTAATCCCTCGCAGCGCGGTGGGCGCTCCAATCGCTCGCGGCGATGGAGGGTCGCGGCGCGCGCGAGGCACACTACCGAACGCTCGCGCGCGCCATGCATGCGCGCCAGCAGACGGGCGAGCCGGTTCACCGCTGGCGGATCGAGACGGGCAAGGCGGAGGATTGGTCGCAGGGTTATCGAACCGTAGGGCAGTTCATGTCAACAGACCTCTTCACCGTCCGCCCCGAAGACCTCGTTGACTTCGCCGCGAGCGTGATGACGTGGCGACACATACGCCACGTACCGGTCGAGGACGGGAACGGGCGTCTGGTCGGACTCATCTCGCACCGCGACCTACTGCGACTGCTCGGCTACGGCCATCACGAGCGGGGCGGCACAGTGGCCGTCAGCGAGATCATGAAGGCAGACCCCGTGACGGTCGCGCCCGACACGCCGACTCTCGAAGCCATCGAGGTCATGCGCCGGCACAAGGTCGGCTGCCTGCCCGTCGTCGAGCGCCTCGTCGTTCATCTCGTAAGGCTTCGAGAGGACTTCGACCGCCTGCCGCTTCAGATAAGGCAGAGAGGCGTCGAGTCGTCCGGCGGCGAGCGAGTTGTTCACGGCTTCGTCGGGCGAAAGATAGATGTGCGTCGGACGGTTGTGGCAGTCAACGCAGTCCATACGTCGCTTCGGCGCGCGCGCAATCTGGTCGGGCGTGAGCACCGAGCCTTCCTCAGCGTACTCCGTCACGCGCCCCTCGCGGTCGCGCACGCGCACCCAAGCGATCTCCTGTCTTTCATCATCCGTCGAGACGTAATCAATCTGGTTGGCGAGGGTCATGTGCCAGTGTATCCCTGTGACGGGGCCCGCCGAAGGGCTTCCGCCGCCGACGTGTATACTTGACGCTCACGCGCAAGGTCGAACGGTCGAGAGTGTTCATCTCGCCGACGTGATGACAGTCGGTGCAACTCAAGCCCTGATGCGGAAGCCACTCGTGACGAAAGCGCGCGGCGTCGCGACGGCTCCAACGTTCGAGCGTGTACCTGTCCGTCACGCCCATTCGCGCCGCGAGCGCCGGGTCGTAGTCGTCGTGCGCGTGCGCGATGTCGAGTTGTTGTGACGGCGGGATGAGTTTGTGACAGGCGTTGCAGTCGCCTTGCGCGGGCGCAATGCCTGCGTCGGCGTTGTGGCAAGTGAAGCAGGTCGCGTGGCCCGGCGAAGTTTTGAACGTGCCCTTCTTCAGCCAGAAGGCGTCATCCGGCAAACCATTCGGCGGTCGCGTCACGAACTCGTCTTCCGTGTCGCCCTGCGGCATGTAAGTCTGATGACAGACGGCGCAACTCTTCGGGTCGCTCGTCTCCTTTGTCTCCTTCTGCTGCGCAGGCCGGCGACGAAACGCGACGCTTATGAATCGCGCGTCGTCGCGTTGCTCAGAGTCGGGCCGGCGCCGTCCGACAAGCTCGACGTGCTTGTCGTGCGCGAAGCTGATGCCGAACTCGGATATGACATCGCGCCCCGCGGTCGAGTGGTCGAAGATTTCGCGCGGGTTGGGGAAGGGCTTGCGCGCGTTGAAGGAGGGCGTAACAGAGACGTGGCAGTTCGAGCAGATCGAAGGCGCCGGACGCTCGCGCGCGAAGAATTGCTCCCTGTGACAGCCGATGCAGGAAGAGTGTTCGGGATACCCGGTGATGTCGGGAAAAGCGTCCTTGCCTTTGCGAACGTCCTTCCAGTTCGAGGAAGGAAACGTGTGACACGCGTCGCACTTCTGCTTTGCGTGTTCGGGGCTTGCGTGCGAGAACTTTGAATAGTCGCGGCGCGCGGATGGTTGCGTCGCGCGCGTCTGTCTCGACTGCGCACGTCTTTGCGTGTCTGATGACGAGCCGCGCGCGTCGCTCGAAGCGAGCCGCGCGTACACGAATGAAATCGCGGCGAGAACGATAAAGACTGCCGCCGTTACGGTCTTGCGCCTCATCTTTCACCGACCGGCTTTGCCGCCGTCCTTTGATAGACAGGCTCTGCCGCCGTTTTAGGGACGAGTCCCGAAGTCGCACAATGGCGTGACGCCGGGCCTCGTCCCTATTCGCCCGAATGCTCAGAGGCGTGAACCGTCGCGCCTCGTTGTCAAGTTCGTGCTAACGCTCGCCGCCGCCGAAGTAGATGCGCAGCGACGTGTAAGGCATGTGCGCGTGATAGTTCTGCGGCCTCGCGCTCACGACGTAAGTGCCGATGTTGTAACGCAGGAGTCCGCTCTCGTTGTAGTTGTAATACTGGTAGCCGACGTTCCAGTCGAGCCTGCGGTTGAGCCTGACGGTGAGACGGCCTTCGGGCGTCTGATAGCTCATCGGATACGAGGTGACGAGGAAGCCCGGCGTGCCCGTGGGGTCTGCGAGGCGGTCGCCCTGCCCCGTATCCTTGTTGATGCGATAGGCGCACTCTCTCTGCTGGCACAACGCTTGCCGATTCAGCGCGAGCGCAAAACCTTGTGCCCAAGTCGCAGGGAGCGCGACGGGCTTTGAGACAGGCGCAAAGAGGAAGGCAGGATGTCAGCCGCCACCAACCCACAGATGAAAACTATGAGCGAGCCTGCGGCGCGGTCGCACACATCGGCGTCCGCAGCCGTGCGGCTGATGGACGCGCTCGCTACAGGGTGCTCTTAGCGAACGACGGAACCGAGGCGCTGGCTCTCTACGCGCAACACGGGGGCGAGATCGGTGCCGTCCTCACGGACATGATGATGCCGTTCATGGATGGGCTTGCGACCATCCGCGCGTTAAAGCGTCTCAACCCGCAGATCAAAATCATCGCCGCCAGCGGACTCACGGCCAACGGCAGGTCGGCGGAGGCTGCCGGCGTCGGCGTCAACGCGTTCCTCCCGAAGCCTTACACCGCGGAGAGGCTGCTCACGGCGCTCACCGAAATTCTGCGCGCCGGATAACTGGATACCCTTACGTCGTGCCGATGCACTACGCCTACCACTCCCGATATCTTTACTTCGTCACGACCGAGGGGACGAATTGATTAAGACGTTGAGCACGAGTGAGTCGCGCGGCCTGCTCGGCAAGGGTCGGATCGCCCGCCTCGGCTGCATCGCGGACGGCGAGCGTCACATCTCGGCCAGATTGCGGAGATACCTGCGTTCTTTGATGAATTGTTCAAACAGTTCGTCCATCTACCCCTCCAAGAGTCTTACTATCATTTTGGAGAAGCAGATGGACGACTGATTGGTGTAAGTGGTTAGCTTACTTAGTTGTTAGGCTGGGAGGCAGGGACTCGAACCCCGATAGCCAGATCCAGAGTCTGGAGTCCTACCATTGGACGACCTCCCAACAAGTCGCGCAAGTAAATTTACGGATGGCTGCGGCGGTTGTCAAATGCGCGCTATTCCTTAGCAAAAAGTAGAAGCCCCGTCGTTGAATACCATTGCGCGCGCGCCGCCCTTGCCACGACACGCCGGCGAGCGCACAATGCGTCCAAAGGGCGTGCGGGCAGGCACGCCCGCACGCGCGAACGCTCCATCCTCAAGGGAGCTTCGGCGCGGCAGTCTCACGCCTTTGGGACACCGAAAAAAAACGATGAGCAAAAACGAAGCGCGTTCGTCCGAGGCAGCCGCGGGGGGCGATGAGCAACTGCACCGCGCCGTAGCGGAGTACGAGGCGCGTCTGGCCGAGTTCGCAGAACTGGCCGCGCGCGTGCGCCACGAGATCAACAATCCACTGACCGGACTAATAGGTCAGGCGCAGCTTCTACTGCGCGAAGAACTGAGCGCCGCCGCGCGCCGCCGCGTCGAGACCATCGAGAGCCTCGCCAACCGCATACGCGACACCGTCGCCTCGCTGCGCGAGATACAGCAGCCGTCGCCGCGCACGCCCGCGCGCTCGGACGAAGGCGCAAACGACCCGCCTCGCCCTCGTCACTAGAGCCGGCTTCGAGACGTGAGTGCTGCCCGCGGGGAAGAAGAAAAAGCCCGGCGCGTGTGACGCCGGGCCTTCCGTTTTCAAGTTCAGAGACGAGCCGCGCTAAACCCTTACCTCTTCTGCGTCCTCTTCGACGAGGTGCGGCGTCACCACTCTGGCGGATTCGCCCGCGTCCTCGGCGAGTATCTGTTGGACGACGGGTAGGCTCAAGCTATGTCTCTTCGAGATGCCGGGGACGGGTTTGCCTTTGGCGTAAACCGGGTGACGACCGTGCTCCTTGTACCACTCGGCGAGGCCGGCGGTCTTGTGCATGTTCTCGATTATCTGCCGCCAGCCGACGCCGGTGTTGTAGGCGCAGAAGGAAATCTCGCCCTCCTGTGTGCCGTAAGGGATGACGCACATCTCTGTGCGGCGGAAGTCATAGTTGAAGAGGTCTTGGAACCACATCCCCTCGACGCACAGCACGCGCCACTTGTCCGCCTGCTCGTCCGAAGTCTGCGACTTCATGCGGTCGTTGCGATCACTGTTCGAGCTTGTCGAGGAAGGCTTGAACAGGTTGATGATCTGCGAGACGGGGAAGCCTTCGGGCGCGCGCTCCGCGCGGAAGTTTCGCATGATCGCCATCGCGAGTTGCGCCATCGTGAGCTTCTTCCCGCGCGCCGTGTCCGTGATGACCGAAACGTCCTTCATGAACTGCTCGTAGTCGAAGAACTCGAAGAGCGACCTGAACTCGCCCGTCTGCCGGTTGACGACGGCGAGCGTGAAGATGCCGCAGTTCGGATGGCAGTTGCACGAAGACCATCCCCAAGGCGCATCCGCGCCCTGAAGCATATCCATCACCGACGTGAAGGCGGAATACGAAGAGAGCGGGAACCAGTCGCGCAGGGGCTTCATTCGCCCGCCGAGTTGCGCATCTAAATCTTCGGCCATGCCCGCGAGCGTGTAGCGCTGTTGCTCGCGAATGTGGTCGGGCACGTCCTCGTCGCGGCCCGTGAAGCTAACGGGCTGGAAGGCGATGGTCTGAACCTTGTCTATGTTCTTCGCGGCGAACTCGACGATCTGGCCGATGGCGTCGTTGTTGATGGTGTTGACGATGGTGGTAACGAGCGTCACCTTGATGCCGACCGAAGCCAGATTTTCAATCGCGCGCAACTTCACGTCGAAGAGATTGCCGACGCCGCGGTGCTTGTTCTTCTCTTCGCTCACGCCGTCGAACTGTAAATAGACGCCGTGCTGTCCGGCTTCTTTTGCGGCCTTGCAGAATTCGATGTCCTCGGCGTAGCGTATGCCGTTCGTCGCGGCGAGTATCCGATAGAAGCCGACCTTCTTAGCGTATGCAACGGCGTCGAGGAAGTAGGGCGAAAGCGTTGGCTCGCCGCCGGAGAAGAGAATGATGATCTGTCGGCGCGGCTTGAAAGAGACGGCGCGGTCGAGTATAGCCTTCGTATCCTCGAACGTAGGCTCGTGGACGTAGCCGACCTGATTGGCGTCCATGAAGCAAGGGTTACACATCATGTTGCAGCGGTTCGTGAGGTCAACCGTCAGGACAGCGCCGCGTCCGAACTTGATGTTCGACGTTCCGTGCTTGTGTATGTGAGAGTCTTCCGCCGCGCGAAAGTCGCGCCCGAAGAAGAGCGACTCGATGCGTTCGAGAAATCGCGCGTCGGTCGCAAGGATGTCTTTGAACTCGCCGTGCTTCGGGCAGGTCTTCTTCATGAAGACTTGCCCGTCCTCCTCGAAAATCTCCGCCTTGATCTCGCCGGGGTGAGCGTCCATCAGAGTCTCAAGCGGAGTCTCGCCCGTGATAACGCTTTCGCGAACTTCCTTGACGCAGCGCGGGCACAAAGAATCGGTTTCGCGCGGGAAGCCGAGCGGCGGCGCGGTGCGTTCGTAGGATTTCAGCAGCGGCCCCGGTGCCCAGCGGGGCCGCACGGCCTCGCCTTCCGGCAGCATCGTGTTGACGGACTGAAACGCCTTCCATGCAACGCCCGACAGACTCGAAATCAGCCTTGAAGCCTTCACGCCGCTGAAACGGCCTTTCTCCGACTCGCCGCGGCGGAAATTATCGCTGAACAAGTCTTTTTCTCTCCTTCGACGAAAACGGCACGCGCGCTTCGATCACGAACGACGTGCCAGCCCACTTGAAAATTATATCGTTATGATTAACGACGCGCCGGACACACACAAGAAAACCCGGTGCCTGCCCCAACGTCCGTGACATGATAAAGGCATACGCCTTCAAACACAAGACGTTACCGGCTTCGCCGTAAGTCAAAAGGCAAAAGTAAAAAGGCAAAAGAATGGAAAGCCGCCACAATTGCCATCGTCGGCGACTAAAGCCGCACCTCTCTCTTCGTCTTCACTTTTGCCTTTTCCCTTTTTACTTTTGCCTTTCTCCGTCGTACCATCCCGCTTCGTTCGAGGTTGAGGTCATGGAAGCACACCCGACGGCAGTCGTCAGCCCGAAAGCGTCCATCGCGCCGGACGTGCGGGTCGGCCCTTACGCAGTCATCGAAGACGAGGTGGTCATCGGAGAGGGCTGCGAGATCGGCGCGCACGCGGTCGTCAAGCGCTTTACTTCGCTCGGTCGCCGCAATCGCGTCTGCGAGCACGCGACACTGGGCGGCGAGCCGCAGGACTTGAAGTTCAGGGGCGAGCCGAGCGCGCTTCTAATCGGCGACGACAACCTGATACGCGAGTACGTGACGATTCACCGCGCGAGCGGCGAGGGCGAGGCGACGCGCGTCGGCTCGCGCAACTTCCTGATGGTCGGAGTCCACGTCGCGCACAACTGCCGTGTAGGCGACGACAACGTGTTCGCCAACGGCGCGGCGCTCGCCGGCCACATCGTCGTGGAGGATCACGCCTTCCTCGCGTCGAACGTCGGCGCGCATCAGTTCGTCCGTTTCGGTCGCTACGCGATGGTCGGAGGGAAGTCAAAGATCGTTCAGGACGTTCTGCCTTTCTTCACGACCGACGGCAACCCTGCGCGCGTCCGGGGCTTGAATTCGATTGGGCTGCGGCGCGGCGGCTTCTCGCCCGAGTCGCGCGCCGCCTTGAAGCGCGCCTACCAGATTCTTTTCCGCGCGCGTCTGCCGTTGGAGAGCGCGCTCGCCGCGCTCGAAGAGACGGGCGACGAATCGGTCAAGCACCTCGCACAGTTCATACGCGGCTCGCGTCGAGGCTTCACACGCGAGTTGCGCGACGGCGACATTGCGACGGAGCGCGAGCTACTCTTCAAAGTCTAGCGCGAGCTACTCTTCAAAAGTCTTAGGCTGAATTTTCAAAAAGTCTCAGGCTGAATTTTCAAGTCCAAGGCCGATAGGAAACATGAGCGTTCAGGCCGAGGGAAAGACAGTAGCCGAACTCGCGGCGCTCGTAGGCGGGCGAGCGGTCGGCGACGCGGGCACGGTCGTGCGCGGCGTCGCTTCAATCGAAGCGGCGGGCGAGGGCGATGTCGCGTTCGTCGAAGACGAAAAGTTGTTCGAGGCTGCGCGCGCGTGCCGCGCGTCATGCTTGATTGCGCCGGAGGGCGCGGGCGCGAGACTCGAAGGTGCGGGCGCGAGACTCGAAGGCGCGCGCGGCGTGATCGAGGTCGCGCGACCGAAACTCGCTTTCGCGCTCGCCGCCGAAATTCTGCACCCTGCGCGAAGGCGCGGGGCGTTCGTGCATCCGACCGCGAGCGTCGCTTCGACCGCGAAGCTGGGCGAGGGCGTGTACGTCGGCGCGTGTGCAAGCGTCGGCGAGGGCGCGCACATCGGCGACGGCACGCAGATTCTCGAAGGCGCGCGTTTGGGCGACGGCGCGGTGGTCGGGCGCGCGTGCGTGCTGCATCCGAACGTCGTTCTCTACGAAGGCGTCACGCTCGGCGACAGGGTCGTCCTGCACGCGGGAGTGGTCGTCGGCGCGGACGGCTTCGGCTACGTTCGCGACCCTGCGGGCGTCTATCACAAGTTCCCACAGGTCGGAACCGTCCGTATCGATGACGACGTTGAGATCGGCGCGAACAGTTGCGTTGACCGCGGCGCTCTGGGCGAGACGAGAATCGGCCGGGGGTCGAAGATCGACAACCTCGTGCAGATCGCGCACAACGTTCAGATCGGCGAGCGCGTCGTCATCGCCGCGCAGACAGGCGTATCGGGGAGCACCGTCATCGAGTCGGACGCGGTCATCGGCGGGCAGGTCGGATTCGGCGACCACGCGCGCGTCAAGAGCGGTGCTGTCATAGGCTCGCAGGCCGGAGTCCTCCCCGGCAAGATCGTGCGTCCCGGCGTCTGGTGGGGCACGCCCGTCCAGCCGCTCGAAGAGTACAAGCGTCTGAACGCGCTCTGGCTTCGCCTGCCGCGCATGCGCGAAGAGATCGAGGAATTGAAGCGGCATGTGAGGGAACTGACCGAGCGACTCAAGGAGAAGGGCGAGTAGGCTTCTTCTCTTCGACACAATCCCCGATTAATCCCGCCGACCGGCCTTCTCAGGTTTTACTTTTCCATCGACGAACGGCGCGCAGCACGGCGTCAGCCGCGCGTAGCGATGCGCCGCCTTCGCCGAGCCGCGCCGACGCATCGCGCAGTCGCGTGCGCGCGCGCGCGTTGTTCGCAGGTTCGAGCAGCACGAGTAGTTCGCGCGCGAGCGAAGCTCCGTCGAAGTCGTCCTGCATAAGCTCCGGCGCGACGCGAGAGCCTGCGACGAGGTTGACGAGGCCGTAGTGCTCGACTCGGATGAGGCGACCGAGCGTGTGCCAGTTGAGCGCAGACTCTTTATAGACGACGACGAGCGGCGTCGAGGCGAGCGCCGCTTCGAGCGTGGCCGTGCCGCTGCAAACGGCTGCCGCGTCCGACGCCGCGAGCGTTTCGCGCGCCTCGTCGCGGACGACTGAGATTCGCGTCGAAAGATTTTCCGAGTCGGAGCGTGAGCCGATTAGACGCGCGGCCTCTTCGCGCGAGCGGCGCGATGAGAGCGCGACGACGTACTGCGCGCCGGAAAGTTTTTCGGAGACGCGTGCGGCGGCGTCGAGCATGACGGGCAGAATGCGCTCGAACTCCTTGCGGCGGCTACCGGGCAGGAGAGCGACGATTGGCCTTGAAGCGTCGAGGCCGTGACGCGCGCAGAACTCTTCGCGGCTCATCTCGGACGCGCGCCCGCCCGCGAGTGGGTGGCCGACGAACTCGACGTGCGAGACGCCGCGCGCCGCGTACCAGTCGCGCTCGAACGGAAGGATCGTGAGCATCAGGTCAACGTCGCGCGCGATCTGCCGGACGCGATGCGAGCGCCAGGCCCAAAGCTGCGGGCTGATGTAGTAAATAATCTTCAGCCCGCGCCGGTGAAGTGAACGGGCGAGCGCGAGGTTGAAGTCGGGCCAGTCAACTAAGATGACCGCGTCGGGTCTTCGTTCGAGCGCGGCACGTTTGATGGCGCGGTAGGCCGAGAGGAATCGCGGCAGCGCGCGCGCAATCTCTACGAGTCCCGTGATGGCGAGGTCGTCTTCGCGCACGACTGATTCGACGCCCGCCTCGCGCATACGCGCGCCGGTCGAGCCGAAGAACTCGAACGCGACGGCGGGAGCACGCTCTCGCAACGCGCGCACGAGCGCAGCCGCATGCGCGTCGCCCGACTCCTCGCCCGCCACGACCAAAAGGCGCAGACTCTCCGGCGTCTCTGCTTTCATCGGGCGGGATGATAGCAAGCGCGGGGCGTCCGAGTCGCGCCGGATCTTATCGAACATCTCGCGTCGCCGCCCGACGGCCGTCCGCTTTCGCCGCTCAACGGTCTTGCACTTCGGGCGGGTCGCCCGTCCTGATTATAAAGTTCGGAATTGATTCCGGGGTCAAGAGAATTTTTCCGTGCGGCGCAAAAGCAGCGTGGTTCTTAGCCTTTGGCCGCCGGCGCATTTACAATGCCCGGCATGATCTCAGCACAGACGGCGCGTCGCGCGGTGTGGCGTCCGCTGTTCGAGTTGCCGCGAAGATTCGATCTCGTGTGGCCGCTCGCGCGGCGCATGATCGTAGCGCGCTATCGTGGCTCGGCGCTGGGACTCGTCTGGGCGGTCTTGACGCCCGCGGTGATGATCGCCGTCTTCACGTTCCTGTTCGCAGGACTCTTCGGCGCGAAGTTTACGCAGGGCGGGACGCCTTGGGATTACGCGCTCTACCTGTTCTGTGGGCTTCTGCCGTGGACAGCGTTCTCGGAGTCCTTGCAGCAGTCCGCGGGGATCGTCGTCGCGCACTCGAATCTGGTCAAGCGCGTCGTCTTCCCGCTCGAAGCTCTGCCCGTCGCGCAGACAATCGCAAGCCTCGCGGGACAACTCTTCGGCACGGTCGCGCTCGTGCTCGCAGCCGTAGCCATTCGGCGTGAGCTTGACGCGACGATTGTTTGGCTTCCGTTGCTGCTCGTGCCGCAGCTACTTTTGACGCTCGGCGCTTCATGGCTCGTCGCGTCGCTAGGGGTCTTCATACGCGACACGTCACAGGTGCTTGGCATCGTTCTGATGGCGTGGTTCTACATGACGCCGATAATCTATCCCGAACAGGTCGTGCCCGCGCGCTTCCGCGGCGCGCTCGAACTCAACCCGTTCGCGACGCTTGTGCGGAGCTATCGCCGCGTCATGCTCGAAGGCTTGCCGCCCGACTTCAGCGGCCTCCTGTACCTCTTTGCAGTCTCGCTCGCCGTTTTTCTTTTCGGCTACTGGTGGTTCGCGCGCACGCGCAAGAACTTCGCGGACGTGATTTGAAGAGCCGCGATAGTAACGGGCAATTTTTTCTCATGGCGAAGAAAGCTCAGCGATACGTCAATCGCCTCGGCCTGCACCTGCAACGCGCGGGGCAGCGCATACGGCGCAGCGGCTACTCGAACTTCGACGAGGAGCAGATACTCGCGCGCCTCATCGGCGAGTTGCTCCCGCGCGAGCACAGCCGCTTCGCCGTTGACATCGGCGCGGGCGACGGCGTGCGCGGGTCGAACACATACGCGCTCTTCCGGCGCGGCTGGAGCGGACTCGGCGTCGAGGGCGACGAACGCCGTTCGAGAAGGCTTGCACGCGCGTACAGAAATTTTCACGAGGTCGAGGCCGCGCACGCGCTCGTCACGCCGTCGAACGTCATCGCGCTCCTGCGCGAGCACGGCGTCCCGCACGACTTCGGCGTCCTCAGCCTCGACATAGACAGCTACGACTACTTCGTGCTCGACTACATACTCCGCGGCTTCCGCCCGCGCGTCGTCGTCACCGAGATCAACGAGAAGATTCCGCCGCCCGTCCGCTTCGTCGTCAAGTATGATTCCGAGTTCAGCCTGCAACACCACTTCTTCGGCTACAGCATCGCGAGCCTCGAAGAGTTGTGCGAGCGACACTCTTACGCGCTCCTCGCGCTCGAATACAACAACGCCTTCATAGCCCCGCGCGAACTCCTGCGCGGCGCTCGCACGCCCGAGGCGCGGGAAGCCTACCGCCACGGCTACCTCGAACGCCCCGACCGGCGCGAGCGCTTCCCCAACAACCGCGACATGGAACCGCTCCACTCGATGAGCGCGGACGAGTCGGTCGCGTTCCTACGCAAATTCTTCGCGCGCCACGAAGGCAAGTACGACCTAAGCGTCGCGGAAGAAGCGGCGTCGCTCGCGGAGGTAAAACCGTAGCCGGCGGCGTAACTGTTTGCATCTTGCTCCGCACGATTCACACAGACTTCTCCTCGTTCAAGATCACAACGACGCCCATCATCCACCAGACGAGCAGCGCGATCTCGGAGTCGCCGAAGTTGTAGTTGACGAGCGAGCTTGCCAGAAACCCTGCGAGCGCGCCCGCGATGCCGAGCGCGAGTCCGTGCGTCGGGGCGTCGGGCGCGTCGCGCCACATCGTTTCGGCGCGCGAGGCAAGACGCCAGAAGACGTACATCAGCCAGAGCCAGAAGATGAGCGCGGGTATGCCGCGGTCGAAGGCGAGTTGGATAGGCGTCGAATGCGCGTGGAGCATGTCCGTGCCCGGAAAGCCCCACTCGTTCCAGTGCTCGTGCACGGCGTCCATGCCGTGACCGAACAGCGGATGGACGAGCACGCGCCTTGCCGCGATGCGCGCGACTTCGAGACGCATGTCCGAGCTTGAGTCCTTCAGTTCGAGCGCGCCGCTCGCGCGCGTTCGCCACACCGCAAGCGCGCCGAGGGCGAGGATGACCGCGACGACCGCGACGACCGCCGCGCGCTGACGCCCACGCGCCGCGCGCCACGCGACGACGCACGCGCCGACGGCGAACGCTACGAGCGTTGTCCTCATCGCCGTCAGAGCTATTCCGGCGGCGAGTATCAGGAATGCGACGGCGGGGAGCGCGGCGCTCATCAACCCTCGTCGAACTTTCACCCGACCGTCGTTGCCCGCACTCGTTCTCGCGTCGTCGCGTTCTTCGTCGCGCTTGCGGCGCAGCCATGCGGCGAGCGCAAGACCGAGTGCGAGTTGCGCGATGATCTGAAGCGACTCGGCGAACGTCTCGTAGTGTCGCGTCCAGCCCGAAGCGCGGAAGTTGTGCGTGCGACCGCCGCCGTCGATGCCGGAAGGCGAAGGCGAGCGGCGCATCTCTTCGGTCACGACGACGCCGGGCCACTCGACGTGCTCGCCGTGCGAGATGACGCTCAAACTCGCACGCGCGCCCGCGCGGGTCTGTCGTATCGCGTCGTCAATCTCCGCGACCGACGTGACGCGCCGACCGTTCACACGCCACACGGCGTCGCCCTCGCCGAGCGGAGTCTGTGCGCGCAGAGGGCTGTCGGCATCAAGCGCGCGGACGACCACGCCGCGACCGACGACGAGTTCGCCTGCGCCCCAGAGCACGCCCGCCGAGGCCGAGACGATCAGCACGCACGCGAGAAGGATAGCGTTGCGGCGCGTGAGCATGCTCTGAGTGAGGTAGAACATCAGGAGCGTGCTGACGTTGACGAGCTTCGGGATGCTCACGCGCGGCTCGGCTGAGAGGAAACATGACAGGGCAGTCCACGCGAAGAAAAGCCAGAGCGGCAGGTCGAGCGGCGTCCGCCTTACTCCCGTTCGACGCGTCGCGGCGGCGCGCACGAGCCACGCGAGTATCGCAGCCGAGAGTCCGATCCATGAGGCCGCAATCGAGTGCGCCGCCGCCAGCGCGTAGATAAGAAAACCCGCGAGCGTGAGCCACCGTGCCGCCCGCGCCAAGCGCCCTTCTGCGTGCGAGTTTTCAATCGTCTCTGTGCTCATAAAACCTCGCGGGAAGACTCTGTTGACACCCGCCGCGGGCGCGTGTTAGCGTAAAAAATGACCGTCCTCGGAGGCAGAGGCGTGGAGCCGTGGACAAGACGATAGCTTCCGGGCCGGAGCAAACTGTCGCCGTCCTTTCGAGACTCGCCCCGGTTCTCGTTCGCCTTCCCCCTCGGCGGATAAAACTTCCCGATGGCATTCGACAAGGCAAAATCTATTCGTGCGGCTGAGAAGTACCTTGCCCAGAGCAAGATACCCTCGGCCATACAGGAGTACGAGCGCATCGTCGGCTACGAGCCGGACGACTTCAGCGCGCTCAACACTCTCGGCGACCTCTACGCGCGCGTCGAGAAGCGTCTGGAGGCCGTCGCGTGCTACCGCCGGGTCGCCGAACATTATCGCGAACAGGGCTTCACCCTCAAGGCCATCGCGATGTACAAGAAGCTCACGCGCTTCGACGCGAAAGACCACAAGATCGCGCTCGCGCTCGCCTCGCTCTACGAACAGCAGGGGTTGATGGTCGAGGCGAGACAGCAGTATCTCACCGCGGCGGAGGCGTTCTCGCAGACGGGCGAGACGCGCGAGGCGCTCGAAATCCTCCGCCGCATCGCCGATCTCGATCCGACGAACACGCAGATACGACTCCGCCTCGCCGACGGATACGCGCGCGAGAATCTGCCCGACCTCGCCGCCGAAGCATACACGATTGCGGGCGAACGTCTCGCCTCGCGGCGCGAATACGAGCCTGCGCTCGACGCATTCGTCAAGGCGGTCGCGCTCAGGCCCGCTTCGCATCCGGCGCTGCACGGTCTTCTGGCCGCACACACGGCGCTCGGCACGGCAGACGAGGCCGCGGAAGTTTTGGAGCAGGCCGTCAAGGAGAGACCGGGCGATCTGGAAGTGCGCGCAATGCTCGCGCGCGCATACGTCGAGGCCGAGGACGCCGCGCGCGCCGAGCGGTCGGCGCGCGAACTCGTCAGCCGAGACCCTTCGAGCTTCCCTCTCGTCTTCGACGCCGTGCGGCTACACCTTCGGCTCGGCGCGCCGAGCGAGGCGACGCGCCTGATCGTGTGGGCCACTGAGCCTGCGCTCGCCGGTCGTCAGGAATCGGCGCTCGCCGAACTCGCGCAGGAGATACTCGCGCGCGACCGCGAGCAGATGGACGCGCACCGTCTGCTCGTCCGCATATACAAATCGCAGCACGACAACGCGCGGCTGCGCGCCGCGCTCGAATCGCTCGCCGACGCAGCCGACGCGACCGGCGACGTTGATGAAGAGCGGCGCGCGCTCACGCGCCTTCTGCGCCTCGCGCCCGAAGACGCGGGCCACCGCGAACGGCTCGAAGAACTCGGCGGCACGCTCCTCGACGAAGAGGAGGAGGCCGCGCGCAGGGCCGAGGCGGAAGCGCCGACCTTCGAGAGCTTCATGCTCGACGACAACTCGACTCCGCCGCCCGCGCAGGGGTTCAACTGGGGGCAGGCCGCTGCGATTGCCGCCGAGCATTCGGACGCGAGCGCGTCGTTCTCAGACCTCAACGACCTGACCGACGCGGGAAGCGCCGCCGAGGCTCACTCCGGCCAGCAGCACGACGAACAACTCCCGCACGCCGACTATCAGGAGTTCGACTTCGGCATGGACGTGCCCGCGCACGCGGCGCAAGCGGACGCCGCGCAAGGCGGCGCGGAGCAGATGCTTCGGCAGGAGATCGAGAGCGTTGACTTCTACATCGAGCAGGGCTATGCCGACATCGCGGGCGACACGCTCGACATGCTCGAACGGCAGTACGGCCCGCACGCCGAGATAGAGGCGCGCCGCTCTCGCATAGCGGGCGTCGCGGGTGAGGTCGGCTTCGCGGTCGCGCAGGAAGCCGTCGCCGCGCCGGACGAGACGGCGGGCGCGTCGTTCACGGCGACGCCGCAGGCCGACTTGAACGAGGCCGTCTCAAACGACTCAAGCCCGGCTGCGGTTGTGGCTCAGCCGCAGGCCGCAGCCGTCACCAAAGGGATCGACCCCGGACTCGCGGCCATCTTCGACGAGTTCCGCGAGGCGGTCGAGGACTCTTCGGAAGATGAGTCGAGCGCGGACTTCGACACGCGCTACCAGATGGGACTCGCTTATCGCGAGATGGGACTACTCGATCAGGCCGTCGAAGAGTTTCAGGCCGCCGCGGCGATGACCGCGCCGGGCGACGGCACGCCGCGCTTCCTACAGTGCTGCAACATGCTCGGCCACTGCTTCATGGAGAAGGGACTCGCGCGCCCCGCCGCGATGTGGTTCAAGAAGGGACTCGACGCGCCCGGCCACACAGAGGACGAGTATCAAGCCATGCGCTACGACCTCGCGACCGCATACGAACAGATGGGCGACACCGACCGCGCCGTCGAAGTCCTCTCGGAAGTTTACGCCATCAATGTCTCGTATCGCGGAGTCGCAGAGCGGCTGCGCGAACTTCAGAAGGCGAGCAGGTAAAGAGCGGTAAATGGAAAATGGTAAATTGTGAATGGTAAGTGGTGAGTGGCGATTGAACGTCGCCGCCGCCGGGCGAGGGCCCGGCGCGGGCGGCGACGCTCGAAGATTTTTAACCGTCTGCCATTTACCATTTACCATTTTCCATTTACCATGCACGGTTATGGCTTCGAGGCTAACCGTCATCTTCTACATCGTCCTGTGCCTTGAGGCGGGTCTGTTCCTGACCGTGCTGCCTTGGTGGCAGCCTTGGGGAATGGGCGACTGGGGCGACAACTACTTTCTGGTCGTCGCCGCGCACAAGGTCGGCTTCGTCGGCTTGCAGCGCGCCGTTGCGTCGGGCTGGGTGCGCGGGGCCGTCACCGGCGTCGGCCTCCTGAACCTCGCGATGGCCTTCTGGGAGATGTTCAACTTCCGCGACACCGTGCGAAGACTTCAAAACTCAGACCGCGAGCCGACCTTGCCCGCGCCGACGACCGACGCGACCGCGCGCAGCGGTGAATCCGCGTCGGGCGACACGCATGATGCAGCGTGACCTGCGCCGACCCCTGACCTATCTCATCACGAGCGGCGCGACCTCCGGCGAGACGACCGTCGCGAGCGTCGAGTTCGACGCGCTGCTCTCGCTTGTGCGAAGCGCCGTCGCCGCGCACGTCTCGCTCGTCCAACTCCGCGAGAAGAACCTGAGTGCGCGCATGCTCCACGACCTTGCCGCGCGCGCCTCGCGACTCGCCTGCGGGAGCGCGACCCGCGTCGTCGTCAACGACCGGGCCGACATCGCGCACGCCGCGGGCTGCGACGGCGTTCAATTGACGACGCGCTCGCTCGCCGCGGCGGTCGTGCGCCGCGCCTTCGGCGAAGATTTTTTGATAGGCATCTCGACACATTCACTCGCGGAGGCGCGCGCGGCGCGCGACGGCGGCGCGGACTTCGCAGTCTTCGGCCCCGTCTTCGACACGCCCTCGAAGCGCGCATACGGTTTGCCCCTCGGCCTCGAAGTTTTAAGAGAAGCCGCGCACGCGCTCTCGCCGTTTCCGCTCGTCGCCGTCGGCGGGATCGATGAAGAAAACGTCCGCGAAGTTCTGCGCGCCGGCGCTGCCGGAGTCGCGGCGATCCGACTATTCGCAAACGGGCAAAATCTCGCGCGACAGGTGCATCACATCGAGAGCCTGCGCGCCGCCTGACAGAGTGCTGCACGTTCTTGGTTCTATCGAGGGCGCGGAAGACGCGACCGACATTCGAGCGAGGACGCTGAAAGGTTTGAGGATGAGCGTCGAAAACGAGTCTCCACCCGTGGCGCTGACCGTCGCCGGGTTCGACCCGTCGGGCGGCGCAGGGATAATCGCGGACGTTAAGACGTTCACGGCCTTCGGCTGCTTCGCCGCGGCGGCGGTCACGTCGCTCACGTTTCAGAACACGTCGGGCGTCTTCGGCGCGGCGCACCAGAGCGCCGAGACTCTGCGCGCGCAGGTTGTCGCCGTCGTCGAAGATTTCAAAGTCGCAGGCGCGAAGACCGGGATGCTTCCGACGCGAGAGATAATCGCGGAGGTCGCGAGCCTGTTCCGCGCTGGTCGCTTGCCCGCGCCGGTCGTTGACCCGGTCATTCGATCAACGTCAGGTTACGATTTGATAGACGCGGCGGCGCTCGATGCGTTAAAAAGTGAACTGCTGCCGCTCGCGCGCATCGTCACGCCGAACTTGCCGGAGGCCGAGGCGCTGACGGGACTCAAAATTCGAGACGAGCAAGGGATGGTCGCCGCCACGCGTGCGTTGTTTGATGCGGGCGCGCGCGCCGTTCTCGTCAAGGGCGGACACCTGAGCGGCAAGGCCGTTGACGTGCTGCTCGACGAGAGCGGTGAGATAAAAACTTTCGTCGCCGAGCGCGTCGAGACTACTTCGACGCACGGCACGGGCTGCACGCTCTCCGCCGCAATCGCCGCGTGTCTCGCGCGCGGGATGAATTTGGAGGACTCGGTTGGCGCGGCCAAGCGCTTCGTCACCGACGCGATCAAACGCGCGCCGCGACTCGGTCAGGGCAAAGGCCCCGTCAACCACGCCGTAGTCGCTCGATTCCAGACGCGCGGGCGCACCGACAATCGAACGCCATGAGAAACGAAAGCCGTCTGAAGTTTCGGAAGCTGAGCGCCGCGGCGCTCGCAGCGTGTCTTTGTCTGGCCGTCTCGTCTTTCGCACAGGGCGACATAACGGGCGGCGTCGGGCAGTTCGCCGTCCAGCCGAAGAAGCCGAAGGCAGTCGCGCAGGCGAGGCCGAAGCCGCCCGCCGTCAAGCCCAGAGCGACGACGAACGACCGTCTGCTCGTCGCCGCAAACAAGGGCGACGCTAAGACGACCGAGAACCTTCTGGCGTCAGGCGCGGACGCGAACGCTAAATCCGACGAGGGCTGCGCGGCGCTCGTCTATGCCGCCGCGGGCAAGAACGCCGAGGCGGTGCGGACGCTTCTCTCGAAGGGCGCGGACGCGAACGCCCGTTGTACGGACGGCGTGACGGCACTGATGGTCGCATCGGAGTCGGGCGACACGGCGACCGTGCAGGCGCTCGTTGACCACAAAGCGGACGTGAACGCGAAGACCTCCGACGGTCGAACCGCGCTGGCCTTCGCCGCCTCGAACGGCCAACTCGCCGTCGTCAACTCGCTCATCGCGAAGGGTGCCGACGTGAACGCGCACTACAGGGACGGTCGAACGCCTCTGGTCTTCGCCGCCGCGAACGGGCACGCCGACGTTGCCGGCTTGCTGCTCTCGAAGGGCGCGGACGTGAACGCGCGCGCGGACGACGGTTGGACTTCGCTTCTGTGGGCTTGCTGGTCGAGTCAGGAAGACGTTGTGAAACTCCTGATCGCGAAGGGCGCGGACGTGAACGCGCGCGACAAAGATAACGATACGGCGTTGATGAAGTCGGCGACGCAGAAGTTCTCGTTCACGGGAGGCGCGCCGCACGGCCCCGCCGACGCCGGACAGTTTCAGAGGGATGTCGAGATCGTGCAGATGCTTCTTTCGCACGGCGCTGACGTGAACGCGCGCGGCAACAACGGCGGCACGTCGCTCCTGTTCGCGGCGTCGCGCGAAGGCGACGACAGCCTCGTTAACACCCTGATTGCGAAAGGCGCGGACGTGAACGCGCGCAACGATGCGGGGCTTACGCCCGTTATACTTGCCGCGGCCTACGGTCGCATCTCGACGCTGGACGCGCTCTTTGCGCACGGCGCGGACGCGAACGCCCACACGCCCAAAGGTTTCACCGCGCTCATGGCCGCCGCCAACACCGGACTCGCCAACACCGTGCAGGAACTGATTGACCACGGCGCGGACGTGAACGCCAAGACCTCCGACGGTCGAACCGCGCTGGCCTTCGCGCAGGTGAACGGTCAGGAAAGGGTCGTCGTGATTCTAAAAAGCCACGGAGCGCGGTGAAGAAATAGCGCGGTGAAGAAATGATGAGCGGCGGAATGATAAATGATGAATTTAATTAAGCGGGCTTTGCTTTCAATCCATCATTCATCATTCCGCCGCTCATCATTTCATTCATCGTTCATCATTCCGCGTTTTCGATAGTCACCTTTTCCATCAAAACGTCCTTGACCGGACGGTCGCCGGGCGCAGTCTGCGTCGTGGCGATCTTGTCAACAACGTCCTGACCTTCGATGACGCGCCCGAACTTCGTGTAGGAGGGCGGGAGCGGATAGTCCGCGTGCATGATGAAGAACTGCGAGCCGTTCGTGTTCGGCCCGGCGTTCGCCATCGCGACCGTGCCCTTCGCGTAGTGCCCGTGGTAAAGCTCGGACGAGCGATTGATCTCGTCGTCGAAGCGCCCGCCCCACGCAGACTGCCCGCCGCGCCCCGTGCCCGTCGGGTCTCCACCCTGAATCATGAAGCCGTTGATGACGCGGTGGAAGATCACGCCGTCATACTTGCCCGCCTCGGCGAGCAGGCGAAAGTTCTCCGCCGTCTTCGGTGACTCGTCTTCCAAAAGCTCGAAGCGAATCGTGCCCACGTTCGTCTTGATGTTAGCGATGCGATTTGCCATGACTCTCCTCTCAAGAAAATGATGAATGGGTGATGGGTGTTAGGTTTTAGGTGTTGGTGAAATCAGTCGAGCACCCGGCAGCACCCAAAACCGAGACTCAGAACCTATTCCTCATGAAGTACGAAGTGTTCGATTGCGTCCGCGACGCCGTCCTCGTCGTTCGTGGCGGTCGCGTGGAAGCCTTCGCGCCCGCGCAGAGGCGGCTCGGCGTTGCCCATTACGACGCCCGTGCCCGCCCACTCAAGCATCTCTATGTCGTTGAAGTTGTCGCCGACGGCCATCACCTCTTCGCGCGAGAGTCCTTGCTCGGCTGCGACCGCCGCGAGTCCCGCGCCCTTCGACGCCGACGGGTGAAGAACGTCGAGCAGCGCGAAGTCTGTCTTCGGGTAGAGCGTGAGCAGGAGCTTGACCGACTCGCCCAACTCGCGCCGCATCGCTTCCGCAAGCCGCTCCATCGCGGAACAGCCGCCGGAGAACGCGATGTGCAGCGGTTCGTGGTCGAGGTACGCGTCGAGCGAAGGGACGCGCCGGATGGCCTTTGCCGCGTCATCGCCGACAACGCGGCGCGTCCACGCGATGTACTTCGCGAGCGCCGTGTTGCCCTCGGCGATGTGGTCGTAAACGAGCGTGCCTTCGCCGACGTGGTCGTCGCTCAAGAGCGCGTCCGCGCCGCGCGAACGACCGACGCGGACTACGGCGAGCGCGGCCTCGACCGGCATCAGGATGGCGTTTACGGTTTCGAGTGTGCGCGCGTGCTTGGTGAGCGCGCCGTTGTGCGAGATGACCGGAACGTCGAGGCCGAGCGCGAGCGCGAGCGGGCGCGCGTCGCGAAAGCGCCGACCCGTTACGAGCGCGACCGACACGCCGAGCGCACGCGCCGACTTTATCGCCGCGCGGTTACGCTCCGACAACTCGCCGCGCGAGTCGAGCAGAGTCCCGTCTAGGTCGAGGGCGATTAAACGAATTGCCATCCGAACTGTTAGCACCCGGCTTTCAGCCGCCGGCTAAAGACCCGGAAGCCGAGCGCCGACTGCCGGCGAACATAAAATCCAAATCAATGGTTGAGCTTGAATCTAGCATTCGCCCGCGGCGCGTGCAACAAGAGTCCTCCGCTCGACCTCTGTCGCTTCGGAATCTGCGCCCGACACGAAACTGCGACGCCGCTTCCATGCGAGCGCACCCGTCACGCGCTCCGTGCGTTCGTCACTCCATGCGCCCGCTCGGTCACATTCCCCGAACGCCAGCCGACCGCCGTCGCGTATGTGTGTGTTGTGACGGAGACCCTTACCGCCAAACGGTCTCCGACTACTTCAACCCCAAGAACGAGAAAGGAAGTTTCCCGGAATGAACAGAATCGCAAGACGCATCGCCGTCGCACTATTACTCTGCGCTGCTTCAGCCGTCAGCGCATCGGCCAAGGTCAAGGGGCAGGTCATCACCTTCGGTCAGGACTTCACCGTCGGCGGCACAGCCGTCAAGGCGGGCACATACTTGCTGAGCTTCGACGACCAGAAGAACGAACTGTCGGTCAGCGATAGAAAGAGCAAGGCCGTCATCGCCAAGACCGCCGTCAGCACGCAGGCACGCAAGTCCGACATACACAAACTCGAAGTGCAGTTGATTGGCGACGGCACGCAGACGCTCGTCGGTCTCGCCTTCCCCGGCGAGAAGCAGATGATCGCGATCACGGGGGCCGCGGCTCAACAGAATTAGCCGAACGGAAAAGTTAGACGTGTCTGAAGCATCGCTGTCGAAGCCGACGCGGGCAGCTTCGGACACCAAACCGAAAACAGGCGCGATAGCTTTCGGAAGCTGTCGCGCCTGTCTCTATGTTTAGGATTCGACTCCCGCTCTGCCGCATACAGAAAGCCTCCTGAACTCTCACGCGTCGCCCGCGGACTTCGCTGAAATGTTGCCCACCTGCGTTTGGCTCACGCTCGTCCGGGCGCGTGCAGCAGTCGTGCTCCAACTGACAGCGCGCGCGGCGTTGTGAGAGACTTGAAAGTGTCACAAGCGCGACGCGGTTCGACGGCGAGAAGGTCTAAGTTCGACTCTCGAACAACCGTCTTTTCGTCCGCCGGCGTTTTCGCTTGTGCGCGAAACTTTACGTTTTCGGCTGAAAAACAACGAATTTTGAGGAGGGCGACGGGCGATGAATGTCACGCATCTGGAATGCGCCGCGTGCGGGCGGCGGCACGAGGCACAACGGTTGCACAACCTCTGCGTCGAGTGCGGAAAGCCTCTGCTGGTTCGGTACGATCTGGAGCAGGCCGCGCGCACACTGACGAAAGAGACACTCAAGGGAAGAAGGGCCGACCTTTGGCGTTACATCGAAGTGCTGCCCGTCGAGCACGAAGAAAACATCGTCTCGCTCGGCGAAGGGTTCACGCCGCTGCTGCACGCGCGGCGTCTGGGCGAGTCGCTCGGACTCTCGCAGTTGTACATCAAGGACGAGTCGCAGAATCCGACGCAGAGCTTCAAGGCGCGAGGGATGGCCGCGGCAGTCTCGATGGCGAAGGAGTTGGGCGCGCGGAAACTCGCGGCTCCGTCGGCGGGTAACGCCGCGGGCGCGCTCGCGGCATACGCGGCGTGCGCCGGACTCGAAGCGCACATCTTCATGCCGCGCGACACGCCGCGTGCGAACGTCGTCGAGTGCGAGCAGACGGGCGCGCACGTCACGCTTCTTGACGGTTTGATAACCGACTGCGGCGCAGAGGTTGCGCGTCGCAAAGACGCCGAGGGTTGGTTCGACGTTTCGACTTTGAAGGAGCCGTACCGGGTCGAAGGCAAGAAGACTCTCGGCTACGAGGTCGCCGAACAACTCAACTGGGAGTTGCCGGACTGGATGATTTATCCGACGGGCGGCGGAACGGGACTAGTCGGGATGTGGAAGGCGTTTGCGGAGATGGAAGAGATGGGCTGGATCGACGGCAAGCGCCCGCGCATGGTCACGGTTCAGTCCGAGGGTTGCGCGCCCATCGTCCGGGCGTTCGAGGCGGGCGAGCGTCACGCGGAAGAGTTCCCCAACGCCGCGACGGTCGCGTCGGGACTTCGCGTGCCGAAGGCAATCGGCGACTTCCTCATCCTCGACGCGCTGCGCGAATCGAACGGGACGGCGATTGCGGTGAGCGACGCGGAACTCATCGCGGCTGTCAAAGAGATTGGCTCCGCCGAAGGCATCTTCGCCGCGCCCGAAGGCGCAGCCTGCCTGCCCGCACTGCGAAAGTTGATCGAGCAAGGGCGTGTGAAACCCGACGAGCGCATCGTTCTCTTCAACACGGGCGCGGGCGTCAAGTACCTCGAAGCATTCGACGGGTGAAATAAAAACTCGAAAAGGATAGCGATGAAAATCAAAGCATTCGCGTCTCGACTTCTTCTCGCTCCGGCTCTCGCCTTCGGCGCTTCTGTCGCGACGGCGCAGCCTCCGAAGTCAACTCCGGCGACGACGAAGGCCGCTGCCGAAAAACCTGCGGCGTTCGACCGGAAACGTTTCGACGATTTGCGGGCCGAAGGATTCGATGCCCTCTACAACCTCGACTACGAAGGCGCGCGCCGTCGCTTCACCGAGATGACGAAGGCTTTTCCAGATCACCCGGCCGGCTTCCAGTTCCTCGCCGTCGGCCTCTGGTTGAAGACGCTGAACGAGTCGCGCAGGCTTCAGACATCGCTCTACAACAACGACGGCTTTTACAAAGAGAAGGACGACCGCGTTGACCCGAAGGTGTCGGACGAGTTCCGCTCGCTGACGTTGAAGACGAAAGATCTTTGCGAAGCGCGCCTCAAGCAGAACCCGAAGGACGTTGACGCGCTCTACTATCTCGGCGCGTCGGAGGCGCTGCGCGCCGCGTGGGGCAGCATGGTTGAGCGCAGTTTCATGTCGGCGCTTCGCAACGGCTCGGACTCGGTTGACCATCACCGCGACCTTCTAAAAATTGACCCGAACTACACGGACGCGAAGGTATCTGTGGGAATGTACGACTACGTTGTCGGGACGCTGCCGCCCGTCGTCAAACTGGGCGCGACGTTCCTCGGCTTCCACGGCTCGCGCAAGCGCGGACTCGCGACGCTCGAAGAGGTCGCCCGCGAAGGCCGTTGGGCGCGCGACGATGCGAAGTCTCTGCTCATCGCGCTGCTCAAGCGCGAGGGGCGATTCCGCGACGCATACACTTACGCGGGCGAACTCGCGTCGAAGTACCCACGCAACTATCTCTTCAAGATGGAGGCCGCGGATGCGCTGGTCTCGCAGGCCGAGGTTGACCGCGCGACCGACCCCGACGCAGCGAAGAAGACCGACGCGGAGGCGTTCGCGATCTTCGACGCGCTGCTCGCTTTCGCGCAGCGCCCCGCGCCGAACACTCCGCGCCCGCCGCTCGACCTCGTGCATTACGACTACGGCGACGCGCTGCTCGTCGCGGGGCAGGCCGAGCGCGCGTCGAAAGAGTTGCTGGCCGCGGCCAGCGCGCCGGGCGCTGAAAGCTCGATGGTGACGCGCGCTCGCCTGCGCGCGGCCCAAGCGCTCGACGTTGCCGGCAGACGCGACGAAGCGCTCACGCAGTACAAGGCCGTGCTCGCGCTCCCGAACGTCTTCGACTCGCACGAGGACGCGAAGCGCGGCCTGAAGGAGCCGTACAAACTCACGCGCAAGTCAGCCGAGAACGCTGGCGACGGCGACGCATCGAACGCCATCAGGCCGAGTTAGGACTCGTGGGACTATTGTGTAGACGAATAGAAATTAACATGGATGGACAGGATGAACAGGATGAAGAATTTTGGATTTAGAATTTGAAATTTCAAATTTCTGAAATGATTTTCACGTCCTGCGCATCCTGTCTATCCATGTTGATAGTCTCCTGCGATTTGCGCCCGACAGGGAAATTTTTATGAACGAAGTTTGTCCCTCGCGCGATCCCTTGCCGCTCGTCACGGCGAGAAACGGATTGACGGACGAGAGCGAAAGGCATGCGGCGCTGCGACTCGTGAGGACGCAGACGCGACCGCGCCGGCTGTTGCTTTGTCTCGACGGCGTGCCGTTCGACGTGATGGTTGAAGCGAAGTCGCGCGGGCTGTTCGACAACTTCAGAGAGCCTTCGCGCCTGCTCTCGCCGTTCCCGACGCTGACGAACGTCGCGTTGGCGCAGATGCTCCGCGCGTCGCCGCCGAACGGTTACGAGAGCCTTTACTTCGACCGCGAAGCGAGGGAGTTGCGCGGCGGCATCGGCAAGTACGTGGGTCGTCGCACGCCCGGCAAAATCCCTTCGTCTTACATGGACGAGCTTGATTATCAGGAGCCTCTGCCGTTCGAGTTCCTGATCTACGTCGCGACCGAATCGGTCTGGAAGGCCGACATGAAGCGATTTCGCGAGCGATTCGTCGCGTCGAACCGCGCGCGCGACTTCTTCGGCTTCATCAAGGCGACGGACGGACTTCTTCACATACGCGGCCCCGAACGCCTCTGCGTCGCGCTCCGCTCGCTCGACGCGCTGCTGCGCGGGATTCAAACGGAGTGCGGCGCAGAGACCGAGATCGTCCTCTTCTCCGACCACGGCATGAACCTCGAAGAGAACCGCCGCGTGCATCTACAGAGTTACCTTCGACGCTGCGGCTACGAGTTCGTCAATCACCTGAAGCGACCCCGCGGCAAACGTCGCGTCGCGTCGCCCGCCTTCGGACTGTGCGGCTACGCGGCGCTCTACTGCGGCGACGAGACGGACAAGTCGGAACTCGCGGACGCGCTCCGGCAGTTGGAAGGCGTGGACTTCAGCGTCTTCCGTGGCGATGACGAAACGACCGCGACGATAACGGCCGCGAGCGGCACCGCGATCATCGAGCGCGTGGAGCGAGGCGGCGAAATCTTCTTCCGCTACCTGCGGCGAAGCGGCGACCCGCTCGGACTCGTCGAGGTAGCGCGCGCGCTCAAAGACGAGGGGCGGATGGACGGGCGCGGCTTCGCATCCGATTCTGCATGGCTTGCGCGAACGTTCAGGCACGAGTACCCGGACGCGCTCGCAAACCTCTTCGCGTCGGTCAACGCGCCGCGCGTGCGCCACACGGCGGACGTGCTCGTCTCGATGCGCGACGGATATTACTTCGGCGCTTCGCACTTCAGCCGCTTCTTCCGAATACTCGCCACGCACGGCAACGCCATGCGCTCAAGCTCGACCGCGTTCCTGATGAGCACGCATAGACGCTTCCCCGAACACGTCCGCTCGGCAGAGGCGCGGCCTCTACTCCGCGATTGAATCGGACGCCGATAGCTCGGACGACGCCGACGAAATCGTGTCGGCCCTGCACGGTTTCGCATCCGAAAGCTTCCCGCCGGTTTCGACGCCGCACAGAAAACTTCCGCCTTTGAGACGCCCGACTGTTGACTCCGCGCCGGGGGCACGTGCCTTGCTCGATACGCGCGCAGAAACTTTCAAAGGTTCTTCGCAGGCGAAAGACGCGAACAGCTTCGCTTTCGCGGCGAGAGACGTGGCGCGCGCTTCGCCTTAGTCCCGCAACTCGTTCGCACGCGAAAACTTTTCCGGCACTCGCCGAACTGAAGATGAAAGCACGCGCGTCGTGCGTCACTCGCTTGCCCGACGAAAACAGATCGCCCCGGCATCAACAGACGCCGAAAGAGCAGACCGAAAGGAAGCCCGACATGAAAAGACTCTTACTCTCTCTGCTCGTCCTGCCACTCGCTCTCCTTTTTCCTACGACGCCCACGGTCGAGCCACAGTCGCGCCCGCGAGTCGTCTCGCCGAAGGACGACTCGCACGCGCGCGGCGGCGACGAAGAGATAGTTAAAACCGACGTTGACCTCGTCGTCTTCGACGCGACCGTTCTTCAGAAGAAGACGGGGCGCGTCGTCGGCGGACTAAAAATGGAAGACTTCGTGCTGACGGAGGACGGCGTGCCGCAGCGGATCACACACTTCAGCCAGAACAGCCTGCCGCTCTCCGTGCTGCTCCTGATTGACCGGGGCGGCTGCCTCGATCCGTTCGGCGAGAACGTTCGTCACGCCGCTCGTGCTGCGCTCTCTCGCCTGAAGCCGTCGGACGAGGTTGCGGTTATGGCCTATCACGACTCGGTTGATCTCGTCGAGGAGTTCACGCGCGACCGCGAGGCAATCTCAGACGCGCTCGACCGCGTGCCCGGCCACGACGAAGAGGCGAACCACTGTCTGAACCGCGCATTCTACGACGCGGCGCGCTACATGGTTCGCGCCGGAAATCCTGTGGGTCGCCGCGTCATCATCGTTATCACAGGCGTGACGAGCAACTTCGACTGCGACGGCGGCCCTTCGGGCACGGAGGCGAAGCAGGAGGTCTTCGAGTCGGGCAGCGTCGTCTGCGGACTCATCCCGCGCAGCGGCGAGCAGCGCATGGAGAACGGCGTAATGCACGCCGCTACGGGCGTCGGACGAATCTTCAAGGCCCCCGTGCTCAGCGTCAACAATCTTGCCGACGAGACGGGCGGCGAAGTCCTCGAAGACAAGCCGGAGAATCTCGACCGAACGTTCGACACGCTCGTCGAGCACCTGCGCACGCGCTACAGCATGGGCTTCGTCTCGACCAACAGGAAACACGACGGCACGGTGCGAAAGCTACGTCTGAAAGTCTCGCCCGCGGTCGAGAAGTCTCAGGGCAAGCTCGCCGTCAAGACGCGCCAGGGCTACGTCGCGCCGAGAAGCTGAGGCTTGAAAAAGAGAAGTCAGGAACGCAAGAGGGCGAGTTTCGCGGCGCGGGGCTTGACCGTCGGCGTGCGCGGCGCTTACAAAGGTTTCGATGAGCTTTGACGTTTCAGCGGGCGTCGCGTCGCGCCCGCCCGCTATCGAGACCTTCGACCTCGTTCGTCGCTTCGGCGACTTCACGGCGGTCGGCGGCGTCAACCTGCGCGTCGAACGCGGCGCGTTCTTCGGCTTTCTTGGGCCGAATGGGGCGGGGAAGTCAACGACGATAAAGATGCTGACGGGGCTGCTTGCGCCGACGGCGGGCAGGGTCGTCGTTCTGGGTCTTGACATCGCCGCGTCGCCGCTCGAAGTGAAGCGCAGGATCGGCGTCGTGCCCGAAGACCTAAACCTTTTCGAGCGACTGACGGGCGCGGAGATGCTTGCGTTCACGGGGCGCATGTACGGGCTGGGGCGCGAAGACATACGCACGCGCTCGCGCGAGCTTCTGGAATTGATGAGCCTCGACGACGAGCCGCGTAAGCTCGTCGTCGAATACTCGCACGGGATGAAGAAGAAGTTGGCGCTGGCGTGCGCGCTGATTCATCGCCCCGAAATTCTCTTCCTCGACGAGCCGTTCGAGGGCGTTGACGCGATAGCCTCGCGCACGCTGAAGGACTTGCTCTCGCGCCTGACGGCGCGCGGCCTGACCGTCTTCCTAACGTCGCACGTCCTTGAGATCGTCGAGCGGCTGTGCACGGACATCGCGATCATCTCCGAAGGGCGGCTCGTCGCGTCGGGGACGATGGCGGAGTTGCGGCGCGGCATCGCGGTCGAGGGCGACGCGACGCGCACCGCGCTTTCGCTCGAAGACTACTTCATCAAAGTCGTCGGCGGCGCGCGCGGCACGGACGCGGACGCGCTTCACTGGCTGACTTGATCGAAGCGGCGGCGCGTCCGGTTTGCGGATTGACGAGAGCCGCGCTTTTCTCGACTCCGACTCTCACAAACGGCAACCCGCGGTCAAAAATCCGAAGAGCCTGCCCGGCAAAAAACTCCGGGCAGGCTCTTCTTGTCTGGCTTCGGCTGTCTTTGCCGAAGGCGTTTACGGCAGCGCTTCGGTGATGATCAGGAAGCGGAACGTGCCCGTCGTCTGCACGCCCAAGAGGAATTGGACGTTGACGGCCGTGTTCGGCGCGAGTGGCTGCGCCAGCGTCACGACCCCGACCGCGAGCGTCGAGTTGTCGCCGCCGCCGTTGGGCTGCGAGGGCGGTTGCTCAAGCGTCGTCCCGCGCACCGTCACAGTGCACGGCGTCGAAGATGGCGCGCACGTGCCCGCGTCGTTAACGCCGCTCTGCGTGGTGTCCGTCGAGGTTATCGCACGAAGGTCTGCCTGACCTCCACCCGGCGATGGGAACGTAGTCATCTCGACGATGCGGAATCTCAGACGCGTGACGTTAGCACCCGTGTTGTTCGTCACCCTCCTTCTGATACTCAGAGTCCCGAAGGTCGAGTTGTTGCCCGGATTACTCGTCAAGTCCCTCACACGGTTCGGCGACGCCGCCGACGACACCGAGTTGTCAAGGAGTGTGACCGAGATGGACGGATCCCTTCTGATAGGACTCGTCTTGTTCTCCGGCCCCGGCGCTCCAAGTTGTTGCACGACGCCTGAGATGAAAGTGCCTTGCGTGTCTGCAAACTTGAAGTCCGCTGCATTGTCGTTCGTATCCTTCGGCGTGCCCTGCACCGTGCAGCCCTGACCCGCCACGAAGTCGCACTCCTTGCGGAAGAAGCTGTACTGCGTCGTGCTCCCGGAGACCGGCGGCAAGGTGTTGCCCTCACGCAAGAGGTCACAGACTCCGCCACCGGTGTTCGAGTCGAAGCCGACGGCATCGAGCCTCGCCGCCGAGGAGAGATTCTGAACGTTAGACGTCGTGAAGACGGCGACGTTCTTGTCCGACTCGATATCGGCGGTCAGCGTCTGATCTCCCGTGGCGTAAGCGCCAAGGCTGTACTGCGAGCCGACCAGAAGGTAGTGTCCCCTCGCCGGTACGACAGTCCCGTTCGGGATAGTAGCTATCAGGACGGGAGTGGCGTTGCAGTCCGAGCCTTGCTTGAAGACTCCGAAGCCAGCCGAAGCGTCCGAAGCCGTCACGGTCAGCGGCGTGTCGGTGTTGTTGTACAACTCCACGAAGTCGTCGCCGAGGCCGGCCGGCCCCGACGTGCGGAGTTCGCTGATGATGAACGTGCCCGCAGGGTTCGAGGCCGTGATGGTGCCGACGGCCTGATTGTCCTGAATCGTCGCGCCCACCGCCCCCGAAAGGTTCAGCAGGAACGTCTCGTCCGGCTCTCCGGCTGTGGAGTCCGCGCAGACGTTGACAGAGACGGTCTTGACACGCTCGCCCGCGGCGAATGTGACCGTGCCTGATGTCGTCTGGTAATCAACCGTGCCGTCGCATGTCGCGCCGCCGACGGCGTGACCCGTGCCCGGCGCTTGGTCTGCGGTCGCGTAGTTGACGCTGACGCCTCCGGGCGACGGGGTTGATAGAGTCACCGTGAAGAGCAGCGGTGCGCTGCCCGTCGCAGGCTCAGGAGCCTTGCCGTCGCCTGCGAAGACGTTGACCGAGTTTATCGGCGTCAAGGTCGGGTCTGCCGAGCCTCCGACCGCCGTGTCGTCGGTCAGCACCGGCCCGCCTTCGTTGAAGGAGACAATGCCCTGATTGGAGACGTTGGGCCCGCCGTTGTACGGGCTGTTGACTGTCACTTGGAAGGTGATCGTCACGGAGTCGCCTGCGCGCAAGGTGCCTATCTGGACGCAGACGTGGCCGCTGTCATTCACGCACGGCGGCGCGTTCGGCGCGGGCGTGATGCGCCGACCCGTTGAAGTCGCGACGGAAGGCTTGCCGGACGCGACGTTGGGTTGAGGCGAAGCCGCGGGGCGCGCGGCAGGTTGTACCTGCCGAGGCATCGCGACGAACGGGCGCGATGTCACGCCCGACGCTGCGCCGCTCATGGAGCGAGCGCCGACAGCGGCTTGTTCTTCGCCGACCGTCCCGGCGGGCTGGCCGCTGGGTGCGCCGAGGCCGAAGCCGTCGATGGTTCCGGGCGCGGCGGGCGGCGTGCAGGTTTCGTTAATCGCCGGCGGGAGCGTCGGCGTCGTATTCACGACCACGATGGCAGTGTCGGCGAATATCGTCGGCGGGCCGGTCGGGTTGTTAGCCAAGGCCACCGACGCGGCGCACCCACCGGTGCCCGTGCAGGAACCCTGTCCCTTCGTCAAGTTGAAGTGGCCGAAGGGGGTCTGTAGGAAGATGTCGGTCGTGTTGGCGTTACCGTCGAAGAAGTTGTTCGCCTCCGCGCCCGCGCCGCCGAGCTTCAAATTTGTTATAGAACTCGCATCCGTACTCGGGTCGGCTCCCGCGACGACGAAAATACACGCAAAAGGCGGCCCAACCGAAGGTGTATCCGGTTCGGCGGTCACGTTACCGATAACGGTCGCGTTAAGTGTGCTTGCCGTACCGAGGTTGTCTACGTTGTTTAGCCGTATTCCTTCTTCAGTCCAGTGACGGATTACGTTGTTCTTAATTAGAACCGTCCCCGTACCGGAGCCTTGCTGATCGATATCCAGACCGGCTGCCGACGTGGCGAATGATGATCCGGTTCCTCCACCTCCCGAACCAACACCGCCGGCCCCCGCGATGCCGATTGTATTGTTGAAGATGGTTCCGGTGAAATTGCCGCTCGGCGTTCCGGACGAATTGTGTCCTTTGAAGATGATCGTGTTGATTCCGAGTGAGTTGTCGAGCTTATTGCACGACACCTCGTAGGTCATGTTGCCAAGCCCGGAGATCTCAAGGACGTGTGACCCGCCGGCCTGACTGTTGAGCGGGTTTTGATTGACCATCGTGTTGCCGCGAACAACGGCGTCAACCGAGCCGACAGGGTTCGCGTTGTCGTTGTTGAAGATGCCTACGAGGCGGCCTATGCCGAAGTTGAAAGTGTTGGTCGAGAGCGTGACGTTCATCGCCGTGACGCCGTGCTTGGCCTCGAACTGGAAATCGTCGCCGGAGGCGGCGGCGAGTCCGCGCTGCCCGGAGCCGATGGCGTCGGGGTCGCCGACGAACGAGTTGCTGACGGTCAGGCGGTTGAGCGTCCCCGTGTTGTTGACAACCTGTATGTTGTGCAGGAAGCCGCCCGAAACGGTTGAACTATCAATGAGCGCGCTGCCCGTCAGGTTCGTGAACTTGATGCTGTCCTCTCCGTTCTCAAGACTGGAAGTGCCGTTGGCAGCATCGGCGGTGTTGCTCGTGCCGTTGTTGCCGTCAATGACCGAGGTCTGGAACGTGAAGCCGTTGACGTTTATGCCGCGGACGGCGAAGTTCGAGTTGCTGTTGATGTGCATCCTCGTGAAAGAGGCCGAGTCCACGTTTTCAAGGTAAATGCCGATGCCGCTCGTCGTGTTGTCAGCGCCCAATGTGGCGGTGATGGTTCCGCCCGAGCAAGTGCCCGAAGAGGCGAACGTGCAGGTGCCGCCGTTGCCGAGGACGTTGAAGCCGCCGGGGCTGCCCGAAGCGGACGTGAACTGAAGGAAGATGCCGTTCGCGCCGTTGTTCGACTCGTTGACTGCCGTCAGTTGCATGTTGAGCGGCGTCTTGCTCGCGCTGCTCGCGCCTGCGATTGTGACGGCGGTCGCCTGATTCGACGTAAGCGTGCCGGAGGTCGTGGTGATTAAGCCTGTGTTGCTGGTCGCAACCAGCGGCCTCGATCCCATGTCGGGCGAACTGTTGAGCTGGCCGAAGGTGATCGCGCCGGTGTTGGTCGCGAGGTTGACGCCCGTGTTGGCCGAGCCGTTGACGGTCGTGTTGCCGAAGTTGAACGTCGCGCTTGAGGTCGAGATGGTGATGCCCATGCCGCCGGTGTTCTGAATGTTCGTGGCGGTCGAGGCACCGTTGTTGACCGTGAGCGAGCCGGTGATGCTCGTGAGGTTTATCCCAAGACCGGTGGAGCCGTTGCCGGTGTGGGAGATGGTCGTGAAGTTCATGCCGAAGGCGACGCCATTTGCGGTGATTGCCGTCGCGGGATTTCCTACCCCGGCCACGGTGGTGATGGAACTACCCGCGGCGGTCGTGACGTTAATCGTGCCACCGCCCGAAAGGTTCATGCCCGTGGCGTTCGAGGTCGTAAGGGCGAGCGTGGCGAAGGTGAGTGTCGCGCCCGTGTTCGTGCCAGACCAGTGGACGGCCTCGCCGTTCGCCGTGGTCTTGTTGACGGTCGCGCCGCCCGCGAAGTTTATCGCCGTGCCGTTTGAGGCGTTTGCGATCTCGATTGGGTCGTTGCCGCTCGACAGTGTGGCCACGCCGTTGACGGTGACGTTGCCGCCGCCCGCGCCGTGGATGAAGGCGTTGCCCGAGCCGCCCGAGACGCCGAGCGTGCCGAAGGTGCGCGTGCCCGAAGAGTTGTTCTGGAAGCTGACGCCGTCCGTACCGCCCGTCACCGACGTGTTGCCGAAGTTGATGGCGGCGGTAGTCGTGCCGATGAGTATGCCCTGCGTCGTCGAGCCGGAGACGGTCGTCGAGCCGAAGGCGACCGTGCCCGCAATGCCTGCGAGGTTGATGCCCTGCGCGGTGCTCGATGTCGTCGTCACGCTTGAGAAGGCAGAGGTCGCGGCGAACGTGCCCGTCGAAAGGTTGAGCGCCTGACCCGTGCCGTTCAAGGTTACGTCGGGCGTCGTGTTGTTGCCGACGGTGAGCGTGCCGAAGCTCGTGCCGGAGATTTTCGCGCCCGTCGTGTTGCCGACAGTGAAGCCGCGAAGCAGGTTGCCCTGTCCGAGATTGATGCCGTTGGTCGAGGCCGCCGAGGTCGTAATCGTCGGACTCGTGACGCCCGTCGAGGGCAGCGTGTCGCTGTTGGCGGGCACGGTCACACCCGCGAGGTTCGCAAGCGTGTCGGATGCGCCTGCGCCGATGAGTTTCTGGTTGTTCAGCAGCGTGTTGCCGCCCGTGTGCGCGCCGGAGAAGAGGAAGATCGTGTCGCCGGGGTCGTCGGCGGCAGTCTGCGAGAAGCATGATGCCGACGCGCCCGTGTAGCAGTTGAAGGGATTCGTCAGACGGCCGTCACCACCCGAAGGTGCCGAGGGGTTGACGAACCAGATAACGTTCGTGCCGGGAGTCGAGGTGCCGTTGCCGACGTTGAGCGTAACAGTCGCCGTGTCGGTCTTGCCGGTTCCGTCCGTGACGGTGTAGGTGAAGGTATCAGTTCCAGCGAAGCCCGGCGGCGGGTTGTATGTGAACGCGCCGTCTGTGGTCGAGGACGTGACCTGCCCGCCCTGCGAGCTTGTTCCTGAGAACGGCGCGGTGTTGTCGCCAGCGAGCGTCGTGACGGTCAGACCTGTGTTGGTGCAGGGGCCGCCCGCAGGGTCAGGGTCGCAGTCATTAGCAAGCAGTCCCGCCACCGTGTCAGGATGTATGTCAACGTTGCCGATGACGTTGTAGGTGTCGGGCGCGGTGATGGGCTGCGTCGTGGTCGAGCCGGGGACGAACGTCGTGTTCGGGTCAATCGCGTCGTTGAACTGAACACCCGTGGCGTCGGCTGAGCCTGTGTTCGATACTGTCACCGTGTAGGTGATCGTCTCGCCGGGGTCTGCCTTGCCGTCGGAGTTCGGATCGGGGAAGGCGTCCACCTTCGTCGCCGTGATAATGGGCGCGGCCAAGACAGCCGCGGGCGCTGGCGCGAAGTTCACAGTCGCGGCGGCGACGGGTTGCGGCGCGGGCCGTAGAGCCGCGGCGTTGGCGGCAAGAGCCACCGGAGCCGCCTGCCCTGCGAGCATGAGATAAGAGATAATGGCAGAGATGAATGCTCGGACGTTGCGGCGAGCGACGAACGGTATCGGGTAATTCATAGTTCTCCTCTGGAATGTTTGTTGTTACTCCGTGCGCGGGTGGTGGAGCCGACAGCGGAGCGCGGAGAGGGGTTGAATCTTCTTCGGAATCATCATTCGGAATTCGGGACGGGGGTGCGACTTTTGTAAGTACGCCCCCCCGCCCGATTTCTTAAGCCCGTGTCAAGGCCGCGCAGGGAAGACGCCCTGCATGGCGATGCAGAAGTTCAAGACGAGGTACGGTTGCAGGTTGTTGTGCGGGAGAGAACCTCCCGCCGGCGCAAGCGCCTGAAAAGCCATCTGCGAATCGGGTGCCTGATTAGCCTTGTAAGCGTTGCCGCCCGACGAGCGCGCGAGGCTGCGTCCGTTGTCCGGGGAGTTGAGGGTGGCGGGCGCGGCGTTGGCCTCCCACGAGTGCGTGTGGACGGGCATCTCGCTCGTGAGCAGCGTGATGAACTCGGAGCCGCCCTGTTGGCCTTCAAAGTAGTCGGACAGTCCGCTCCCTTGCCCCGTCTGAATCGGCACCGAGTCCTGTAGATTCGGTAGCGCGAAGGTGGACTTGCCGTCGCCGCCGTACATCGTGCCGAGCAGCGAGAAAAGCGCGGTGTTCTGCGACAGGGGGAGCAGTTGGCCGTTGCACTGCGCCCAGCCGGTCGGGGCGAAGTTGAAGCCGAAGATTCGGATTTCAGCGACAAAAGGGTCAGACATTTTTTTGCTCCTCCTAAGTTTGTGTCGGGAAGACCCCGAACAGCGAGATAATAAAGTTAATGACGAGATACGGCTGGAGGTTCTCGTGCGGCTGGCTGCCGCCCACCGGGGTGATGCTCTGGGCGTTGAGCGCCGAGCCGGCGCCGGCGCCGGTGTAAACCTTTGTGCCGCTGCACTGCGCGAGCATGTTTCCGGCGGGGGTATTCTGCGTGCCGATTTCGGTCGTCGCGATCATCGTGTGGGTGTGCACGGGTATCTGTTGCGTCGTGAGTGTGACCGATTCGACGCCGGCCTTCTCGCCTATCTGATAGGTGATGCCGTCCGAGCCGGTGCCCATGTGGAGGGGGACGCGGCCTTGCAGGTCGGGCAGGTTGAACGTCTCCTGGCCGTCGCCGCCGTAGGTCGTTCCTATTAGTTGGAAAAGTACTTCGTTCTCCGAGATGGGAAGCGTCTGGCCCTGACAGAGCATCCATCCCGCGGGGGCAAAGTTACCGGCGAACATTCTGATTTCGCCGACGTATGGTTCTGGCATCTCTTTTTCTCCTCCTCTATTAGTTCCGCGACGGGAAAATGCCTTGCAGGGCGACGATGAAGTTCAGAACGAGATACGGCATCCTGTTCTCGTGTGGTTGCGAGCCGCCGACATTGCTGATGCTCGTAGCGCTGAGCGCCACGAGGCTGCCGGCGTTGCCGCCCTGATATAGGCCGACAAGCTGGCTGACGACGTTGCCGGTCGGAACGATCTGATCGCCGTTTTGCGAGTAGCCCTGCGCGATGTGGATGTGCTGCGGCATCTCCGACTGGATCACCGTGTGAGAGGCTTCGCCGCCCCTCTGTCCCTGAACGCTGAGAGACGAGCCGATGTGGACGGGAACGCGTCCGCGCAGGTCGGGCAGCGCGAAGGTCGTCTGTCCGTTGCCACCGTACATCGTGCCGAAGAGAGAGAATAGTGCCTGATTCTGGTTGATGGGTAAGAACTGGCCGTTGCATAGGGCCCAGCCCTTCGGGGGGAAGTTGAAACTGACTATCTTGATCTCACCTAGAAAAGGTGTACTCATAGGCCACTCCTTTAGCAGACATAGGGGGTGCTAAAACTTCTTCACCCGTCTTGTCGAGATTGGGGCAACCCGTCGCCGTTGCCGACGTAAGTTGCGAGTCGAAGAGCTTGGAAAGACAGACCTGCGAGTTCTCTAAAGCGTAGGCAGTAAGACAAAATTTCGGGAATCCCGTTCGCGAGAAATTGGAACGCGCTTTTACGAAAAAGCGAAGCGCTTCAAATTCTACTCCTAGTGCGGGAGATTTTGCAACATTGAGATTTATTAAACATTGAAGTTGTCAGTCGGCGGTGAAGTGACATAAACTGCGTTCAGGCAGTAAGAAGGGAAGCTGCCCCTACCCCAATACCTTTAGGAGCATATCAGAGATGTCTTTGACAAGAAGAATATTCTTGAAGTCCGGGGCGATGTCTGTCCTCGCGGCGGGTTTTCTCATCCAGCCCGCCCGTTCAGCTTTCGCCCAGAGCTTGAGGCCGAACAACCCCGCGCTCGACTTCCAAGTCCCCTACGAGGCCAAGTTGAGCGCGGTATTCAGCTACACGCGCGAGACATTCGAGCCTTATATCGGCGGCGTCTTCCAGACGCGCGGCGTGGGCGCGAGCACCGTTGACCTGACGCTCGTCAGCGTGCACGACTGCAAGCCCGACGCGAAGAGCCTCAACGTCACGAAGAAGTCGCGCCCGTCCGAATGCTTCACGCTCAACTTCCGCGCCTCGGGGCCGCTCACGGAGTTGTCGTCCATCTACAAACTCCGGCACGGGGCGCTCGGCGAGTTCGACCTGTTCATGACACGTCGCGGCGACACGGACGGCGTAATCTTCTACGAAGCCGTCATCAACCACGCCGCGCAATAGACGCTCACCGGATTTTCTGCCTCATGAGTAACAATGGACGGGTCAAAGCGGGCAGCCGTTGTGCCGCGTTCGCCGTGGTATGTTTGGACGACGGCGCGCGGCCTGAAGAAACGCGCTGCGGCTAGGAGCGTCTCGAAGATGGAACATTCGGCGGGTGAGTTTATTCTGGCCGACGGGCGGAAGGTTACGCTCCGCCCGGTCGTGCCTGAAGATGAAGAATTCCTGCTGCGCGTTTACGCGAGCACGCGCGAAGAGGAGTTGGCGCAGGTGCTCTGGGACGATGGGCAGAAGGACGCGTTCCTGCGCCAGCAATCGGCGGCGCAGCGACGCGAGTACGACGCGCACTACCCCGACGCCCGGTACGACGTGATCCTGCTCGAAGGAAACCCGGTCGGGCGCATCTGGGTAGGCAGGAGCGACGTGGAGATTCACCTGCTCGACATCGCGCTGCTCGGCGAGGCGCAGAACCGCGGCGTCGGCACGGCGCTCCTGCGCGCGCTCATCGAGGAATCGGAGCGGACGAACAAAAGACTCACGCACACGGTCTTCATCCAGAACACGGGCGCGCTCCGCTTCTACCAACGCCTCGGCTTCGTCGTCGTCGAAGACCTCGGCGCATATTTGATGATGGAGCGGCGTCCCCTTAGTGACGGGTGACGAGTGAAGAGTTGTCAGGAGGTCGTCAGCTTTTGGCCGTTAGCTTTTATCTCGCTGCCATTAGGCGGGCAGAGCCGTCAGGCCGTCGCTTCGGCAGGGAAGCCGGCGGCTGAAAGCCGGCACGCGGGCGGCGTCGCTCATCACTCATCACCGTCTTTGTGATAGTTAAAGACGGCTTCGTAGCGATAGCCGCGCTCGTCTCGTCCGACGGGGACGATGAAGATATCGAACACTCCCATGCGTTCATGTTCGAGCGTGTACGAACTCTGCGGCATGTAGATGTCGCCGGGGCCGTAGAAGAAGACGGAAAAACGTTCCATCCCTTCCTGCTCTTTGGGTTGCAGAACCCATCCCTTCACCTCGACCAACTCTAACTCCAACGGGCGCGGCGCGTTGACTCGAACGCGGAACTTCGTGTTCACGTTTTTGGAGAACTCCGCCTCCGTGAGTTGTCCGGGCATCGTCTGTGATTCTCCGAAGAATGGTTTGAACATCTACGCGCTCGGCGGCGCGAAAATCTGCCGCGACAAGATAGCACGGACACGCCCGAATCACCCGCGGCCCGCAGCCCGCTCAAGCGTCTCGCGAATCCGTGCGTCGTCGGGTCTCTCGAAGTTCGCGTACCAGACGCCGACGTGGCCGAACGGCTGCGGGAGGGCGAGGCAGACGAACTCTTCAGCCGCAGCCACGACTGCTTCGACGCTTTCGGGCGACGCGACCGGCGCGGCGGCGACTATGCGCGCGGGCTTCGACACGGCGCGCACCGCGCGGATGGCGGCGAGCATCGTCGAGCCTGTGCGGACGCCGTTGTCAACGAGTATCAAGGTCTTCCGCGCGAGTTCAATCGGCGGACGCACGCCTCTGCACTCGCGCTCGCGACGCGCGAGTTCGTCGAGAGCTTCGGCGACGAAGAAGTCCGTCCCGCTTGAGGGCGACGCAGCGCGCGGCGGAATCTCTTCGTCGAGTAATAGAGTGCCGCCGACGCTGAATGCGCAGACCGGCTCGTCCGGCCCGCGCGGCGTGAATAGCCTGCGCATCAGCACGACATCGAGCGGAGCGCCGAGCCGAGCCGCGACCTCCGACCCGACCGGCACGCCGCCGCTCGCGATTGCGAGGACGACCGAGTCAGCGCGGCCCGCGTACGCTTCCAACTCCGACGCGAGTTCGCGCCCCGCTTCGCGCGCGTCGAGGAAACGCTCTGCGCGCAGGCCGGCGCGCGCGTCCTGCCGCGTTCGCCCCGGTTCGTCGTCGAGCCTGAAAGTCGTCATTATCCAAACGAAGCGCGCGGCCTTAGATCGGCCGCGGGCCGCACTGACATACGGAGAGTCTCGGTCATCGCGCACGAAGCCTTGACGCGTCGCCACGTGCGCGCCGCCTGCGCGAGAGCCAGCCGAGGCCGGCCAGCCCGGAGCCGAACGTTAAGAGCGTGAAAGGCTCCGGCACGCTGCTGCTGCCCGGCGTGAACTGCGTAACCGTGATACGCGCGAGCTGCTGGAACATCTGCGTCATGGCCGTCGCGTTCGAGGCGGAGAGGTCGAGCAGGTCTATACGAAAAGTGCCTGAGCCGCCGCCCGAAGTTGTGAAGGCGAACGTCGGCCCCGTCAACCAACTGACCGTGAGAGTGGTCGCCGTGCTGTTGCTGGTCGCACCGAAGGAGCCGGGGAAGTTGAGCGCCGCCGACGACGGCGACGTGAGTGTGCCGCCGAACGAGATGCAAGGGTCGTCCGTGCAGCCCGCGTCGCCGAACCCGCCCTGCCTGCCCGGCAGAGTGTAGTTGCCGAAGACGACATCCATCGTCTGCCCGACGCCGACGTTGCCGAAGGTCGCGCTGAAGGACGCGCCGCTGAAGGTAATGCCGAGATCGAGCGTCGCGTTGTTGCCGCTGCCGCTGACGGTGAGCGTGTCGGCCCTCGCCGCCGTCGAACCCGCGAGCAGAAGCGTGAAGAACAATGCCGCCGCGAGCGCGTAGCGACACGCGGTCGAGATACTGTCGAACGAAGACATGAGTCAACTCCTTTTCCAGAGGACGTGTCGGGTGCGACTAGCGTGCCCGTGGGCCGCAACGCGATTCGCGCCCCGCGCTGCGCGAGGCGCGTGCCGGGCGAGCGCGAGCGCGACTTAAACTTGATCTGAGGGCACACATACTAATACCGTGCGCCCGATTCGTGAAGCGAAATGTCCGCTGCCAGCGATTAATTCGGCGTTAATTCGCGTGTGAGAAGTTACGCGCCCGCGCGCGACGTGCGACCGCCGCGCACGCGCTCGGTCTCTGTCTCGAAGACGTAGGCGAGCGATTTATAGATAAGCTTCGCGCAGAGGAAGGCCGACGCGCTGAAGCCTTCGACGTAAGAGTATTCGGTCAAGTCCATGCCGACGACGCGACGCTTTGCGGCGAGCGTGCGTATGAGTCCGAGCGTTTCGTACCAGCCAAGTCCTCCCGGCTCCGGCGTCCCCGTCTGCGCGACGAGCGAGGGATCGAGTCCGTCGATGTCAATCGTCAGGTAAACGTTCTCGGAGAGCGTCGAGACGGCATCCTCCCACCAGTCCGTCCGTCCCGCAATGTCCTTCGCCCAAAAGATGCGCGTCGGAAGAGTGTCAATCGCTCGCGCCTCTTCCGCCGAGATCGAGCGTATGCCGACCTGCACCGCAGGGATTTTCAAATCCTTTACGACGCGCGCCATGATCGAGGCGTGCGAGTGCGGCGTGCCGTCGTATGTCTCGCGCAGGTCTGCGTGCGCGTCGATCTGCAAGACAGACAGATTCTCATACCGTTCGGCATGAGCCTGAATCACGGGCGCGCTCACCGAATGCTCGCCGCCGATCATGCAGACGAACTTTCCCGTCGAGACAAGCTCGCGCGCGCGAGCGAGCAGAGACTTCATCATCGCTTCCGGCGGCTCGACCGAAGGCGAAACGCCGGTCGTGTGAATGCCGAGACGATAAACTTCCGCGTCTGTCTCTTCGTCGTAGAGTTCCATGTTGCGCGAGGCGTCAACGATGGCCTCCGCGCCCGCGCCCGTCCCCGTCCCGTAAGAGACAGTGCCCTCGTATGAGACGGGCCACACGACGACGCGCGCGCGCTCGAAACTAGAAAGAGTCTCGTCCTCGATGCCGCCGAAGTTCATCGGAAGATTTGCGGATTCTGACATGGCTTTAGTTTAAGTTCGACGCGCGCGGGCGGGCAAGTCCGCGGGGGCCGACGCTTCATAAAAATGTAACTAAATCGCAAGGCCGTTCGAGTGCTCGTGTTCGAGTTCTCACGCATCAAAATGAGCGAACAAAAATAGGAAGCGTAGAGCGTCATCAATCAAGGAGGGTAATCATGAAATCGAAATCTTATCTACGCAAAGTTTGGGGGTTCGTTCTGGGGGCACTGCTGGTTTCGTGCGCGTTGATGTTGTCGGGCACTCCGGCCAGCGCTCAGGGCCGTTTCCACCGCAGAGTGATTGTCGTCCGACCTTACAGGCCGTACTGGGGCTATCGCCATTTCGGGTATCCTTACGGATATCCTTACGGGAGTTACTACAGCCAGTACGTCTTCGGCAACGGCGAGTCGGCCTTCAACCAGGGCTACCACGACGGATTGAAGACAGGCTCGGACGACGGGCGCAAGGCGAAGAGCTACGACCCGGAGAGGTCGCACTACTTCCACGACGCGGGCTTTGGAAATTTCGCGGGGGCTTACCGCGAAGGCTTCTCACAGGGCTACAGCGCGGGCTACCGAGAGCGACGCGGGTGACGAATCCGAGGTTGTAGGCTTCCCATTTCGTTAACACTCAACCGCCGGAAGCGCGGACGCCCCGCTCTCGATGTCGAGAGCGGGGCGTCCGCGCTTTTGATTTGTTCAAAATCCCTACGGCACTTCGACCGTCAATTCCTTACCCATGAAGACGAAGTTCGGGCGCTTGCGTCCCTTCATGTACTTGGCCGCGGTCTGCGAGAGCGCGGTGACGAGTATGGGGAGCGCGATTGTCGTGTCGCAATTGACGTAGGCCGTGGCCGCGCCGCGCATGAGCTTGCCGAAGACCAACGATTCGTCATCGGTGTTCGGACTCGTGCGACCTCCGTGCGCGGGTTGCTCGGTCGAAATTTGAATGGCGTACTTGTGGCCGCGCGGCTGCGTCTTGATGATGTTCGAGGCCGCTTCCATCTGCTGTACGAAGCTGCGAGAGGAACCGCCGCCGAGGTTTATAACGCCGGTGACGCGCGAGCGCGAGCCGATCTGCATGAGGTCGAGAATGTCCTGTGCGAGGTCGAAGCAAAATTGATTCTTCTTCTCGAATCGCGCGCCCGCGATGCCGACCGTGATTGAGCTATCGGAAATGGTCGGGCAGAAGACGGGGATGCGCGCCTTGTAACACGAAGTCAGGATGCCGTCGTCGGTCGCGATCTCGGCGAGTTCGCGGCCCAGCAGATGAAGGAACTCGCGGGTCGAATAGGAGCGCGTCTGGTCGAGTTGATTCGTGAAGCCGCCGACCCACTCGTCGGCCTCTCGGTACTCTTCATCGCTCGCGAGCACGTCCCACATGCGGTTTATCTGCGACGCCTCAAGCTCTGCCTCGGTCATCGAGGGGTGCGCCTGAAAGTGCTGGCGTCCCAGAGTCTCGTGCAGATCCTGGAAGAGCATCGCGCCGGAGCAGACCATCACGTCAACGAACCGGTTTTTGATGACGTAGGCGAGCAGCCGCCGCATCCCCGCCGGGATTAAAGCGCCGTTGGCGGCGACGATGACGGTCGTGTTGTCGCCGAGCATGTCGAGCCAGATGCGGTGCGCCTCGGCGAGTTGGCGCGCGCCGAGTCCGGCACCCTCCATCTTTTCGAGGACTCCCGCGACTGAGCGGTCGCGGTCAACCTGCACGGGGCGGATCGGCGCGGTCAGGTACTTTGTGGCGCGCGGTTTTCGTTGAGTGACCATAGTTTTTGAGTGATGAGTGATGAGTGATGAGCGATGAGTTGAAAGCAGTTTGCCTTTAACTCATCGCTCATCACTCATCACTCATCACTTTCCTCCATTCATCTCCTACGTCGTCTGTCCTCGTCCGCACCGTTGACGGAGAGGTAGGTGTAGGCGTTGATGCGCGACTCGTAGAACTCGACAAGGTCTGCGCCCTCGGCCTCGGAGAGTTCGCCGCGCTTGACGCGCTGCGCGACGATGCGGCGGAATCCCTCGTGCAGTTGGCCGCGCTCGTAGCGCGCGCGGTAGAGCGCCTCGCCGACGGTCGTGCCCTTGACGACTTTCTTTATCAGGTAGCCGTCGTCGTCGATGTGTATGTGTGCCTCGTTCGGCGCGCCGAAGAGGTTGTGGTTGTTGCCCATCACCTCCTGGTACGCGCCGACGAGCATGAAGGCAATGTAGTAAGGCTCGCCCTCGACGAGCTTGTGGAGTTCCAAGACCTGCTTCACGTCATGCAAGTCAACGAACTTGTCAACGACGCCGTCCGAGTCGCAGGTAATGTCGCAGAGCGTCGCGTACTCGGTCGGCTGCTTGTTGAGCTTGTGTATCGGGATGATGGGGAAGAGTTGATCGAGCGCCCAGTGGTCGGGCACGCTTCGGAAGACCGAGAAGTTGGCGAGGTACTTCGCGCGAAGCAGGCGGCGAAGGTCGTCGAACTCCTCGGAGACGTACTCGGCCTGCTGCGCGTGCTTGTCGGCGCGCTCGCACACGTCCCAGAACAAGACTTCGCCCTTCGCGCGGTCTTCCAGAGAGATGAGTCCGAGGTTGAAGAGCGTGAACAACTCGTCGCGGTGCTCCAACGCGTCGTGGTAGAACTCTCGATAGTTTTTGACCGTGATCGTCTCGCGCAAGTCCGCAAGCTCTGTCACGACCTGCGGGTCATCCTCGTCAACCTCGATGGGCTGGATGTCCTCGACGACTGTTTCGATCTCGTCCTGTATGTTCGTGACGAGGATCGCGTGATAGGCGCTCAGGAAACGGCCCGATTCCTGAATGATCGTCGGGTGCGGAACGTTCTCGTCGTCGCAGACCTGCATGATCGTATAGACAACGTCGTTGGCGAACTCCTGCGCCGAGTAGTTGGCCGAAGAGTCGAACGCGGTCTTCGATCCGTCGTAGTCAACGGCCATGCCGCCGCCCACGTCGAGGAGTTCGACGGGGACTTTCATCTGATGAATCTTGGCATAGACGCGCGCAGCCTCCTTCATCGCGTTCTTGATGCGCTTGATGTCGGTGAGTTGCGAGCCGATGTGAAAGTGCAGGAGTTTGAGCATGTCGATGCGTCCCTCTTCCTGCATCCGTCGGATGGTCTCAAGAATCTCGGTCGTCGTCAGCCCGAACTTCGCCGCCTCGCCGCCGGACTTTTCCCAGCGCCCCGAACCCTTCGAGTAGAGCTTCACGCGAAGGCCGACCATCGGCATGTCGCCGCCGTCGTATCGCTCGGCGACTTTTAAAACGTGGTCAAGCTCGTTCAGCTTCTCGATGACGATGACGACGCGCTTACCACTGCGCGCGCCAAGGAAAGCGAGTTCGATGAACTCCTCGTCCTTGAAGCCGTTGAGAACGAGCAGGCTGTCGGACGACTGCTCCATCGCGAGCGCGCCGTAGAGTTCGGCCTTCGAGCCGGCTTCGAGTCCGAAGTCGTAGCGCGTGCCTTCGCGCAGGTACTCCTCGACCACCGCACGGTTCTGATTTACCTTCATCGGATAGACGCACATGTGCGCGCCCTGATATTCATACTCGCGTATCGAGCGCTGGAACGCGCGTTGGAGTTTTCTGACCTGCGCGGCGATGAGTTGCGGGAAGCGGAGCAGAACGGGCGTCGTGATGCCGCGCTGCTTGAGGTCGTCAATGATCTCGCGCACGTCGGCGGCGCGATTCTGATCCGTCTCCGCGGGGTGCACGACGAGGTTGCCCTTGCGATTTATGCCGAAGTACCCGGCCCCCCAGTTCTCTATGCCGTAGGTCTCAAGCGTCTGTTCGATGGCCGTGGTCAACTTCTAGTCTCTCCTGAATTCTCTCGGTTCGTGCGTAGGGGCAAACTTATCGGGGTCAGCCTCCCTTTTCGTCGGCCTGTGCGGTTTGAAGACATCTGGATTGGACTTACTTAAACGCGCAATTTAACAGAAAAGGCTGAGTCGGTCAAAAACTATTTTTTTTGGGGCATTGAATGGCTAAATCGCGTGCTCCAAAGGTTTATTAAATTAGACGCGCACGGGCGCGTTATCACCGCGCGGCGGACTTGGGCGCAAAGCCTTGACACGCGCCGGGGTGCGGCTATAATGCGACTTTTTTTAAGCGTCTCGACTTGTATGACGCGCACGCCGCTCTCGTTTTCGCCGCGCTTCACGCTGCCGCCGAAAGGCGGTAAACACCTTCCACCCCCAACGACAGTTATTCAGGAGAGATTATGGACGCAAAAGCTGTCTTGAAGTATTCGGAAGACCATGAGGCGAAGTTCGTCTCGGTTCGTTTCACCGACCTCGTCGGCGCGTGGCACCACCTGACTTTCCCGATTCACGAACTCGACGAAGGCTCGTTCGAGGACGGCTTCGGCTTCGACGCCTCATCGCTTCGCGGTTGGGCCTCGATTCACGAGTCCGACATGCTGCTCATCCCCGACTCGGGCCGCGTCTGGATGGAGCCGTTCTCCGAGGAGCCGACGCTCTGTCTTATCGCGAACGCCGTTGACCCGATAACCAAAGAAGGCTACGGCCTCGACCCGCGCTCGGTCGCGCAGCGCGCCGAAAGTTACTTGAAATTCACCGGCGTCGCCGACACTTCCTACTTCGGCCCCGAGGCCGAGTTCTTCGTCTTCGACGGCGTCGAGATAGAGAACGAGCAGAACGCCTCCGGCTACCGCTTACATTCCGACGAAGGCATTTGGAGTTCCGGGCGGCGCGAGGACGACATGCGGGGCCCCAATCTCGGCTACCGCATACGCAACAAAGAGGGCTACGTGCCCGTCCCTCCCGCGGACTCTCTGAGCGACCTGCGCTCAGAGATTTCGTTGACGCTCGAAGAGTGCGGCATCACCGTCGAGTGCCACCACCACGAGGTCGCGACCGCCGGACAGTGCGAGATTGATTTCCGCTTCTCGACCTTGCTCGGCACCGCCGACAACCTGCAAATCTTCAAGTACGTCGTCCGAAACGTCGCGCACCTGAACAACAAGACGGCCACCTTCATGCCGAAGCCGATGTACGGCGACAACGGTTCGGGGATGCACTGCCACCAATCGCTCTGGAAGGGCGAGAAGCCTCTGTTCGCGGGCGACGGCTACGCGGGGCTTTCAGACCTCGCGCGATGGTACATCGGCGGACTCTTGAAGCACGCCGCATCGATTGTCGCCTTCGCCGCGCCGACGACGAACAGCTACAAGCGGCTCGTCCCCGGCTTCGAGGCTCCCGTGAATCTGGCGTACTCGGCGCGCAACCGCTCCGCCGCGATTCGCATCCCGATGTTCTCGACAAGCCCGAAGCTCAAGCGGCTCGAATTCCGCCCGCCCGATCCTTCGTGCAACCCGTACCTCGCCTTCTCGGCGATGCTGATGGCCGGACTCGACGGCGTGCAGAACCGAATTGATCCGGGCGAGCCTCTGGACAAGGACATCTACGACCTCGCGCCCGAAGAGTTAAAGAACGTGCCGTCTTTGCCCGGCTCGCTCGACGAGTCGCTCAAGGCGCTCGAATCAGACCACGACTTTCTTCTGAAGGGCGATGTCTTCACGCCGCAACTCATCGACCGCTGGATCACGTACAAGCGTGAGCGTGAGATCAATCCGATGCGGATGCGCCCGCACCCGCTTGAGTTCGCGATGTACTTCGACATCTGAGCGGGGTCGGCAACCGACTTAAAAGCGAAGGGGAAGAGCGGCGCGTCGCCGGACTCTTCCCCTTCGCTTTTTCCGAGCGTCTCACACGGCGCGCGCACGCAACTCCTTGCAGGCTTCGCAGAGCACGCCGATGATGCCCCACGCGCCGAGCGTCAGGATGATTGCGAACTTCGTAGTCGCGCACCACCATGCGAGCCGCGGCAGCGACTCGCCGACGAACCCGCCGAGCATCCTCGACATGGCGTAGTTCTCGACGTAGTCGAGCAGACCCGCAAACCACGGCAGCCATGCTACGAGCATCGCGATGTTGCGGCCCGTAGAGTTCGGACTGAATATCGCGCGTGCGGCGATCACGCAGCCGAGCGCGGCAAGCGTCGAATAGACGACGATGAAGACGTTGTCCCACCGCAGGCATCGACGAACCTCGTCGAGCTTCCCGCCGTCTCGCCATTCACCGATGACCTCGTTCGCGACCTTCGCGTCGCGGGGGCGTTCGAGCGCAATGATCCTCGTGTATTTAAACTTCGTCGCGTCGAGATTGAGCGACGCAAGTTTCCCCGTGACGAGGAACAACACGACGAGCGCCGCGAAGACGAGCCACGTCGCCGCGCCTTCGGGTATCGAGTCGAGCGGGTGGTAAATGTTCATCGTCGGCCTCCTAGATATGCGGCGTCACGCGCAGCGCGGGTTCGGGCAGCGGCGACTCGTCGGAGAAGAGAATCTCCGGGTTCATCTTCTGGATTTGGTCGATGACGCCCCCGATGTCTTCCAGTCGCTGCTTGGCGTTGTCGAGCCAACCGTCATCACGCTGGTACGGGTAACTGCTGTTTAGCGGTCGCGTCTTAAGCATCGCCTCGTAGAAGGAGCCGGGCGCTATCGCCTTCTTCAGATCGTAGAGGCTTTTCTCCATCTGCTTCATCAACACTCGGAATCGAACCCACTGGTGCTGATCCATTTTGAATTGGATAAGCTTGTTGCCTGCAACTTCACCCTTGCCGGCGACCGATTCGAGCGTCTTTTTCGGCATGTCGAGATTGAGACCGCCCTCGTCGTCCGTGAGGCGAATCTGAACGATGCGCTCGCGGTAGCTCGGCAGCATAGCCTGCATGTTGTCGCGGTAATTCTGCGCGGTGGTGAACATGTTCGAGAAGAGGTCGCCGAGACCGCGTATGGGAATCCATTCGGGCGGGAGCGTCTCGTCGGGGCGCGGCAGGTAAACGTCCTGCGCGTATGGGTCAACGCCGCCGGTGTCTGCACTCGTCCCGAACTGCGTCTGCTGGGCCACAACGCTGCTGCGGCTCTTGACCGTCTCTTCGACCTGCCCGCCGCCTTCGGCGAGTTGTGAGGTGAGGTTGACACCGAAAGTCGGGCGGCTTGGGAGCCACGTGTCGAAGAAGTGTATGGGAAAGTTACTACAAATGCCGCCGTCGCTGAACCAGTTTATCTGAAGATCTTCGGGGCTGAGTTGCCGCCCTTGTTCGCCCATGCACTTCTCCCAGTTGCCTTCCTCGTTCTCTCTCATGAAGAGTATGACCTCCTTCGTCTCGGCCTCGCCAGAATCGCCCGTTGCCATTTCTTCGTTGACCTCGCAGCGCACGTTGTTCTCGAAAGCCTTCTGGCTGATGGTGTAGAGCGGCACCATGCTTATGAGGACGGGGAAGCTCAGGCTCATGCGCGCGGCGACTACGACGGGCAGGTCTGCCTCGCCGGGCAGGAAGAAGTAGCCTTTGGGGAGGACGACGCCGCGGCACTCGCGAGCCTTCTCGACCATATGCTCGACCACCGCCGGCGGAAAGAGCCGAGCCATCTCTTCGCGCTTGAAGATGAACATGCTCTTCACGAATGGCAGGAGGTAAGGCTGATTCTGGCTCAGGTTTGAGGTCATCATCCGAAGGTCTATTTGCCTCCCGCCGTCTGCCGTCGGCGCGCCCCAAAGCTCGCGGAAGGTCAAGGGTCTTCGGCGAACTTTGGCTGGTTCATTGGGTTTGGTAGGTTCGATGAGTCCGGCGAGTTCGTTGATCTTCTCCGAGAGCCAGTCTGTCAGCGCCACGCCTTCCACCGAGTGCTCTTGGCGTCCGTTGCAGAGGCCGAGGAAGTTGCCGGGTATGCCGACGTTCACGACATCGAGTAGGCCGCGCGCCGCGCCAGCGAGTCCGCCCGCCCGCTCGCCGACCCAGCCGAAGCCTGCGGCCAGTGGGACGAAGAGCACGAAGAAGCCTATGACGCTCACCTCCGCCGCGGTCTTCCATCCGCCGAATAATGCACCCGCGAACAGGAAGACGAGCGCCACGAACAGCGCAAACGCGAAAGCAGCCGTGCCTGCCGCGAACAGTCCCACGAGAGCGCCGTCCGAATAGAGCCGCCCCGTAGTCTTTGAAAGCAGCGCGCACATGTCGAGGACGAGGCGGAGTGCCTTTTTTGCCAGCGCTAACTTATCGCCCACGCTCTCCCGCTCCTTCGTGTGCCGCCTCCGCTCGTTCTTGAAGTAGGCGATTGCGCCGAAGGCGGTGTCCATCAGCGGGCGCGTTTCGTTGGACGGCTGGAAGAGGTTGCGAAGGTTTCCGTCTTCACCCAACCACTTCCTTACTTTCTCCAGCTTGTCGAAGCCGCCTTTGTCTTTGCCGTACTCGGCGGCGGCGGCGACGGCGGCGGCAATCGCGCCGGCGGAAGTCCCGCCGATGTTTCGGAAGCTGTAGCCGTGCTGGTGGAGCTTGATGACGAGCGGCGGATAGATGATGCCGCTCGTGATGCCGCCCTTCATCACGAGGTCGCATTCAAGCTTTCTACTGTCGTCCGAAGCGTCGTGTGTGTCTGGCATGATTGAAGTCTCCTTGTGAGAGCCGAAGAATCGCGCCGGATTCCCCGTCGGATGGGCCGACCTTGGTCGGCGGTTGACTACAGTCTCCGCACGGCAGGGAAGCGGAGACGTGTTTCTCGCGGAAAGCTCATGGACGCGGGCACGGGTCAAGCTGGCCTCTGTCGTCTGAGGCCGCGTAATATATCACCACTTTGACTCAGTCCGCCGAAAAAATAGAGACGCTCGCTCGCGCGTTGCCCGACCCCGAAGGCGCGCGCCGATTCTACGAACGAGTCCGCGCCGAGCACCCGGCGTCAGCGCGCGCCTTCGAGCGCGACGAGGGGCTTTTGTCGGACGCGCTCGCGCTCGCCGCATGGAGTCCGCTTCTGGCGACGACGCTCGAACAGAACCCTGAGCACCTCGCATGGCTCGCGCGCGAGCGCACGGCGGCGCGCGTCCGCGAGACGGAGGAGTTGGGCGAGTCGCTCGCGCGTTTCGCCTTGACGCACACGCAGTCGGGCGCGCGGGAGATGCTCGCAGCCTTCCGACGCCGCGAACTCCTGCGCGTCTATCTGCACGACATACGACGGACGACGACGCTCGTCGAGACGACCGAGGAGTTGTCGAATCTTGCCGACGCGGTTCTGCGTTACGCGCTCGACCGCGCGCGGCAGGAGCTTGAAAATCTCTACGGCTCGCCGCAGTGCACGGACGAGCGCGGGCGCGGAAGCATCGCGGGCGTCGTCATCATCGCGCTCGGCAAGCTCGGCTCGCGCGAGTTGAACTACTCGTCCGACATTGACCTGCTGTTTTTGTACTCCGACGAAGGCGAGACGACGGGCGCGGGCGAGCGCGGGAGCGTGACCAACCGCGAGTTCTTCTGCAAGCTGGCCGAGCGCGTCTCGCGCATCGCGGGCGGGCGCGCGGGCGACGAGTCGGCCTACCGTGTTGATCTGCGTCTGCGTCCACACGGTCGAGACGGCGCGCTCGCGGTCTCGCTCGCGGAGGCGCTTCGCTATTATCGCGAGTCGGCTCACGCATGGGAGCTTCAGGCGCTCATACGCGCGCGGGCGTCGGCAGGCTCGAACTCTCTCTTCGCGCGCTTCAGTGAAGCGCTGCGCCCGCGAGTCTATCGACGAGACGAGACGGTCGCACGCTCGCTCGCGCACGTCCGGCTCGCGAAGCAGAAGATTGACCGCTTCCGCAAAGGCGAGCATCAAGGCTTCAACGTCAAGCTCGGTCGCGGCGGCATACGCGAGATCGAGTTCGTCGCGCAGGCGCTCCAAATCGCCCACGGCGGCGGCGACCCCTGGCTCCACGCGCCGCACACGCTCATCTCGCTCGGACGCCTCGCCGACCGCCGTCTCATCAACGAGCGCGAGCGCACGGAACTCTCCGACGCCTACACATTCCTCCGAACCGTCGAGCATCGAGTGCAGATGGAGCACGGGCTACAGACCCACTCCGTACCCGAAGACGACACCCGCCGCGCGACGCTCGCGCGCAGGATGCACTTCAAAGCCCCGCGCGCGCTCGAAGAGTTCGACCGCGCGCTCCGCCTTCACACCTCGAACGTCAGCCGCGCATTCAGCCGCGTCTTCGGCGACGGCGAAGAAGACTTTAAAGAAGACGGCTCGCCCGCCGGTGTCGCCCCGCACGCGCGCGAGCCGGACGAAACGAGAGACGAAGCGACTCTTGAAGCCGTGCAGACGCGCGAAGGGAAACAGACGCGCGAGAAAAGAGGGGCGGTCGAACGAGAGCGCGTGCGCGAAGAGTTGAGCGAACAAGTCGCCGCGTCCGAGTTCGGCGAGTCGCGAGCGGAAGCGGACGCAGCGCAGGCGGCGGCGGAAGTCTTCGCGCGCAGCGCAGGCGACGGGGAAGAGGCGGGCGCGGAACGTCTCGCAAGCAAGCTCCGCGAATCGGCGGCGCGCTCGCTCAGCCCTCGGCGTTCTCTCTCGGCGCTCGCACGCGTCGCCGCTTCGCTTGAGAAGTCCGGCGAGCCGGTTGCGCTGTCGGCATCCTTGCTGCGCGAACTCGTCCGGCTCTGCGGCGCGTCCGAGTTCTTCGGCGAGATTCTGACGAGCGCCCCCGCGCTCATCCCGTCCATCGAGACGCCAGCGGCGACCGTCGCGGCGCGCGACCAGCGCTCGCTGATGCGCGCGGCGGTTGACGCCGAGGCGGGCTTCGGCGCGGAACTCTCGGCGCTGCGCCGCGCATGGACTCACCTGATCGTCGAGATCGGCGCACGCGACGCCTCCGGCGACATCACGCGCGACGAGTCGAACGCGCTTCAAACTTCACTCGCCGCGGCGAGCATAAATGTCTCGCTGCTGGTCGCGCGCCGCGAACTCGCGCGCCGTTTCGGTCGCCTCGCCGCGGGCCCGCGCCTCGCCGTGCTCGGACTCGGACGCCTTGGGAGCGGCGGGATGGACTACGGCTCAGACCTCGACATCGTGCTCATCTACGACGAGCAAGTGCCTTCGCCCGTCGCCGGACTCACGTGCGAGCAGGCATACGCGCGTCTCGTCGAACTTCTGGTCGTCGCGCTCTCGAATCTCACGCGCGACGGATACCTCTATCGCGTCGATCTGCGCCTGCGGCCCGACGGAAAGAACGGCGCGCTCGCCTCCGGTTCGCGCTCGTTTGTCGAGTACCTCGGCGCGCGCGCGTCCGCTTGGGAGTGGCTCGCATACGTCAAGCTGCGCGCCGTCGCGGGCGACCTTGAGTTCGGTCGCGCCGTCGAGCGTCGCGCGCGCGCCGCCGTCGGCGACGCCGCGCATCGCGCGGGCGACGAGAACTTGCGAGCCGAGACGCGCCGCGTGCGCGAACGGCTCGAACGCGAGCACACCGCGCCGGGGGCTTCGCGCGGCATTGACATAAAATACGGGCCGGGCGGGATGCTCGACGTTTACTTCGCCGTCCGCTACCTGCAACTCCGCGACCGCTTGCCCGACGAAGAGGGCGACCGCTCGACGAATGCCTCGCTCCTGCGTTTGCGCGAAGCGGGTTCGCTCGGCGAAGAGGATTTCAGAGTGCTCGGCGAAGGCTACGCGCTGCTTCGAGAACTCGACCACCGCCTGCGCCTGCTCGTCGGTCGCTCGACGCGTCTGCCTTCGGCGCAGGATCATCCGACGCTCCGCGACCTCGCGCGCCTGTCGGGTTACACTTCCGCAGCCGCTCTCGCCGCAGACCTCGACGCGCGCATGAAGGCAGTCCGCGCGGCCTACGAACGAATCACCGCGTTGAAATAGAAGAGTCGAGGTGAGAGCCTGCACGCGAAGTCGGACAGGCGAAACTCAAGGCGCGAGCGTTTATAAGCCGCGACTACTTTTCGTCGAGCTTGTACGTGCGGGCGATGACTTCGGACAGGTCTGCGGGTGCGCCGGGCTTCAACATCTCTGACTTCACCAACTGCTTCTGCTCCGGCGTCAGGACGTTCACCGTGTCGCGCATAGACTGCCCCTTGATGATGAGTAACTCCCACGTCACGTCTTTTAACTCCGCGTCCAACTTCGCGCGCAACTGTTCGTCCGGCTTGTCGGAGAGCATGTTCTCGTAAAGCTGGCTCACGACGCCCGCGAGCCGCAGCGCAGCGGGCGCGGCCTTCTTCTCGCTCTCGGCCTTTATGCGTTTGATCGCCTGCTTCTGCGTCTCGCTCAGAGTGTGCGCGGCGTCCGTTCTGTTCTCTGCGCCCGTCTGCGCGTTCGCCAGCTTCGCCGGCGCAGAAAAAATCAGGACGGCCAGCAGGAAGAGAATCGGCGTTTTTATCTTCATCCTATAGTTCCTTTCGACGTTAGTGGCTGAACGATTCATGCTGCAAAGATTCCGGCGCGATAACACGGCGCGACCGTCGCCGCGTCAGGCGTTGAGAGGCGATGTGCCGGAGTCTTCGTACCAGCAGCGCGTGCAGAAGCGATGGCGCGCGGCGCGTTCGTCGAGGGCGAAGTCAGCGGAGGCGGGGAGGCGTCGAGCGAGTTCGCGCTCGTCTTCGCTCAGTTCGTACCAAGCCTTCAGCCGCCCTTCGCCGCAACGCGGGCAGCGCCCTTCGCCCTGCGTGCTCGTCGTGTAGTCGTTGACTTCCATGTTCGCCCTTTCGTCTACGAATGGTCTTGAATAGTAAACGGCAGATCGGTTTTTGCCGCAACCTCTCTTTGAGGGTCGAGCATCAAAATTGCGCCGTGCTCCGGCGGCGATTTACGATTCGTCCATTCAACGTTTACTATCTTCTTATGTTTCTTGTCAGGGCCGTTTTGAGCGAACAGGTCGAGTGGAAGACGAGCGCGGAGAGGGCGCGCGAGTTCTTCAACGATATTCGGAACTACGCCGAGCTTATGCCGGGCGTCGAGCGAATAACGGCGGACGCCGAAGGCATCGTGCGCTGGCTCATACGAGCGGAAGTCCCCGTCGTCGGCGCGATTCGTCAGGCGTTCAGCGTCTTCCAGACCGCCGACGAGCCTTCGCGCATCGAGTGGTCGCCCGCCGCGGGCGAGAGCAAAAACTTTCTGCGCTACTCGGCAACATTCGAGGAGCGCGGCGCGACGACGCTCATACGAATCAAACAACACGTCGAGCTTCGCCGCCAGTCGGCGCGCGAACTGCACGCGCTCGCATCGCTCGCGGGCGAGGGCCGCCTCAGCGCGGCCTTGCAGAAGGGCGTCGCCGAAATGCTCCAATCCTTCCTCAAGCGCGCACGCGCCCGCCTTGAAAAATAAGTTCAAAGTTCAAGGTTCAAAGTTCAAAGTTTTCACCATCAACTTTGAACTTTGAACCTTGAACTTTGAACTCGTATTCACCCTTCTTCAGCCATCACGCGCGGTCGCTCTGTCAACGGGTGCGCCTGTTCGTATGCGTGCGCGAGGTGGAGTATTTCTTGCTCGCCCCAGTGCGGGCCCATGAGTTGGAAGGCAACGGGCAGTCGCGCGGAAGAGAGTCCGCAGGGGACGCTTATGCCGGGCACGCCCGCGAGGTTCGCCATGCAGGTGTATATGTCGGAGAGATACATCGAGAGCGGGTCGTCCGTCTTCTCGCCGAGGCGGAAGGCGGGCGTCGGCGTCGTCGGCGTCAGAACGGCGTCGCACTTCTCGAAGGCTTCGACGAAGTCCTGCCGGATGAGCGTGCGAACCTTCTGCGCCTTGAGATAGTAGGCGTCGTAGTAGCCTGAAGAAAGAACGTATGTTCCGAGCATGATGCGGCGCTTCACTTCCGCGCCGAAGCCCTCTTCGCGCGTGCGCCTGTACATCTGCCGAAGGTCTTCCGGGTCTTCGGTGCGGTGGCCGTAGCGCACGCCGTCGAAGCGCGCGAGGTTTGAAGAAGCCTCTGCGGTCGCGATGATGTAATAGACGGCGATGCTGTACTTCGCGTGCGGGAGTTCTACGTCAACGATTTCCGCGCCGAGTTCGCGGTAAGCCTCAATCGCCTCTTCGACGCGCGCGCGCACGTCGGCGTCAACGCCCTCGCCCATCAACTCGCGCGGGACGCCGATGCGCGCGCTACGGATGTCCGCCGCCAAACCGGAAACGTAGTCGGGAACGGAAACGTCCGCGGTCGTCGTGTCGCGCTCGTCGCGGCCCGCGATTGTCCGCAGCACCGTCGCCGCGTCCTTCGTCGTCAGACCGAAGACGCTCACCTGATCGAGCGACGAGCCGAAGGCGACAAGACCGTAGCGCGATACGCGACCATACGTCGGCTTGATGCCGACGACGCCGCAGAGCGCGGCGGGCTGACGCACCGAGCCGCCCGTATCCGAGCCGAGCGCTGCGGGCACGATGCGCGCCGCCACAGCCGCGGCAGACCCGCCCGACGAGCCACCCGGCACGCGCTCCGTGTCCCAAGGGTTACGCACGGGGCCGAAGGCCGAGTTCTCGTTCGACGAACCCATCGCGAACTCGTCGCAGTTGGTCTTGCCGATGATAACTGCGCCCGCCGCGTTCAGACGTTCGACGACGGTCGCGTCGTAAGGCGGTCGGTAGCCCGCGAGTATCCGCGAGCCGCACGTCGCCTGCATCCCGCGCACGCAGATGTTGTCCTTTAGCGCCACGGGAATCCCGCGCAGCGGTGTTTGAGTCGCGACGTTCTCGCCTTGCGTCGCGTCGCCGGTCTTGTCGCCGGCGCTCTGCCTGTCCAACTCTTCGGCGCGGCGGGTCGCGCCCGCGCGGTCTATTTGCAGGAAGGCGTTGAGCGCGTCGTTCAATTCTTCAGCCGCGGCGAGCGAGCGAGCGGCGACCGCGCGCGTGTTCGTCGCGCCGCTTGAAAGTTCGGACGCGATGAGTTCGATTGTCGTTCCGGGGACGGTCATGTGCGGGCCTAAAAATTCTCTTTCTCTTCGGAGCTTGCGATGACTTTCGGCACGCGAAAGTGTCCATGCGAAGGGTCGGGCGCTTGGTCGAGCGCGAGCGCCTGACCGAGCGACGGGCGCGTGGCGTCTTCGCGCACGGCACGGGTGCGCTCGCCTTCGGGCGTGAGTCCGCCGATGGCAGGCTCGACGCGGCTCGTGTCGAGCGCGTCCAACTGCTCGACGTATTCGACGATTGAAGCGATCTGCGGCGCGAGCGTGCGAAGCTCGTCGTCCGTGATTTCAAGATGCGCCAGCGCGGCGATCTTCTTGATGTCTGATTCTGTGATAGGCATATCGTTCGTGAATGGTGAATGGTAAATGGTGAATGGAGGGCTGAGTGTTGCTCGCGTCGAGCGGTAAACGTTCGAGCCTGATATCGCTCAACCACGCTTCACCATTTTCCATTCATGATTTACCAACTCTATTCATGCAACTGCCCGCGGCGAGCAGGAAGCGTCGGCGCAACTCTTCGTCGTGGATGGCGCTGGCCGCGCCGTCGAGTTCGCGAGCGCGTTCGAGCGCGTTCTCCTCGCCTACGAGTCGTTCGTACTCCGAATGCTTCGCGCGCGCGCGTTCCTCGCCCACGGTCTTCGGGTCAACGCGGAACTCGATGTAGGTTACGAGCGCCTGCCCGACGAGCGAGTTCAGGCGGAAGATGAGTTGCGGACTCATCTGCTCTAACTGCTTGCGCCACGTCGCGTCGGGCACGGAGACGACGAGCGTCTTTCGGTAAAGCCGGAACGGGACGGCGCAGCCGCGCAGTGCCTCGCCAGCCGTGCGCCGCCAGGCCGCGAACGCCACGGCCTCCGAGACTTCTTCCGCGTCGCCCGCCGCGCGCAGAAGCTTCGGCAGTGCCTTGAACAAGTCGTCCATCGAGAGCTTTTGCCTGTTGGCCGTTAACTTTTGCTTTTAGTGATTAGCCTTTTGTCTTAAACTCAGCCGTCGGTCGAAAGCTCGGTCGGCCACGGCCGGCATCGCCTGAGATGAAAAGATGAAAGCTAACTAAAATTCACGAGGGAGTGTAATGGAAAATGAGCGGGCGTCACAAGCAGAGAAGGGGATGTGCGCGCGGGCTTTGAAGTGGATGACGCCGCTCGTGCTCGCGTCGTCGAGTCCGCGCCGCGCCGAGATTCTGCGCGCGGTCGGGTGGCCTTTCGAGTCGCAGGCGGCGGGCGTTGACGAGACGCGGCACGAAGGCGAAGAGCCGGAAGAGTTCGTCCTCCGTCTCGCGCGCGAGAAGGCCGAGGCCGTCGCGCGCACGCGCCTGTTCGGACTCGTGCTCGGCGCGGACACGACGGTCGTCGTTGACGGCCAGATTCTTGAGAAGCCGCGCGACGCCGAGGACGCGCGGCGCATGCTCGGACTTCTGAGCGAGCGCTGGCACGAGGTCTTGACGGGCGTGGCGCTGGTGCGCGCAGAGTCGGGGCGCGTGGTCACAGGCGTCGAACGCACGCGCGTGCAGTTCGCCGCGACGACCGCCGAGGAGATCGAATGGCACGTCGAGACCGGCGACGTGCTCGATAAGGCCGGAGCCTACGCCGTGCAGGGTCGCGCGGCGCTCTTCATACGGCGCATCGAGGGCGACTACTGGAACGTCGTCGGGCTGCCAGTGCGCCTCGTGTACGAACTCGCGCGCGCGTTCGACGGCGGAGACGTGCGCGAGTAGAGTTGAAAGTCGAAGGCGTACGCCGCAAGCCCGCGTTCACGCGCGTTGAAGACGGAAAGCGCGAAGGGCCGTCCCGTCGGCGGGCCGGCCCTTCGCGCTTTCTCATTCGGATTTTAGTTCAGTGCTCGCCGAGCAGCTTGTTGATGCGGTCGGAGAGAACATCTAGAAGTTTGCGGTTCGGGTCGAGTCCGCCGACCACGGGGACGGAGACTGCACCGTGGCGGTCGAGCAGGACGACCGCAGGGAGTTGATCCGCGCCCGCGTGCTTGAAGAGCGCGCCGTCAGGGTCGCGGAGCACTGCGACCTTCAAGCCCGTCCTGTGCGCGAAGTCGCGCAACTGATCGTCCGTCGCGTAGGTCTTCGACTTGGCCGAGTCCGAGTCGGTGCAGACGAAATAGACACGGACGTTCTGACGCCCGTAGTGGTCGGCCAATTCCTGCACGCCCTGCGCCTGCGACTTCGACAGAGGGCCGAGCAGCGACGAGCCGAACGCGAGCACAACAACGTCGCCGCGAACCATCTCGGAAGTTATCTCGCCGCCGTCGGTCGTGCGCAGCTTGAAGTCGAGCGGGCCGGGCGCAGTAGTCCCTTGCGCAGACGCCGACGCGCACGACAGCGCCGCGATAAGTGCGAGCGCGAAGGCCATGTGCGTCTGCCTTTTATTGGATGACATTTTTATCTCCTTCTGCCTCTCGCGCCGTCGCCCGCGCCGAATCGGTTCGACTCACCTCGCGGACTCAAGCCGCGCGCGGCAATCATGCCGGACAGTTTGATGAGTGGTCAAATCGAATGGTTGGATTCAAAACGGCGCGACGCGCGACTCCTAAATGCGGCTCGAAGCTTATAACAATTTCCGCTTTTCTTCACAGCCCGTTTGCGCGCCAAGCTTTTGTCACACACGCGCACGCGCGGCGCGAAAATTGGCGTTTAAGATCGCGGCGTTCATAAGTCCGACGCAATCTAAGGAGGATAAGTTAATGGAGAAGAAACTGGATGGAAAACGCATCGCGATACTCGTCGCCGACGGGTTCGAGCAGGTCGAGTTGGAAGGGCCGCAGCAAGCGCTCGAAGACGCGGGTGCCGAAACCCTGATCGTCTCGCCTAACGAGGAGACGGTCGCAGGCTGGAATCATTTCGACGCGGGCGACCTCTTCGACGTTGACGTGCCGCTCGCCGAAGCCGACGCAAGCGACTTCGACGCGCTTCTGCTTCCGGGCGGCGTCGCCAACCCCGACCAGTTGCGCATGAAGCCCGAAGCGGTCGAGTTCGTCAAATCGTTCTTCGACGCGGGCAAGCCCGTCGCGGCCATCTGCCACGGCCCCTGGACTCTGATCGAGGCCGGCGCGGTCAAGGGCCGGACGATTACCTCTTGGCCCTCGCTCAGGACCGACCTGACGAACGCCGGCGCGAAGTGGGTTGACGAGCAGGTCGTCACGGACAACGGACTCGTGACGAGCCGCAAGCCCGACGACATCCCCGCCTTCAACGAGAAGATGATCGAAGAGTTCGCCGAAGGCACGCACCGCGCGCAGAAGGCCGCGACGCAGGGTTAAGGCGAAGGCGAAAGAGTCGTGGACGGCCAGCACTGTTTTCGCCGTCGAAGACGGTGCGGCTCTCATCATTCACGATGAGAGCCGCACCGTCTTCTAAATTTCTTTGACTCTTTGTTCTTTCGATTTGTCTTTCGGACGAGCAGCCTGTTTTTACGTCTGCCCTTCGGCGGGCGAGTGGCCGAAGACTTCACGGTGCAGCGCGACGTATTCGTCCCAAGTGTTCATGTCGCGCGCGACGTAGGGCGACTCCGACGGAACACGCAAGACCTCTTTGCGGTGCGCGTCGAAGAGCGCGCGAAGTCCCCTTTGCGGCGCGACGCGCAAAAGCTCCTCTCGAAAACTCAAGTCAACGATGACGGGATGGCCTCCGCGCCCGCGCCACTCCGGCACGATCAGACGCGCGCCTGTGCGTTCGCGTGCCTCCATCAAACTTCTAATCGCCGATGACGGCGTCGCCGGATGATCTACGAGCGCGACGAGCGCGGCGCTCGCGCCCACGCCCAGAGCCTCGACGCCGCGCGCGACCGAAACTCCCATCTCGCTCTCCGGCTCGTCGTTCACGGCGAAGCGAAGGAACTTCAAGTGTGCGAGTGCCGCACGCACTTCTTCGCCGCGGTGGCCTAAGACGATTACGACTTCTTCGACTCCCGCATCGCGCAGGCTCTCGACGCAAGCCTCGACGACACTTCTGCCGCCGAACGGCAACAGCGGCTTGAACTCTCCCATTCGCCGCGAACGACCTGCGGCGAGAAGCATTGCCGCGATGTTTTCAGTTTTCTTTCTCAGGCGATTGATTGACGTAACTCTCGGAGCGCGCGCAGGACGAACGGGCGTGCCATCTGCTTTCGGTAGTTCATGAGGTGGTCGGTGTTGTCGAGCGGTCGCGCTCGAAGGTAGCACGCCTCAGCCGCGGCTCTCATGCGCTCGTCGTCGAGCCGAGAGCCGACGAGCGCCTTCGACGCCGACTCGACTTCCAACGGCGCGGGCGCGATGCCGCCCAAGACGACGCGCGCACGCGTAACGCTGCCGCCCGCGTCAACGTCGAGCCGCGCCGCGACGCCGAGCACAGGGAAGTCGAACGCGCCGCGGCGACGCAACTTTTTATAGACCGCACGCCAGCCCGCTGAAGGCGGCAGATGAATCTCGGCAAGCAACTCGTCGGGGCGCTTGTGAAGATAGTCGATGCCGTCGTCGTTGTAGAAGCCGCGCGCCTCGACCAGACGGTCGCCGACCGTCGAGACCAGACGCAGCCGCGCGCCGATTGCGACCATCAGCGGCACGAGGTCTGCTGACTGCACGGCCCAACACTTCGCGCTGCCGGGCGCGACCCAGCAAACGTCGCCGTCCTTCTTCAGACAGAAGTCAACCCCTTTGCGCCACTCGTAATTCTGGTCGTAGTAGTTGCAGCGAGTGTCGAGCAAAAGGTTGCCGCCGACCGTCCCCATGTTCCGAAGCGTCGGCGTCGAGATGAGCCGCGCCGCGCGCGCCACGGCCGGGTAGTCTCGGTTGACTACCGGGTGTTCGACGATCTCTGTGAGCGAGACGCCCGCGCCGATTCTCAAACCTTCGCGCCCGTCGCCTTCGATGCTGTGAAGTTCCGAAACGCGCCCGACAGAGATGACCGTGCGAGGCGTCTGCTGCCGCCGCTTCATGTTCGGGTAGAGGTCAGTCCCGCCCGCCACGAACTGCCCGGACGCCCCCGCGTCGCCCATCATCCTCACCGCCTCGCCTATGTTGCGCGGGACGAGGTAGGTGAATTTCGGAAGTCTCATCATAAGCTTTAAGCCCGATAGTAATAAGTTCTAACTTCAACGCGGGCGCGAATGTGGGCGCAAGTTGATACGGGCGACTTGAGGTCGCCCGTATCATGTCGAATTAAAGGTGAGCCGGGCAGGACTCGAACCTGCGACCCAGTGGTTAAAAGCCACTTGCTCTACCAACTGAGCTACCGGCCCTCGAAGCGTCGAGCGTTTATAGTAACCGCTATCGAACCAAAAGCAAAACGCGGTAAATCTGTTGCGCGATAAGGAAAATCCGACGCCGCCCCGGACAAGTCTCCGGGACGAAACAAACGCGCCGCGAAGCCGGCAAACGTCGCAGAAGCGCATCCGGGAGCAGTTTTGTAGAACGCTCTCTGTTCTTATCGCGCGATAGGTTCGGCGAATTGCCCGGACGCATCTTCAAAGACTTGAGCTAGCCGGACGTGTTCTCGCGGTAGTGTTGCATGAGCAGGCGAAGGATGCTCTTGTCGTCGCCGGTCATGCCGGAGAACTGCACGCCGAAGCCTATGTCGCGGACGTAGTAGAGGACTTCGCCCTGAACCTCCCACCAGTCGCGGTCGGGGAGCGGGACGCGTATGTAGATGGTCTTGCCGAAGAGAGGTTGGACGGCGTCGGTCTCAAGCAGGCAGCCGCCCGCGCTCAGGCTCGTGACCTTGCCGTTGTGCTGGTATTTCTTCGTCGGCCCCCACTCGACGGGCAGCGAGGTCGGCACTCGAACGGTCTGTCTGCGGCCTCTCCCTTTTCTCACGCAGAGATTTTAGCACGGCGTCCGTATCGCGCGGATAGTGCCAGAGCTTTCGCCGTGGCCGGCGGCAAACCCTCTCAGGAGTCGAGCCAGTGGGCGAGCGCGGAGTCGCGGACGAGGATCGTCTGGCCGCGCTCAGGCCCCGTCGAGACGAGTCCGACGCCGACGCCTATGAGTTCGGAGATGTAGCGGACGTAGTCGCGCGCGGCGGGGGGCAGATCGTCAATCTCCGTGACGCCCTCGGTCGAAGTCTTCCAACCGGGCAGCGTCTCGTACACGGGTTCGCACTCGCGCAGGTCTTTCGAGATGGCGGGGAACGATTCGCACACCTGACCGCGCAGACGATAGCCCGTGCAAACTTTAATCTCGTCGAGCGCGTCGAGTATGTCGAGCTTCGTCAGCGCGACCGTGTCGAAGCCGTTGATGTCGGCGGCGTAGCGTGTCGCGAAGGCGTCGAACCAGCCGCAGCGCCGGGGCCGGCCCGTCGAGACGCCGTACTCGTGTCCGCGCTCGCGTATGAGTTGGCCGATCTCGGCGTCGCCTTCGAGCATCTCGGTCGGGAACGGGCCTTCGCCCACGCGCGTCGTGTAGGTTCGGACGATGCCGAGCACGCCGCTGATTTTTTTCGGCGCGAGGCCGAGGCCGACGCACGCGCCGCCTGATGTCGTGCTCGAAGAGGTAACGAACGGGTACGTGCCGTGGTCAACGTCGAGCAGTGTCGCCTGCGCGCCCTCGACTAAAACCGAGCGCCCCTCGCCGACTGCGTTGTTGATGAAGTTCGTCGTGTCGGCGATGAACGGTTCGAGCCGCTCGACCAGCGGCGCGATCTCGTCGAAGACCTGTTTGGCGTCGAGCGTCGTGCCGCGATACTCGCGGATGATGAGGTTCGCGTCTTCGATGTTGCGCTCGATGCGCGAGCGAAGGAGTTCGGAGTCCATCGCATCGGCGACGCGTATGCCGCGGCGTCCGGCCTTGTCCTCGTATGCGGGGCCGATGCCGCGCAGCGTCGTCCCGACCTTCTCGTTGCCGAGTCGCTCCTCGCTCGTGTGGTCGAGCGCGCGGTGGTAGGGGAGTATGAGGTGCGCGCGCGAACTGACCTTGACGCGCTCCGGCGTAACGGCAAGCCCCTGCGCCGAGAGGCGGTCGGCCTCTGCAAAGAAGGCTATGGGGTCGATGACCATCCCGTTGCCGAGCACACAGGTCTTGCCCGGGTGGATGATGCCCGAAGGTATGAGGTGAAGGGCGTATGACTTGTCGCCGACTTTGACCGAGTGCCCGGCGTTGTGCCCGCCCTGATAGCGCGCGACAATGTCGAAGCGCTCGGCCAGAAGGTCAACGACCTTGCCCTTGCCCTCGTCGCCCCACTGCGCGCCGATGACGACTACGACTCTCGACATAATAATTTGGAGTCTGGAGTCCGGAGACTGTAGGCTGAAGCCGGAAACATTGCTTCAGCCTACAGTCTCCGGACTCCAGACTAACTGGCCCTTTCCAGCTTGACCGGCTTCTCGATGAAGTAGAAGCTGCACGTGCCGCGAACCTCCTGCACGTCGCGGCGGTCGATGGGGAAGAGGCGGCACTGCGAGGGGCGGTCTTCGTAGATGCCGCAGGACGTTGTGCCGTCGCCGTGCTTCTTGAGAAAGGGGCACTTGAAAAGTATCTCGCAGCAAGCGCCGCAGCGGTTGCAGTCGCCGCGCCGGAGACTCAGTGCCTCGACGACTTCCTCGCGCTTGAAGCGTATGCGGACGAAGCGGCGGATTTTGCCGTGCGCCTGCTTGGCGCGGAACTTCGCGTCCTCGACCGCGCGGGCGCGCTTCGCCGTCAGCCGCTCCTCGAAGGAGCGCCGGTGCGCCGCGCGTCTGGCTGGGGTTGGTTTCATCACCCGCGAACGACTCGCCGAAATGCTCCGGCGTTCGACAAAGCACACCGGGCCGGCTTCGTGACCGCGTCTGTCTCGAACACCCGCAACGTCCGAACGCATCAATGGCGCGAGCGCGCGTCTCCTTGAAAACACCGCCCGCGCCAAGTCCTCAAGCCGCCAACCGTCAGGCGCTCCTCGCCGCGCCGCTCGCGAGCACGCGGTCAATCATGCGCGAGATGTTCTCCTTCGATGTCGCGCCGACGATGCGCTCGGCCTCGTTGCCACCCTTGAAGAGGATGAGCGTCGGAATGCCCTTGATACCGTATCGCTGCGAGACTGCGGGATTGTCGTCAACGTTGAGCTTGACGACCGTCGCGCTCTCGGCGTAGTTCGCCGCGACGGCCTCGACCGTCGGCGCGAGCATGCGGCAGGGCGCGCACCAAGGTGCCCAGAAGTCAACGAGCACGGGGCGATCCGACTTCAGAACGTCCGACTCCCAGTTATCGTCACCAATCTCTTTAACGTGTTCACTCATCTCTCAAATCTCCTCCGATTACCTTTATTACTCGCGGCTGAATAATCACCTTGGACTTTCGGCTCGCTACAGTTTAGATGAACGGCGGTTGCACGCCGCTACATTTCTTGCAGCGACTGATAGACGCGCGCGTAATTTCGCGCCGCCGCCCGCCATGAGTTGTCAACAACCATACCGTTTTGCTGAATCCTGCGCCACGCGGGGGCTTGCGTGTACCAGTAGATCGCCTCGCGAATCTTATCAATCAAAGCCTGCGCGGTGTACGGCTCGAACTTGAAGCCCGTGCCCGCGCCGCTCGCCGGGTCGAACTGCTCTACGGTGTCGTCGAGTCCGCCCGTCGCTCGAACCAGAGGGACTGTGCCGTAGCGCATCGAGTACATTTGGTTCAGCCCGCAAGGCTCGTAGTGCGACGGCATCAGGAAGATGTCCGCGCCCGCTTCGATCTGGTGCGCGAGCGGCTCGTTGAATCCTATATAGACGCCGACGCGTTGGGTCGCCGTCTCTCTGAGCGCCTGCAAGAAACTCTCGTACTCGTACTCGCCCGAGCCGAGCGCGACGAAGAACGCGCCCGTCTCAAGAATCTGTCCGGCGGCCTGCTTTATCAGGTCGTAGCCCTTCTGCGCGACGAGCCGCGAGATGGTCGCGATGACGGGGCGGTCAGGCTGTTCCGGCAGCCCGAATCGCCGGAGCAGTTCGAGCTTGCACTCGCGCTTCCCCGAAAGGTCTTCAGCCGAGAAGGGCGCGGCGATGTGCGGATCGGTCTGCGGGTTCCAAACGTCGTAGTCAACGCCGTTCGTGATGCCGATGAGCCGGTCGCTGCGCTGGCGCAGGAGCCAGTCGAGTCCGTGCCCCTGCTCCGGCCCTTGAATCTCGAAAGAGTAGCGGCGGCTGACGGTCGAGATCGCGTCGCACGTCATCAAGCCCGCCTTCAGCGACGACGCGACGCCGTTCGACAGAAAGACATTCATCTCTTCGCCGTGCCGGTAGCCCATTCGCCACAAATCTGCCGGGTCGAACGGCCCTTGATACGCGAGGTTGTGAATCGATAGGAGCGAGCGCGTGCGCGCGAGAAAGCCGCCCCACATACGCCCCGACCGGAGCCATGCGACGGCGAAGCCCGAAGGCCAGTCGTTGCCGTGCAGAACGTCTGGCGCTCGGCCAAGGCGACCGAGCAGAGAGAGCGCCGCGCGGCTGAAGAAGGCGAAGCGGAAGTGGTCGTCCGGCTCGCCGTAGATTTTGCCGCGCTCGAAATAGACCGGCGCTTCAATCAGGAATGCGGGTGCGCCCGCAGCCCGGCTCAGCCAGACCTTCACGCGTCGCGTCTGCCCGAACCATTCGACTTCGAGGTTGTCAAAGACCAACTCGTCGAGCAAAGCCCGGTCGGTCGTGTCGTAGAGCGGGTGGATTACGGAAACGTCCAGCCCCTCTTCGACGAGCGCCTTCGGGAGCGCGCCCGCAACGTCGCCAAGCCCACCCGTTTTGGCGAAAGGCACGGCCTCAGACGACAGGAACGCAACACGCACGAAGCACTTTTACCGACACCGCGCCCCACGAGAGGGGCCAAACGGACTCAAACTTAACTGCTAAAACTTAGGGGAATACTATCGCGAAGCCGCGCCGTGTTTGTCAAGAAAGCTGTCAGCGGTCAGCAATCGGCAATCAGCTATCTCTCTTTCGATAGTTATCAGTTTCCTTTGAAAACCGAACGCCGAGAGGGATTGGCTGATTGCCGACTGCCGATTGCTAACTCTGCATTGAAGCGAGGAACTCGGCGTTGTTCTTGGTCTTGCCAAGGCGTTCGAGGACGACTTCCATCTGCTCGACGGGCGAGAGCGGGTTCAGAACCCGCCGCATGACCCAGATGCGGTTGAGGTCTTCCTTCGAGATAAGCAGTTCTTCCTTGCGAGTGCCCGAACGCTGTAGGTCGATGGCGGGGAACAGGCGCTTGTCGGAGAGTCGCCGGTCGAGATGAATCTCGCTGTTGCCGGTGCCCTTGAACTCCTCGAAGATCACGTCGTCCATGCGCGAGCCGGTGTCGATGAGCGCGGTCGCCATGATCGTCAGCGAGCCGCCTTCCTCGATGTTGCGGGCCGCGCCGAAGAACCGCTTCGGTTTCTGAAGCGCGTTCGAATCGAGACCGCCGGACAGGATTTTTCCAGACGCGGGGATGACGGTGTTGTAGGCCCGGGCGAGGCGGGTGATCGAATCGAGCAGGATCAGCACGTCTTTCTTGTGTTCGACCAGGCGCTTCGCCTTTTCGATGACCATCTCGGCGACCTGCACGTG
>DATINM010000081.1:0-31113 GCA_035474235.1 Pyrinomonadaceae bacterium
GCAGCTGCGGGGCCCACGGCGATGAGGCCGTAGCCCGTGGGTTCGCCTGAGAGGACTTGCAGGAGTCCGACGCCCGCGAGCGCGGCGTTGCCTATCGCGGACTGGATGTTCGTCATGCTCTCGACGGCTGCGAGCGTCAACTCGCGGAAGACCGTCGGGCCGGTTTCCATCCACGCGAACATCCCGGCAATCGCTATCGTGTTGGTATGCAACCAAAACGCGAGCAGCTTGCCGAAGGCTTCCGCCGCAGGTAGAAGTGCGGCGAGTATGTTCAGTACCGTGTCGAGCAGTTCAACGAAGCGGTCGCCCGACTCAGCGCCGACGCGGAGGAACATCCCCTTGACGGCAGCCGCCACGTCGTTGATCTTGACCTTCATCTCGAAGAGCTTTTTGGCTTGGCTCTCGGAGAGGACGAGTCCGAACCGCTCGGCCTTGTCCCGCACTTCATCGAAGCGCGAGCCGAACTGATCGAGCACAGGGATGAGCGACTGGAAGTCACGTCCGAAGAGCGCGAGTGAAACGCGGTCGCGCTTCGTCGCGTCGTCCATGCCCTCAAGCTGCTTGGCGATGTTGAAGAAGGCTCTTTCGGGATTCTTCGCCGCTTCAGCGAGCGCGTCGCCCGTCAAGTGCATTGTCTTCAACGCACGCGCGGCCTCGGTCGTCGGGTTCGTGATTGACTTCGAGAGGTTCGCTTCGTACCGGGCGACTGCACGTATGAGTTGGTCGAAGCCGACGCCGGTCTCTTCCGCCGCCATCTTCATCACGGACAGCGACTCGGTTGAGAACCGCGTCTTCAGGTGCGCCTTGTAAATCTCAGAGCCGTAGTCGGCGGCAGCCGTCTCGACCGCGATGAGCGATTGGTAGAGTGAGGTAAGCCAGCCGACGACCGTCTGAACGACCTGATAGAAGTCTTTGAGTATGTCTATCGCTGCGCTGATTTGAAGGAGTGAGCCGCCCGCGCCGCCGAGGGGGTTGCCGCTGCCGCCAGCACCACCGCCCCCGCCAGAGCCGCCGCCTCCACCCGTACTCCCGCTGCCGGAAGACTTCATCTGCTGAAGGAGTGAGTTGGCGTTGTTACGCGCGGCCTGCTCGTTCTGCTTCTTCTGCGCCGAGGCCATCCGCTCGGCCATCTTCTCTCGGAACGTGGCCTGCTCTTCGGCCTGCTTCATCGTCTGACGGCGGATGGAGTCAACTTCCTTCGCCGCCTTCTTCTCTGCGTCGAGCGTCGCCTTGCGGCTCGCGGCCTCGCGCTTATCCCTCTGCGCGAGCAGTCGCTCCCACGTCGCTGTGTAGTCGGCGTCGGCGCGAGCCTTGCGGTTCTGCTCCGAGGCGTATGCGCTGGCGCTCGCGCGGGCTTCGGCGTTCGCCTGCGCGTACTGGCGCATCCGCTCGGCCAGAGCCTTCGCCTCACGCGCGTCAATCTTGTCCATCGCGCGAAGCCAGAAGGCCGCGTAGTCCTCGCTGTACTGGCGGGCGCGTTCGTTGGCCTCCTTCGCGTCCGCGTTCATCTTCTTGTAGGTGTCGTTGACGACCTTCCCGGCCTTCGACACGCTGCCGTAGTCGAAGGAGATGGTCGCCTTGATGACGTTGTCTTCCATGTGAGGCCGTGCCTTTCGGGTGAATTATTCGAGTGAGTAAACGAACAGACAGACATCCCTTTAAGGGATGTCTGTCTGTCTGTTCAGGTCAGCGATACGGTCACTAACGCCGACGTGGTTGTGAGGACAAAAAAAAAGGGGCGAGTCGGCCCCACACCGCTCGCCCCTACCCCAACACGGCCTAACGCTGGAAGAACGCTAGGTGGGAGCGAATATAACACGGCGTCTGCGTGTCGCCCGGCGAAGTAGCGCCGTGGTGTCAACTCCAAGACGCGCGGTAGAACGCCTCCGTTCGCCGTTGGGTTTCTTCTGACCGCTGCAAAAGCACTTTCTTCCGATACTCTTCGCGGACGGACTCCCAAGTCTCTTCTGACGCGAGAGGATTACCGGCGCGGAAGAGTCGTTTGGCCTCGTCTTCCAACTCGGCCTCAAACTTCCCTTCCTGCTCTGCGGCGAACGCCTCTTGCCGTCGCTTCAGGTCTTCTTTCTCCGCGTCCTTCGTAGCTCTGGCCTCGTCCGCGAGTTTCTTGATCTTCGCGTCTCGTGCCGCCTTCTCTGCGGCCTTGCGCTCTTCGCGTTCTTTGGATTCGCGGATCACCCTTTCGAGAGCGTTACTCACTGGCCGCCCCCTTTCTGCCGCGCGTCGAGAGATGCCGTACCTTCCACTCGTCAAGAGCGTTTGACGCATACAGCACGACTCCGCCGATGACCAGCGGGCGGATGTTTCCGAGCTTCCGATGACGGCGCAAGGTCATCCGAGACACGCCCGCCTTCACTGCCGCCCTTCGTTCTGAGAAGTATTCAAATGCCATTCTCAACAGATTCCCTTCCTAAAACTTTCTCAGCCAGCTAACAGACATCCGAAGCCATGAGGCGGAGGATGTCTGTTAGCTCGTCTTGGAGATCATTCAATCGCGGCGCTCCTGTTGGTCGCGTGAGTGCCCGTTAGTCGCGTTGGCTTATCCGGTCGCCGCAAGCTTCTCGTGGTCGCGTGAGCAACTACTTCACCGCGCCGTTCAAGTAGGTAATGACGTAGTCATTACACACCCCGCCCTCCCTAGCCCCCCTACCCCCCGCGGTGGTAGAGAACAGCTAAGGTGAAAGTTTCAAGTTGTGCGACGGGGATATTGTACCATCGGCTCTACGTGCCAGAGTGTTTCCGCGGCTTTGGTGTCGCCCGCCTACCCGACGCGCCAGCACCGGCTCGCCAGCCGACCGCGAGCGAAGTCGAGAAGGACTTTACGCCCGCGTCCAACGACCGCGCCTGCGGCTCGCCTCGTCATCGAACGAGCCGCCGCGTTAGCCGACCATGAGTGCCTTGCGGAAACCGGGCTGCCCTCGCGTCGGACAGACAGACAACGCTTATGGCCGTGTCTATCTGTCTGTATAGATTTTTGGATTATCCATTTATTCGGAGAGACGACGGATAGCGAATGGTCGCGGGCATCGCACAGACTCTCAAGAGGAAGAGTCGAGGGGATTTGTTACCGCCGCTTCCAGCAGCGAGGTAGGAAGATGAAGGGGCGAGCGTAGATAACCAACGCCGGGAAGATTGAAGACCGAGCCTTCTCCTTCCAGCCGAGATTTACCGAAAACCAAAATCATACGCGCGTCATGCCATCACCCCTCACCCACCCCCGTCAAATTTAAAAGCCGGGGGAGTCTCTACACCTAGACACGCGCGGGCGTCTCGCGGTCTCATGCGCGGCTAATGTGTGAATGGAGGCGCTACAAGCGCGGCTTGCGCCAGAGACCTACTCGACTACGTCTTTGGCGTGAAAACGCATTAGAGAGCGATCTTGTGCAATCTACGGCATGATGTGCAATGAGCGAGATGACGTGATGAGGATAAAAAGCAAACGACGGCGGGCAATCCAACAGGACGCCCGCCGTCGTTTGCTTTCGGCTAATGCTGTGCGCGACTACTCTACGCCGTCAGCCCGATCTTGTAGAACGCCGTTGAAGAGTTCCTTGCCCGCGTTGTGTGTGTCGAACAGGCCGCCGACGCGGTAGGCGCATCCTGCACAGATGTTGAGAGCATCCCAACGCCGAGAGCCGCGCCCGCCGTCCTCGTATATTTCAGTCCGGCAAAGTTCCGCCGTCTCCGGCGCGTCCTGATGACAGATGTCACAAGGCATCGTGCGGCCAACGCGCACGACGGAGTACACACTTACGCCGTCCTCGGCGTAAACTTCATTTGCTGCAAAATTCATCGTTGCCCGTGCCCTTCGTCTTTGATGGGTTTCCCTTCGGAGTGATTTCTTTACCCGCAACAGACAGACAGACATCCCTATAAGGGATGTCTGTCTGTCTGTTGCCCGCATCAGTGGACGGATTCGGTGTGAAGCTGTGCGCCGCCGCGGATGAACGCGAGCAAGGCGTTTCCGAAGCCGTCCGTGCGCGTGTAGGCGCGTTCTGCGACGGCGAGAGCCAATTCCTGACGCGCCGCTTCATCGGAGACGTTCGCCAGAGCGAAAACGAGTCCGACCAGAGCGCGGGCGGCTTCATCGTCGCCCGCGTGAATGATGTTTGTAACGGCGTCCTTCATCTGTTCCGGCGTGGTTTGATTTGTGCTAGGATTCTTCACGGTCAATACCTTTCTCTCTCAGGGTTAGGGTTGATGTATGGGGCGCGGGGAGTTTGCCGACTCGACCCGCGCCCCTTGCGCGTTGACCGTGGCAGCGTTCAACGTGCGCTTTCTCATTCGTCCGTCCCTTCCATGTACCGCCGAACAAGGCGAGCCGCGGCGCGATGCCAGCAAGGGTTTCCGTGCTGATACGCCTTACACTGGCAAGTGCCGTTCGCGCGGTAGATTTCGTTTGATTCGCTCAGGATGAGTAGCGCGTCGCCGTCGTAGTGCAAGTAAGGATTGCTCTCGATCTGTTGCTTCGCCTTTGCGATGGCCGTTTGCCAGCGAAGATTACTGCCTACCTTGTCGAAAGCGTCTCGGATAACTGCTTCCATCCGTTCCGCGTCTATGTTCATCGTGCCTTAATGCCTCCGCTTTCGGCGCGTCTTACTGACGAAAGGAATATTACTATCGGCAGTATGTTACTGTCAATAGAAATATTTCTATCTTGCGTAATATTCCCATTGGAAGTAATATAAGTGTATGATGCAAAACATGGTTACGACTCGCATACGGGAGGCCGCCGAGAGTCGCGGCATCACGACCGCGTATCAGTTGCAGAAGTCAACGGGACTGCCGCCGAGCATGGCCGCGCGGCTTTTCAAAGATGAAGTGGATATGATTGCACTCCGAACGATTGACACTCTTTGCGTTGCTTTGGAGTGCTCGCCCGGCGACTTGTTCGTGCAGACGGGCGCGAAGAAAAAAGGTGGTAAGGGTTAGGCAAAAGAGCCGTCAGGCGTCGGCTCTACAAGCGGCAGGACGCGCGATTAAGGGGATGAATAAGGGGATGCGTACAGGGGTGAGAAAAAGTAAAAGCCTTTAACCCTAAGATTAAAGGCTTTTGTTTATCGGGATGACTGGATTCGAACCAGCGACCTCTCGCACCCCAAGCGAGCGCGCTACCAGGCTGCGCCACATCCCGCGACGGCGGTTAGTATCACCGGAAATTTTTGATTGGTCAAATGAGGCGCGTGCGCCGGTCGTTCAACGCCGTCGCGCACCGGCGGAAGGGCTTCCCGCTTGGAGGAGGACGAGTATGTCGTGCAACTGCTCGCGCAGGCGTTGGAGCGCGACGCGGCGGTCTTCCGTCGGTTGAGCTTTCGGCGGGGGCTGACGCGCCTCCTGTTCGAGAACGTCGTCCGGCTCGTCGAACGTTTGCGACGGTTCTTCTGCGGCCTGCGGGAGAGGCGCGAACTGCGGCGCGGGCGAGACGTTCGTTAATTGCGCGCTCATCTCCGGCGTCACGACCTTGAGTTTGCTCGCACCGCGAAGCTCGTTCGTCAGGCGCTTCTTCGCGCCTGCGATTGTGTACTGATCTTCGTAGAGTAATTCTTTTATCCGCAGAACCATCTCAACGTCGCGCTTTCGATAGGTGCGCTGGCCCGCGCGATTCTTCTGCGGCGCGAGCATCGGGAACTCCGACTCCCAGTAACGCAGCACGTGAGCCTGCACGCCCGTGATGTCGCACACCTCGCCGATCTTGAAGAAAAGCTTTTCGGGGATTGACACGGCGGCTTGATTCATAACTTTCGCCCGATGCGTTCGACGGCAAGATGTTGGCGGCTTTGCGCGCGCCCCTTGAAAAATTTTAACTGTTGGTCGCTTGCCACCCGACTCCGGGCGGCCGGGGCGTGCGAGTCGGCACAATGTTAACCGCGCCACAAACCCTTGTCAACGCAATTGTTAAGTCGGAGAACCTAACTTTCGCGCGGGTCGAACATGATGAGACGGCTCGCGGGGTCGAAAGTGATTCGGAAGGGACGCAGCGCATCGCGACCGAGTAAGACGGGCGCGCCCTTCTCCGCGCGTTCGAGGAAATCTGTCGGGACGCCGCGCAAAACGAGCGGGCCGACGCTGACGGTCGCCGCGCGCACACGGCTTGAAGAGATTTCACCGCCCGCGATGTCGCGCGCGCCCGCGCGCTGCCGCCCTCCGGTCGAGAGAATTCCCAGAGAGCGCGCGGCGCTCTCGTCAACGGCGAGTCCGAAACTCGAACCCGTGTCGAGCAGCGCGCGACGGCCTTCGCCAAGCATCACGAACGGGCGACGGCTCCGACCGTCGGTCAGCCAAGGCACGACTGCTCCGCCACGCGGAGCGTCGCCCGTGCGCAGCGGACGCGAGCGCGGGTCGAAGAAACTGATCTCATTATTCGGCAGGTCAATGACGAAGCCGAGAGGATAGAAGGCTTCGGACGGGTCGAGTATGCCGTCAACGTCCGCGGGCAAACCCGGCGCGACGATTGCGAGTCCGCGCGCGGGCAACATGTTCTCGCGCGAGCCGAGAGCGATTTCGCGCGGGAACGCCTTCTGGCCGCCGCCGGCGCTCGCGCCGCTCAGCCCGCCGACCTCGATGCCGCGCCCGCCTTCCTCGACTTCGACTCTTGCCGCGCCTGCGACTCGCGGCGAGAGAATCGTTGCGCCCGCGCCCGTGTCAACTGCAAACGTGAACGGTCCCGCACCGTTGACCCATGTATTGACGAGAAGCCCTCGGCTGCCCGACTCGCGAAAGCTTACGGGCAAAGGAATCGCCGCGCCGCGTGACGCCTGTCGCGGAGGTTTTGAGTTCGTGGCGAGATATTCCGCACGGCTCGTGCTCCGGCTCTCATAGTCGCGAAAATGGGCAGCCCCACGAATCGTTGAGGCTGCCCACGCGAACAGAAATAACGTCAGAGTCAGTGCTGAAGCCGCGCACGCCGTCGCGCTTTTCAGTCTTCCGCTCATCGTCGTCCTTAGTAGCGGCGGTGCTTGCGAATCTTGTACGTGTAGAGCGCCGAACCGCCGCCGCCCGCTAGCGCGCCGATGGCCGCGCCCTTGCCGCCGCCGATGATGCCGCCGAGCAGCGCGCCGCCGCCCGCGCCTATCGCCGTCGTCAGCTTATCGCGGTGCTTTTGCCAGAAGGTTCGACCGCTGCGCTGGCCGTAATCATAATATACACGGCGTGGGGCGCTACCTGCGGAGCGCGTTCGATAGACCACGCGACTCGTCGGGGCGGCGGCGGTGCGCGTGCTTCTAACGTTCGACACCGACGCCGACTGCGCGCCTTCAAGGAAGCCGTCGCGGAAGGCCGCGCGCTGTTCGTCGGTCATGCCCTTTGTTTCGGATGCGATCTCGTTATCGAGCGCGGCGTTCTGGTCGTTGGTCGCCGTTTGTTCGTTTGCAGCCGTGGACTTGTCCGCCGCAGCCGTGCTTAAGGGTTGCGTCGGCGAGGTCTGGGTCGCGTCGTTTGCGGCACTCTTATTTTCGTGCATCATGAACGCGCCGACCGTGCCGCCCAATAGCGTCGCCACCAAAGCAATCGGCAGAATCTTGTTATTAGTCATCGTCAGCCTCTCCTCGATAAAATAATCTTTGATTCCCTGACGATTCGATTGGCAACTGCCGTTCCCCGAACGTTCGTAAAGACTTTTTATCCGGCGAATTTCACAAGCGACTTCCGTTGACTGCTCGCTTTTTGCGCCGACCGTAATAGTTTTATAATCAAATCGTAAGATTCGGCATCCGCGTGCCGCCTCCGGTCTTAAAACGGCTTCATACGAAATGGATTGTCACTGAACGATATACTCATGCGTCGTGTACGCAAGTCGCATCCGTCGCGACCGTCGGGCAAATTCCGCGGCGTGCGTATCGCGTTGGACGCTTACTCAACTCAGGGGCTATAATCCGCCTTCGCTCGCCCGAGTCCAACGGAGGTTCTTCGCAAGCCCGTGTCAACGTCCGCGTCAGTCTTCCGCCTCGCGAGGCGACTCGAAGGTGTCGGGTTCTCCGACATCGTCAAAATCCGAAACAAGGTGATGGAGTTGCGCGCGGGCGGCGCTTCGGTCTATCAATTCGAGGGCGGCGAGCCTTTCCTCGACACGCCCGCCCCCGTCAAGGAGGCGATGACGCGGGCGCTACGCGACAACAAGACTCGCTACGCGCCTTCGTCCGGCATCCCTGAACTCCGCGACGCGATTGCGTCGAAGCTGCGCGAACGCAACCGCATCGGCGCGCGCGAGTCGGACGTGGTTGTTCTCAACGGCGGGATGCAGGGACTCTTCGGCGCGTTCCAATCGGTCGTCAACCCCGGCGAAGAGGTTCTGGTCTTCTCGCCCTTCTGGACACCGATCAAAGACCTCATCGCGCACTGCGAGGGCGCGACCGTGCTCGTGCCGACGGCAGAGGCGCGCGCGCGCGGGTTTGCCGAGACGCTCGCGCACTACGCGACCGGGCGCGCGCGCGCGATCTACTTCAACACGCCGCAGAATCCGAGCGGGGTCGTCTTCACGCGCGACGAGTGCGAGCAGGTCGCGCGCTTCGCGAAGGAGCGCAACCTCGTCATCTTCGCCGATGAGGCTTACGAAGACCTCGTTTATGAAGGCGAGCACGTCTCAATCGCATCGCTCGAAGGGATGTTCGAGCGCACCATCACCTGCTTCACGATGTCGAAGTCATACGCGATGACGGGATGGCGCGTCGGTTACGTCGCATGCGCCGAGCCTTGGATGACGGGCATTAAGAAGTGCCTGCTCTACTCGACGAACGGCGTCTCGACTCCGTCGCAGTGGGCGGCGCTCGCGGCCTTCGCTCTGCCCGCGGACTTTCACTCGGAGATTCGACGCGCGTACCGCGAGCGCCGCGATCTCCTCGTCGCCGGACTCAACGAACTCGACCTCGCGTGCGACGCGCCGCACGGAGCTTTCTACGCCTTCCCGGACGTTTCGCGCATCGGCAAAGACAGCCGCGCCGCCGCCGACACCTTGCTCGAACGCGCGCAGGTCGCGACAGTCCCCGGCATAGTCTTCGGCGAGCACGGCGAGGGGCACTTGCGCTTCTCCTTCTCCACCTCCGTCGAGACGATTCAAGCCGGACTCGACTCCATGCGCCGCAATCTCTAACGAAGTGATGAGTGATGAGTGATGAGTTGAAGGACGGCAGCGACGGCCCTCGCTCGACTAACCGCAAACCTTCAACACGAACCCTGCCAATTTCGTCACGCCGCGGCGAGTTCGACTTCATCGAGCGCGTCCGCCGGCAAGAACTCAAGCGCATTGCCACACACAACAACTCATCACTCATCACTCATCACTCATCACTTCTTCTTGGCATCGGCGACGATGCGGCGGTCATCCGCCATCGCGCAGGCTTCGACACCTTAATCACAGCCGACCTGCTCGTCGAAGGGATTGACTTCCGACTCGACGCCTTCGGAATCTCCGCGCGAGACATCGGCCACAAGGCGCTCGCCGTCTCTCTCTCCGACATCGCGGCGATGGGCGCGCGACCGCGTTTCTGTCTTCTTTCAATCGGCCTGCCCGCCGCGCGCTGGCGCACGAACTTTCTCGAAGAGTTTTACCGCGGAGTCCGAGCGCTCGCCGCAAGATACGGCGTCTCGATCATCGGCGGCGACACGTCGCGCACGCCGGAGCGCGTCGTCATCGACTCAATCGTTCTCGGCGAAGTTCGGCGCGGTCGCGCTGTGTTTCGTTCCGGCGCGCGGCCCGGCGATCAAATCTTCGTCACCGGCTCGCTCGGCGGCGCTGCGGCGGGACTGAGGATTCTTGAGAGTCGCGCTGTTTCAAAATCGCGTTTGAGCTACACGCGCGCCCAACGACGACTCGTCGAACGCCAAACACGTCCGACTCCGCGCGTCGAATGGGGCGCGTTGCTCGGCGAGCGGAGACTCGCCACGGCGATGATTGATCTGAGCGACGGACTCTCGTCCGACCTCGCGCACCTTTGCCGCGAGAGCGAAGCCGGCGCGCGGATTGATGCCGCGCTTCTGCCCGTCGAGTCGCTGTTGAAATCCTCTGTGACGAATGAAGACGACGCGCTTTCGCTCGCGCTCGATGGCGGTGAAGATTTCGAGTTGTTGTTCACCGTGCGACCACGCGACGCGTCGAAGCTGCCGAAGGAAGTCGGCGGCGTGCGCGCAACGCGCGTCGGCGAGATTATTGAAGCGCGCGGGAAAATCAAATTTGTTGAAGACGGAAGCGAACGACTGCTCAAGCCTCGCGGCTTCGAGCACTTCAAAGACGCCGGACGATAGACGTTTCTTTTCGACGGGAGCGCGTGCATCGCGGCACGCCTTCGGGCGCGTCGGGCGCGAATAAGGAAGTAGCAACGAAGCTCAAGGCTTGAGTTAAAGAAAAAGCTTTGAAGCTTGCAAAGCAAGCTTTGGCTGGCCGCGATGCACGCGCTCCCGGCATGAAAGATGTTTGACTGTCCGCCCGTCCTTGCCTAGACTCTTCAAAGAAGCTCCCCGGCCCGTCAACGTTTTGGAAGGAGAAACTCAATGTGCTGCTTCGCCCTTCGTCTCGTCGTCGCACTCTTAACCTTCGGCGTCGGCATCGCCGCCAGTTCGCTGCTCAACTTTAATTCATCGCGCAAGCCTCACAGATGTGCTGCTCCTGCGCCCGCCGCCGTACTCGTCGGCTCGCCGTCGTTGGAAGAGCCTCCGCCGCCGCCGCGTGCGTCTGGTTGCCGGTTGCTCAACGGTAAGCCGTGCGTCTTATCCGTCTCCGCCGGGGTGCTCGATGGCAAGGCCATCAGCAAGCCCGAACCCGTGTACCCGCCGATTGCTAAGGCTTCGGGTGCACAAGGAAGCGTTAAAGTTCAAGTTCTCGTTGACGAAGATGGAGATGTTATTTCAGCCCAAGCGTTAAGTGGACATCCGCTTTTGCAGCAGGCGGCTGTAGCTGCGGCGCTGCAAGCGAAGTTATCACCGACGCTGCTTTCGGGCCAGCCTGCGAGAGTCTCCGGCACGCTGACCTACAACTTCGCGCTCGAATAAACGGGAAGCGCGCCGTCCCCTGTTTGTTCGCGTTTCGTCGTCGGGCGGCGCGTTTTTCTTTTAAGAACGAATCGAACAGCAAATGCTCAAGTTCTTCAACACACTTTCAGGCCAGCTTGAAGAGTTTCGCCCGTTGCGCGAGGGCGAAGTGCGTATGTATATCTGCGGCCCAACGGTTTGGAACTACGCGCACATCGGCAACTTCCGAACGATGGCCGCGTTCGGCGACGTACTGCGACGCTATCTCAAGTACAAGGGTTTTCAAGTCAAGCACGTGATGAACATCACGGACGTTGAAGACCGCATCATCAAATTCTCGCGCGAGCGAGGGCTTTCGATTGACGAGTACACGTCGAAGTACATCGAGGCGTTTCTCGAAGACTTCGACGCGCTCGGAGCGGAGCGGCCCGAGTTGACGCCGCAGGCGGCGCGCCACATCGCCGAGATGGTTGAGATCATCAAGCGGCTCGAATCCGGGGGGCACGCTTACCGCTCCGACGGCTCGTACTACTACCGCATCAACTCATTTCCACAGTACGGCAAGCTCTCGAAGATAAACTTCGCGGGCAACATCGCGGGCGCGAGCGAGCGCGTTGACACAGACAAGTACGAGAAGGAGGATGCGCGCGACTTCGCCCTGTGGAAAGCACAGGAATCGCCGGACGAACCCGCGTGGGAGACTGAGATCGGCGCGGGCCGTCCCGGCTGGCACATCGAGTGCTCGGCGATGTCAATGAAGTACCTCGGCGAGACGTTCGACATTCACGCCGGGGGAATTGATCTGGTCTTCCCGCACCACGAGAACGAGATCGCGCAGTCTGAAGGCGCGACCGGGCGGCAGTTCGCGCGTTACTGGCTTCACGCCGAACACCTGAAGGTCGAAGGCGAGTCGATGTCGAAGTCGCGCGGAAACTACTTCACCTTTCGAGATCTGCGCGAAAAGGGCTTCGACCCGCTTGCGATTCGCTATCTTCTTTTGAGCGTGCCCTACCGAAAGCAACTCAACTTCACCTTCGAGGCGCTGCGCGGCGCGGAGAAGACGGTCGAGTCTCTGCGCGACTTCCGCTCGCGCATCCGCTCGTCGCGTGTCGAGTCCGGGTCAAATCCTGAACTGCGTTCAATCGCAGCGCGCGCGCTCGAAGAGTTCGAGTCGGGGATGGACGACGACCTGAACACGTCCGTCGCGCTCGCGGCTATTCACGATCTCAAACGCGAAGTCAACACGGCGCTCGACTCTTGCGCGCTCCGCGCCGACGACCGGCGCGACATTCTCTCGCTCGTCGAACGCTTCAACTCCGTGCTCAACATCTTCGGCGAAGGCGAGGCGGAACTACTCGACGCCGAGATTCAATCGCTGATTGACGAGCGACAGAATGCTCGGCACCGGCGCGACTTCTCGCGCGCCGACGAGATACGCGATCAACTAGCCGCGCGCGGCATCACGCTCGAAGACACGCGCGACGGCGTGCGCTGGAAACGTCGTTAGTTTTTTAAGTCGGAATAAGCGTCGTTCTTATGCTGGTTCTCGGAATCGAAAGCTCCTGCGACGAAACCGCCGCCGCAATCGTGCGCGACGGTCGAGAGATGGCGTCGTCGGTCATCTCTTCGCAGATCGAGATTCACAAACGCTTCGGCGGCGTCGTGCCCGAACTCGCATCGCGCGAGCATCTGGACAAGATCGTCCCCGTCGTCGAAGAGGCATTCGCGCGCGCCGGGATAGGCAAACATGAGATTGACGGCCTCGCCGTCACACAGGGGCCGGGACTCGTCGGCTCGCTGCTCGTCGGGCTGTCGTTTGCGAAGGCGATGGCCTACGCGCTTCGCAAGCCGCTAGTCGGCGTCAACCACATCGAGGGCCACATCTATTCGGTCGTCTTCGACAATCCGCCGATTGAGTACCCGGCCTTCGCGCTCGTCGTCTCCGGCGGACACACGAACCTTTTCCTAGTTCCCTCGCCCGGCAAGTACAAGGTGCTCGCGCGCACGCGCGACGACGCCGCGGGCGAGGCTTACGACAAGGTGGCGAAGATGCTCGGCCTCGGCTATCCGGGTGGGCCTGTGATCGAAAAGCTCGCGCGCGAAGGCGACCCGCGCGCGGTTCGTTTCAGCGTGCCGCGCATGGGCGACGGGCGGCCCGACTTCAGTTTCAGCGGACTCAAGACCGCAGTTACAAAGCACGTCCGCGAGTCTGGACTCAGGCCCGTCGAGCAGGGCGAGCAGCCCTCGCAAGCCGTCAAGGATCTGGCCGCGAGCTTTCAGAACGTGGTCATACGCTCGCTCGTCGGCACGACCGAGCGGCTCGCGGAAGAGTACAAACCGCACACGCTCATCGTCGCGGGCGGAGTCGCGTGCAACATGGCTCTGCGCGCCGCCTCCGACGCAGCGGGCGCGCGACTCGGCATCCCGGTTTACTTCCCTTCGCGCCACCTCTCGACCGACAACGCCGCGATGATTGCGGCGGCGGGCACTGTAAAACTCCTCGCGGGCGAGCGAGCGCCGCTCGACCTCAACGCCGACGTTTCGCTCCGCCTTCAAAACATGGATGTCGAGGACGAGGCACTGCGGGGCCGCGTCCACTACAGGCTTTAACTCTTTTCAAGCACGCCCTCGCCGTCTTCTAACACACGGAGGCTCGATGAAGCTTCTGCACATCGCAGTGGGCGCGTTCGTACTCGCCGCGTTTCTGCTGACGGGTCAGTACATGAATTATCTTGACGTTCGTTCGGGCGCGCTCGGCGACGCGACGCGGATGATGTTTCGCTCGCGCCACATCTACATACTGCTCGCCGGACTCGTCAACGTCGCCGTCGGCGCATACTTCGTCCGGCGTGTGGGCGCGTGGCGCAGGGCGCTTCAGACGTTCGGGTCAATCCTCGTCCTCGTCGCGCCTCTGCTTCTACTCGCCGCGTTCTTCACCGAGCCGGGCCCGCCCGACCTCCGCAGACACTTCACGCTCCCGGCAATCATTATCCTCTCCGTCGGGACACTTCTACACGCCTTCAGCGGCGCGGGCGCGAGACAGGCTAGACGAACTGAAGTCGGAGGGCCGGTCGAAGGACTTACCGGGCAGACTGAAAGCCGCCCGGCTTCACTTAAGAGCGAGGGAGCCGCGCGGCTTTCGTCGCACCGCCCGACGCCGGACGCTCACGGAAGAGGTCTGCGGCGACTGACGGCAAAGCAGAGATGATTCGTCAGTGCGTGTTCGAGGCCAGAGTCTCGCCGGCCTGCTCGCCGATGACGATGCGGCGTGCGAACTTTTCCGGGTTCTGCGCGTCAAGCTCGACCGTCACGACATCGCCGACGTGAAGGCTCTTGACGGCGACGCGCTTGCCGCCAAGCGTAACGTGCGTGTCCGAGTCGTCCGTCGCGACGACGTGCTCGACGCCTGTACGCGCGACGACGGAGATGTGGCTGTCGTTAACTTCGACAACCTTCGCGTCAACCAGACGCACATCCGTGTCCTTCGCGTCGTCCGACGCGGCGAGCGCCGTGGCTTGCGCGGCGGCTGCGAACAGAACTGCGAGCAAAACTGCGAGGCTTCGTCTTCTCATCTTGTTCCCCCGGTCGCTTCCAGAATTGAAGCACTATAGACTCAGGGCAACCGATGTGCCGCGTCGTTCTTTCGCGCCCGCGTTCAATTTTAGCTCGCTAAAACTGCGGTGAATCGCGCGGCGGCACGACGCGGCGCGGTGCGAGAGGTCGTCATACTTCGTGCGTTTGTAAGACGAGAAGACGTTTTGTAACGATACAGGATGTTGTATCGCGTCGCTCTATTTGAAGCTGACGATTGCGTAGTCGCGCCCGCTGTAGAATCTCACGCCGCCCGCGTCGGTCGTAAACAGAATCGGGCGCGGTCGTTTGATCTCCGCGTCCTTCGTCGTCGAGACGGAGAGAACCTGACGGCCTCCGAGGTCGAGAATGTTCAAGTGGCCGTCGTCGGTGAAGCCGAAGCCGTAAGCGCCGGTCGTGAGTTGCTGGCCGCCGACCGTGACGGGCGAGTCTGTGATGAAGAAGCCCTGATACTTCGCGCGCACGTCGGACGAGTAGCCGGACGTGTCAACAAGTCCGACGATGAGATAACGGTCTGCGCCGAACTTCGCGGCGGCGGTGTTCCGCATCTGCGTCGGCGCGCTCTGCCCCTCGAAGTAGTAGCTGGCCGGCACGACCCTCGTTAGCTGCGCGCCTTCGAGGACGACCGCGCCGCCCTGCGCCGCAGCAGTGACAGCCGCGAAGACGGCGAGAGACATAATCAAGACTGCTTTGGTCAACGACCTGAGATTTTGCATCATCACACTCCTACGAAAAAGTTTGATAAAGCTCTGGCGGAAACCGTCGAAGCGACCGCGTGACGTGGGCGACGAATCTCCGGTTTGCCCGTGTCGCCGCGAAGCGGTTACTATTGCTCTCTCGAAATGGGGCGGCGCTTACTGCCCGCGTGGCGTGAATCTTAAAAGCTCTCCGGCGAAATCATATCCGTTAATGCTCGGAACTCAAAGCAAGGCGTCGAGATCAGCGCGCTTTCTCCTTCTGCTCATGTTCGCCTGCCTTTCTTCGCTCGCGCTGCGTCCGGCTTGCGCGCGGCAGACTCCCGCGCCGACGCCGCAGCCGACGCCGCAGCAGCGCACGGGACGCTCCTACGACAGCGACACTCCTGCGCGCCGGGCCCCTAGTCCAGCGCCGCAGTCGCAATCGCCCGTCACCTTCACGGACATCACGGCGCAGAGCGGAATAACGTTCAGGCAGTACGCTTCGCCGACTTCGCAGAAGTATCTGCCTGAGACGATGGGCGGCGGAGTCGCTCTATTCGACTTCGACAACGACGGGCGGCTCGACATCTTTTTTACGAACGGCGCGCGACTCCTCGACCCTATGCCGAACGGCGCGCGTCCCGACAAGAGCGACCCGCGTTTCTGGAATCGTCTCTATCATCAAAAAAGCGACGGCACTTTCGAGGACGTGACCGAGCGCGCGGGACTTCGAGGCGAAGGCTACTCGATGGGCGTCGCGGCTGCCGACTTCGACGGCGACGGGTTCGTCGATCTTTACGTCACTTCATTGAGCGGCGGCACGCTCTACCGCAACCGCGGCGACGGCACGTTCGAGGACGTGACGCAGAAATTGAAGGCGGCCGTTCCGGGCTGGACGACGAGCGCGGGCTGGCTCGACTACGACCGCGACGGCCGGCTCGATCTCTTCGTCGCGCGCTACATGGACTGGGATTTCCGTTCCGGCGCGCTCTACTGCGGCACGCCGCAGGTTCGAGCCTACTGTCACCCGGACAACTTCCGTGGCGCTTCGCCCGTCCTCCTTCATCAAAAAGCGGACGGCACGTTCGAGGACGTGAGCGCAAAGGCCGGAGTCGCCGACGCGAGCGGCAAGAGTCTCGGCGTCGCCTTCGCCGATTTCGATGGCGACGGACTCACAGACATCTTCGTCGCCAACGACAACGCGCGCCAGTTTCTCTTCCGAAACAAGGGCGACGGCACGTTCGAGGACGTTGCGCTTTTGGCGGGCGTCGGCTACGACGAGAACGGCAAGCAGTTCTCCGGCATGGGCGTTGACGCCGCAGATTACGACAACGACGGCTTCGTTGACGTGTTCGTCACGGCGCTCTCGAACGAGACTTATCCGCTTTTCAAAAACAACGGCGACATGACGTTCGCCTACGCGACGAGTTCGGCGGGCGTCTCGCTCATCTCGATCCCATACTCAGGCTGGGGAACGCGCTTCGCCGACTTCGACAACGACGGGCTGCGAGACATCTTCGTCGCGCAGGGCCACGTCCTCGACACGATTGAGAAGACGACGGGCTTTCTCGCATACAAGCAGCCGCCGCTCATGATGCGAAACACAGGCAAGGCTTTTGTCAACGTCTCGAACTCGGCGGGGCTTTCGATGAAGCTCGCCGCGCGCGGCGCGGCCTTCGGCGACTTGAACAACGACGGGCAGATTGATGTCGTGCTCGCACAGACCGACGGGCCGCCCGTCATCTTGCGCAACAACGGAACGCGGAACCACTGGCTCGGCCTCGCGCTCGTCGGCGCGAAGGGCAACCGGCAGGCGCTCGGCGCGCGCGTCTTTGTCACGGACTCGGCGGGCGGCAGGCAGGTTTTTGACGTTACGAGCGCGGGCAGTTATCTTTCTTCCAACGACCCGCGCGTCCTCGCCGGACTTGGCACGAAGACAGGCGTGCGCACGGTCGAGATTCGCTGGCCCGACGGACAGACGCAGACGATCAGCAATCCACAGATTGATAAGTACCTGACCGTCACCGAAAAGTAAGGTTCGTGACGGCTTAAGAGAGACGAGGTTTATGCATTTTTCATTTTCCCCCGGACGCCGCTTTATTCGGCGCGTGCTCGCCGCCGCCGCAACCCTTTCGCTCATGCTCGCGCCTGTCGTCACGCGCTCGCAGCAACAGGGCACGCCGCCCGCGCAACAACCGTCGTCGCAGGGCATGGGCGTCTCGACCGGCCCGAACGCCGTCACAGGGACGCGGCGCACCGCCGGCATCGTCGATCCGAAAGCGCCCACCGTCTTCGAGGACGTGACGGCCAGGACGGCGCTCGCGCAGTTCCGCAACCACACGGGAAGCGCGCAGAAGGATTACATCGTCGAATGCGTTTCGGCGGGCGTCGCTGTGCTCGACTACGACAACGACGGGCTGCCCGACATCTACATACTCAACGGCTCGACCATCGCCGCCGAGCAGGGCAAGGAGAAAGCCCCTCGCGCGGCGCTCTATCACAACCTCGGCAACTGGAAGTTCGAGGACGTGACGGAGAAGGCCGGCGTCGCGAACGAGCGTTGGGGCATGGGCGTCGCCGTCGGCGACTACGACAACGACGGCCTGCCCGACATCTACGTCTCGAACTTCGGCGTCTCGCGTCTCTATCACAACAACGGCAACGGCACGTTCACAGACGTTGCGCCGAAGCTCGGAGTCGCGCGGAAAGGCTGGTCAACGGGCGCGTCGTTCGGCGACTACGACGGCGACGGTCGGCTCGACCTCTTCGTTCCCGGCTACGTTGACCTCGACCTCAACAACCTGCCGCCGAGTCCTTCCGACGTTGCGAAGCCCGGACAGATCGCGCAGAACTTTTGCCAGTTCCGCGGCGTGCCCGTCATGTGCGGCCCGCGCGGACTCAAGGGCGAGCACGACACGCTCTATCATCAGAAGCCGGACGGCACGTTTGAAGACGTGAGCGACAAGACCGGGGTCAACGACAAGGAAGGCTACTACGGATTTTCCTCGGCCTTCGTCCACGTCGGCAACGGCAAGTATCCCGACCTCGTCGTCGTCAACGACTCCACTCCGAAGCAGCTATACATCAACAAGGGCGACGGCACGTTCGAGGAGACCGGCTACGAGTCCGGCATCGCTCTGAACGAGAACGGACGCGAGCAGGCGGGGATGGGCGTCGCCGTCGGCGACTACGACAACGACGGCCTGATTGATTTCTACATCACGAACTTCTCCGACGACTCGAACACGCTCTATCACAACGACGGCGAGGCCAACTTCACGGACGTTACGATGCAGGCGGACGTTGGACTTCCGACGATTCCCTTCCTCGGATGGGGCACGGCCTTCATGGATTTCGACGGCGACGGCTGGAAGGACATCATCGTCGCAAACGGCCACGTCTACCCGGCTGTTGATTCTCAGCAGTGGGGCACTTCGTACGCGCAGCAGTTGCTTCTCTTTCAGAACATCCCGCACACGGACTCTCAGCAGGCGGCGAAGGGCACGCGCATCTTCCGTCGCGTCGGCGCGGCCCCCGGCTCAGGACTTGCGACCGCTTGGTGCAGCCGCGGCCTCGCCGTCGCGGACTTCGACGGCGACGGTCGCCTCGACATCGTCGTCAACAACCTTGACTCCGCGCCGACGCTTCTCCGCAACGTCTCGGACACGAAGAACCACTGGCTGCGCGTCAGGCTCGTCGGCGACCCGGCGAAGAAGAGTCCGCGCGACGCCACAGGCGCGGAGGTCTTCGTCACGACCGGCAAGATGCGCCAGCGCAACGATGTCGTCAGCGGCGGCAGCTACGCGTCGCAGAACGACCCTTGCCTCTACTTCGGCCTCGGCGCGGCGACGAAGATTGACCGGCTCGAAGTGAAGTGGCCCGACGGCTCGACCGAGACATTCGACGTGCCCGCTATTGACAAAACCATCACGCTCGCCGAAGGCAAGGGCGCGAAAAATCCCACGCCAACCCATTGACAAACAAAGGCGGGCGGGAAAGAGTCCCGCCCGCCTCTCTTTATCATCCGAAGACCTGAGACGTACTACGGTCTCGTAGTGGCAGTCACGATGTCCGACCACTCGCCTACCGCTTCGTCGAGCCTGATGTAGCGCAGGCGATATTCCCTCAACTCCGCCTTGCCCGCCTCCGTCGGGGGCCGAGTGTCAACGAACGGGCTGTAGTTGTCCGTGCCGAGACTCGCCCACTCCTGTTCGCCCGTCCGGCGGCTCTCAACCAGAACGCCATCGTACTTCCCCTTCGTGAAATCAATCTGCACCTGACCGCCCGCAAGCGCAGTTGTCTTCGCCACGGGCTTCGCCGCCGCGTCTGAAGAGTCGGACGTAGCTGCCTCCGCAGACGCGATGCCGAGATTGCGTCCGATGGCGTCCGTATAGCCGGGCGCGAGTTGTATGCGCTGCACCAACTGCCGGAGGCGAGGCACGATGCCGGGCGCGACGGGCGCGGGGGGCGCAGCCGTCACGGGCGGCGGCGGCGGGTCTCCGCCCGCGGAGCCGACCGGCCCCGACATGATGAGCGTCTTGTAGGAGGTGCGCGCCTGCAAGGCAGACTTGTATGTCGGCAACAGATCGCCGACGAGGAAGTTGAGCATGGCGGCGTCGGCCTTCACGGAGTTTACGTCCGCGTCCGTGAAGCCGAGCGCCGGGGCGTGCGATACGAAGGAGGTTGAGAAGTTGTTGAGCCAGACCATCAGCTCGTTGTCTGTTCGCGGTATCGCCATGTGTGTCGCTCCTTTTTATGAAAAGGGTTGGAGTTTGCGGCGGCTCTCGTGAGAAGCGTCGCGCCAGAGGGAAAGCGACCCGTGTGATCTCGCCCGGTCGGTGCGCCTTTGCGAGTGTGAGAGGCGCGTTTCAGTGTCCGGGACGCGCGGATTCTACACGCGCGTCCGTTACCTGACAAGAGCTTTCCGCGAAGGCGCAGGTGCTTTCTGCGAAGGCGCAGGTGCTTTCTGCGAAGGCACAGGAGCTTTCCGCACCGGCGCGTGAGTCGGCAGTATCTACGCGGGCCGAGCCGGTGCGGGCGCGGGCATCACCTGCGAGTCTGTGGCGCGTGCTTGCGCGAATGCGGTCGGCGTCTGCGGCATTACGCTATCGGCGGCGGCGACGCACCTGCGGCCTGCGCCGCCACGGACGCGACTTGCGCGCCTGCAATGGACTGACGCGGGCGCACGCTCATGGCCCCGCCCGCGCGTACATCGAAGGCGCACGCGCGAAGGCCGTCCGCGGCTTCGCGGGATGGGTTTGCGTGGCCGCAAATCGCATCTGCGGGGTCGCGGCAGACGCCCGCCGCGGGCTTTCGGCCCGCCGTGCATTCCTTCCGCGTCATTCAAGTCGTTTCTTCAATCGTCATCGAAGCCTGCTGACGGCACTGCTCCTGATGTGTGTGTTGGCGGTGGGACGGGAAGCTCTCAGATGCTCTTCACCATCACGCTCTCCGGCCCGTCGCCCGGCGGCGTCTCCGTAGGCTACGCGACCGCCGACGACACGCCCGGCGCGGGTCACGCCACCGGCGGCGCTTCCTGCGACGGCACGGCTGACTACCTGACCACATCGGGGACGCTCAACTTCAACGCGGACGAGCAGGTCAAGACCGTCGCCGTGCAGGTCTGCGCCGACAACGTATCGGGCGAGCCGGACGAGACGTTCCTCCTTAACCTTTCGTCGCCGTCGAACGCCAACGTCACACGCTCTCCGGCCACGGGGACGATCACGCAGACGAACACGGCGGGCACGCTCGTCATATTCGAGCTACGCACGTCCGGGCCATCTGGCGCGGGCGACCATTTCGTCGAACTCTACAACAACACCGACACACCCTTGACCGTCACGGCTTCCGACGCATCGGCGGGCTACGGCCTCTTCGCGAAGGACGCATGGAGTTTCCAAGCTTCATGCGTCCCTTCTTTTCTACGCAGACCAGTGTCAAGTCTCCTGCTCAGAGAACATCCGGCGCGACGTTCGGCTTGCCCTCGTCGAAGCGCGTGGGTCGAAGGGCGTGAGTGTCGAACGTCGAAGCCTTGCCGTCGAGGATTATTTCGGCGAGCAGTTGGCCGAGCGCGGGCGAGTGCATGACGCCGTGACCCGACGAGCCGTTGGCGAGGTATAAATTCTCGACGCCCGGCGCACGACCGAGTATCGAGTGCTTGTCGGGCGTCATCTCGTAAAGCCCCGCCCAGCAACTCCCCCTGTCCACGCTCGCGCCGCGCAGACACGGAAGGCGTGCGTGTGCCTCCGAGACGACTTCGCCAACCCACTCGTCTTCGACGTTCGCCTCGAAAGGGTCTTCGGTGCGCGGCTCGTCGGGGCGTAGCAGCAGCACGCGACCATCGCGCACGCGTAGATGAAAGCCGTCGTTAACGAATATGGTCATCGGCATGTCTTCGGGCAGAAGGTCTGTCGGATGAGTGATGGCGACCTGACGACGAAGCGGCCTCAACTGAATCTCGACGCCCGCCATGCGCGCGACCTCGCCCGCCCAAGCGCCCGCCGCGTTCACGAAGTGGCGCGCGGCAAACCTCTCCTTAGTCGTGCTCACACTTTCGATTCGTCCGCGTGCATTCACTTCAATGCTCTTGACCGAGACGCCGTACTCGAACCTCGCGCCGAGTCGCGTGGCCGCCTCCGTGTAGCCGCGCAGGATTTCCAGCGGGCGCATGAATCCGTCCGACGCGCAGAAGACGCCGCCCTTCGCGCCGACGGTTTCGACCGCGGGGTTGAGACTCTTAATCTCTTCGACGCTCACCTCGCGCGCTTCCGCGAGTCCGCACTCGCGCTGCATCGCCTGAGAAGCGCGAAGCGCGTCAAGCTCTGCCGCGCTTTGCGCGATGAAGAGGTAGCCGCACTGACGGAAGCAAGGGTCAACGCCCGTCTCGTCGCGGAAGCGCAGGAGCTTTTCGCGCGCGAGCAGCGAGAGCCGAACGTTGACGGGCGTTGCGAACTGCGCGCGGAAGCCGCCCGTCGCGCGCCCCGTACTCCCTTCGCCCGGACGCGCGCCGCGCTCGACCACCGTAACGTCGCGGCAGCCGCGCGATGCGAGATGATAAGCCACGCTCGCGCCTACGACTCCGCCACCGATGATTAAGACTTCGGCTGAATCCATTTGCTGAACTGAAAAAAGCTTCGACGCCGTCGCGCCGTGATTGTTTTCCAAGGCGACGGCGCTTTCGTTATAGCTCGGCGATCCCGAACTTGCGCGCGAGCACAAGGCTTATCGAACCCATCAGCGTCGGCTCGCTCAAGGTCGAGGCGACGATGCGCGCCGAAGGAAGGCCGCGCCTGATGCTCCGCATGATCGTCTCTTCGAGCGACGGCAGGATGATGGGCCAAGCGCGCGTGATCGTGCCGCCGACGACGACCGTCTCCGGCGAAAGGCCGACGATCAGGTTCGAGATGCCGATGCCGAGGTAGTGCGCCGTCTCGGTCAAAGCGTTTATCGCGGCCTGCTCGCCGCCGAGCGCGCGCTCGACGACATCATTAAATGCGACGCCCGCCGACTCGGCTTCCGTCGCGCCAGCGTTCTTCAGATAGCGCGCGACCGCTGCGCGCTCGGACGCGAACGCTTCCCAGCAATCGCGGTTGCCGCACGAGCAGGCGACGGGCGCGCCCTCGCCGACGATCATGTGTCCGAACTCGCCCGCCGCGCCGCGCTCGCCACGGTAAATCTGCCCGTCGAAGACTATCCCGGTGCCGATGCCGTCGGCGACGAGCGTGATGATGAAGTCGCGCGAGCCGCTGACCTCCGGACGGCCAAACCAAAGCTCCGCGAGCGCCGCGGCGTTGGCGTCGTTGTCAACGCGCACCTTGAGTCCCGTCGCTTTTTCAATCTCTTCGGCGATGGCCCAGTCGCGCCAGCGGAAGAAGGGGATGTAGATGGCGCGACCCGTGCCGGGATCGACGAGTCCGGGGAGACTGACGCCCACGTCGGCGATTGTCCCGCTGCTGTCTGCCGCGACGACCTCGCGCACGCGCTCGATGACGCGCGCGGTCATCTCGTCGGGGCGCGGGCTGTTCTCGACCTGCGCGCGGGCGAGCACACGCCCGACCAGATCGCTCGTCACGACCGTCGTACGCGACGGCGTGATGTCAACGCCGACGACCATCGCGCCCGCGGCGCGGAGTCGAAGCATCGTGGGTCTGCGCCCGCCGGTCGAAGCGCCCGCGCCGATCTCCTCGATGAGTCCCTCGGTCTTCAACTCTTCGACGATGGTCGAGACGGTCGAGCGCTGAAGCTCTGTCGCGCGTGCGAGGTCTGCGCGCGAGATCGGCTCGCGGTCGCGTATGTAGTTGAGGACGAACTGACGGTTGATGTCGCGTATCGTCGAGGAGCGCGCCGCCTGCGCCTTCGTTAGATCGATTCGTCGCATCGTTTCGACTTTCTACGGTCTGTTCGGCTGAGACGGCGGCATCGAAAACACTTTGTCCTCGAACAGAATGCCGTGCTTGATCTCCGTTACGCTGCGCGTGTAGCTGTCGTAAGTGTCGATGGTCGAACGACGCACGACGAACGGAATCTTGACGCCGTCAACGTCGCGGTAGTCCTCGAAGTCGATCTGCTCCGGTATGGGGCTGAGCATCGTGTCGGTGAGCGTCATGATGCGGAACAGCAGTCCCGTCTGCGCGTCGAAGAAGTAGCGGCGCGAGACGCCTTCCGCCGGCCTGTCGACGACGATGACCGCGTCGCGATCTCCGACCCTGCGCCTGCCTATCGCACGCATCGTCGGCGTCGGCCTGAATTTAATCACGTCGAAGAGTTCCGCCGCTTGTCTCAACTCGCCCAACTCCGCAGGCGTGAGAGCGCGCTCAGTCTGCGCGTTCTTCATCCAGCCGCTCGTGCCGTTAATCGCCTGCGATATGGTTCCCTGTTGCGGAATCTGGATGACCACCAGAAACTTGTCGGGCCCCTTTATCGTCGCTTCGTAAGTCCACGAGCGACCCTGCGAAGCCTCGCGCGTGCCCTTCACGATCTGCGTCTGAAACGTCGCGACTGCCTGCTCGCTGCCGACTGCTGCCGTATACCTTTCGTAAATCTGTTGGACTGTCGGCGGCGTTGGGCGCGGCGTCGGCGCGGCGTCGGGCGTCGGCACCGGAGCAGCTTCGTGGCCGGAGGCGGCGAGCGGAAACGTCGGGAGTAACTGCGGGCGAGTCGAGCCGCGATGGCACGTGTAGCAACTCACCTCGTCGGGGCCGAGGCCGAAGCCCTGACTTTTGTTGAGCGCGATAACCATCCGCATCATGTCGCGCGCAGACTTCTTCTCCGGCTTGTCGTCGCTCTCCCAGACCCAGTTGTCGTAGCCCGTCTTCGGGTCTTTCCCCTGCTTGACGTGGCAGTAGTCGCACTTCACGCCGAGCGAGACGGAGACGAAGTTCATCAAAGGAAAGAGCTGCGATTCGGGAAGACCCTTGAGCATCTGTATGTTCTTCCATCTTTGCTCGGCGGTCTTTTCGGGTTGCTGCCCGGCGGCGCTCGACTTCGCGCCCGCCCCGCGCCCCGCGAACATCGCAGCCGCGACGAGTGCCAGCACCGCGCACACGACGCCTCGCATCAAACGTTCTTTTGACATCCGTAAGAGAGTCCTTTCGTCGGGAGTCGAAGGCTTCCGGCCCTCGCAAGACCGTTGAGGTGTTCGACGGCGAGGCCGGAGCGTCAATATTGCCCGCTCATTCTACTTTCGGCGCGAAACCGCGTCCACCCTTTCGCCGCCGAAGGAAAGCAATATTCTTCTGAAACCTTGCGACGTCGCGCGCGTGTAAACTTTCCGAGCCTCGCTAATGGCCACACAACTCCGAATGAGAAGGAGAGATTATGCTTTCAGCCGGACAGAAGATTTTACTCGCGTTCGCGTTCGCGTTCGTCTGCGCGGGCGCGGCGAGCGCGCAGAACGAGAAGAGCGCGACGAAGCCCGAAGAAGATAACTACGTCACGTCGAAGGCGTTTCAGAACCGCGTCTTCGAGATAAAGAACCGCGACCCGCTCGGACTCGCGCGCGTGCTCTCGCCGCTCACAAGCGGCTTCAGGGGCGCGGTCGTCTCGCCGAACGAGGAGTTTCACACGATCACCGTCCGCGACTTCCCCGAAAACATCGCCGTCATCGAGGACGCCATCCGACGCTTCGACACGCCCGAAGCGTCGCGCCCCGGCATAGAGTTCCGCGTGCACATGCTCATCGCCTCGAACGACGAGGCGGCGACGAGCCGTTACCCTTCGGAGCTATCCGACGTGGTCAAACAACTCCAGTCAACGCTCGGCTACAGGAATTTCACGCTGATGGGTTCGCAGATCATCCGCAGTAAGGAGGGGAGCGGCATGAACTTCAATAAGGGCGTCGCCGACCTGCGCCTGACGAACGACACGCCCGCGAGCAAGAATCCGGTCTTCTACAACTACAACTTCGACACGATCTCGCTCGACCGGACGGGCGCGCAGACGCGCATACAGATTGGAGACTTCAACATGGACATGAGAGTGCCGGTCATGATCAGCAGCGGCTCGGTCTCTTACGAAAGCGTCGGGTTCAAGAATCCGATCTCGTTGCGCGAGGGCGAACGCGTCGTCGTCGGTACGACGAGCATTGCCGACAAGAGCGTCGTCGTCATACTCTCCGCCACCACGATTAAATAATCGAAGAGGCGAATGCGAAGAAGCGAACGCGGGGCGTAAAAAAATTCCGGCGCGCTTTCGGGAGTGCTCATGCCTCCTTCGGCGCGCCATCTTTTGCGTTCTTCGAGTTAAAGAGTCTAACTGCCTTCTGCCTTCGCCCGTTTGCGGTTCCGTAGTGAACGCGCGAAGGCGGACAGGCGGCTTTAATGGTTTCCCTTCTTGTCGCCCTTGTTGCCGTTATCGCGCGGCGGCGGGGGCGGAGTTTTATCGGGCTTCGGGACTTCCTGCTTCTCTTTCGGCGGCGGCGGCGGCTTCTGATCCTTCTGCGGGCCGACCGCCGTCGCGCCGGCGGCGAGCACGCAGAGCGCGACGAATGCCAGTATTGATTTCTTCAAGAATTTCATACTTCCCACTGTCCCCTCCTCGATGTTCTCACGTCGCGCAAGAGAGGGAGAAGGGAGACGCGCGAGTCTCGCCTTGCTCGTGTGGCAATGATAATGCCAAGGATTCGGAGCGACGCCGCCGCCAGACTTTCGCGGTCGAAGCTTACAAGCAGCGGCCCGGCCTCGCACGGTATCGGTTCAGGCTCGCACCGTATCGTATAGGACAAGTCCGGCGCGATTTCAACGTCTTACGACGACTCTCGCGCTCCCAACGTTGCCACTGCCGTCAACAGCGCGAAGGGAAATTGTGTGCTCGCCCGCGGCTGCGAGCGGCAGATCGAGCGCGTAAGTTTCATGCGGGCTGTCGGCGATGCCGTCTTCGGGGAAGACCGCGTGCCAGTCGCCGCCGTCAACGCTCACGTCTGCGCGGCGCACCATGCCGCTCGCGTCGTCAACGTTAAATCGCACGCGGACGCGGCCCTCCGGCGTCACCTGAGCGTCGCCCGACGCGCGGACGACGGGCGGCGTACTGTCAACGTCAACCGGCTCGCTCACGCGCTCGCCCGTGAGCGCCTGACCCAGAGAGTTATCCGGCGCGTCCGTGGCGACGACCTTGAAGACGTAGCGCCCGTCGCCGAGCGTCGCGCTGTCGGTCGAGTAGAAGTTGTCGCGCAGGTTCTCTTTCAGAGTGTGGAAAGTGTTTTCGTTTACCGAGCGATAGTAAACGGAGTATTCGAGCGAGTCGCCGTTGCGGTCTTCGGCCTGCCACTGAAGAGAGATCGCGCCGCGCTGGAACATACGCCGCGGAGGAATCTGAACCTGCGGGCCGATGAGCGACGGGTCGAGTCCCGAAGTCTCGATGTTCGGGTCAACGGGAATCTGCACGGCAGGTTGCAGGCTCACGCCGACGGGCAGCACCTGAATCTGCGTCACCTCCGGCGCGACGTTGCGCGGCAGGTATGCGAGGCTCACGTCCTCGACGCGCGCCTCTGTATTCGGAGTCGAATGAAGCACGGCGCGCCATTGAATGAATCGCGCGCGCGGACTCGCGACCTGCGCGCCCGACGGGTCACGATACGCCGCGCTCCAATCGCTCCAGGTCGTGTTGGGCCGCTCGGTGTTTCCCGTGCGCGTCTGCAACTCGACCTGCCCTCGCCCGCGCCACCAGACGCGCCCCCACGATGCGACGAACTTCGCATCGCGCACGGGCGACTCGTAAGTGCCTTCGGCGACGACATCGTCGGCGAAGCGGAAGAGCTTGCCTTGATTCGACGACGCGGCCAGAATCTCGCGCCCGCGCACGACGAGCGAAGAGATTTGATCCTCGCTCGACTGTACGAGCAGCGTGTCGCGCCCGTCGTCCGTGACCGAGTAGATGCGCCCCTTGTCGCTCGTGCCGATGAGCACGCCCGCGCCGCGCGGCGACGAGACGACCGAGAAGGCCGTCACCGTCGTCGAACTCCACAGAACGTCCGAGCCGCCGTCGGGCGCGATGCGGAAGACCGCGCTGCGTGCGTTCTGTAGGTCGTTGCGGCTGCGCGTCTGCGCCTGCGGCTGCGAGGAAACGGTCGTCACCTGCGCGCCGTCGTCAATGGTTACAGTTCCGGTCACAGTCCCGCCGCTCGAACTCGTGCTAACGCTCTGCGTCGTCTGCGGGGTCGCCGCGGGGCGCGGCCCCGTCGCCGCGTCACTCAGGGCGAGCGCGTAGATCGAGCCGTCCGCCGCGGGCGCGAGCGCGTGAATCTCCCGAAGCGGCGAGTCGTAGAGCGCGAACGCCTTTCCGTCCGCGCCGACGCGCAGGACTAGTCCGCCGGGGTCTGTGCCCGCTATGAGATTCCCGCGCGAGTCAACGGCGAGCGAGATGATGTGCGTCTCGTTCGTGTCAACGAGCAGCGAGTCTTCGGGCTTCGCGCCCGCGGAGCGAACGCGGTAGAGCTTGCCCTTGTCGCCCGTGCCGACGGCGAGCGAGCCGTCCGACATCACCGCGAGCGACCAGATGTACTTGTCTGGCGGGTCGAAGTAAACGTCGGCCTTGCCGTCCTGCGTTATTCGATAGACCTTGCCTTCCGGCGAAGTGCCCGCGTAGAGCGCCCCGTCGCGACCGACGACGAGCGCCGTCACGTCCAACTCAGCCGAGTCGTAGAGCAGAGAGCCTTTCCCGTCCGTGCCGACGCGGAAGATTTTCCCGTCGTGCCCCGTGCCGAGATAGACGTTGCCCGCCGTGTCTGCGGCGCTCGACCAGACGTAAGCCTGTTCGGTGTCGAAGAGTTTTGTGAACTGCGGCGCGAGCATCAACGCGCCCGTATCTGTGACCGAGACACCGTGCGACTCGCCGGCGAGAAGGTCTGAGCGCGAGTCGGTCTCCCAGACGACGGGCCCGCCCGCCTGCGTTTTCAACGCGGGCAGGAGTGCGAGCGCGGAAGAGAGAATTAGAAGCTGAAGAGTGCGAAGTGCGTGTTGTCTATTAATCATTAAGTCCAAAGGTCGCTTTCAAAATTCAGCGGGCGAAGGGAAAGAAGACTCGCGCCGTTCGGAACGAATCATAACCCGAAAGACGCGCGCGGGAAACCACGTCGATTGAAAATGCGGGACTCCGGCGGACTCCTACAACGTCAAGCCGCGACGCCCGCCCGGTGCTCACGTCCCGACGTAGCGCGCATAGAGCGTGCGCGCGACCACGGCGTCGTCCGTCCCTCGGACGATTGCTCGCGCGTCGCGAAAGACCGTCAACTCGTACTCGCCCGCGCACAGCCGAACCAGATACTCGTTGGCTTTCACTTCGCCCGCCGACTTCAAACGCGCGGCGAGCGAATCGAGGTCAACGCTCGTCGCGCGCGACGGCTTGACCTGTACGGCGTTGCGACCGCAGAGCACAGTCGTCACGTCGCCCGCTTCCGCTTCGAGCGACTCGAAGCGTCCGAGCACACACGCCTGACATCCGGGCGCGCGATCTTTGAGCGCGACGCGACGCCACTCGTTTCTCCACACGTCGAACTGCATCAGCGAGCCGTGCAGGCTCTCGACTCTTCCCGCCAGAAGCTTCAAGGCTTCCGCGACCTGCACCGACGCGACGACCGAGATGATCGGCATGACGACGCCCGCCGTGTCGCACGTCGGCGCGGACGCGGCCTGCGGGACTTCCGGAAAGACGCAGCGCAAACACGGACTGACGTGTGGCCTCACCGTCATCGTCACGCCGTAAGAGCCGACCGCCGCGCCGTAAATCCACGCGACCCCGTTCTTCACGCAGGCGTCGTTTAGAAGAAACCGCGTCGCAAAGTTGTCCGTCCCGTCGAGCACAACGTCGCAGCCTTCGACAAGTCGCTCGACGTTCGACGCGCTCACATCCGCGACCTCGCCAACGCACTCAACGTCCGAGTTAATCTCGGCCACGCGTCGCGCCGCCGCGACCGCCTTCGGCACGCGCTCGCGCGCGTCGCGTTCCGTAAACATCATCTGCCGCTGAAGGTTCGAATCTTCGACGAAGTCGCGGTCAACGATTCTCAAATGCCCGACGCCCGCGCGCGCCAGCATCTCGGTCTGAGCCGAGCCGAGCGCGCCGCACCCGACGACGAGCACACGCGACGCGCGCAAACGCCGCTGCCCTTCCTCGCCTATGCCTTCAAACAGAATCTGCCTGCTGTAACGATCCATAAAAACGGTTGGCGGGCTTCAACTCAACTTTAAGTCTAACAAGACGGAGTTCAACTCAACTTTAAGTCTAACAAAAAGTGTCCGACATTTGTTCTTCAACCGCTGCCTTCATGCTCGCGAGCGGCGCGTCGAGTCCCGTCCAGAGCTTGAGTTGCGCGGCGGCCTGCGCGACGAGCATCGAGAGGCCGCCGACCGTCGCGCATCCGGCGGCGCTCGCTTCGCGAAGGAAGCGCGTCTCGCGAGGGTTGTAAACGAGGTCGTAGGCGACGCGCGCGCCGCGGAGTTGTGCGACGGTTGCGGGCGTCTCGCGCTCGCTCGCGCCGCGCGTGCCGAGCGGCGTCGCGTTGACGACGAGATCGAAGCCGTCGAAGCTCGCGCCTTCAACTTGCGCCGGCTCCGCGCCGAAGTCTCGCGCCGTCGCGCGCGCGCGTTCAACGTCACGCGCGAAGACGGTCGAACGCGCGCCGTGTTCGCGCAGACTCCACAGAAGCGCGCGTGCCGCGCCGCCCGCGCCGATGATCGCGACGCGCGTGCCGCGTGGATTCATCAGACCGTCGAGAGGCTTCAAGGCGGCGGCGGCGTCCGTGTTGTAGCCTCGGAGTTCGTCGCCTTCGATCACAACTGTGTTGACCGCGCCGATCTCTCGCGCGGTCTTCTCAATCCAATCGAGGTGCGACATGAACGAGGTCTTGTGCGGCGCTGTGACGCTGAAGCCGCGCAGGCTCCACGAAAGCTCTCGCGTCGAAGGCCGCACCATGCGTAGAACAAAGTCTGAAACGTCCGCGACCTCGAAGGGAATGTAAACGGCGTCGAGGCCGAGCGCACGGAAAGCCGAATTGTGAATGCGCGGCGAGAGCGAATGAGAGACGGGCGAGCCGGCGAGGCCCGTGATGAGCGTCCGCGCGTTGACGAGAGGCACGCGGTAAAGCTCTCGCAGTTCGCGCGCGGTGATCTGCCCCGGCGCGGTCGCGTGCGCCGCGTCGAGCGAGCCGTATGTTAGAAACGAGCCGCGCGACGGCGCGAGCACGCGCGTCAAAAGTCCAGCTTCGCCCATCGAGACGGCGATCAATTCCCGTCCGTCGCGGCGCGCGCGTTCGAGCAACCGTACGACTCCGACGCAATCCGTGATCGCGTTCGCACGCGCGGCGATCTTAAAGACGCGCGCGCGCGTGCGCGTCATCCTGTCGTAAATCGCTCCGAGGTCTGCGGGCGTCCGG
>DATINM010000082.1:0-34551 GCA_035474235.1 Pyrinomonadaceae bacterium
CAGTCCTTCGAGTTCTGGCACGCTTTGAAGACCATCGGCGTTCCGACGCAATTGATGATCTACGCGGGCGAAGGCCACGGCATCGCTCAACCCGCGCACCGCCGCGACGTGCTCACGCGCGCCGCCGCTTGGTTCGATCAATATATGCGTTAGGCGAACAAACGCATGGGTATAGGTTTTGTAATAATCTTCTGGGCGTTCACCGGAAGCATCTTACTTGCTTCCTATTTACTGCTGTCCCATTTGGGTAAAAAGTCGTCGCGCGCACTGTTGCTGAAAAGGGTGCTCGTGGCTTCCGTCGCCGCCTTTGGCATCGCGATCTCCCTATTGCTCGTAATAGCTGTGCTTTCATATGACGAGTCAAATAACCTGGCGCACTTTTATTGGGTAGGTGTTGATTGAATCATCGCAGGCCGTCTAACGATGGCACGTAGCGGACGCGCACCACACCCTCTCAGGCTCAATCGCCTGCGCGTTCCTGCCCCTAGCGTTAGGTCGAATGGAATGTCCCGCCGTTAAGTGTGAATGTCGCGCTTTCACGAGTCGTTAACACCCGCCCCTCCCCGCGCGTCTTTAAGGTTCGACAGGGAAATTCTTGAGGCTTCGCCCCGTCGCGACCCGATTCCAAAGACGATTGAGGGAGGACTCCATGAGAACGCTTGCACGACTATGGCCGACGTTCATCGGCCTCGCGCTCACAATACTTTTTTCTTCGACGCAGGCCGCCGCGCAGGACGCAAGCCAGCGCGCCGATACGCTTGATAAATATGAGCCGCAGGCCGCGCAATCCGTCGAGGTCACGATTGACTCTCACATCTTGAAGATCGCCGCCGACACGATACCGGACAAAGACCCGGACGCGCGCGCCGCAAAGGCTCTGCTCAGCGGACTCAAAGGTGTTTACGTGCGCGCCTTCGAGTTCGACCGCGAGGGCGTCTATCAACCGGCGGAGGTCGAGGCCCTGCGCGCACGATTCAGCGGCCCGGAGTGGTCGAGGGTCGTCGGCGTCCGAAGCCGTAAATTCGACAAGGTCGATGTTTTTCTTTCGGCGGCAGGCCAACAAATTAACGGCATCGTGGTCGTCGCATCGGGGCCGCGCAAGCTTGTTTACGTGAACGTCGCCGGCCCGATTAACCTCGAACAGCTACGCGACCTCGAAGGACGTTTCCGAATCCCGAAGCTCGACCTCTACGTCGAAACAAAGGAGTGAACCGAAGATGAGAGACTTGAAACACGCCGCGCGCGCCTGCGCTCTTCTGTTCCTTCTTTGTCTCGCAGCCGCCCCGGCGTTCGCGAAAGACAATGATTTCGATGCCGTCGTCAAAAGCGTCAAGGTCAACTGCGGCGGCAAGAAGATGCACGTCCCGTTTCTTGGCCTCGCAGGCTTCGCGACCAAGCTCGTCCGGCCCGCGGGCGTCAAGAGTTTCAAGCTCGCGATGTTCGAGAGTGTCAAAGTCGGCGACGCTCACGCGCTCGGCGAAGACTTGCGGCGCGCGCTCGGCGAGGGTTGGAGTCCGCTCGTGCGCGCGCGAACGCGCGACGGGCAGGCGTATGTTTACTACCGTGAGTCGGGCGATGATTTAAAGCTCATCGTCGTCGTGCTCGGCGACGGGCAGGCCACGGTCGCGCGCGTCAGGCTGAACCCGCAGGCGCTTGCGAAGTTCGCCGAAGACCCGCAGATTCTCGGCATCTCGCTCGGCGATTGAGCCGGCGGACATCGTTCAAATATTTACGAGGCGCGGCAAATTCGATTGACGCGCCTTTGCACAAATATTAAGTGGAAGGCGCATAATAAACCCTTGCCATTCATTTATGCGTTGCTTATTCACTTAAACTGAATATTTGTGCAAAGCTGATTGACGCGCCTTTGCTATTTCTTCTTCGACTTCGCTTTCGATCCGTGCTTCGGCCTCGGCTTCGATTTTGACTTCGACTTAGTCCGCCCCTTCGTCCCGTCCGGCTCGCTCGCCGGAGTGCCTTGCGAGTCGGGTGAGCCGAGCGAGAGCCTGTACGCGATCCACGCGGCGGTGCGCTCGTTGATGAATTTTCTGTAGTCGTCGCTCGTCTTAAGCGCGGGCGTCTCGGCGGGCTGCACGTTCCCTTCCTCGTCCTTGACCGCCAACTGCGCCACGAGTTCGGCGTGCACCTGCTGCATGTGCGACGGCCTGCCCTTGGCAGGGTCTTTGCCGCTCGGCTTCGGGACGGCGACGCCTTCGAGCGGGTCGTCCGTGCGCGGCGTCGAGAGCGCGAGCACGCCGCCCAAATGTGGCGCGGCGGCGTCGCGCTTTGTGAGCGCAGGAAGTCCCCAGCGCTTCTCGACGGTCTTCAGAATCGAAGTGTGGTCAATCGGCGTCGAGTTCGAGGGGACGCGGAAGACCGTGCCCGCCTTGATGAGCGGCGAGACGAGAACAGTGGGGACACGCACGCCGAAGCGCGTGAAGTCGAAGCCGTACTCGCCGAAACAGTTGTCCGGCGGGGTCGCGCCCTGCGGCGGCGCGACGTGGTCGTAGCAGCCTCCGTGCTCGTCGTAGGTGATGATTAGAAGCGTCTCGTTCCAGCCCTTGCCGTTGCGGAGCGCGTAGTAAACGTCGTGTATGAGTTGCTCGCCGAGCGCGACATCGTAGTTCGGGTGCTGGCTGTTGCCGGTCGAACCCCACGAAGGCTCAAGGAACGTGTACGCGGGGAGAGTGCCCGCCGCCGCCGCGGCCTGAAAATCTTTGAAGAGTCCGAAGTGCGATTCGGGCGCGGCGGTCGTGTCTGGAAAGTTGAGGCGCGTCAGAGGCTTTGACGTGTAGCCGTAGATGGCCCAGTTCACGTTGTGCTTGCTCATCAGGCCGAAGATGCTCTGCACCGTGAAGGACTTTGTGCTGTCGTTCATGTGCCCCTGACTCGTCGCGGCGTTTACGAACGCGCGGTTCGGCAGCGTCTCGGTCGGCGCGGAACTGTACCAGTGGTCGCAGACGGCGTAGCCGCGCGCGAGTCCGGAAAGCACGGGCAGCATATCCGGCGTGAAGACGCCCATGATGTTCTGCGCCACCGTGCCCGGAAGAATAGACCAGCCCTTCTTCTTCGACTCCCAGCCGAGCGTGTAAGCGAAATCTTTGACGAATCCCTGATTGGTCGCGACCGGCGGTACGGGCGCGGTGACGCTCCCGAATAGTTCCGAGTTCGTCGCCGCGTAGCCCTCGCCGGGGTCTGCGCCCGGCATGAAGTACGCGTTCTTGTCCGCGGCGTTGATCTTGAAAATCTTTACGGGCTTTCCATTTGCGTCCGGGTTTGTCTCCTTGCCCGTGAGTCCCTCGAATGGTTGTCCCGTCGGCGACTTGTTCCCCTTGTCGGCGTAGAGGAATCCGAGCATGTGGTCGAAGGATCGGTTCTCCAGCATGAGCGTGACGACGTGCTGGATTTTAGAGAGATGGTTGCCGCTCGGCATTGAAGCACCTCCGAAAGTCATGGTTGTTTGTAAAGCATGAAAGAGGCGGGGCTATGCTTCGCCCCGAAGAAGAAGGAGTTCTCGCCGCGTCGCCAGAGCGCACAAAGCCGTGCGGAACGTGAACGCGGCATCCGTTCAGATCAAGTCGGCGCTAAAGACAGGCACTTTTGCTTATCCAGTTTGAGAGAAGAACTTAGAATAGAGGATAGGGGCGAATAACTTTAACACCCGTGAGCCAAAGCGGCGTGACTCTATCACACGACTTGAGCCACTACAACGCTTATCTTATCGCCGGAAATACAGGAGCGGACGAACGGTCGGACTAGGATTGCGCGTCGCGCGCCTCGCGATCTCGAAGTGCGCGGTAGTCGTCCGGCGTGTCAACGTCGAAGGCTGCTTCGGGCGCTTTGACGACTTCGGCCTCTGCCGCGTGTCGCGCGATGACGCGACGTGCGCCCTCCGCGCCGCGCAACTCCTCCAACTCCGCGAAGAGCGCACGGCTGAAGAGGGCCGGGACTCCGCGCGTCTTCTCTCCCGCGTCCCCGTACTCCGAGACGACGAGCGGCGCGCGACGCGCCCGGTACGCTTCGACAAGGCGATTGACGATATCGCTCGTGACGAAGGGTTGATCGCAGAGAAGAAAGACCGCCGCTTCGACTCCGCCCGCCGCCGACTCTTCGAGCGCGCGCAGGCCGCATCGAATCGAAGAACTCATCCCCTCGGCCCACTCGCCGTTGACGACGACGCGCACGCACGCCGCCGCAAGCTCCTTTTGAAGTTCCTCCGCGTTCGAGCCGAGCACGACGACGGCGGGGCGGCATGAAGAGTCGAGTGCGGCGCGCGCGGCGCGGCTCAGAAGCGTCTCGCCGCCGTAGCGGAGCAGTTGCTTCGGCTCTCCCATGCGCAGGCTCGCGCCCGCCGCGAGCACGACGACGCCGATACGCGGCTCGCTCACGACGCGCGGCAGGCGACGAGCGAGACGCTCTCGCGCGTCCCAACGTAAGACTCGATTGAGAGGTTCGTCCGATGCGGCCCGCTCGTCGCGGCGTCGCGCCGTGCATCGCGCCCGCCGTGAATCGGCGCGTCGCGGTCGCGCAGGAAGCCGCCCTCCCGCGCCGCGCACACGGCCTTGATCTCGCAGACGATTGAAAGCGCGATCTCTTCAGGCGTCTCCGCGCCGATGTCCACGCCGACCGGCGCGTGAAGCCTCGCGAGCCGCGAGTCCGCGGGAACGAGCGAGTCCGCGCACACCTCTTCGAGCAGCTTCGACGTGCGCTGTCTGGGCCCGAGCACGCCGACGTAGCACGCGGGCGACGGCAGCAGCGCGCGCATGAGTTCAACGTCGTCCAGATAGTTGTGCGTCATCACGACGGCAGCCGTATCCGGCGCGAGCGGCACGCGCGCCGCGACCTCTCCGGCGCGGCAGAGCAAGACCTCGTCGGCCTCGGCGAATCTTTCCCGCGTCGCAGGGCGCGCGCGCGTGTCAACGACGGTGACATGCCAGCCGAGCGTCCGCGCAAGACTGACGAGCGGCGCGGCGTCGTGCTCCGCGCCGAAGACGACGAGCGGGCGAGGCGGCGCGATCAAGTCGAAGAAGACCTCCGTGCGCCCGTGGCGCGTCTCGTAAGTCCGCGTCAAGCCCCGCCCGCCCGCGAGAATCTCAAGCGCGTCTTCGCGAAGCGGCGCGTCGAGTGTTTCGTCCGCGAGCGACTGTCCGCAGACGCTCAACTCACCATCAACAATCAATCGCTGGCCAACTTCGACGGCGCGCGCACTTGAATCTCCGGCGACGACGGTGGCGATCAAACCGCCCTTGCGCGCCTTCAGACAGCCGTCGATGAAGCGAATCGCTCGCTCGCCGGGACTTCCTTCGTGCAGGCTTTCGAGCAGGACGCGGACGACGCCGTTACAGCCTAGGCCGAATCCCCAAACGATGTCTTCGCCGCCGCGCGTGTCGTACTCGACGACGCACGCGGCCCGCGTCTTTATCACCTCTGCCGCGCGCAGCGCCACGTCGCGCTCAAGACACCCGCCGCTGATCGTGCCCGCCGTCTCGCCGCACTCCGCTACGATCATGCGCGCGCCGGGGCGACGATACGCGGAGCCTTCGACGCCTACGACCGTCGCGAGCGCGGCACGCTCGCCGCGCTCGCGCACTCGCTCGAACGCTTCGACGACTGCAAGCAACTCATTCATCGAAGCGCCCCTTTCCCCAGAAGCTTGTCGGGTGTTATCGGCAGGTCGCGCACTCTCACGCCCGTCGCGTGATAGACGGCGTTCGCGACCGCCGCCGCCGCGCCGACGATGCCGATCTCGCCCGCGCCCTTCGCGCCGATTGGGCTTGCGTGCTCGTCGAAATTCTCAAGCAGTACGATGTCGATTGGCGGCACGTCGGCGTTGACCGGCACGTGGTACTCGGCGAGGTCGCGGTTGACGACGTGTCCAAGGTTCTTGTCGTAGACCGTCTCTTCCATCAGCGCCATGCCGATTCCCATGACGATGCCGCCCTTCATTTGCGAGGCGGCCGTCTTCAAGTTCATCGCGCGCCCGATGTCGAAGACCGAGTTGAAGCGCGTGACGCGAACCTCGCCGAAGTCCGCATCGACGCGAACCTCCGCGAAGTGTGCGCCGAAGGCGTGCGACGAATGCGTCTTCGGCTTGTCGTTGAACTGCATGTCGAAGACGGCCTCGACCTCGTTCATTCCCGCACGCTTGAGAATCTCGGTGTAGGTCTCGCCCTTCGACGTGTTGTTTGCGAGCGTGAGTCGCCCGCCGGCGGCGACTATCTGATCCGCGCTCGCGCCGTAGAGCGGCGAGCGGCTGTCTGCGCGCGCCGTCTCTTTTAGCTTCGCGATTGCCGCGCGCGCCGCGCCCTGAATGGCGCTGCCGACCGACATCGTTGTCGAAGAGCCGCCGGAGACCATCGCGCGCGGCAAGTTAGTGTCGCCGATCTCGACGCTCACGCGCTCGACGGGAAGACCGAGTGTGTCCGCCGCCACCTGCGTCAGAACCGTGTAAGCGCCTGTGCCCAGATCGTGCGTGCTGCTCTCGGCAAGTGCGCTCCCGTCCTGTCGAACGATGACGCGCGCCGAAGACGGAAAGTGGTTGACGGGATAGACGGCGGTCGCCATCCCCATGCCGACGAGGAAGCGCCCTTCGAGCGTCGAAGCCGGCTTCGGATTGCGGCGCGACCAGCCGAACGCTTCTGCGCCGGTGTGGTAAGACTCCTTCAAAAGTTTTGTTGACCACGGAAGCTTTTCGTCCGGGTCTGTGTCGGCGTGGTTGACGAGCCGGAGTTGAACCGGGTCGATGCCGAGTTTGTAGGAGAGTTCGTCGAGCGCGGATTCGAGCGCGTACATCCCCGGAGTCTCGCCCGGCGCGCGCATGTACGTCGGCACGCCGACGTTGAGCGGGACGAGACGCTGCGACGCCTTGAAGTTGTCGCAGGCATACATCATGTGCGTCGGCTTGCTGAACGGCTCGACGAACTCGTCGTAGGTCGCGTTGTGCGAGAGACCCTCGTGGATGATTGCCGTCAACTTACCTTCGCGCGTTGCCCCAAGCGCGACTCGCTGCTCGGTCTCGGCGCGGTGGCCCATGTTCGCAAACATCTGCTGGCGCGTCGTGGCGAGACGGACGGGCCTGCGTGCGGCGCGCGCGGCGGCGGCGGCAAGCCCGACGTGCGCCCAGACCGTGCCCTTGCATCCGAAACCGCCGCCCGTGAATTTGCAGATGACGCGCACGTTCTCTTCGGGGATGCCGAAGGTCACTGCCAACGTGTGGCGCACGCCGTAGGTGTACTGCGTCGCGTCATAGACCGTGAGTTTATCGCCGTCCCAGACGGCTGTCGTCGCGTGCGGCTCCATCGGGTTGTGGTGCTCGGTCGGCGTCCGGTAAATCTCGTCCACGCGCACGGCTGCGGCGGCGAGCGCCGCGTCCGCGTCGCCGCGCGAAGTGTCTGCGGGCTTGCCGGCGACCTTTCCCTTCGGCGCGACGGCCTTCGAGCGTTCGCGCTCCATGTCTATCGCTGGCGGCTGCTCGTCGTATGTGACGCGCAGGAGTTCGCCCGCGTGACGCGCCTGCTCAAGAGTCTCCGCGACGACGAGCGCGACGTACTGGCCGCTGTAATAAATCGTCGGACTCTGAAGCGGGACGCGCCGCGCCGCCGCGTCGCCTTCCGCCGGGTTCGTCGAGACGGGTTTGAGTCTCGGCGCGTTCTCGTGCGTCATGACGTGAAGCACGCCGGGCGCACGCTCCGCCGCGCTCGTGTCGATGCTCTTGATGCTGCCGTTGGCGATTGTGCTCCCGACGAGAACGGCGTGCGCCATGTTCTCGACCGGAAACTCGACGGCGTAATGCGCGCCGCCCGTCACCTTCAAACGACCGTCAACGCGGTCGAGCGGACGACCGATGACGCCGCCCTTCTGATTCGTCTTGCTGCTCTGCTGATTCGCGCTCACGCCGCACCTCCCGCCCCGCGGTTCGCCACGTCGCTCAAAGCCCGAACGACCGCGCGCCGCGCCAACTCGATCTTGAAAGCATTGTGCTTCTGCGGCACGGCGTCTTTGACAACCGCGTCCGCCGCCGCCCTGAAAGTCTGTTCATTCGCTTGCGCGCCGGTCAGGATTTTCTCGGCGTCGAGCGAGCGCCAGGGCTTGTGCGCGACGCCGCCCAAGGCGAGCCGCGCCGCGCCTATGCGTCCCTGCCGGATGTCGAGCGCCGCCGCGACCGAGACGAGCGCGAAGGCATACTGCGCTCGATCTCTGACCTTGAGATAGCCCGAACGCTTCGCGAAGGCGGACGAAGGCAGATTGACCGCGACGATCAACTCGTCCGGCTGCAAGTTCGTGTCCACGTGCGGCGTGTCTCCGGGCAGGCGATGAAACTCTGTCATAGGAATCTCGCGCGCGCCCTTCGGGCCTTCGACGCGAATCACGGCGTCGAGCGCCGCGAGCGCGACGCACATATCCGATGGGTGCGTCGCGATGCATTTGTCACTCGCGCCGAGTATGGCGTGGATGCGGTTGAAGCCGGGAATCGCGGGACAGCCCGAACCGGGCACGCGCTTGTTGCACGGGAACGTCGTGTCCATGAAGTAGTAGCAGCGCGTCCTCTGCAAGAGGTTGCCGCCCACGGTCGCCATGTTCCTCAGTTGCGGCGACGCGCCCGCGAGCAGCGCCTCGGAGAGAACGGGGAAGCCTTCGCGCACGCGGCGGTCGTTCGCCACCTCGCTGTTGCTCGCGAGCGCACCGACGCGAAGTCCGTTCGCGGTCGTCTCGATTTTTTTAAGCGCCAGCCGGTTGATGTCGATGAGCGTGTCAGGCTGCTGCACGTTCATCTTCATCAGGTCAACGAGGTTCGTGCCACCGGCCAAAAATTTCGCGTTGCGATTGCCCGCGACCTCACGGACGGCCTCGGCGCTGTCGGTCGCGCGCTTGTATGTAAACGGATTCATCTGTTCGTATCTCCGATCTTCCCCGAACGACCGAGCGCGGACGAGCGCCTGCGCCTCGTCGCCGGCTCAAGCCTTTGCGCCGCGCGCCTCTTCGACTGCGGCGACGATGCCGTTGTATGCGCCGCAGCGACATATATTGCCGCTCATGCATTCGCGCACAGTCATGCCCGGCGGGCAGCCTTCATGCAAAAGGCCGACCGCCGACATGATTTGTCCCGGCGTGCAGTAGCCGCACTGGAACCCGTCGTGCTTGATGAAGGCCGCCTGCACGGGATGAAGTTCTTCGCCGCGCGCCAAGCCTTCGACGGTCGTAATCTCAGCGCCTTCGTATGAAGCGGCGAGCGCGAGACAAGAGTTGATGCGGCGACCGTCGGCGAGGACTGTGCACGCGCCGCACTGCCCACGGTCGCATCCCTTCTTCGATCCCGTAAGACCGACTCGCTCGCGCAAGGCGTCGAGCAGAGTCACCTGCGGCTCGATCTGCAAAGGATAGCTCCTGCCGTTTACTCTGAGCGTGACGGGCATAGTGCCTGCCGAACTCGCTCGACTCGTCTGAGCCGCCGACGTGACCGCCGCCGCGCGAGTCTGCGCCGACGCGGTCGTCTGGTAATGAAGTAGAAGGTTCGCCGCGGCCAGCCCTCCGCCCGCGAGCAATGTCTGCTTCAGGAACCTCCGGCGCGCTTCGCCGTCATCGGACAGAAACAGACTCGCTTCTTCAACTCGATTGCAGGGTCGCGCCGACGACGACTCTTCTTCAGCCGCGTCTCCGGCGGAAGACCCTTCGCGTTCTTTATCCCGTTCCATGATGTGTGCCCTCGATGTAGTCCGATTGTTAGCCGTTCATCGCCCCGGAGCCGTCGGGTCGCCGCCCGACGCCGCCTCGCCCGCGGAAATCCTTCGGCCCGCGTTCGTCTCCCGTTGAGGAATTCATAAAGCCGCTGGCGGAGGTCTGCTGTTCGGAAATTTTCAGGGGAATATGTGAGATGGATATCTCTATTTTATTGCGAAAATAAGTCGCCGCGTTTCTGAACTCGTCCGCGCCGACGCGTCGAACTTACGCGTTGAAGCAACGGCTTTCGTTTATCGAACGTGCGTGAGGTGATTCGGGTTTGACGCCGGGACGTGTTGATGATAGATTCACGCGCGACAAGTCGGGTCGTTACAGCACGAGCCGAACATGTAATCTGCCTATCCGAACGAGAAGAGACTGATTTCCGAACTACGCCCCGGTCGAAGTTTTATCAGAGCGGAAGTCAGACTCCTTCTTTCAGCATCAATCTAAAATTTGCGCTCGCGGGAGAATCTTCGGGGGTTGCGGCTTGCTCTAACTACCGGCGACTGATCGCCCTGTCTCTCTGCCGCACTGTTCCGAAGCCACGAGACGAATCCGTTTCCGTCCGACTCCTTCGACCGACGACCGCTTGTAATTCAACGTCGGTTCCGTTCCCAACCATCCGAAGCGTTTAAGAAGGTATCTGGATCAAACGCATGATCGTTGCCCTTCCCCGCATCTCGCTCGCAAGAGTCACGCGCCGGTTCTTCTATCTTCTCCTTCTGTCCGGCACACTGCTGCCGGGTTTGTCCGCCCCCGCCACGTCGTCCGCGCACAGGTCTGTAAGGAAGACGGCAGCCGTCGCGTCTTCGACGACCGTCTGGTACAGGGGCAACACGCACACGCACACTACGAACAGCGACGGCGACGGCTCGCCCTTCGATGTCGCCAGCCGCTACAAAGACCTCGGCTACAACTTCGTCTTCATCACGGATCACAACAAGTTCACGGACGTAAACACGATCAACGGCCAGATAGGCGTGCCCGGACAGTTCGCAGTCCTCGGCGGCGAAGAGGTGACCGACTCTTTCAACGGAAAGGCCGTCCACACAATCGGACTCGACAACTCGACCGCCGTCCAGCCGCAGCAGGGCGGCAGCGTGCTTGAGACGATTAACAACGACTTCGCAGCCGTGCGGCAGTCGGGTGGTCTTCCATACATCGCGCACCCGAACTACGGCTTCGCTCTCACAGCCGACGACCTTCGGAACATGAGCGGCAGTTCGCTGTTTGAAATCTACAACGCGCACCCTTCGGTCAATAACGTGGGCGACGCGACGCATCCTTCGGTCGAGGCGATGTGGGACGACGTTCTCTCCGGCGGGAGGCTCTTGTACGGAGTCGCAGCCGACGACGAGCACAACCTGAACAAGGTCGGCGGCGCGATGCCCGGTCGCGCATGGATCATGGTCAGGGCCGCCAGCTTGAGCGCGGGCGCGATCACGCAGGCACTTGAGCGCGGCGACTTTTACGCGAGCACGGGCGTTACGCTGCGAGACTATCAGGTGAGCGCGACGAGCGTGAGCATAACGGTTGACGAAGCATCGAGCGGCCCGACTACGATTGACTTCATCGGCAGGAACGGGCGACTGCTCCAGCGCAGCGCCGGCAGTCAGGCGACGTATCAATTCACCGGCGAAGAGATGTACGTGCGCGCGAAGATAACGAACGCAGACGGACTCGCCGCGTGGACTCAGCCGATCTACACGGCTTCCTTGAGTCCGACGAACGCGATACTGAACGGCGCTTCGTTCGGCAACGAGCCTGCGGTCGTCAAGACCGTCGCGCCCGGCAGCATCGCCACAGCCACCGGCTTCGGACTCGCGGGCGCGGGCGTGCAGTCCGAGCGACTGCCGGACGGCACTTTCCCGACGAGCCTCGCGGGCACGAGCGTGACCGTCAACGGCCGCCCTGCCCCGGTCTATTTCGCTTCGCTGACTCAGGTTAATTTTCAGGTGCCCGAAGAGACGGAGGTCGGCACGGCTGATGTCGTCGTGACGAACGCCGACGGCAGGCAGATGCTCTCGCAGGTCTGCGTCGTCAACGCCTCGCCCGGCCTGTTCACGGTTGACGGGACGGGGCGCGGAGATGCCTTCTACGTTGACGTTGCGACTCTGCTGTCGAGTCTCTTCATGCCGGACGACGGCGCGCGCCGCCTGCATCTCTACGCGACCGGCGTGCGCGGGGCGACGCAGGTTCAAGCGTTCTTGAACGGGCAGGCCGTCACGGTCGAGGCCGTCAAGCCTTGCCGCGGACTGCCCGGACTCGATCAAGTCAACGTCGCTATTCCGCCGGGCGTCTTCACGAGCGGCGCGGCAACACTCCTGATTCGCGCGGACGGCGTTGAAAGCAACGCTGTGACGCTGCGGCTTTAACTTCCGAGTCGAGCTTTGACAGAAGACGCGCTCTTGCAACGCCCGCTTACTTCGTTAACACGCGGTGAGAGCGATCACTGCTCGTCTTCGTAACTTTGATAAGGACTTTCGCCGAAGGTTCGGTGAGCGTCGAGCCACGCGGCCAACTCTCCGGGATCTCTGATTCTTCCGCCCAGCACTTCCATTATCAGGTCGCGCGTCAGCACGGTGTTGAACGGCGCGTCGTAGGTCGTGCCCGACTTCTGCCCCGCGAGTTTGACGATGAAGGGCACGCGATGCTCGACCCGTTCGTCAAAAGTCTCCGAGTCCAAGGCAGTCCAGAAGGGTCGTACGCGCCAGTAGTCCGACCGCATCCAGTGGTCGGATGAGACGACGACCGTCGTTGTCTCCCAACTGCCGGCCTGTTCCATCGCGCGTCGCAACTCGCCAAGCGTCCGGTCGGCGAGCGCGAGGTTGTCGAGATAGCTTCCACCCGCCGCGTCTTTCAACTCTCCCTTCGCGCGTTCGTAGATGTAGGGCGGATGCGGGACGGGCAGGTGCACGAACGTCAGGCCGAACTCGCGATTCGCGGCGACGCTCTCGGCCTCCGGCAAGAGTGCGCGGTAGTCGGCGAGGTGCGCGGCCCCGTAATCTTCGACTTCCGTCCGAGACAATCTCGAATGCAAATCGCCCGCGAATGGTATCGACGCGAAAAGGCCGATCTGCTGCCTGACGATGTTCTTCCAGACGCTCAGGCGGTCGGGCAGCGCCAGTTGGCTCGCGGGTTCCCAACGGCACGAAGTCAGCCGGTCGCCGATGACGCGACAGTAAGGATGGTACCAACCCGCCAGCGCCGTGTTGAATCCGGCGGCTCGCGCGTCTGAAAAGATGTCGGGCTGCCGGCTCCAACCGACGGTCGCCTGCCGCGCCGGGATCGTCAGCATCAACTCGTCTGGGCCGACCGGCTTGACCGCCGAGATCAACTGGCCCGTCAGCAGCGCCGGCAGCGACTGCGACGTGTGACCCGCCGGAGGAAATGCGTTCGTCGCGAACAGAGACTCAGAGCGCAGACGGTCGAACTCGGGCAGAGACAGGCTCGCGGGCCGCTCGGCGAAAGCCATCCGCTCGTCCATCTCGTCGAAGATGACCCACAGCACGCGAGGTCGCGCGTCTGCCCCGACTTCGAGCGCTGGCGCTTGAGGTCGTTCGCGCTCCGCCGGAACGCCGTATTTGTACGCGATCCATGCCGCCTGCCCCATCCCCACAAGTCCGAAGGGCGACACGACGAGCAGCATCGACGCGACCGCGCGCGACATGCGCACGAGTCCGTAACGCGCGACGACGAAGACGGCGAGCGTGAGCATGATAAGGCAGATTGCGACGAGTCCCGGCTTGCCAAGCGATATTCTCAGACCGCGCACGCTCAGGCGGTCGAACTGCGCGCGTATGCCGTTGAGCGCGAGCAGGAAGACGAGCAGGAATCCGGCGCGGACGAATTTTTCAAAGCGCCGCCCGACGAAGCGGCGCGCGGCGTAGAAACACGCGAAGAAGAGAGACGCGAGCAGAAGGACGTTGAAGACGAGCGCGGCGAGGATCGCGTAACCCGGATACTGTTTCCAGTAATAGAAATAGAAGAAAGCCTGCGGGCTGAGAGCCTCGCGCCACGCGTTGAAGAAGAAAAGGTTGGCGAGCGAGAGCGCGACGAGCAGCTTCTTAATCATCAACGACCGCGCCCCGCTTGCGCATCAGGTAAAGCCAGCGCGTCTCGTGCAGGCGCTCGGCTCGAACCACTTGAAACCTGCGCGCCGCCGTCGCCTCGAAAGACTCTTTCGTCAGCCCCTCGAACAACTCTTCGCGCCCGCGTAGAAGCGCGCGGAACAGAGGGTCTTCGGGCGCGATGAATTCTATGACGAGCGAGTCTGAAGTCAGTTCCGCCGCCAAATCAAGGATCGCGTCGAGCGGTATCTGCTCAGTCGCGAGCATGTGGTGCAGGACGGCGAGCATCAACAGAGCGTCGAAGCCTCCGCGCGCGCGTTCGATGAATGACGGGTTCTCTTCGTTGCGCCAGCCCGTAGCCGGGGTCGGGCGCGCGAGGTTGACGACGAGCGGCAGGATGTCCAAACCCTCGGCGGACGCGCGCCGCCAGAGCGCCCCGGCGACCGCCGGGTCTTGGTCAATCGCGACGACTCGCGCGCCCGCACGCGCGGCCAAGAAGCTGAAGTGCCCCGTGTTGCAACCAACGTCGAGGACGCGCCGCGGCCCGGTCTCGGCGAGCGCCTTCGCGACGAAAGTCTCTTTCGCGCGCAGGTATTCGGTCGGGTGAAATTTGTTCGGCGTCATGTAGCCAGACCACGCGGAGACGCCCTCGCACGGTTCGACTTTGGCGAGTTGGCGGCGCAGACGCTTGAACTGCTGGCGTAGGATGAAGCCGGCCTTCTCCGCGTTGGCGAGTCTCTTCGGTCTGTAGATTGATTGCTCGCCGACGGGCCGCTTCGCTCCGAGCAGGTTCGGGAGCGTCACGAGCGAGAGGAAGGAAGGGCTGAGCTTTTGCGCCGCGCCGCACATGCGCGCAACGTCGGAATGCGCGAGGCCGTCGCGGCTCGACGTTAAGAGTTGGTCGAGTCGCAGCCCGAAATGTTTATTGACGAGCAGCGGAAGAAGGGTCGTGCGGACGAACTGGTTGAGCGGGAGCCATACGGGATCGTGCGGGTCGCGCGGCTCAAACGACAAGAGATCAACGAAGACTGCGCGCGCGCCGCGGAAAAGGACGTTGTAAGGCGTCGCGTCCTTCAAAGAGAAGCCTTCGTCGAGCGAGCGCTCCGCGAGGTCGAGCGTCAGCGCGCCAGCCGCGTAAAGCATCTCCGGCGGCCACTCGTATGGGAAGCTGCGAACGGCGATGTGCTCGTGCTCGACAAGGACTGCCTCGTCATTCTCGAACGCAGCCGCTTCGACGCTTGCGCCGCGGAAGAACGACAAGCGCGCGTCGCGCCCCAAAAATCTCGTGCCGACCAGACGACCCTCTGCGAGAAATTCCTGCGCGGCGCTCGTGGCTAGAAAACTCTTCAGGCTCGCCGCGCCCTTCTCGCTTACGAAACGGAGCACGCGGCCTTCCGCCAGAAGAAGGCGTCCCGCCGGGTCTCGAAAAGAAGCGCCCGCTTGTGCCTGCCGACTTGCGGTTCCTTGACTCACCCGCAACTCTCCGAAGCAAGTTGGTCGAAATCTGTGTGCGAAAGGGAGAGGTCGCGGACGAGTTGGCACACGACCCTTTTACGCCTCAGAAAGCTGGCCGCCGCCCTACTTCCTTCGCCGCGACAGAAAATCTTTGAGGCGTCGGAAGTAGAACATCACGCCGAAGAACGCCGCCAAAAGCAACTGCCAGACGAGCGTCCCGGAGCCGGGGTCTGTGTAAAGAATGTAAAAGAGTGCGAATGAACGCGTGAGTGAGACGGACAATAAAGCCGGACTGCTTTCCCCCAAAAACATGATCCCCCCGTTTTCCGGTCTGCGTCCTCGACGGCGACGCGAACCATAAAGAATTGAACGGACTTCGGCTCTCGCCGGGCAAGAGCTACCGCTTGAATATCCTCAGATGTAAGCATGGACGCGCAATTCTTAAAGATGGTTACAATTTTATTGCCGTTGCCCTACGGGGTTTGATATAGAAACAGTCGGCTTCAACAAACGAGGCTGCCGGCTTCATCGAGCGACCGTTCGGGATGGTCGATTTGAAGCCGGCCCCTGCTTAGTCGAACAGGTAAGCACAAAAATAATTTCGGGAGGGCTATCAAACAAATGACCGCCAGAAGACTGTCCGGCGTACTGCTTCTCATACTCGTTCTCGCGTCCGCGAACCTTTCGCAGACCGCGCGCCACAAACTCACGCTCGACGACGTGGCGCGTCTGCGCGAGGTGCGCGACCCGCAGATCTCGCCCGACGGTCAGTGGGTCGCATACGTCGTCGCGACCGTTGATACGAAGGAGGACAAGACCAACTCGCACATCTGGATGGTCGGCTACGACGGCCATCAAGACCGGCAGATTACCTTCAGTCAGGACAGCGAATCGTCGCCGCGCTGGAGTCCCGACGGGCGATATCTCTCGTTCACTTCGTCGCGCCCCGGCAAGGCGCGCGGCAATCAGGTCTGGCTGCTCGACCGCGGCGGCGGCGAGGCGATGCAGCTAACGGATTTGAAAGGCCGCCTGCAATCCTACGAGTGGTCGCCGGACTCGAAGCGACTCGCGCTCGTCGTCGGCGACCCCGACCCGGACGACCCGACAACGGGCACGGCCCCGACGCCGACGCCGCAAGCCGGCGCGACGCCGACGCCGCGTGCGCCGAAGCCGATTGTGATTGATCGCTACCACTACAAGCAGGACGTGCAGGGCTACCTGCTCTCAGGCCGCCACACTTTCATATACCTCTACGACATCGCGACACAGAAGCTCGAACGCCTGACCACCAACAGCAAGTGGGACGAGTCTTCGCCCTCATGGTCGCCCGACGGAGCACGCATCGCCTTCATGAGCAACCACTCGGACGACCCCGACCGCGACCCCATCTCGCAGTTGTTCGTCGCGGACTCGAAGTCGGGCGCGACCGAGAAACTCCTGACTCCGCCCGCCGACCGCGCCGGTCGCTCGCGTCCCGAGTGGAGTCCGGACGGGAAGCTGATCGCCTTCACCGAAGGCGACGAGCGGCAGTACAGCGCATACAACATGGAACACCTCGCGCTCGTGCCTTCGGACGGCAGCGCGCCCGCGCGCATCAAGTCGGTCGAGGCGCTGGATCGCGGCGTCTCTTCGCCGGCCTTCAGCGCCGACGGCAAATGGATAAGCTTTCTTGTCGCGGACGACCGCTCGGTCTATCCGGCGCGCGTGAGCCTCTCAGGCGGCGGAGTCGAGAAACTTCTTTCGCCGCCCGTAGTCGTGTCGAGTTGGACGAACGCGGCAGGGCACTTCGCCACGCTTTCGGGAAGCGACACGCAGCCCACGGAAGTTTACGCGCTCGACGGAACTTCAACGCGCCGCCTCACGCATCAGAACGACGTGCTCACGTCCGCCCTCGATCTCGCGCAGACCGAAGAGGTCGGCTTCAAGAGCAAGGACGGTACGGAGATTCACGGCCTTCTCACAAAGCCGGTCGGCTACGTCGCGGGCACGCGCGTGCCGCTGCTGCTTCGGATTCACGGCGGCCCGAACTCGCAGGAGCAGCACGCGTTCAGCGTCGAGCGCCAGTGGTTCGCCGCGAACGGCTACGCGGTGCTCGCCGTGAACTACCGAGGGAGTTCAGGGCGCGGACAGAAATTCTCGCGCGCGATCTTCGCAGACTGGGGACACTACGAGGTCGAAGACCTTTTGGCGGGCGTCGATCACGTCATCGAGTTGGGCGTCGCAGACCCGGAGCGGCTCGGTGTCGGCGGGTGGAGCTACGGCGCGATACTGACCGACTACGTCATCGCCAGCGACCCGCGATTCAAGGCGGCGACGAGCGGCGCGGGCACGGCCTTTACAGTCTCGTTCTATGGGACGGATCAGTACATCACTCAGTACGACTACGAGATCGGCCCGCCTTGGAACGCGAAGGCTTGGGAAACCTACGTGAAAATCTCCTACCCGTTCCTTCACGCCGACCGCATCAAGACGCCGACCCTGTTCCTCGGCGGCGAGCGCGACTTCAACGTCCCCGTTCAGGGAAGCCAGCAGATGTATCAGGCGCTCAGAAGCCTCGGCGTTGACACGCAACTGGTCATCTACCCAAACGAGTTCCACGGCATACAGCGACCGAGCTACATACGCGACCGGTACGAGCGCTACGTCGCTTGGTACGACAAGTATCTGAAGAAGTCGCAGACGCCCGCAGCGGCGACCGCGGCCACGACACGTTGACCGCCGAGGATTCGTCGGCAGCCTGATTGTCGCATCGCGCGCGGCGACCGGCTTTGCACAATATTCAGGTAGAGCGAATAATTAACGCATAAACGGATGGCGAAAGCTTTTTATGCAGCTTTCGCCATCCGTTTATTGATTGGCGTGACGGCTCAGAATCTCGCGGTCAGCCCGACGCGCGCCGCTCGTGGCGACCCCGGCGAGATGTTCGTGTTGCTGTCGGCGTTGACGAAGTACCTTCGGTCGAAGAGGTTTTCGATATTACATTGAAGACGCCAGTGCTCGCCGAACGAGTAATAGACGGCGGCGTCGGCTCTTGTGTACCCCGGAACGATCACAGTGTTGTCAACCGCAACGAACATGTCCGAGCGTGAGATGACGCCCAAGCCCACCGCCAGCTTCGGATTCAGTTGATACCTGTTCCAGACGGAGAGCGTGTCGTGCGGCACTTGGCCTACCTGCTTGCCCGCCGCCGCGGTCGCGGTCGCGCTCGTGACGAAGGCGTTCTGGTATGAGTAGCCACCGGCGATGCTCCAATCGTGCGTGACGCTGCCGTTTAGTTCAATCTCGAACCCGTTTGTGCGCTGGCTGCCGGTCTGGATGATGGCCGCAGGATTGTTCGGGTCAACCGAACGCGTGTTCGTCCGGTCGAGGCGATAGATGGCGGACGTGAGCGAGAGATAGCGTCGAGCGTCCCACTTGACGCCGGCCTCGTAGTTGCGAAACTTCTCCGGCCTGACCTGCTCGGTTATCGTCGTCAGCGAAGAGAACTGGTCGCCGGAGCTTGGCAGGTACGAGACGCCGTAGCTGCCGTAGATTGATAGAGCGGTCGCGGGCTTGAAGACTATCCCTGCGCGTGGCGAGACGAGGTTGTCTATGCGACGAAGGTTTGCGTCGTTGCGGTTGTTGTGAAAACGCAGGTCGAAATAGTCGTAGCGCAGGCCGACGACGACCTGCACGTTGCGCGACAACTCGATCTGGTCTTGCGCGTATGTCGCCGCGAGATTCGTCTTCAGGTGATTGTCCGCGTCGGTCGCGCTCTGCCGGAAGGTCACAGGAATGTTGATGGTCGGATTGTCGTAAGGCACGAGGACGGACGTGGTCGTGTTGTTGAAGAAGCCCGTGTTGCGGAAGTTGTTCGTGAGTTGGCGACCGAGTTCCGAGCCGCCCAGAAACGTGTGCTTGATCCGTCCGGTCGAGACGCTGTAAGTTAGGTCGGTCTGGCTAAAAAGGTTCTTGCGTCTCGTCGCGTTGTTGTAGGCCGTCAGCGCGACGAGCGTCTTCGACGCATTGACCGCGCCCGGCACGAAGTTCTGGTAGCCACGGTCGTAGTCGCCGAAGGTCGTCCGGTTGTGAATGTTCAGCCTGCCGAACTGACGCTCAAAAGTTCCCGAAAGGATTTGGACGTTCGACCTGACTCGACTGTCTTCGGGGTCGCCGTAGTATGTCGAGACGGAAACGTCCGCGGGTCGGCCCCCGAACGAAGTGACGCCGCGGTCGGCGACTCTTCGGTCGCGGTCGAACTCGTAACCGAGCGTGATCCTCGTCCGGCTGTCAGGCGCGTATGTGAAGGTCGGGTTGACGCCGAGGCGTCGAAGGTTGACGTACCTTCGGAAGCTTTCGGAGTTCTCGTACACGCCGTTGAGACGAAACGCCAACTTGTCGTTGAGAGGTTGGTCGAAATCGCCTGAGACTCGCCTGTTATAGAACGAGCCGCCGGTCAATGAAAACTCCCTGAGCGGCGAGAAGTCGGCCTGCTTCGTCACGCGGTTGATCACGCCGCCGCCGCCGCCTCGACCGAAGATCATCGCGTTCGGCCCTTTCAAGGTTTCCAGCCGTTCGAGGTTGTAGAGGTCGCGGTAATACTGCACGTCGTCGCGCACCCCGTCGAGGAAGAAACTTGAAGAGCTATCCTGCCCGCGGAAGATGACTTCGTCGCGGTTGTTCTCGCCCTGATGGACGGAGAGTCCGGGCGTGTAGCGAACTACGTCGCCGACGCTCTGCATCAGTTGATCCTGAATCTGCTCTTTCGTGACGACCGTTATCGCCTGCGGCACGTCGCGCAAAGGCGTAAGGGTTTTCGTTGCGCTGGCGACCGCGTCCGTTCGGTAACTTCCCCCGTCACCTTGAACCGTCACGCTGCCGTCAAGTCCTGCGACCTGTAACACGACCTCGACCGTCGCGCTCTCTTCCCTGCTCAGTCTGACCGTCTGCGATGCTTCAGAAAAGCCGACCGCAACGACCCTTAAAGTGTACTCGCCGGGTTCGACCGGCATCGAGAACTCGCCGTCCCGACCGGTCGTCGTGGAGGGATGCGCGCCGCGCCCTTCGGCGTCCGCGACGACTTTAGCGCCGACGACCGCCGCGCCGTTCGGGTCGAGTACCCTACCGCGAATCGAGGAACGAGTTGTCACGACCTGTGCACCGGCGAGCGTTGCGCCGACGAATAAAATGAAGAGAAGAGATAGAAGCAGGCGGCTTGGAGCGGTCAAGCGCAACATGATGATGATGCCTTTCGTCGAGAGAAGTGCTGTCTCTTCGTTGAGAGAAGTGCTATTTCTTCATCGAGAGAAGTGCTGTCTCTTCGTCGAGAAATGTGCTGTCTCAAAGCAAGATATCGAAAATGATATTGAAATTCACTTTCGATATCTCCAAAATAAGGCGAATCACATTCGTTGTCAAGGTTAAGTTTTCCGCTAAGCTTTTCCGTCGTAGAGAGTGCCTGCGGGGAGTGACCCGCTCGATGATGTTGTCAAGGTTAAGTTCTCCGGGCGATTGATTGGTTCGGCATGGCGTTTAATGATTTCTGATTAACGGGCGAGTTCGCTTCTCGACGCATAGGCTTTTCGTTTGATGGACGAATCCGCTTCGACGCGCGTCTCGGTTAGGTGTTCAGAATTTGACGAAGTAAGTGTTCAGAATTTGATGGAGCGCTCGGAGTTCGACTTTCAAGTCGTCCGGACTCGCCGGGCAAGCGGAGGCTAGAGCATGAAACGGCACGGCACATTTATCCGCGGCGCGGCAGTCAGCCTTATCGCGTTTCGATCTTTAACCGGCTCGACACTCTTCCCATGCGTCGCCACGTTAGTCAGATACCGGCGCGCGCATGTTTTTTTTCGCTCGGCTCTTCAAAAGTCTTTGGAGTGTGTCTTCTCGATTATGCAGACAGCCCCGTGCGATTTGCTGTAGGATGTCCCGCGCATGAGCGAGTTGGAGAATTACGTCGGGCAGGTTCTCGACGAGAAATATTTGCTTGAATATCTGCTCGGGCAGGGCGGCATGGGCGCGGTCTATCTCGCGACGCATCTCGGCACGGAGCGTTTCGTCGCACTGAAACTGATCACGCCGCAGTTCATGCGCGACGAGGAGTTTGTCGAACGCTTCAGGCGCGAGGCGCGAGCAGCCGGTCGCCTACGTCACCCAAACGTCGTTGACGTGACCGACTTCGGTTTTGCGCGCGCAGGCGCGGAGCGCGTCGCCTACCTCGTGATGGAGTATCTCGACGGCTGCACGCTCGGCGACGTGCTCGCGGAGGAGCGGCGGCTTCCGCTCGAATGGGTTGTTGACATACTCGAACAGGTTTCGTCCGCCGTCTCGGAAGCACACCAGCAGGGCGTCGTCCACCGCGACCTCAAGCCCGACAACATCTGGCTTGAGCCGAACCGTCTGGGCGGCTACCACGTCAAGGTTCTCGACTTCGGAATCGCCAAGCTCGCGGAAGCCGACGCCGTCGGCGCGTGCGCGCCGGCTCAACTCGCGGAGGCGCGAACGCCGGGCGCGGGCGACGCGAACACGCTCATCGAAGCGAGCCACACGCCGCGCGCAGACTCCAACTCGGAGGACGGCACGCTCCTTCTACCTTCGACCGGTGGTGCACGAGACGGCGGCAGACGCGCGGTCGTCGAAGCGCACGCCGCCGCGGGCAAAGAAGAGTCGCGCGTCGCCGGAGACGCGCGGCCACTTGTCGAGGCGGCGGAAGTTGACGTGGTCGGCACTCAATCGGTCGAGAAGTCGGACGCTCGCTCGGCGGCGGAGACGGCGGACACGCAATTGTTCACCGCCGCTCACGAAGGACGACCCGCGGCGGCGACTCAACCGCCCGGCGAAGACGAACGCACGCTCATGCTTGAGGCGAGCGCGACGGGCGATGAGATGGCGCGCGCGACTTCTACTGCCGCCGCGGGCGGGCTGACGCGCGTCGGCTCGATCATGGGCACGCCGCAGTACATGTCGCCCGAACAGTGTCGCGGCGAGCGTCTGGATGCGCGCTCCGACATCTACTCGCTCGGCGTCATCGCCTACCAGATGCTCGCGGGCGAGACGCCGTTCGAGGGCGACATGCTTGCGGTCATGCGCCAACACATCGAGTCGCCCCCGCCGCAACTCAGGGAGAAGAACCGGAAGGTGCCGAAGCGCGTGGCGCGCGTCGTGATGGGCGCGCTCGCGAAAGACCGAGCCGAGCGCCCGCAGACCGCGGCGGCCTTCGCCAACTCGCTCGGCGCGTATGCCGGCGGCGTGAGCGCGCTCGTGCGGCGCGCGTTCGCGCTCTACAGCGAATACTTCCCGAAGTTTCTGCGCCTGTCGCTGGTTGCGCACATCCCTCTGGTGCTTTTGATACCGATGGCTATCCTCTACACGGTATATGAAAAGTCCATGTCGGAGGGCGCGCAGATCACGCTCGGCCTGCTGCTCGCACTGTTTCAGATGGCCGCAAACTTCGCAACCGCCTCGGTCATCGTCGGCATGACGGCGCTGATGGTCACGCAGCTACAACTCGCGCCGCTCAGGCCGCTGCAACTTCGCACGGCCATCATTGTCTTGCGCCGACGACTGCGGCCTTACCTTCGGACGAGCCTCGGCGTTGTGGTGCGCATACTGCTCGGCTACCTTCTGTTTCTGATACCCGGTCTCGTCATGACGATCCGTTACGCGGTCTATGCGCCGGTCGTGCTTCTGGAAGGACTGTCAAAGAAGGCCGCGCTCAGACGCGCGCGCGAACTGGCCGGGCGCTCATGGCGCACCGTCATCGGCGTCGCGGCGTTGCAGATTTGCATACCGATGCTCGTCGGCGGGGTCGTCGGCGTGATCTCCGGCAGCGCGCCGAAGAACACGCACGGCGCGGTTTCCATAACTATCAATCAGGTTCCGGCGCTTCTCTCGCCGCTCGCGAACATCATCATCACGCCGCTCACGTCAATCATGATGGCGTTGCTCTACCTGAAGCTTCGGCAGATGGGCGGCGAGTCTCTGGGCGAGACGCTGGCGCAGTTCGAGACCCCGGAAGACACGCGCAGCCTCTGGCAGCAGCGCATGCGCACGCGCCTGACCGTGCAGAGCACGTCGCAGGGCCGCTCCGGGTCGGTCATGAAAAACCGAACGACGACTTGAGGCCGCGAGACGCAGTCGCGCGACTCAATGCGACGTTCTCTCCACGTTTTCGACGCCGCGTGAATAATGCTTGTTGGCCCGTCACGCGTTAAGTTAGAATGCCTGAAGACTGGCGAACGCCCCCAAGCCTCACGCGAGCGCCGTCGCTTCACGATGCCCCGCATTTGAAGTCGGACGAGGAGGATTTTAGATGTCACGTCGAAGTGTGGCGGCGGTGCTGCTCTGCCTTGCGCTGTGCGCCGCTGGACTCCGCCGCGCGCCGTCGGTTCAAGCACAGAACACCGCGGTCACGATCAACGTTGACGCGAGCCTGAACCATCGCGCGATAAGCCCGTTCATCTACGGACTCGCATACGCGAGCACGGCGCAGTTGGCAGACCTCAACTGCCCGCTCAACCGGAGCGGCGGAAACGCCACCACGCGCTATAACTGGCAACTCAACGCGACCAACCACGCGAACGACTGGTACTTCGAGAGCATCGCGGAGGCGAGCGCCACGGCGGGCGAGTCGGGCGACACCTTCGTCTCCGACTCGAAGGCTGCGGGCGCGCAGGCCATGCTCACGATTCCGACGATAGGCTGGGCGGCAAAGCTCGGCCCGAATCGCGGCAAGCTCGCCGGCTTCTCAATCGCGAAGTACGGCGCGCAGACCGACAGCGATTGGCAATGGTTTCCGGACGCCGGAAACGGGGTCAAGTCTAACGGCCAGCAAGTCACCGGCAACGACCCGGCGGACGCGAACGTCGCGGTTGATTCCGCGTTTCAGCAAGGCTGGGTTCAGCACCTCGTCGGAAAATGGGGCGCGTCTTCCGGCGGCGGGCTTCGCTTCTACATCCTCGACAACGAGCCGAGCATCTGGCACTCGACGCATCGCGACGTTCACCCGACCGGCGCGACGTTGGAAGAGATACGTGACAAGATTTTAGACTACGCCGCGAAGGTCAAAGCGGTTGACCCTTCGGCCACAGTCGTCGGGCCGGAAGAGTGGGGTTGGAGCGGTTATCTCTACAGCGGCTTCGACCAGCAATACGGAAGTCAACACGGTTGGAGCAGCTTTCCAGATCGCGCCGCGCACGGCGGGCAGGACTACCTGCCTTGGCTTCTCGATCAACTGCACAAGAACGACGCGGCGACGGGCAAGCGTCTGCTCGACGTATTCAGCGTCCACTACTACCCGCAGGGCGGCGAGTTCTCGGACGACACTTCGCAGGCGATGCAGCTACGGCGTAATCGCTCGACGCGCTCGCTCTGGGACGCCAGCTACACGGACGAGAGTTGGATCAACGACAAAGTTCAACTCGTCCCGCGCCTGCGCCAGTGGGTAAACACCTTCTACCCGGGAACGCAGACCGCCGTCACCGAATACAACTGGGGCGCGGAAGGGCACATCAACGGCGCGACCGCGCAGGCCGACATACTCGGCATATTCGGTCGCGAAGGACTCGACATCGCGACGCGCTGGACGACGCCCGACGCTTCGACGCCGACCTACAAGGCTATAAAGTTGTATCGCAACTACGACGGCAACAAGTCAACGTTCGGCGACACGAGCGTCTCCGCGACCGCGCCGAACCCCGACAATCTCTCCGCCTTCGCCGCGCTTCGCTCGACCGACGGCGCGCTCACCGTCATGATCGTCGGCAAGAGTCTTTCGGGCAGCACCGCCACGACCGTCAACCTCTCGAACTTCACGGCGGCTGGCAGCGCGCAGGTCTGGCAGTTGACATCGGCGAATCAAATCACGCGCCTCGGCGACATAGGCTTCAACGGCGGCAGCCTTCAACTCAACGTGCCGCCGCAGAGCATCACACTGCTCATTCTCCCGAAGGCCGCAGCGACGCCGACGCCCACTCCGACTCCTTCACCGACTCCGACTCCAACACCAGCGCCCACTTCGACGCCGACTCCGACACCGACGCCGACTCCTACTGCAACGCCGACGCCGACTCCGGGCGCGGCCCCGCTGCTCATCACGGAAGAGGGCACGGACAGGGCCGTCGCCTTCGAGCCTGTGACTCATGTGCGCGACCCTTTTCCCGTGACGCAGCCGATAAACTTCGGCGCGGACGCGCGCACGCGCGTCATGCTCTTTGCGGAGAACGTGACCTTGCAGCCCGGCGAGAATGCTTCGGCTGCGACAGCCGACGCTGAGGACGCATCGCACAATCACTACCCGCTCACGGTCGAGCGCGTTGACGGCGTGCCCGGCTTCGCGTGGATGAGTTCCGTCGTCGTCAGGCTCAACGATCAGTTGACCGACTCGACGGGAGACATCCTTGTCACAATCACGCTGCACGGGCTTACGAGCAACAGCGCGCGCGTGAGCCTCGGCGCATCCGGTCAGCCCGACCTCGGCGCGGGCGCGAGCCTCAACGGCAAGCGCGTTTTCCCAGCAGACAATTCATGGAATCAGGACATCTCGGCTGCGCCCGTTGACCTGAACTCGGCGAACCTCATCGCGAGCATCGGGCTGAACACCGCGTTCCACCCGGACTTCGGCACGGTCTGGGCGGGAGCGCCGAATGGAATCCCCTACGTCGTCGTCTCCGGCTCGCAAGGCCGAGTTCAAATCACGTTCACAGACTACGGCGACGAGAGCGATCCCGGCCCGTATCCCGTCCCAATGGACGCGCCCGTCGAAGGCGGCAACGCGGGCACCGGCGACCGGCACGTCATAGTCGTTGACCGCGACAAATGGATTCTCTACGAACTCTACAACGCCTTCTCCACAGGCGCGGGCTGGAACGCTTCGAGCGGCGCGGTCTTCGACCTGAACTCCGACGCGCTTCGCCCCGCGGGCTGGACTTCAGCCGACGCCGCGGGCCTTCCAATCTTCCCCGGCCTCGTCCGCTACGACGAGGTGTTCGGCCAGCGAGAGATTACGCACGCACTCCGCTTCACGGCTCAGCACACGCGGCGTGCATACGTCGCGCCCGCGCGCCACTTCGCGAGCAGCGATACGAGCACGAACCTTCCGCCGATGGGGATGCGCGTGCGTCTCAAAGCCTCGTTCGACATCTCAGGCTACTCGCCCGCGATGCAGGTTATCTTACGCGCGCTCAAAAAATACGGGATGATACTCGCCGACAACGGGAGCAACTGGTACGTGAGCGGCGCGCCCGACCCGCGCTGGAGCGACGACGAGTTGAGCACTCTGAAGGCGCTCAAAGGCTCCGACTTCGAGGTCGTGCAGATGGGAACCGTCGTTACCCAATAAAGCCTCGCGCAAATATTCATGCGAAGCGAATAAGCAGTGCATAAATGAATGAAAGAGATTCATTATGCGCCGTTCGCTGAATATTTGCGCGAGGCTGTTTCGTAGTTGCCCCGTCTCCTTCGCAGATTGCCTACTGGTTTTCGTCGTCGCCGCCGCTCGTGCGTGGCCGTGCCTGTTGCTCAGGCTCGCGCCCGACGCCGAGGTTGTCGAAGTTGAGCACGGCGTTGAAGAGCATGAAGAACTCGCCCTGTGTCTGGTGTCGCCACATCGGGTTCGTCGCGAACAGAACGACATGGCCGCGCCCCGAAGGCACGTCAACGACTACGGGACGATTCGCAAGCTCCGAGCCTCCGGCGAGCATTCCGCTTACGAGCAGATTCTTCTCGTCGCGCGCGAAACGCATGACGATGCGCGGGCGCTCCTGCAAAGGCGCGTAGAAGGGGCCGAGTTGCAGACGCTGCTCGTCCGTCAATTGCTCTTCGCCCGGTCGCGCGGGCGGCCTCTGCGGGGGAGGCCCTGCCTGCGGCATCGCCTGAACGATGTCGGGGTCTTCCGTGCTGCCGCGACCCGAAGGCCGCGCGCCCGCGCCGCCTCCCTGCCCTTCGCCGCCCGGCACGCCCGTCTGAACGCGAAAGAGCGGAGCTTGATTGAAATAGACCGCGAGTTGCTCGTCGTAGCCGTAGGCTATGGGGCTGCGCCGGTCTGTGAATGTCGCATTGTAGATCGAGCCGCGCGCCTGCAACTGACGAGCGTCGTCAATCGCGACGCCGCTCGTCAGTCCGTACTCGACGGGCACGCTCGAAGTGTTCTGCACGGCGACGAAGAGTCCGCCCTCCTGCACGAACCGCTGCAAGTTCGCGACGCCCGCGAGTCCCATCCCGCCGCGCATGTCGTCGGTTGTGTCGGGCGAGCCGGCCATGTTCGGCGTGACGGCGGAAGCCTTCCACGGAATCGGGTCGCCGCGCATCGGAATCCCCGCGACGATTGATTGTGCCGTGCCGCCGACGGGCGGAAAGACGATCACGTCGTACTTCTCTCGAAGGTTCGGTGTGTCGCGCACCGTGTGGTCGGAAATGTAGCTGTAAGGAATTTGAAGTCTGTCGAACTCGACGCGAAACCAGCCCTCGTTCTGCGTGTTCTGCCACGTGTGAAGTATTGCGACGCGCGGCGCTCCAACGTCGTGCATCTTCACGTCGGGAGCTTTGTCGAGAGCGTTTGCCTTGAGTCCCAACTCTTCGACAGCCGAGCGCAGACGCTCGCGCAAGTCTGAAGACTGGCCCTCATTGCGTATGATGAACGAGCCTGCGTTAAAGTTTCTCTCGCCCGCCTTGAATGCGCCTTCGGCAACGCTCATCTTCACGTCCTTCAGACGATAGCGTAGCGTCATCAGCGTGTTGTCCGTGTTGTTGTTGATGACATAGACGGCGCTGCGCCCGTCGAAGCCACTCAAACTTCCTTTCACGCGCGCGTCCCCGGTCAACAACTCCGAAGGCGCTTCGAGCACAGACTTGTCCGTGATGCGCACGGTCTTGACGTTTCGCATCGCGCCGAGCGTCCAGCCCGTGTCGTCATACGGGCGCGGGTCGTTCGTGTTGTAGAACTGCGTGTCGAGAATCATGTCGGCCATGCGCGAGTAGGGTTGATCCATCCGAATGATGTACGAGCCTGCCGGAAATTTCTCTTCAACAGTCTGTGCGTTTTGCTGCGCGCCCTGTCCTTCCGGCCCGCGTCGCTCGATGGTTCGCCCGTTCCTGACCGTGAACTCGTGCGTCGCACGCCTGACCTCGACGCCCATCAAACGAAGAAGGTTCACCATGTCGGCTGCCTCGACGGGTCGCGGCGTGTCGCCCGGAATGACGTATGCCGCTGGGCCTTCGTTCGTCGCCTTCGCGACGGCGCGCTTGCTCTTGATGTAGAAATTTTGGAGGAACTGCTCACGGTTGCGCGCGAAGTAGTCGAGCGCGAGAAGGACGCCCGACTCCTGCATGTTGACGTTGTTTCGCATCGACCACCTGACGCGCGGAAGCGGCGGGTTCGGGCGGAACCAGTCGCGCTGCGACTCGGCTGTGACGGTTCGATCCAACGTGTCCGCGCCGCCGTTGCCGAACGTCTCGTAGAAGCGACCGATGGAGTTGTGGCCGTTGGCGACGTAGAACATATAGTTCGGTGCCCAGCCGTCGTAGAAGCCGTGCGTCCATACGCCGGGCACACCGCGCTTCGTCATCTCCTCGATCTCGTGGTAGGCAAGCTCGTGCCACTCATCAACGACGAGCGGGTCGAGCCAAGCGTTGTACGGCCCCGTGCCCGTCGAGGTGTACATGAACGGCACAGACTCGTGCAGGTCGTGAAGAACTTGCGGGTGGTATTCGAGAAACGTCTTCATCTGGTTGCGCGAGAGCGCGAGCGCCATCCCCAAACCGTCGCGGTTGTTGTCGTGCGCGACGTACTTGCCCCAGTAGAGAAGATTCGGCGAGTTCTTTCCGAGGTTGGCGCGATGGTAGTTGTAAACGTCAACCATCCGGTCGTGCCCGTCAACTTCGAGCACGGGCGTTATCAAAACAATCGTGTTCCGGCGTATCCCCTGCATCACCGGCGACTCGTCAACCGCGAGCCGGTATGCAAGCTCCATCAACATCTCAGGGCTTCCGGTCTCAGGCGAATGGATCGAGCCGGAGAGCCAGTAGAGCGCCTTGCCTTCCGAGACGAGTTGCGCCGCCTCGGCGTCCGAAGTCTGGCGCGGGTCGGCGAGTCGCGCGGTAATCTCCTTGTAGCGGTCGAGCCTTTGAAGGTTGGCCTCGTCGCTTATGGCGACGAGCATTTGCTCTCGTCCTTCTTCCGTCTTCTCCGGCGCGACGAAGACGCGGACGCGAGGGCTTGCCTTCTCAAGCTCGCGCATGTATCGGTAGATGTCTTTCGAGTAGGTCAGGTGGTTCGGCGCGCCGACGATGTAGCCGAGAACCTTGTCGGGCGCGGGCACGCGCTCCGACGCGGGCAGGTGGTCAACGAGTTCAGTCGAGAAATACTTTTCGGTCGTGTACTCCCTGATCTTAGCTGTGTAGTTCGCGTCGTCGCGCGCGGTCTGCGCGTCCGCGCCGGTTGCCTGCTGCGCTATGGCGACGGAAGCGGCGAGCAGAAATGACGCGACGAGGGCGAGCGTCGCTCTGAGAGCGTGCAATCTTTTTCGGAACATGGCGGCTCCTTCGATGGCGGGTGAAAGGCGAACGCCGGATTATAACCGAAGAAAGAGAGCGGCGGGATTGTTATCTACAGCAGAAGCGTCTCGACGCGGTGTGCGTGGATCGCCTCTTCGCAAGGCGACCACGCGAAGATCGTGAAGCGACCGTCCTGCGAGGCGACGAGCGCGATGGCGTCGCGCTGGTCGTGGACGAACTGCGCGGCGGAGAGGTGTCGCGTGCCGCCGAACTGTACGGGATGCACGACCGACGCGACGTTGCCGACGACCGGCTCGGTCACGACGACCTTCTCGACCTGCGCGCCACCGCCGCGCAGCCCGATCTTCGCGCCGAAGGCGAGCAGGTCGTACTGATTGCTGATGACGGTCGCGCCGTCAACGGCGGTCAGACCCGCGACGGCCTCGACGGCGTCAAGAAACGACTCCTGCCAGAGACGCTTCTCCTTCTCCTCGTCGCTCTGACGCATCAGTTCCGCAAGCTCCGTGAACTGAGGCGAGACCGAGTAAGAGACCGGGCGCACGATTGACTCGCGCCACGCGTCCGAGCCGTGCGGCACGACGAGCAGGCTCCCGCCGCGACCGTGCGCGCGCATCGAGGCCGCGAGTTGGACGAGCACGTTCACAGAGTCGTCGCGCGCCGCAGGCGATCCGAAGCCGAGCAGCGACGTAAGAAGCGCGGGGCAGTCCGGCAGGCTCGTGCCCTGCTCGTCCACCTCTTTGATCTCGTCGCCCTTCAGCACAACGACGTTGACGAACTTGCCAGCTTCCTGCCCGCGCCGGTACTTGATGACGAGCAAGCCGGGTTCGATCACTTCGAGCACGAAGCAGCGACGCGGCACGGTGCGCGTCGTGCCCCAGACACGCAGGCGGTCTTGATAGAGCCACACGCCGAGGTGTATGCCGGGGCGCTCGACCGCGGGCGCAAGCCGCGCGAGGGCCGCGGCGGTCAGCGGCAGAGGCCGCTCGAACATGAGCGGCTGCCCGGCCTGCTCCGGCGAAAGATACGCGAGAGAGATTTTCGGCGAGTATGCTTCCTCGCGTCTGAGACTCGCCCAGAACGCTACGTCGATGATGGTTTCGATTGAGGGAGTGTCCGGCTGCGTCGCGCCTTCCTGCCACCTGTCGCCGACCGCGGCTTTGCGCTTCGAGAAGCGCGCCTGCACCTTGTCCGCGACGAAACGCGCGGCCCTGTATGTGGGGCCTGCCATAATTTCCGACCTCTAAATCTCTATCTTCGAGAAGCGCCACGCGCCCGCCGTCAAAAGCAACGCCGCCACGCCCGCGAGCGCGGCAATGTCGAGAGTGATGCCGAAGTGCGTCACGCCTATGAGCGCCGCGCGCACGCCGTCAACGCCGTATGTGAGCGGGTCGATGCGCGTAAGCACGGCGAGCGCCTTCGGCAGATTCGTCAGCGGGTAGAGAGCGCCGGAGAGAAAGAATATCGGCATGACGAGGAAGTTCATAACCAACTGAAAGCCCTGCATATCTTTCAGGCTCGAACCGATGACCGTGCCGAGCGCGGCGAAGACGACCGCGACCAGCGCCACGACGAAGACGGCGAGCGGCAGTGCCTGAATGCTCGCGGGTCGGAAGCCCGCGACAAGGCTGACGAGAAAGATCAGAATCCCCTGAATCATCGCGACGGTCGCGCCGCCGAGCGTTCTGCCCGTCATAATCCAGAACCGCGGCACGGGTGCGACCAGAGTCTCTTTCAGAAATCCGAACTGGCGATCCCAAAGAAGCGCGATGCCGGAAAACATCGAAGTAAATAACACCGTCATCCCGATGATGCCCGGAGCCATGAACTGTAGATAGCTTCCCTCGCCCGCGCGCTGGAAGACCGGGCCGAGTCCGAAGCCGAGAACGCCGAGATACATGATCGGCGAGCCGAGAGACGCAATGATCTGCGTGCGTGAACGCAGATACTTCTTCACCTCGCGCAGCCAGAGAATGTAGATGACCCTCATCGCCTCTCAACGCCTCCACATTCGCGCGACCTGACGCATACTGTCGGCGGCGCTCGCGGTCTCGTCCCGAATCGTCGTGCCCGTAAGCGCGAGGAACGCGCCTTCCAGCGAGTCTGTGTTCGTTCTCTCCTTCAACTCGCGCGAAGAACCGACGGCGACGATTCTCCCGTGATCAATTACCGCGATGCGGTCTGCGACGCGGTCGGCCTCGTCCATGTAGTGCGTCGTGAGAAAGACCGTTACCTGATCCGTCTCGTTCAGGCTCTTGACGTGCGTCCACATCTGATTGCGGCTCTGCGGGTCGAGGCCGAGCGTAGGCTCGTCGAGAAAGAGAACCTTCGGCGTGTGCAACAGGCCGCGCGCGATCTCAAGCCTGCGGCGCATCCCGCCGGAGAAAGTTTTGACGAGCGCGGCGCGGCGATCCCAAAGCTCGAACAGTTTTAGAAGCGCCTCGGCTTTCTCATGGCGCTCGCGCTTCGGCACGCCGTAGAGCACGCCGTGGATTTCCATGTTCTCCCACGCCGTAAGGTCTTGGTCAAGGCTAGGGTCTTGGAAGACGACGCCGAAGCGCCGGCGCACTTCGTCGCGCTGTGCGGTCGGGTCGAGTCCGTCGAACTCGATTGTGCCGCTCGTCGGGCGAAGAAGCGTCGTAAGCATCTTGATCGTCGTCGTCTTCCCCGCGCCGTTTGGGCCGAGAAAGGCGAAGACCTCGCCGCGGTTCACGTCGAACGAAACATCGTCAACGGCGGCGACATCTCCGAAGCGTTTGACGAGATTCTGTACTCGAATCACCTGCTTCTCTCCCACGTCGCGGCGCGAATCCGCGACACAAACGAACGCGGGTTAGAATTCCGCGCGAGAATCTTGAAAGGTTAAATGAATCCGCGGCACTTGCTGGTGCCGCACCTGCAAGGGAGTTTGCCTTCGTGGTGCGATTCCTTGTAATCGCACGTCAGTTCCTCGCCCTTGGCTATCGGGCGAAGGCTGTAGAACTCGACGCGCCCGCGGCAGATTCTCATGAACGTGTTTGGGGCGCACGAGTGGTTGATGAAGCTGAACTTGCTTTCGCCGCTCGTGCCGTCAATGGCCGTCCTGTCGTTGAGTTCGACGATCTTTATGTGTTTCAGCGTCCGCGCGCGCCTGCGCGCCTCGCTCTGGCTGATTCGCTCGCCCGTAAACTCGCCGATCTTCCTATGGGCCGGAATCGCTGCGGCGGCGAACACGCCGCGCCCTTCGATTCCGCTCTTGCCCGTCTCGATTGGGAACGCGTTCTCAAAGCCCAAGTCATTTCTCCGTTGGGAATGCCGCAAGGGTAGCACGTAAAAAGAGTCCCGGCGGAGGTCTCCAGCCGGGACTCTTTAATTCACGTGACAGTCGGGCTAAAGACTACCAGCGAGGCTCGCGGTTGCCGCCGCCGCCGCCGCCGTAACCACCGCGTCCGCCGCCACCTCCGCGTCCGCCACCGCCGCCGCCGAAGCCGCCACGACCGCCGCCACCGCCGCCGCGATTACCGCGGTCTTCGCGCGGGCGCGCTTCGTTGACGGTCAGCGTGCGACCGTTAAGCTCCTTGCCGTTGAACTGCTGGATAGCGGCCTCGCCTTCCTCGCGCGAAGACATCTCGACGAAGCCGAAGCCGCGCGAGCGGCCCGTGTCGCGGTCTTCGACGACGTTGGCCGACTCGACTGCGCCCGCCTGAGCGAAAAGCTCGCGCAGTTCTTCGCTCGAAGTCTGGAACGAGAGATTCCCGACGTAAAGTTTCATTGACATAAGTGTTCCTCTGACCCTTGAAAAGGGTCTTGCTGGGGAAGCTTCCGGCTGCTTGAAGTGGGGTTCGTCGTAACGGTCACGGCGAGGGCTTAAGCGTCCGGGTGCTCGTCTGTTCGAGCGGCTTCTATCGTTAAAAGGTCGGCCCACTCTCGAACCATCCAAGACGCCGCCGCCGAATCGAGGCGCGGGGCGCATCACCGTTGATGCGCGAGAGAAGGAGTAACGCCGTTATGATGCCCTACTTACACATCCGGTTGCAAGGGCGGAGGCGCGGCGGACGACGACGGGACGTTACGGGCCGGAGCATGAATCCACACGACAAACAACGTCGGTGACGAAGCCGCGCGCCGTTGATAAACTCGTCACGCCGCCATACACTTTTTACGCAGGGCAAATGATGAACATTGATGCTATTCAGAAGTGCGTGCTGGATGGAAATTATTTAATCAAAAGCCACGCCATCGTACACGCACTGAAAGAAGGTTTCGAGCGACGACAAATGGTCGAAGCGGTGCTCAACGGAAAGGTTATCGAAGAGTACCCTGCGACAAGCGTTCTCTTGTTTGCGGCGGGGTGGCCTTGTCAGAGAAAACAGGTATTTACTTGCACGTCCTCTGCGAATATGCTGACCCGGTGTACGTCGAGTTTGTGACCGCCTACATTCCCGATGAGATTCAATGGGAGAATCCCCCATTTCGGCGGCGAAAGAAGTAATGGGCAAGCCTATGACTAAAGAACACGTACCTATTTGCGCTGAGCATCAAACGTCGAAAGAGTGGCAGCCGGCGACCTTCGAGTATCGAGAGGAAGACATTTCAGTGCGCGTGCCTAATGTTTATGCGTGGGTGTGCCCGGAAGACGGCGAGGCGTCGTTCACTCCTGAGACGGTTGATGAAATTATCATCACCGTTCGAGAACTTCTCGATTCGGCCCGGCGTGCGCGCGAGCGTCGGTCAGTGCTTACGGAATACATCATTTCAGTCGGCGAGCACGCCGCGTAAATCGAATCGTCCGTCCGCTCAACTCTTCAGATCAACGTCGGTGACGAAGCCGCGCGCC
>DATINM010000083.1:0-36861 GCA_035474235.1 Pyrinomonadaceae bacterium
GAGGAGTGTTTAGCCGAGACTGACGTGACAGGTGGTCGGGGAGAGTTCTCTGCCGTGCACACCTTTACGAGTTGTTACTCATTCTCGTGCTTCTGCGGGACTGCTTTTTCTTATAGGGCATCTTACGCAGGCTCATGTCAACCCGCATAGCGCCTTCTGAAAGCTTTTACTCCTATTCAGTGGCGAGATCAACGAAATCACTACCTACCCTCACACCGAAATATTAAATCTACGCATCGGGTCGTGGACAAGTCACGCCCCTACGGATTTATCCGTAAGCTGAATCTGTTAAGTCGCTCTCAGCTATTGCTTCGTGCGATCTCGCCGACGCCCTCAACGAGACGCTCGACCTCCGCGCGCGTCGTGTAGCAGGCGCAGCCCGCGCGCACAAGACCTTCCGGGCCGAGGCCGAGACGTTCGACGACCGTCGCCGCGTAGAAATCTCCGTGCGAGACGAAGACTCCGCGTGCCGCAAGCCCGCGCGCAACGTCGGTTGACGTGACGCCTCGGACGGTGAAGGCGACGGTCGGCGTGCGCGGCTCTTCGGGGCGCGGGCCGTAGAGCTTCACGCCTTCGATTTCGGAAAGCCCTTGCCACATCAGACTCGTCAATAGAGCGCCGCGCGCGTGGAGCGCGTCGAAGGCGGCGCGCAGGCGTTCGCGTCTCGTGCCTTCTTCGGCGAGCGAGGCGAGGAAGTCAACGGCGGCGGCAGCGCCGCAGATGCCTTCGTGATTCTGCGTGCCGGTCTCCGCGACTTCGGGTGCGTAGTCGGGCGCGGGCAGAAGCTTCGGGAAGGGGAGCGTCTCCAAAAGCTCGCGGCGGCAGAACAGAGCGCCGACGTGCGGGCCGTAGAACTTGTATGCCGAGCAGACGAGGAAGTCGCACCGGAGCGCGCGAACGTCGGTCAGGTTGTGCGGCGCGAAGTGAACCGCGTCAACAAAGAGGTACGCGCCGACCGAGCGCGCAAGCCTGAGCGCGCGCGACGTGTCCGTGATCGTGCCGAGCGCATTCGACGCAGCGCCGACGGCGACAATGCGCGTGTGCGCGCCGACCTTGCGCTCGAAGTCTTCCCAGTCTAGAGCGCCCGTCTCGGTGTTCATGCGGACGACGCGCAGCGCAATGCCGCGCTCTCGTTCGAGCGCCTGCCACGGCGCGACGTTGGCGTGGTGGTCGAGTTCGGTGACGACTATCTCGTCGCCTGCCGAAAGCGTCCGACCGAGCGTGCGCGAGACGTGGTAGGCGAGCGTCGTCGCGTTCGCCCCGAAGACTATCTCGTCGTGCGACGCGCCGAGAAAGTCCGCTACGCCCGCGCGCGCGCCTTCGAGCAATTCGTCGGTCTCGGCGCTCGTCGGGTACGCCCAGTGCGTGTTGGCGTTGTGATGATAGAGGTAATCGCTCACGGCCTCGACGACGCGGCGCGGAACCTGCGTGCCGCCGGGGCCGTCGAAGTATGCGACGGCGTGGCCGCCGTGCACGCGTCCGAGCGCGGGGAAGTGCGACCTTATCTCTTCGGTCGAGAGTACATCGTCGCTCGAAAGCGCGCGGGTTGCGGTCTGTGGTATTGTGTCGCTCATAGTTCAGGGTATGTTGACGTTTGATGAGTTGCCACTAAGCTAAGGCTAGTGGATAAGAGTTCGGATTAAGACTCACTTTCGGCTTTAGCTAAAACGATTTGGCTAAAGCCGCCGCCGTCTTACTTGACTTCCTCTCACTGGCTGAGGCTAGTGGCAACCAATGAAGAACGTCAACCGGCAATATAAGCGGCGCGTGCTCGAAGTCGGATCGCCGCGTGCCTTTCAATAAATCGTCAAAGAGGAAAAGAGCCGATGAGCGAAGAGAAAAAGTATACGGAGACGTTTGAAGTCAGACTCACGCAGGGCCGCGAGGGCAGCGACCCCGAAGCGCCCGACTGGGAAGTCGTCGAAGTCAAGGACGGCGTCGCGGAAGTCGCCTGCGACAACATGACCCAATCGGAAGCAAACCACATGGCCGACATGTGGAGCAGGAAAAGGGACGAGGCCGAGGCCGAAGCCTGACACGACGGCATGCACGCGCCGTAAAAATTCACGCGCAAAAGAATCAACCTGTCCCGCGCAAAGGTCAAGGCGGTGAAGGAGTCGGCGATGACCTTCAGCCAACAGCCACCGCGACTCGGCAATCAGTACGAGGACGACCGTGCGCTTCGCTCTGATGGCCGATTAAAAATTTGAGATTTCAGATTTCAGATTTGAGATTTGAAATCTTAAATCCGAAATTCGTGAGGCAAAGCGGCTCGACAACTGAAAAGACGTTGGCGAACAAACAAATAATGCGAAGGCTTGTCGCCGCGCCGCTCGTTCTCTTCGTGCTCGTCGCCGTCGTCGCGCGCGCGCAGGGCAGCGGCGGCGGCGGGCGGGCGACGACGGCGCAACTCGAAGCGGTGCGCGAGTACATACGCCGTAGCTGGCACACGCTCACGCGCTCCGACCGAGATCTCGCGGCAGCCGCCGTTGACCCGAAGTTCAAGCCGACGAACGGAGGGCGCTGGCCCGTTTACGTCTCGCGCGTCGAAGATTTGGGCGCGGTCGAACGAAGACTTCGCGCGGCCATGAGTCCCGAAGACTTCGCGCGCATCGAGTTGCGGCGATTGCCCACGCGCGCCGCCGACGCCGCGCCGGGGCTGCTCTATCTGCCGCGCCCTTACGTCGTGCCCGGCGGTCGCTTCAACGAGATGTACGGCTGGGACAGCTACTTCACCGAGGTCGGCCTGCTGCGCGACGGAGAGACAGAACTCGCGCGCGACATGGTCGAAAATTTCATCTACGAAATCGAGAACTACGGTCTTATCCTCAACGCCAATCGAACCTACTACCTCACGCGCTCGCAGCCGCCCTTTCTGACGCGAATGATCCGCGGCGTGTACGAGAAAGAAAGGGACGCGCGATGGCTTCGCGGCACGCTCCACGCCGTCGGGCGCTACTACGATTACTGGACTTCAAACACGGGGCCGCACCTCACGCCGCGGACTGGACTCTCGCGCTACTACGACGCAGGGAGCGGCCCTTCGCCCGAAGTCGTCTCCGGCGAGCGCGACGCAGAGGGGCGCACGCACTACGACCGCGTCAGAGAGTTCTACCGCACGCACGAAGTCGGCGACTACGACGTGAACAAATTTTACGACCGCGCGCGCGACGAACTGACGCCGGCCTTCTACAAGGGCGACCGCTCGATGCGCGAGTCGGGCTTCGACCCGTCCGACCGCTTCGGGCCCTTCAGCGCGGGCATCAACAGCTACAACCCCGTCTGCCTCAACTCTCTGCTCTACGTTTACGAGCGCGACGCGGCAGAGATCGTGCGCGCGCTCGGTCGTCCGTCGGAGGCGAGAGCGTGGGAGCGCCGCGCCGCCGCGCGCCGCGAGAAGATAAACCGGCTGATGTGGGACGAGCGCGACGGGCTTTATTACGATTACGACTTCGAGACGGGCGAGCGCCGTCGCTATCTTTTCATCACGACTTTCTATCCGCTCTGGGCCGGCATCGCGACGCCGCGGCAGGCGGCGCGTGTCGTCTCGAATCTTAAACTTTTCGAGCGCGCGGGCGGCTTGCGGACGAGCACGAACGAGTCGGGCAGCCAGTGGGACGCGCCCTACGGCTGGGCACCGATGCAACTCATCGCGGTCGAGGGCCTGCGTCGCTACGGCTACGGGCGCGAGGCCAACCGCGTCTCCGTCAACTTCCTCTCGCTCGTCCTCAAGGAGTTCATCGAGCACAACACGATTGTAGAGAAGTACGACGTTGCGGCGCGCACGTCCTCGCTCGGCGCGGGGCTGCGCTTCGGATACCAGTCGAACGAGATCGGCTTCGGATGGACGAACGCCGCCTTCACGGAACTCTACGCGCGTCTGCCGGAAGACGAGAAGGCGAAGGTGCTTGAGCTTGGCGGCGTCGGCGTCGCGCCGCGTTGAGGCGGAAGAGTCAGCCACATGAAAGCTAAAAGAGGATTCGCGAGCGATAACAACGCGGGCGTTCACACGCGTGTGATGGAGGCTTTGCGCGCCGCAAACGAAGGGCACGTCGTCGCATACGGCGACGACGCGTACACCGAGACGGCGGTCGAAAAATTCCGCGCACAATTCGGCGAGCGCGCCGAGGTCTTCTTCGTCTTCGGCGGGACGGGCGCGAACGTTCTGGCTTTATGCGCGCTCACGCGCCCGCACAACGCGGTCGTCTGCGCCGAGTCTGCGCACATAAACGTTGACGAGTGCGGCGCGCCGGAAAAGTTCGCGGGCTGCAAGCTGATCGACCTGCCGACGACGGACGGGAAGTTGAGAGCCGAGCAGATCGAGCCTCTGCTCGCGCGCGCCGGCGACCAGCATCACGTCCAGCCGCGCGTCGTCTCAATCTCGCAGGCGACCGAGTACGGAACGGTTTACACGGTCGAAGAGTTGACGCGCCTCGCGGAGTTTGCGCACTCGCGCGAACTGCTCCTGCACGTTGACGGCGCGCGCGTGGCGAACGCGGCGGCGAGCCTCGGAGCGACACTCCGCGAGTTGACGGCGGACGCGGGCGTTGACGTTCTCTCTTTCGGCGGCACGAAGAACGGGATGATGTACGGCGAGGCCGTCGTCTTCTTCGACGCTGGTTTGGCGCGCGGCTTCGAGTTCGTCCGCAAGCAGGGCGCGCAGCTTCCGTCGAAGATGCGGTTCGTCGCCGCGCAGTTCGGCGCGCTCCTCGACGAAGACCTGTGGCTCCGAAACGCCCTGCACTCGAACCGCATGGCACAACTGCTCGCCGCTGAGCTTCGACAAATCCCGCAAGTCAGAATCACGCAGCCCGTCGAGTCGAACGCGGTCTTCGCCGTCATCCCGCGCGAGCACGTCGCGGCCATACGCGAGCACTTCTTCTTCTACGTTTGGGACGAGCCGACTTCCGAGGTGCGCCTGATGTGCTCGTTCGACACGACCGAGGATGACGTGCGCGGTCTCGTCGGCGTCGTCAAAGACGCGCTCGGGTGATTGCCGTCGAGTCGCGCTTTCAGTCACACGAGCCGTTCGCCGCGTGTCGAGCCTTCGCCGCCGCCCGCTTTTCGATTTTGGGATTTTGCTTTTCGGAAACGGACACCGCGCGGCCTTCGGTTTTCGTCCGCCGGGCAAAACCCTCGAAAAATTGTTGAGTCAAGAGTCTTGAGCGCGTGGTACGGCGTTTGTTGAGGGGCGTTCGCGAAGCCGAAGTTTAGTCATGGACGTAAAACGCCCCCAACGAAAAAATCGACGCCGTCTGAAGCTCGCCGCATACGCTTTGCTGTGCGTGCTGGCGGTCGCGCTCATCACCTACGGGCTGTCGCGCATGGAGCGCGCCGCGCCGAGCGTCCAGCGCTCGACGCTTTTGACCGACACGGTCAAGCGCGGGCAGATGCTCAGGCAGGTGCGCGGCAACGGCACGCTCGTGCCCGAAGACATCAGGCAGATCGCCGCGCCCGTCGAGGGGCGCGTCGAGCAGAAGCGCGTCAAGCCCGGCGAGCAGGTCACGCCTGACACGGTGCTCGTCGAACTCTCGAACCCGACGCTCAAGCAGGCGGCGACCGATGTTGAGTACCAGATAAAGTCCGCGCAGGCAGACCTCAACAACCTTCACTCCAAGCTCGAAAGCGACCGCATGAGCCAGCAGGCGTCGCTCGCCGAGGTTCAGTCCGAATACAATCAAGCCAAGATTCAACTCGACGCCGACGAGCAGTTGGCGAAGGAAGGTCTTGTGCCTGCGCTCACGCTCCGCATCTCGCGCGTCAAGGTCGAGCAACTCGCCAACCGCCTCGCCATCGAGCAGAAGAGGATGGACGCGACCAAGTCGTCGGCCGATGCGCAGGTCGCCGCGCAGCAGTCGCGCATCGCTCAGTTGAGCGCGCAGTTGCGTCTCGATCAGGAGCAGGTTTCGTCGCTTCAGGTTCGCGCGGGCACGAGCGGCGTGGTTCAGGAGGTGACGGTCGAGGTCGGCCAGCAGATCACGCCGGGCACGAATATCGCGCGCGTCGCAGACCCTTCGAGCCTCAAGGCGTCGATCCAGATTCCCGAAACGCAGATCAAAGACATCGCGCGCGGACAGCCCGCGACGATTGACACGCGCACGGGAGGCGGCACGGTCGAGGGGCGCGTGCAGAACGTTGACCCCGCCGCGCACAACGGAACAGTGACCGTGGACGTTCAACTGACGGGCCCGCTGCCGCAGGGCGCGCGCGTGGACTTGAGCGTTGACGGCACGATTGAGTTGGAGAGGCTCGACAACATTCTCTACGTCGGGCGTCCCGCGTCGGGCGGCGCGCAGTCGAGCGTCTCGCTCTTCCGCCTGAGTGAAGACGGGCGGACTGCCGACCGCGTGCAGGTCAAACTCGGTCGCACCTCGGTCAGCACCGTCGAGGTCGTAGAGGGGCTACGCGAAGGCGACACGGTCATACTCTCGGACACGCAGCAGTGGGACGGCGTAAACCGCTTACGCATCGAGTGAAGCAGGCGAAAGGAAAAGAGATGAGCGCAAACAACGAACCGCTCGTGAAACTGGACGGCGTTAAAAAAGTCTTCTACACCGACGAGGTCGAGACGCACGCACTCTCCGGCATACACCTCGACATCAAGAAGGGCGAGTACATCTCGATGGCCGGGCCTTCCGGGTGCGGCAAGTCAACGCTGCTCTCCATACTCGGGCTGCTCGATTCGCCGACCGACGGCGAGTACACCTTAAACGGCACGCCCGTCGCCAACCTGTCGCTCTCGGAACGCGCGCGCATACGCAACCGCGAGATCGGGTTCATCTTTCAGGCGTTCAACCTCATCGGCGACTTGAACGTTTACGAGAACGTCGAACTGCCACTGACCTACCGCGACATGAATTCCGCCGAGAGGCGCGAGCGCGTCGAAGAGGCGCTTCTGAAGGTCGGCATGAGCCACCGCATGAAGCACTATCCTTCACAGCTTTCGGGCGGCCAGCAGCAGAGAGTCGCCGTCGCGCGCGCCGTCGCCGGAAACCCCTCGATACTCCTCGCCGACGAGCCGACGGGCAACCTCGACTCGACGAACGGCGAGGCCGTGATGAACCTCCTGCGCGAGTTGCACGCGGGCGGCGCGACCATCTGCATGGTTACGCACGACCCGCGCTACGCAGCCTACGCCGACCGAACCTTCCACCTCTTCGACGGGCAGGTCGTCGAGGAGACGCACGAGCGGAAGGCCGAGGAAGAACTCGAAGAGAGCGGCTTCAAGCTGTAAGCATCCCTTAAGCCTCTGTCCGAGAGCGGGCGTCCGGCGCGCGCCTTCAATACAAACAGACTTGAATTTCCTGCGAGGTGATCCGATGAGCACTTTGTGGAAAGACCTTCGCTACGCGGCGCGCGTTCTTTTGAAGAGTCCGGGATTTACGCTCGTCGCCGTCATCGCGGTCGCGCTCGGCGTCGGCGCCAACAGCGCGATCTTCTCGGTCGTCAACGCAGTTCTCCTCAAGCCTCTGGCTTACAAGGACGCGGGCCAACTCGTCCTTATAAATCACAACTACCAGAAGATTGACCTGCGTGCCTCGGTCTCCGTGCCCGGCTACGCCTATTACCGCGACAACGCGAAGTCGTTTTCAGACGTTGCGGCGTTCACGGCCTTCAACGTGAACATGACGGGCGAGGGCGAGCCGGAGCGGCTTCAGGGCATGAGCGCGACGCCGAACCTCTTCCAGACTCTCGGCGCGCAGCCCGCGCGCGGGCGCACGTTCTCTGCGGACGAGGGGCAGGTTGGCAAAAACAAGGTCGTCGTCCTGAGCGACGCATTCTGGCGTCGGCGCTTCGCGGGTCTTGAGGTCGTCGGCAAGAACATCACGCTCAACGGCGAGACATACACGATTGTCGGCGTCATGCCGCCGGGCTTCGAGTTCGGGCGCGAGTTCGGCCCGACGGGCCCAGACCTCTGGTCGCCGCTCGCGTTCACGCCCGATCAACTCGACCCCAACAACATGACGAGCGAATTCCTCGGCGTCGTCGCGCGCACGAAGCCGGGCGCCAGCCCCGCGCAGGCGCAGGCCGAAATGGATTCAATCGCCGCGGACATTCGTCGCCAGTACATGCCGGGCATGGACGCGAGCAACTGGGGATTATTGGTCACGCCGTTCGACGAGTTCGTTGTCGGCAAGATACGACCGGCGCTTCTGATTCTGCTCGGCGCGGTTCTGTTCGTGCTCTTGATCGCGTGCGCCAACGTCGCGAACCTGATGCTTGCGCGCGCTGCCGTGAGGCAAAAAGAGATCGCAGTCCGCACGGCGCTCGGCGCGTCTCGCTGGCGAGTCGTGCGGCAGCTTATGACGGAGAGCGTGCTGCTCGCGCTGGCGGGCGGCGGACTCGGAATGCTTCTGGCGATGTGGGGCGTTGACTTCCTGCTGAAGTTTAGCGGGGGCAGCGTCCCGCGCGCGGGCGAGATCGGACTCGACCGCAACGTCGTGCTCTTCACGTTCGGCGTTTCGCTTTTGACGGGACTCGTCTTCGGACTCGCGCCCGCGTTCCAGACCTCGCGGGTCAATCTTCACGACACGCTCAAGGAGGGAGGCCGCAGCGGTAGGTCGGGCGTGCGACGCGGCGTGCGAGACGCGCTCGTGGTCGTGGAGGTGTTGCTCGCCGTCGTGCTTCTGGTCGGCGCCGGCCTCCTGATACGCAGCTTCATGCAGTTGGAGCAGGTCAGCCCCGGCTTCGAGCCGCGCGGTCTTCTGACGATGATGGTTTCGCTCCCCGCGAGTAAGTATCCGGCGGACGCGCAGCGCGCGGCCTTCATGCATCAGGTTTTGGAGCAGGTGAGGGCGCTGCCGGGCGTCAGGAGCGCCGCCACGATCACGACGCTTCCGATGAGCGGCTTCAACCAGAGCGGCAGCTTCCGCATCGAGGGCAAGCCCGTCGCGCAGGGCCAAGACTCGCCGCACGGCGACCGCTGGATGGCTTCGGACGACTACTTCGAGACGATGAACATCCCGCTCGTGCGCGGTCGCTTCTTCGACGCGCACGACACGGACGACGCGCAGAGCGTGGCGATAATCGACGAGGCGATGGCGCGCAAGTATTGGCCGGGCGAAGACCCCGTCGGCAAGCGCATCACGTTCGAGGGCACGCCGCAGCAACCGCGCTGGCGCGAAGTGGTCGGCATCGTCGGCCACGTCAGGAATCAAGGGCTGGAAGGCGAGTCGCGCGTCCAGTATTACATCCCTTACGCGCAGCGCGGCGGAGCGCCGAACCTCTTCCTCGTCGTGCGCGCCGACGGCGATCCTTCGTCGCTCGCGCCTTCGGTACGCGGCGCGATAGCGGGCGTTGACAGGGACATGCCTGTTTACCGCGTGACGACGATGGAGCAGGTGGTTGCGGACTCTCTGGCGCAGCGACGCTTCTCGATGTTCCTGTTCGGCGTCTTCGCCTTAATCGCGCTCGTGCTCGCCGTCGTCGGACTCTACGGAGTGATGTCTTACGCCGTGGCGCAGCGCACGCACGAGATCGGCATCAGAGTCGCGCTCGGCGCGCAAGACCGCGACGTGCTTATGATGGTTGTCGGTCAGGGGATGGCAATCGTCGGCGTCGGCCTCGCCCTTGGGCTTGCGGGCGCGCTCGCGCTGACGCGCCTGATGTCGAGCCTGCTCTACGGCGTCTCGGCCACAGACCCGGCGACCTATGCGGGCATTGCGCTGCTGCTGGCCGCCGCGGCGCTCGTCGCCAGCTACATCCCCGCGCGCCGCGCGACGAAGGTTGATCCGATGGTGGCACTCCGCTACGAATGACGAGTGATGAATGACGGGCGATGAGAAAGAGGCGGAAGCTTTATCTTGTCGCCCGTCACTTCCGAAGAGGTGGATGATGAACGGACTGCTTCAAGACTTGCGCTTCGGATTTCGCATGCTGCTCAAGAGTCCGGGCTTCACAGCCGTGGCGGTGCTCGCGCTCGCGCTCGGAGTGGCGGCCAACACTGCAATCTTCTCGGTCGTTAACGCGGTGCTCATCAGGCCGCTGCCTTACAAAGACCCTTCCCGGCTCGCGATGGTTTGGGAGTACAACCGCACGCGCAACCAGCACCAGAACTTCATCTCGCCTGCCAACTTCATCGACTGGAAAGAGCAATCGGACGTGTTCGAGGACGCGGCGGCCTACAGCGATTGGCACGTGAACCTCACAGGCGGCGGCGAACCCGTTGAGGTGCCCATCCAGTATGCGACGCCGAACCTCTTCGGGGTGCTTGGCGTCAGGCCGATACTCGGTCGCGACTTCACGGCCGACGACGCGCGTCCCGACTCGCCGGATGTTGTTGTCCTAAGCTACGGGCTTTGGCAAAGGCGCTTCGGCGGCGACACGAAGATCGTCGGGCAGTCCGTGACCTTGAACGGCACGAGCGCCGAGGTCGTCGGCGTGATGCCCGCGGGTTTCCAGTGGTTCGTGCGCAAGGGATCGCTTTCGGGCAAGCCGCCGGAGCTTTGGTCGCCCTTCGGCTTCGGGGAGCAGCAGAGGCAGAGGCGCGGGCGGTACATGGCGGCGGTGGCGCGACTCAAACCGGGCGTCACTGTGGAGCAGGCACAGGGCGAGATGAACCAGATCGCAGCGCGGCTCGAAGAGCAGTACCCGGACTTCAACAAGGGTTGGGGCGTCGAGGTCACGCCGCTGCGCGAACAGTTCGCGGGGCAGATTCGACCGGCGCTGTGGGTGCTTCTGGCCGCGGTCGGGTTCCTGCTTCTGATCGCGTGCGCCAACGTCGCGAACCTTTTGCTCGCGCGCGCGTCGGCGCGCAGGCGGGAGATCGCCATCCGTGCCGCTCTGGGCGCGAGTCGCTGGCGAGTCGTGCGGCAACTTCTGACGGAGAGTTTGTTGCTCGCGCTGGCGGGTGGTGGACTCGGACTACTTCTCGCGTCGTGGGGTGTCGGGTTGCTCGCGGCGTTAAGCCCGCGCGACCTTATAGACATCGGCGCGGTCAAACTCGATCTGCCCGTGCTCTCGTTCACTCTACTCATCACGCTCCTGACGGCGGTCGTCTTCGGCGTCGCGCCCGCGCTCGAAGCCGCGAGTCCCGGCGCGGGCGAGTCTTTAAAGGAGGGCGCAAGAGGTTCGACCGGCGGTCGCCGTAGCCGACGCCTGCGCGCGGCCTTCGTCGTCGCGGAGATCGCGCTCGCGCTCGTGCTACTCGTCGGCGCGGGGCTGACGGTGAAGAGCTTTATGCGTCTTGAGTCGGTCAGCCCCGGCTTCGACGCGGAGCACTTGCTCACGATGCGCGTCGAATTGCCGAGCACGAAGTATCGAGAAGACCCGCGGGTCATACAGTTCTACCGAGAGGCGACCGAGCGCATCGGCGCTCTGCCCGGCGTCGAGGCGGTCGGGGCCGTAAGTTTCCTGCCCTTCACGGGGCCGGGCGCGGCGACGGGCTTCACTATAACGGGCCATCCCGCGCCGAAGGCCGGCGAGGGGCCTGTAACGGAGGTGCGCGTCGTTGACGCCGGATACTTCAACGCGATGCGCATCCCCTTAGAGCGCGGTCGCGCGTTCAACGCCGAGGAGGTGACCGCAGAGAGACACGTCGCCGTCGTCAGCGAATCGCTCGCGCAAAAGTATTTCCCCGGCGAAGACCCAATCGGGCAGCGCATCGTCGTCGCAATGAAGCAGAACCCTGAGCCGACCGAGATCGTCGGCGTCGTCCCCGACGTGAAACTGCAAACCCTCGACGACGAGCCGAAGCCGACCGTCTATTGGCCGCAGCCGGAACTCACAACCAACTTCATGACGCTGGTCGTTCGGACGAAGGGCGATCCGCTGTCGTTGGTCGCGGCGGCGCGGAAAGAGATTCAGGCGATGGACGCCGAGCAGCCGGTCGCCGACGTTCGGACGATGAACCAACTTCTCGCGGAGTCGGTTGGCCGCGCACGCTTCAGCGCGTTGCTGCTCGCCGTGTTCGCGTGCGTGGCGCTCGTGCTCGCCGTCGTCGGACTCTACGGAGTGATGTCTTACGCCGTGGCGCAGCGCACGCACGAGATCGGCATCAGAGTCGCGCTCGGCGCGCAAGGGCGTGACGTGCTCGGCCTCGTCGTCGGTCAGGGACTTCTGCTCGCGGCTGTAGGGCTGGCGCTTGGGCTTGCGGGCGCGCTCGCGCTGACGCGTCTGATGCGAAGCCTTCTCTACGAAGTGAGCACGACCGACCCCGCGACCTACGTCGGCATCTCTGCACTGCTGTTGCTGGTCGCGCTTCTGGCGTGCCTGATCCCCGCGCGCCGCGCGACGAAGATTGACCCGATTGTGGCACTCCGCTACGAATGACGAGTGATGAGTGATGAGTGATGAGTGATGAGTAATAGCAGCCCGCCGCTCTTACTTATCACGCATCACTCATCACTCATCACTTCTCGAAGAGGTGAGCGATGAGAACGATTTGGCAGGATGTTCGATACGGCTTTCGCATGCTGCTCAAGAGCCGGAGTTTCACGCTCGTCGCGCTCGTCGCGCTGGCGCTGGGCATAGGCGCGAACACCGCCATCTTCTCCGTCGTCAACGCAGTGCTTCTCAGACCTCTGCCGTACCGCGACCCCGCGCGGCTCGTGACCGTTTTGCACGACGGCTGGAAGCCGGTCGCGCCCGCGAACTTTCTCGACTGGCGCGAGCAAACGCGTGTCTTCGATTCGATGGCAGCCGCGCAAGTTTGGGGGCCGAGCCTCACGGGGCACGACGAACCCGAACAACTCCACGCCTTGCAGTTGAGCGCGAACATGTTCGACGTGCTCGGCGTCAGCGCATCCCTCGGTCGCACGTTCGCAGAGGGCGAAGACCAACCGGGGCGCGATCACGTCGTCGTCTTAAGCGACGGAATCTGGCGGCGTCGCTTCGGCGGCGACCGCAAAATCGTCGGCCAACAGATCATGCTCGACGGCGAAGCTTACACGGTCGCCGGCGTGATGCCGCCCGACTTTCAGTTCGCGCCCTTCTGGGCGACGAAGGCCGAACTCTGGTCGCCGCTTTCACTCGCCGCACGTGTGAACGACAGGCGCGGCCAGTCGCTGCGCGTCTTCGCGCGACTCAAAAAGGGTGTGACGCGCGAGCAGGCGCAGGCCGACATGGACGCGATCAACCGCAGGCTCGCAGACGAATACCCGGAGGCGAACAAGGGGTTGACGGTCGCGGTTGACTCGCTGCACGAGAAGGCAGTGGGGAACGCGCGCCCCGCGCTTCTCGTTCTGCTCGGCGCGGTCGGCTTCGTGCTTTTGATCGCGTGCGCCAACGTCGCAAACCTTTTGATGGCGAGGGCCGCCGCGCGTCGCAAAGAGATCGCCGTCCGCCTCGCTCTCGGCGCGAGCCGCCTGCGCGTCGTCCGGCAACTTTTGACCGAGAGCGTGATGCTTTCGCTCGCGGGCGGCGCTGCGGGACTCCTGCTCGCCGTGTGGGGCGTTGACGCGCTCGTCGCGCTCGGCCCCGAGGCTCTGCCGCGCACGCAGACGGTCGGACTCGACGCGAGCGTTCTACTGTTCACGCTCGCGCTCTCAGTCGTCACGGGACTCCTCTTCGGACTCGCGCCCGCGCTTCAGACGACGAAGCCCGACCTGAACGAATCGCTCAAAGACAGATCGCGCGGCGCGACCGCCGGGAGACGACGCGACCGCGTGCGCCGCCTGCTCGTCGTCGCGGAGGTCGCTCTGTCGCTCGTGCTTCTCGTCGGCGGCGGGCTGATGCTCCGAAGCTTCCTTCGACTCACGTCGGTTGATCCGGGCTTCGACCCGCGCGGCGTTCTGACGATGACGGTTTCGCTCGCGGGTTCGAGCCACAAGACGGACGCAGAGCGCGCGGCATTCTTCGAGCAGTTGCTTGCGCAAGTGAAGACGCTTCCCGGAGTGAAGTCGGCGAGCGCGATAAATCATCTGCCGCTCGGCGGCGACGTTTGGACGCTCGGCTTCAAGGTCGAGGGCAGACCCGAACCGCCGCCCGGACAGAAGCAGGGCGCGGTCTATCGCGTCGTCCGCCCCGAATACTTTCACACGATGGGCGCAACGCTTCTCAAAGGGCGCGACTTCAACGTCAGCGACGACGCAGAAGACGCGGGCGTCGTAATCGTCAACGAAGCGTTTGCACGCGCCACATGGCCCGGCGAAGAGGCTCTGGGGAAGAGAATCACCGTCAGCGACGAGACGAAGCCGCGCGAGATCGTCGGCGTCGTGCGCGACTTGAAGCAGGGCGAGTGGACGAGCGCGCCGAAGCCTGAGATGTACCTGCCGCACGCGCAGGCCGCGTCGCCGAGCGCGATGACGATTGTCGCGCGCACGGACGGCGACCCTCTGAAGCTCGCGCGACCCGTGCAGGCGCAGGTGTGGGCGATTGACAAGAACCTGCCTGTGTCGGACGTTTCGAGCATGGAGGACGTTATCTCCGGCTCGGTCGGGCCGCAGCGTTTCAACGCGCTTCTGCTCGGCGTGTTTGCGGCGGCGGCGCTGCTGCTCGCGGTCGTCGGCGTTTACGGAGTGATGAGCTACACGGTCGCCGAGCGCACGCACGAGATCGGTGCCCGAATGGCTTTGGGCGCGCAAGCGCGCGACGTGCTGCGCCTCGTCGTCGGGCAGGGGCTGGCGCTTGCGCTCGTCGGTCTTGTCGTCGGTCTGGTCGCCGCGCTCGCGCTGACGCGCCTGATGTCGGGAATGCTCTACGGCGTCTCGGCTACAGACCCGCTCGTCTTCGGCGGCGTGGCGCTCGTGCTCGCGCTCGCGGCGCTCCTCGCATGCCTCGTGCCCGCACGGCGCGCGACTAAAGTTGATCCGATGGTCGCGCTCAGATACGAGTGATGAGTGATGAGTGATGAGTGATAAGTAAGAACGGCGGGCAGCTATTACGCATCACTCATCACTCATCACTTCTCGAAGAGGTGAGCGATGAGAACTATCCTTCAAGATGTGCGGTACGCGGTGCGTGTGTTGTTGAAACAGCCGGGCTTTGCGCTGGTCGCCGTGGCGACGCTGGCACTTGGCGTCGGCGCGAACACTGCGGTCTTCTCGGTCGTTGACGCGGCGCTGCTGCGCTCGCTGCCGTACCGCGACCCTGCGCGGCTCGTTCACCTCTGGGAGACGACGGGGCGGCAGGAGTCAGACAAGCGCGAAGCATCGTACCCGGACTTTCAAGACTGGAAGAAGCAGGGCGGAGATTTCGAGTCGGTCGCCGGATACGCGACGGTCTTCTTCACGCTCGCCGGGGCGGGCGGGCCGGAGCGCGTGCAGGGCGCGGCAGTCACAGCAAACTTCTTCGACACGCTCGGCGTGAAGCCGGAGCGCGGGCGCGCGTTCCTCGAAGGCGAAGACAGGGCGAACGCGCCTTGCGTCGTCATGCTCAGCCGAGGACTCTGGCAGCGACGCTACGGCGGCGACGAGCGCGTCCTCGGCCAGACGGTCGCGACCGACGGCGGCGGCTGCACAATCGTCGGCGTGCTGCCCGCCGCCTTCAGCTTCGCGAGCGTGGGCGACGCGGAGATGTGGACGACCGTCAGGCCGAGCGGGATGCAATCGGACGCGCGCTACCTGCATTGGCTGAGGGTCGTCGCGCGTCTTGGGCCGGGCGTCAGCCTCGACGCGGCGCGCGCGCAGATGCAAACGGTCGGCGCGCGCATCGCGGCGGACGACCCGAAGACGCACGCGAGCACGACCGTCATGGTCGTGCCGCTGCAAGAGGAGTTCGTAGGACAGATCAGACCTATCCTCTTCGCGCTGCTCGGCGCGGTCGGACTCGTCCTTTTAATCGCGTGCGCCAACGTCGCGAATCTACTGCTGGCGCGCTCGACGACGCGGCGCAAGGAGATCGCGTTGCGCACGGCGCTCGGCGCGTCGCGCACACGGCTCGTGCGGCAGTTGTTGACCGAGAGCGTGATGCTCTCGCTCGTGGGCGGGGCCGTCGGACTCGTCATCGCGCTGTGGGGAGTTGACCTTCTCGTCGCGCTGATTCCTTCGACGCAACTCGCCTTCATGCCGTACCTGCGCCACCTCTCGCCCGACGCGAACATTCTGCTCTTCACCTTCGTCGTCTCGCTCGCAACAGGCGTTGTCTTCGGACTCGCGCCCGCGCTCGCGGCCTCGCGCTCCGACCTGAGTGAAGCGATGAAGGAGGGCGGGCGAAGCTCCGGCGCGCGCCGCACGCGAGGGATGCGCGACGCGCTCGTCGTCTCGGAGGTCGCGCTCTCGCTCGTGCTTCTGGTGGGCGCGGGGCTTCTGTTGAAGAGCCTCGTCAGGATGCTTGAGGTCAACCCCGGCTTCCGCACTGAGAACCTTCTGACGATGACGGTCGCGCTCCCGCCCGCGCGCTACGCCGACAGCGCGAAGGCCGCCGCCTTCTACCGAGAGCTTCTGCGACGCGTCTCGGCGCTTCCGGGCGTCGGCGGCGCGGCGGAGGTGGACAGGCTGCCTCTGAGCGGTTCGGGCGGCACGGGGACGCCCTACGTCGTCGGGTTGCCGGACTCCGCGACCGAGCAGGACGAGTCGCAACTGCGCGTCGTGAGCGAAAACTATTTCGACGTGTTGGGCGTGCCGCTCTTGAAGGGTCGCGCCTTCGACGAGCGCGACAAGGCGGATTCGCCGCCCGTCATTCTTATCAACAGGACTCTGGCCGGGCGCATCTTCGGCGACGCAGACCCGACGGGCCGCCGCGTCACTTTCAAGTTCACGGCGAATCAACCGCCGTTCGAGATCGTCGGCGTCGTGGCAGACGAGAAGGTGACGAGCCTCGACGCCGACAACGGGCCCGTCATCTACTTCCCCGTCGCGCAAAGCCCCGACGCGCGTATGAGCGTCGTGGCGCGAACTTACGCGGACCCCTCCGCGCTCGCGAGCGCAGTGCGCGGCGAGATTCAAACGCTCGACCCGGAAGTGCCCGTCTTCGGCGTCAGGACGATGGGACAGATCATCTACGATTCGCGCTCGACGTTCATGCGCCGCTACCCGGCATATCTGATCGGAGTCTTCGCGTGCGTGGCGCTGCTGCTCGCCGTCGTCGGCATATACGGCGTCATCTCTTACGCCGTCACGCAGCGCACGCGCGAGATCGCGATTCGCGTCGCACTTGGCGCGCGCGGGCGCGACGTTCTGCGGCTCGTGCTCGGTCAGGGACTTCTGCTCGCGCTCGCGGGCGTCTGCGTCGGAGTCTTCGCCGCGCTGGCGCTTACGCGACTCATGGTGGGACTGCTCTTCGACGTGAGCGCGGCAGACCCGATAGTTTACGGACTCGTTTCGCTCTTGCTCGTCTCGGTCGCGCTCGTCGCCTGTCTCGTGCCGGCGCGGCGCGCGACGAAGGTCGATCCGATGGTGGCGCTTCGTTACGAATAAGGAGAGCTTATGCGAACGCTCTGGCAAGACCTTCAATACGGCGCGCGGATGTTGGCGAAGTCGCCCGCGTTCACAGCCGTCGCCGTGCTGTCGCTGGCTCTGGGTATCGGCGCGAACACGGCGCTGTTCAGCGTGATGGACGCATTGCTGCTGAAGAAACTGCCGGTCAAAGAGCCTGACCGTTTGGTTCTCTTCAAGTCGCTGGCGACGAAAAAATTCGTCCCCGGCAACTACAACGGGAACACGAGTCTCGACGAGTCGGGGCTGAGAGTCAGAACATCTTTCCCGTATCAGACCTACGCGCAATTCCGCGAGCAACAACAGGACGTGCTCTCGGACGTGTTCGCGTTCGGGCGCGTGTATCTGAACGTGAACGCCGACGGGCAAGTGGATGTCGTGGACGCTCAGGCCGTGTCGGGAAACTACTACACGGGTCTGGGCGTCCCGGCATTCATCGGGCGCACGCTTAAGGACGAAGACGACCGCGCCACGGCCCCGCCCGTCGCGGTCATCAGCCACCGCTACTGGCAGCGACGCTTCGGCGGCGACACGGGCATAGTCGGCAAACAGATTGACCTCAACAACGTCGCGTTCACCGTCGTCGGCGTCACGCCGCAGGGCTTTGAAGGGGCGATGCAGGTCGGCTCCACGACGGACGTTTCCATACCAATCGCGTGGGAGCCGCAGGTCAGCGGCACTCGCTCGCGTATGACGGGCGCGGGAACTTGGTGGCTGCGTCTGATGGGTAGGCTCAAAGACGGCGCTACGCCCGCACAGGCGCAGGCGAGTTTGAGCGGCGTCTTTCTTCAAACCGTCCTCGAACAACGCGAGGCGCAGCGCGCGGAAGGGAACTACACGATTTCGCAGCCGCTCGACCCGAACGACTACCCGCGCCTCGCCGTGGATTCGGGCAGCCGCGGCGAGATGAATATGCGGCATTACTACCAACGCCCAATCTATCTTTTGTTCGGCGTGGTGGGCCTCGTGCTTTTGATCGCGTGCGCCAACGTCGCGAACCTTCTGCTGGCGCGCGCCGCCGCGCGGCAGAAAGAGATCGCAGTGCGACTCGCTCTGGGCGCGCGTCGTCGCCGTTTGATTCGGCAACTGCTGACCGAGAGCGTTCTGCTATCCACACTGGGCGGGGTGCTCGGCGTGCTGCTCGCGTTCTGGATAAAGGACGGGTTGCTCGCGGTCGGCGATTGGGGCGGCAGTGAGATGAGCGCGCTCGACCCGCGGCTCGACCTGCGCGTTCTTGGCTTCACGTTGGCGCTGTCGCTTTTAACGGGCCTCGTCTTCGGACTCGTTCCGGCTTTGCGCGCGACGCGCGTTGACCTGACGCCCGCGCTCAAAGACAGCGGGCGGAGTTCGAGCACGGTCGCGCGCTCGTGGCTGAGCAGGTCGCTCGTCGTGGCGCAGGTCGCGATGTCGCTGCTGTTGCTTGTTGGCGCGGGCCTCTTCCTTCGCACGCTCGTCAACCTCGAACGAGTCGAGACCGGCTTCAACGAGCGCAACCTTCTTCTCTTCAACGTCAGTCCCAACCTGATCGGTTACAAGAACGAACGGTTGGCGAACCTCTACAGGCAGATGTTCGAGCACATCGAATCAGTGCCCGGCGTGAAAGCGGTGACGTTCTCGGAAATGCCTTTGCTCTCCGGGAGCGAGAGCGACCAATCCCTCTACCTGACGGGCGCGAAGGCGGACGCCGACGGAAAAATAAGACCGAGCGGCAACGTTTACGTCCAGCAGGCGCGTGAAAACTTTTTGGCGGCGATGGAGATTCCGCTGCTCGCAGGTCGCAGCCTCGCGCCGCAGGACGACGAGCGCGCGCCAAAGGTCGCAGTTGTGAATCAGACCTTCGCGCGCCAGTTCTTCCCCGGAGAAAATCCGGTCGGCAGGCGCTTCGGCTTCAACCGCGACAAGACCGACGAGATTGAAATCGTCGGCGTCGCCAGAGACGCGAAATACACGAGCCAGCGCGACAATGTTCCGCCGACGGCCTACCTGCCGTGGGCGCAGGATATGAGCGCCATCGGCTCCGTGACCTTCGAGGTACGGACGGCGGGCGACCCGACATCCAGCATCGCAGCCATCCGTCAGGCGGTGCGCGAAGTGGACTCGAACCTGCCGCTCAACGACATCAAGACGCAGATCGAACAGGCCGATGAGACGCTTGCGATGGAGCGTCTGTTCGCAAAACTCCTGAGTCTGTTCGGACTGCTCGCGCAGACGCTCGCGGGCGTAGGGTTGTACGGCGTGCTCGCATGGTCTGTGGCGCAGCGCACGAACGAGATCGGCATACGCATGGCCCTCGGCGCGAGCCGCGGCGACCTTCTGAAGATGGTTCTGCGACAGGGCATGGTGCTGACGCTTTTCGGAATCGCGCTAGGGCTGGCAGGCGCTTACGCGCTGACGAGATATCTGGCGAGCCTGTCGCAGATGTTGTACGGCGTAAGGCCGACCGACCCTCTGACGTTCGGCGTGATCGCGTTGTTCCTGACGCTGATCGCGCTTGTCGCTTGCCTCGTGCCGGCGCGCCGCGCGACGAAGGTCGATCCGATGGTGGCTTTGAGATACGAGTAAAAGTCTGGACTCTGAAATCAAGACAAGAACAACGTTCTCTGTCTTTGACTCCGGACTGATTGTCGAGGTTAAGAGATGAGAAATTTGCTGAAGGACATAAGGTTCGGGCTGCGCGTGCTGTGGAAGAGCAAAGGGTTCACGGCGCTCGCGGTGTTGACGCTCGGTTTGGGAATCGGCGTGAACACGGCCATCTTCAGCGGCGTGAGCGCGTTCGTGCTGCGCCCGCTTTCGGGCGTGGGCGAACCAGACCGGCTCGTCTCGATGTTCGAGACGCCGATGCACGGCGAGGGCGGCTACAACGACTTCTCGTATCCAGACTATCTCGACTACGCCGCTCAGTCGGACGTGTTCGACGGCTTGATCGCACACACGTTGGTGCAGGCGGCGATTGCGGCGGATCGCGAGCAGTCGGGCGTCGAGTACGGCGAGATGGTCACGGGAAACTTCTTCGACGTGCTCAAGGTCAGGATGCAGTCGGGGCGCGGTTTCCTGTCCGAAGAATACAAGACTCCGGGCACGCACCCGGTCGTCGTCTTAAGTCATGATCTATGGCGCACGCGCTTTAATTCGGACGAGGGAATCGTCGGCAAGGCCATTCAACTCAACGGCCACCCGTTCACGGTCGTCGGCATCGCGCCTGAAGATTTCACGGGCGCGAAGTGGGCCTTGGGGATGAAGTTCTGGGTTCCTCTGATGATGAACGATCAGGTCGCCGGCGGGAGCAATAACTCTTGGATGACTTCGCGCGGCAACCACTGGCTCGAAGTTCTGGCGCGGCTCAAACCGGGCGCGACGAAGGAGCAGGCTTCCGCCGAGTTGAGCGCAATCGCCGCGCGGCTTGAGCGGCAGTACCCTGACGACAGGAACAAGGACGTGAAGGTTCTCGTCACGTCGGAGCAGGAAGGACGCTGGCAGGAGATGGGCGGCATCGTGCGTCTGAGCAGCGCGATGGCGCTCGCGGTCGTCGCGCTCGTCCTTTTGGTCGCGTGTGCCAACGTCGCAAACATGATGCTCGCTCGCTCGGTCGTCCGGCGCCGCGAGATCGGGATAAGGCTCGCGCTCGGCGCGGGGCGTTGGCGGATCGTTCGACAACTCCTGACCGAGAGCGTGCTGCTCTCGCTCGCGGGCGGCGCGCTCGGACTCCTGTTCGCCTTCTGGATGACGGACGCGCTGACGAGCTTCTTTCCTTCAATCGCTTACCAGATCGCCTTAAGCGTCGCGCCGGACAAGCGCGCGCTCGTCTTCACGTTCGCGGTCTCGGTCGCGACCGGCGTCGTCTTCGGACTCGCGCCCGCGTTTCAAGCGTCGAAGCCAGACCTCGTGCCGGTCTTGAAGGGCGAGTCGCAGCGTGCGGGCCGCGCGCGGCGTTTCGGCCTACGAAACATTCTGGTCGTCGCGCAGGTCGCCATCTCGCTCGTCGTTCTGGTCTGCGCCGCTCTCTTCGTGCAGAGCTTCCGCAACGCGAAGTCAATCGACCCCGGATTCGCGACGCACGACGCCTTCGTCGTCTCGGTCAATCCGGGGCTGTTCGGCTACACGAAGCAGGAGGGGCGCGACTTCTACCGGCGGCTCGCCGAGCGCGTTCGCGCGTTGCCCGGCGTCGAGGGCGCAGGCATGGTTGACTGGATGCCGCTCGGCGACAGCCACAATTCGTGGGGGCCGGTTTATTCCGCAGACCGGCCAGCGCCGCCGCCGGGAGAAGGGATGAACGCGGACGCCGAGACGGTTGGCCCCGGCTACTTCGACGCCATGCACATCCCTCTCGTAGAGGGGCGCGACTTCGACGAGCACGACCGCGAGGGCATAGCGCACGAGGCGATCATCATCGACGAGACGCTGGCGCGCCGTCTCTGGCCGGGCGAGAGCGCCGTCGGCAAGCTGTTAGCGCTGGGGCGCGCGAGCAACAACGCGCTCGAAGTCGTCGGCGTCGCGCGCGATACGAAAGTTCGCACGCTCGGCGAGACTCCGCACAACCTGATATTCGTCTCCGTGGATCAGACCTACAGGGGCGGGATGTCTCTCGTCATCAGAACGCCCGGCGAGCAAGCGGGCGTCGTCGCGGGCGTGCGGCAAGTCGTGAAGGAGTTAGACCCGCGCATGCCTCTCTACGACGTGAAGACCATCGAGCAACACCTGACTTGGGCCTTCTGGGCGCAGAGCATGGCGGCCTCGCTCGCGACCGCCTTCGGGCTGCTCGCGCTCGTGCTTGCGGCGACGGGACTCTACGGCGTCATCGCCTACACGGTCGCGCAGCGCACGCACGAGATCGGCATACGCGTCGCATTGGGCGCGCAGGCGCGCGACGTTCTGCGCCTTGTGCTCTCGCAGGGGATGGTGCTGACGCTCGTGGGAATCATTGCGGGATTGGCCGCGTCTCTCTATCTTGCGCGGCTGATAGAAAGTCTCCTCTTCGGCGTCACGGCGACAAGCCCCGCGACATACATCCTCGTTGCGCTTGTGCTCGCGCTCGTCGCGCTCGTCGCCTGCTTCGTGCCCGCGCGACGCGCGACGAAGGTCGATCCGATGGTGGCTTTGAGATACGAGTGATAAGTGATGAGTAATAAGTGATGGGTGATAAGTGATGAGAAAGAACGGCAGACGGTTTTTCTTATCGCTCATCACTACTAAAGAGGTGGAACTATGAATAACTTGTGGCAGGACGTAAGGTACGGCGTGCGTGTGCTTTTGCGGAGTCCGGGTTTTACTGCGGTCGCGATTCTCGTGACGGCTCTGGCAATCGGGGCGAACACGGCCATCTTTTCGGTTATCAATGCGGTCTTGCTCAGGCCGCTGCCTTACAGCAACCCCGAACGGATGGTGATGGTCTGGGGCACGCAGGCCAAGCGCGGCGTGACGCGCGCGCCCTTCTCCTATCTTGACTTCGCGGACTATCACGAGCAGAGCAACTCGTTCGACGGGCTGGCGGCCTACACGGACGCATCGGCCTCTCTGGCCGGACGCGACGCGCCGGAGCAGATCACGGGCGAGGTCACGTCCGCAGACTTCTTCAAAGCCCTCGGCGTGCAGCCCGCGCTCGGTCGCGCATTCGTGCTCGACGACGAACGCAGCGGCGTCGCCGGCGTCGTAATCATCTCGCACGCGACGTGGCAGCATCGCTTCGGCGGCGACCAGAACATCATCGGTCGGCAGGTCACGCTCGACGGCAAGAGCCGAACCGTCGTCGGCGTGCTCCCCGCAGACTTCCAGTTCCCGTTCTCGACCGAGCCGCCCGAATACTTCCTGCCGCTCAACCCGAACGACGACCTCGACAAAGCGCGCGGGGCACACTACCTGACCGTCGTCGGTCGTTTGAAGCCGGGCGTGACGCCGCAGCAGGCTTCGGCGGAGATGAAGGGCATCGCAGCGCGACTCGAACAGCAGTACCCGGACGACGACGCCTCGCGCGGCATCAACATCGTCGGCGCGCAGGACGACATGGTCGGCACGCTGCGCCCGACGCTTCTGATTCTGCTCGGCGCGGTCGGCTTCGTGCTACTCATTGCCTGCGCCAACGTCGCCAATCTTCTGCTCGCGCGTTCGTCGCGCCGCGTTCGCGAGATCGCTCTGCGCGTGGCGCTCGGCGCGTCGCGTGGGCGCATCGTGCGGCAACTACTGACGGAGAGTCTTGTGCTCTCGTTCGCGGGCGGCGTGCTCGGCCTGCTCGTCGCCTTTTGGGGCATCAACCTGATCTCGTCCTTCGTCCCCGCAGACATCCCGCGCTTCAGCGAGTCGAGACTCGACCCGACCGTGCTCGCGTTCACGCTCGGCGCCTCGGTGCTTACGGGACTCGTCTTCGGACTCGCGCCCGCGCTCTCGGCCTCGAAGCTCGATCTGAACGAGGCTTTGAAGGAAGGCGGGCGCAGCACGTCCGAGGGTCGCGCGCGCAATCGCGTGCGGAGTCTTTTGATCATCTCCGAAGTCGCGCTCTCGCTCGTCCTTCTGGTCGGCGCGGGCCTCCTCGTCAAGAGCTTCGTCAAACTGCGTAACACCAATCCGGGCTTCAACCCTGAGAACGTCCTCACGGCGTCGATCTCGCTCCCGCTGGCGCAGTATTCCGAGGACGCGAAGATCACGCAGTTCTACCAGCAGACGATTGATCGCGTCTCGCAGTTGCCCGGCGTCGAGTCTGTGGGCGCGATCACGCCCCTGCCGCTCAGCGACAACGGGATGTCAATAACCTTCTACCTGAAAGACGGGCCGCCGCCGCTGCCCGGCGAGAGTCCGGTCTCCGCCGCGCGCGTCACCTCGCCCGACTACTTCCGCACGATGGGCGTGCCCGTCGTCGAAGGCCGCGCCTTCAGCGACGCCGACCGCGCCGACACGCAGAAAGTCGTCATCATCAATCAGACGCTGGCGCGGAAATTCTTTCCGGGCACCGACCCTTTGGGGAGACAACTGCACCTCGGCCTGAACGACCTCGACTCGGTGATCGTCGGCGTCGTCGGAGACGTTCGCCACCAGACGCTCGACAAAGAGCCGGGGCCGGAATTTTACGTGCCGTTCACGCAAGTGGCGTTCGGCGACATGTCTCTAGTCGTCCGCACGAGGACGGACGACCCGGCCACACTCTCAGCGCCTTTGCGCGGCGCGGTGCAATCGGTTGACAAGGACATACCGCTCTTCAAGCTTCAGACGATGCAAAGCCTCGTCGGGCATTCGGTGGCGCGCCAGCGTTTCAGCATGACGCTCATCGCGGGGTTCGCCGGACTCGCGCTCGCGCTCGCGATGGCCGGCATCTTCTCCGTGATGAGTTTCCTCGTCGCGCAGCGCACGCACGAGATCGGCATTCGCATGGCGCTCGGCGCGCAGCAGCGCGACATCCTTCGCATGGTCGTCTTTCACGCAATGGGGCGGGCGCTCGTCGGCGTCGCGGGCGGACTCCTCGCGGCGTTCGCGCTCACGCGCGAGATGGCGAGCCTGCTCTATCAGGTGAGCGCCACAGACCCATTCGTCTTCGGTGGCATCGCAGTCCTGCTCGCGCTCGTCGCGCTCGTCGCCTGCCTCGTGCCCGCACGCCGCGCGACGAAGGTTGATCCGATGATCGCGCTCAGATACGAGTAAAGAGGGAGAAGGTATGAGGACGCTTTTGCAAGATTCGCGCTACGGCTTGCGGATGTTACTTAAGAATCCGGGTTTCACCTTCGTCGCGGCGCTCACGCTCGCTTTGGGTATCGGCGCGAACACAGCCATCTTCTCCGTCGTCAACGCGGTGCTGCTGCGCCCGCTGCCGTTCCAGCATTCGGACGAGTTGGTCGTAATCAAAGACGAGAACGGCAAGACGGGCGAAGCCTTTCCGTCCGTCTCGCCCGCGGACTTCTTCGACTGGAAGAGTCAGAACCAGTCGTTCGCAGGGATGGCGGCTTATTCCGGCTGGCCGCTCACGCTGCTCGACGCAGACCGCCCCGAAGTTGTTCCCGCGACGCGCGTCACGGACGAGTTTTTCAAAACACTGCAAGTTCGTCCGCTGCTTGGCAACACCTTCGGGCCGGATGAATTCAAAGGCGGCGGCGACTCGACGGGCGGTGGCAACACGGTAATTTTGAGCTACGACCTCTGGCAGCGGCGCTTTGGCGGCGACCCAAACGTCGTCGGAAAAAAACTGGCGGTCGAGCAGGGCAGTCTCACAGTCGTCGGCGTGATGCCGCCGGAGTTCAAGCTGCCCGCAACGGCGGAGGCGTGGACGCCGATCACGCAAGGCTCCGGCGAGATGCACTTGCGCGCCAGCCGCTACTTCCAGACAGTCGCGCGCCTCAAGCCGAACGTCACCGAGGCGCAGGCCGAGGCCGAGATGCGAACCATCGCCGCGCGGCTTGCGAGCCAGTACCCGGAGTCGGACGCGAACTGGAGCGTGCGACTCGCGCCGCTTCGCGAGACGCTCGTGGGCGACGTGCGACCGGCGCTCCTGATTCTCTTGGGTGCGGTCGCGCTCGTGCTTTTGATTGCGTGCGGCAATGTCGCCAACCTCATGCTCGCGCGGGCCACGACGCGCCACAAGGAGCTTGCGGTTCGCTCGGCGCTCGGCGCTTCGCGCTGGAGAATCGTCCGCCAACTCGTCGTCGAGAGTTTACTGCTGTCGGGAATCGGCGGCGCGCTCGGCATTCTGTTGGCGCAGTGGTGCGTCGGGGCGATTGTCTGGCTCGTCCCGAAGGACTTGCGCTTCCCGCGTATGGAAGAGGCGCGCGTTGACCCGTCGGTGCTCATCTTCACGCTCGCCGTCGCGCTGCTCGCCGGCTTGATACTCGGTTTGATTCCGGGGCTGAGGGCTTCGCGGCCCGACCTGCGCGAATCGCTCAAGGAGAGCGGTCGGAGCGCGACCGCGGGCAGGCGTTTGCGGCGTGTGCGCGGCGCGTTGGTGGCCGCCGAGATCGCGCTGACGCTGGTGCTTCTCGCGGGGGCCGGGCTGTTGATAAAGAGCCTTCTGAAGTTGCAGCACGTCGAACTCGGATTCAATCAGGAAAAGCTTCTGGTCGTCCCCGTCGCCGCTTCGATGTCGAAGTATGCGCAGCCACAGGCTCGCGCCGAATACTTCGAGCGTCTCGCCGCGCAGGCGCAGACCGCGCCGGGCGTCGAGTCGGTCGCGACCGCCTCGTGCGCGCCGATGATGTACACGATGTATTTCCCGTTCTCGATTGAGGGCCGGGCCAACCCGAACGAAGTGCCGCAGGCTTGGTACAACGCCGTCAGTCCGAACTACTTTCAAGTGATGGGCGTCGGCCTGCTCGAAGGGCGCGAGTTCACAGACCACGACCGCACGGGTATGCCGAACGCCGCCGTCATCAACGAGACGATGCGGCGTCGCTACTTCGCCGACGAAGACCCCTTGGGCAAGCGTCTCACGGTCAACTACCTCGACGCGCCGATGACGCTCGAAGTCGTCGGCGTCGTGAAAGACATCAAGCAGGAATCGCTCGCCACGCCGGCCAATCCACAAATCTACGTCTCTTACTTGCAGGTACCATGGTTCAGCACTGCGCTCGTCATCCGCGCCAGGGGCGATTCGAATGCGGTGCTTACTTCCGTCGAGCGCGCCGTCCGTTCGTTTGACCCGTCGCAGGCGAGCACCGGGGCAAAGACGATGGAGCAGTTGCTCTACGACTCTGCGGCGCAGCCGCGCTTCTATAGTCTGCTGCTCGGCGCTTTCGCCGCGCTGGCGCTCCTGCTGGCCGCCGTCGGCATCTACGGCGTTATCTCATACGCCGTGGCGCAGCGGACGCAAGAGATAGGCATACGCATGGCGCTCGGCGCTCAAGGGCGCGACGTGCTCAAGCTCGTCATCGGTCAGGGAATGGTCTGGGTGATTGTCGGCGTAGCAATCGGCCTCGGAGCGGCCTTCGCGCTGACCCGCGTCATGAAGAGTCTGCTCTACGAGGTGGGCGCGAACGACCCGGCCACCTTCGCCAGCGTGACGGCGCTATTGACAATCGTGGCGCTCGCGGCCTGCCTCGTGCCCGCCCACCGCGCGACGAAAGTTGATCCGATAGTAGCTCTGAGATACGAGTGATGAGTAATGAGTAGTGAGTGATGAGTGATAAGAAAGAATGGCGGATGTTTTTTCTCATCACTCATCACTCATCACTCATCAATTCTGAAGGGGCGGCGTGATGGGCACATTGATTCAAGACCTGCGTTACGGGTTACGCGCGTTGTCGAAGAGTCCCGGCTTCACCGTGGTCGCGGTACTTGCGCTTGCGCTCGGCGTCGGTGCGAACAGTGCGATCTTCTCGGTCGTCAACGCGGTGCTTCTGAGGCCGCTGCCGTTCCCCGAAGAGGGGCAGTTGCTCCGGCTCGGCGAGGGCACGCGCGGTCAGGCGCTGCCGGAGCGCGGCGAGTTCTCTTTTCCCGACTACAGGGACGTGCGTGCGCAGGCGCAGACGCTCTCGCACGTCGCCGTCTTCCTCAATTCGGGCACGGTGCTCAGGGGCGACGGACTCGACGAAGAGCAAGTGTACGGCGCGGACGTGACGCCCGAATACTTCGCCGTACTCGGCACGCAGCCCGAGCTTGGACGCGTCCTCACGGACGACGACAATCACCAGAACGCAGACGCCGTCGTCATCAGCCACGGCCTCTGGCAGCGACGCTTCGGCGGAAGGCGCGACGTTATCGGCCAGCCGCTGAAGATGGGCGGCTCGACCATGACGGTCGTGGGCGTGATGCCCGCGGGGTACGAGTACCCGTTCCGGGCGACCCGTCAGGACTTCTGGGAGCCGCTCGACGACCGGCCCGACCCCGCGCGCGAGCAGCGAGACAACCACAGCTACAACGTCATCGCGCGCACGAAGCCGGGCGTGACGGTCGAGCAGGCGAACGCCGATCTTGACACGATCTCGCGGCGGCTCGAACAGCAGTACCCCGACTCGAACACGACGGTGCTCGCCGCGGGCGCACCGATGCGCGATGACGTGACAAGGGACGTGCGCCCCGCGCTCCTGATTCTGCTTGGCGCGGTTCTGTTCGTGCTTTTGATCGCGTGCGCCAACGTCGCGAACCTGACGCTGGCGCGCGCGACGACGCGGCGCAAGGAGATCGCCGTCCGCACGGCGCTCGGCGCGTCGCGCTGGCGGATCGTCCGCCAACTTCTCGTCGAGAGTCTTCTGCTCTCGCTCGCGGGCGGCGCGGCGGGCTTGCTTCTGGCGATGTGGGGCGCGGACGTTTTGGTCGCCGCCGGCCCGGCGGACATCCCGCGCGTCGAGCAGGTCGGACTCGACGCGCGCGTCGTCGCGTTCACGTTTCTCGTCTCGGCGCTGACGGGCGTCCTCTTCGGACTCGTGCCCGCGCTGACGGCATCGAAGGCGGAACTTACCGGCGCGCTCAAAGAGGGCGCGCGCGGGACGACCGAGGGGTTGCGGCGCAACCGTCTGCGCTCGCTTCTGGTCGTCTCGGAGGTCGCGCTCTCGCTCGTGCTCCTGATAGGCGCGGGGCTTCTGATACGAAGCTTCGTGAGACTGTTGCAGACCGACCCCGGCTTCGACGCGAGCCGCGTCGTCGCGCTCGACATACCGCTCGGTCGTCAGCAGTACGGCACGCCTGAGAAGCAGGCCGCCTTCTTCGACCAACTCGTCGAGCGCGTGCGCCGTCTCCCCGGCGTCGAGGCCGTCGGGGTCGTCAACAACGTGCCGCTCGGCCACCAGATTGACGAACTCGCATTCAACATCGGCGGGCGACAGCCGTTCCCGCCGGGTGATCAGGCGCAGGCGCACGCCACAATCGTCAGCCCCGGCTACTTCGACGCGCTGCGGATTCCGCTGCGCGAGGGACGCGCGTTCTCTCAGCATGACGGAGCGAACACGCCGCGCGTGATGCTTGTAAGCGAAGCGCTCGCGCGAAAGTATTTCGCGGGCGAGCGCGCGGTCGGCCAGCGGCTCGTCGTCGAGCACGACGCGCCGCTGGGGAACGTGACTTACGAGATCGTCGGCGTCGTCGGCGACGCGCGCCGACGTTCGCTCGAAGAGGCAGCCGAGCCGGAGTTCTATGTCCTCAACGACCAGTTGCCGCAGCGACGCTTGAATCTCGTCGTGCGAACGTCGGCGAGTGACCCGGCCTCGTTGACGGGGGCGCTGCGCGGCGCGGTCGCGGAACTCGACAAGGGGCAGATTATCTGGCAGACGCGCACGCTCGACCAGTTGGTTTCGGCGTCGGTCGCGAGGCGACGCTTCAACATGACGCTGCTCGGCGTCTTCGCCGCTGTCGCGCTCTTGCTCGCGGCGCTCGGCATCTACGGCGTGATGGCCTACTCGGTGACGCGCCGCACGCACGAGGTCGGCGTGCGGATGGCCCTCGGCGCGCAGCGCGGCGACGTGCTCCGCATGATCGTCGGGCAGGGCATGACGTTGGCATGCGCGGGCGTAGCCGTCGGCCTCGCCGCCGCGTTCGCCGTCACGCGCGTGCTATCGGGACTGCTCTACGGTGTCACCGCGACAGACCCGCTCACCTACGCGGGCCTCGCGCTGCTGCTCGCCGCAATCGCCTTCGTCTCGTGCTACCTGCCGGCGCGGCGCGCGACGAAGGTTGACCCGATGGTCGCGCTCCGTTACGAGTGAAGGTGCGTCGAGCAGCCGCTTGCCCGGCGGCGTCGCAAGGTGAGATAGTTTTTTCAGCCGATTGCTTCGTCCCGCTAAATCTTATGCAGCGCGTACTGATTGCAGATGACCAGCCCGCAGTGATCGAGGCGCTTCGCCTGCTTTTGAAAGGCGAGGGCTTCGAGATCAAGGCCGTCGCGTCGCCCGCCGACGTTTCGGAGGCGCTCGCACGCCAGCCGTTCGACGCGGCGCTGATCGATCTGAACTACACGCGCGATACGACTTCAGGGCAGGAGGGCTTAGACCTTCTCGCGCGCGTGCGCGAGATTGACCCGACTCTCCCCGTGGTCGTCATGACGGCGTGGGGCAGCGTCGAGGTCGCGGTCGAGGCGATGCAGCGCGGCGCGAGCGACTTCGTGCAGAAGCCCTGGGACAACGCGCGTCTGCTCTCGATCTTGCGCACGCAGGTCGAACTCGCGCGCGCGCTCCGAAAGGGCGAGCGGCTCGAAGCCGAGAACAGAATGCTTCGAGCCGACGGCGACGGCGAGCGAACGCTCCTTATCGCCGAGTCGGGCGCGATGCAGCCCGTGCTCGAACTCGCGCGCCACGTCGGCCCGTCGGACGCAAACGTACTCGTCACAGGCGAGAACGGCACGGGCAAAGAGGTCATCGCGCGCACGCTCCACGCCCTCTCGCCCCGCGCCTCGAAGCCTATGGTCACGGTCAACGCGGGCGCGCTCGCGGAAGGCACTTTCGAGAGCGAGTTGTTCGGCCACGTCAAAGGCGCTTTCACCGACGCGAAGACCGACCGCGTCGGTCGCTTCGAGCTTGCCGACGGCGGCACGCTCTTCCTCGACGAGATCGCGAACGTTCCGCTGAACCTACAGACGAAACTCCTACGCGTCCTTGAGACGGGCGAGTTCGAGCGGGTCGGCTCGTCGCAGACGCGCCGGACGAACGTGCGCGTTCTCTCGGCGACGAACGCCGACCTGATAGAAGAAGTCTCGGCGGGCCGCTTTCGTCAGGACTTGTTCTTCCGGCTCAACACCGTCGAGATTCACCTGCCGCCTTTGCGCGAGCGCCCCGAAGACATCACGGCTTTAGCCGGACACTTCCTGCGCCTGCACGCGCACCGCTACCGCAAAACGATCACGGGCTTCGAGGCCGCGGCGCTCGAAGCGTTGCGCGCTTACGCGTGGCCGGGCAACGTGCGCGAACTCGACCACGTCGTCCAGCGCTCGGTGCTGATGGCGCGCGGCGAGGAGGTGAAGGCGGTTGACCTCGGCCTACAGCCCGTGCGAGAAATGGGCGAGCGCCGACTCGAAGAGATGAGCCTTGAAGATGTCGAACGCCTCCTGATACAGAAGGCGCTCAAGCGCTTCGGCGGAAACGTCAGCCAAGCCGCAGAGGCTCTCGGCCTCAGCCGCAGCGCGCTCTATCGCCGAATGCAGAAGTATGAAATCTGAGGAGCAGGCGACTGTGCCGGAGCACGCCGAAACGGTCGGCGCGGGCAAGCCCTACACGTCGCCTCCTCCGACTCAGACCAAATCCCTCCAAGCCACACGTCAAGCGCCAGTCGAATCGTCGCCGGTTCGCCAGACGAGCGCGACGACTGACGCAGCCCCGCCGAACTCGACGCATCTCACTTCAAAGGACGTGAAGGTGACGCGGCCAGTCGCGCGCAGCGAGCCTTTGACGCACGAGCGGCGTGTGCTTTTGATGGCGCTCGCGGCGGGTGCGCCCGCGGTTCTGGTCTCGCTCGTGCTGCTGATAGTCGGCGATTACACGCCGAAAGTTTTCTGGACTTTGTTGACGCTCATCGCGTGTTTCTGGCTCGGCTTCTCGTTTGCGGTGCAGGCGAGGGTCGTGCGACCGCTGCAAACGGTCTCGAACCTTCTCGCGGCGTTGCGCGAGGGCGATTACAGTTTCCGCGCGCGGGGCGGTCGCGGCGAAGACGCTCTGAGCGAGGTGATACGCGAGATCAACTCGCTCGGCGAGACGATGCGCGTGCATCGCGTCGGCGCTCTGGAAGCGACCGCGCTTTTGCGAACGGTGATGTCGGAGATTGACGTTGCAGTCTTCGCCTTCGACCCCGAAAGGCGTCTGCGGCTCGTCAACCGCGCGGGCGAGCGCCTGCTCGCGCTGCCGCCGGAGCGTGCTCTCTCGCACACCGCGGAAGAACTCGGACTCGCGGACTGCCTGCGCGTGCGCGACGGCGGCGAGACGCATACGCTGGCGAAATCTTTTCCGGGCGACGGCGGGAGGCTCAGGCGTTGGGGCGTGCGCCGGAGCGCGTTCCGCGAGGGCGGCGTGCCGCACCAACTCCTCGTCGTCGCCGACATCAGCCAGCCGCTTCGCGAGGAGGAGTTGAAGGCTTGGCAGAGGATCGTGCGCGTGCTCGGCCACGAGTTGAACAACTCGCTCGCGCCGATCAAGTCAATCGCCGGAAGCCTCGCGCGTCTGCTCGCGCGCGAGCCTCTGCCCGAAGACTGGCGAGACGACGTGCGGAGCGGACTCGACGTTGTCTCGGCGCGCGCGGAATCTCTGAGTCGCTTCATGGAATCCTACGCGCGGCTCGCGCGCCTGCCGCAGCCGCGACTCGACGAGGTCGAGGTCGGGCGACTCGTGCGCCGCGTCGCGGGGCTTGAGACGCGCGTGCGCGTAGAGATTCTGCCGGGCGCGGAGCAGAGCGTGCGCGCCGACGCCGACCAACTCGAACAGCTTCTCATCAACTTGGTACGCAACGCTGCGGACGCTTCGCTCGTCACGCGAGGCACGGTGCGCGTCGGCTGGCGCGCGCAGAACGGCCACGTCGAAATCCGCGTCGAGGACGAAGGACTCGGACTCGCGAACACGGCCAATCTCTTCGTGCCCTTCTTCACAACGAAGCCGGGCGGCTCCGGCATCGGCCTCGTGCTCTCGCGTCAGATCGCCGAGGCGCACGGCGGCATGCTGACGCTTGAGAACCGCTCGAAGGGAAGAGGCTGCGAGGCTCGTCTGCGTTTGCCGCTCTTGTAGAACAGAGCGCGCGCCTTTCATCCGGCGCATCTTCGTTTCCCGCTTTTGGGACGGCTAAGTCCCGCAAGCGGACAAAGCGTGCACACGGCCTCAAACTTAGCGCGCCGTTTCCGCGCCCGCCTGAAGCTTGCGAAGTGGCACGGCGCTTACTTGTTCGTCCGGCGGAATCGAAAAAGTCTTCGAGGACGGAAGCAGATGATCCAACTGAGGAACGTCGAAAAGTTTTACGAGAGCGGCGCGGGGCGGACGTATGTTTTGCGCCGCGTCCAGATGGACGTGCGCGAGGGCGAGTTCGTCTCGATCATGGGGCCTTCCGGGTCGGGGAAGACGACTCTGCTTTCGATACTCGGCTTCCTCGACAGCGCGTGGAGCGGCGAGTTCTTCTTCGACGGTCAGCCCGTGCACAAGTTGAAGCCGAAGGAACGCGCGCAATTGCACAAGCGTTACGTCGGCTTCGTCTTCCAAAGCTATCACCTCATCGACAGCCTCACGGTCAGAGAGAATCTGGAAGTGCCGCTCTCTTATCGCGACATGAAGCGCGCCGAAGCGGAGGCGCTCGTCGCCGACACGCTCGACCGCTTCCACATCGTCGGCAAGAAAGACCTCTTCCCCGCGCAACTCTCCGGCGGGCAGCAGCAACTCGTCGCCGTCGCGCGCGCCATCATCCACAGCCCCAAACTCATACTCGCCGACGAGCCTACGGGTAATCTCCATTCCAGTCAGGGGCGCGAGATCATGGAACTCTTCAAACAACTCAACGACGAGGGCACGACCATCATTCAGGTCACGCACTCCGAGACGAACGCCACATACGGCAACCGCGTCGTCCAACTCTCCGACGGCTGGGTCGTCAACGAAGAGACAGAGAGCGCCGTAGTCTGACGCTTGATAGTTAGAGAATCGCCGTCGAGGGTCGGCGGCAGCGAGTTGTTCGACAAGGCGCTGCTGGAAGAAACCTTCAATCACCATCGTCAATCGCCATCGTCCATCGCCATCATTCATTCGGGAACGACCGTCCCGGGCTTCCGCCACTTCGCCGCGCAGATAAATCACAGGCCGGCTCGCGCGATATATCTTAACGAAATCATCGCAGAGCAAATCCACCCGCTTGAGGTGGAGATGTTTTACTTTTGCCTCGGACAGAGGCTAATATCGGTTAAAAGGTTCTCAGTAAATTTTCAGACGCGCAGAGGGTTTAGGGGATGGAGACGCAATTCGAGCATGTAACGGACGCCGCGGCGCTCGAAAGCATTTTCAAGCGCTCGCACGAGGGGCCTGTGCTGCTGTTCAAGCACAGCAACGCCTGCCCGATCAGCGCGCGCGCGTACCGCGAGATGCAGGAGGTCAATAGCCCGGTCTCGCTCGTCGTCGTGCAGAAGAGCCGCGACATCTCGCGCGCTGTCGAAGAGCGCACGGGCGTCCGGCACGAGACACCGCAGGCGCTTCTTCTGCGCGGCGGTCGCGTCGTCTGGTCTGCAACGCACTTCGATATCACTGCCGACGCCGTCGAGCGGGCGTTCAAAAACGCGGAGGCCGCACCGCCCGGCGACAAGCCGCAGTAAAGAAGCATTTAAACAGTCGCCCGTCGCCCAAACTTTATGACCGAAGCGCCGAGGCGCGGCCCCGTCGTCGAGCCGCGCGAGATCATGCAGGAGTCGGACGCCGTTTTGCGCGTCACATGGGCCGACGGTCGCGAGTGTCGCTACGACGCGCCGCGGCTTCGGCGGCTCTGTCCATGCGCGCGGTGCGTCAACGAGTTCACGGGCGAGCGCATGTTGCGTGCCGAGGCGATAGCCGACGACCTTCGCATCGATGATGTCGAGATAGTGGGTCGATACGCGCTCACCTTTCGCTGGAGCGACGGCCACGACACGGGCATCTACAGCTTCCGCTACCTACGCGAGATTTGCGAGAGCGTCTGAGCCGTTATCGCACGGGCAATCAGCTTTCAGCTTAAGAACGCCGACGGCGCGGATGATAAAAAAACGAATGCCGCGCCTTGCTCGTGCAGGTAAAGCTGAATGCTCAAAGCTGACCGCTGACGGCTTATGAAAAAGATTCTGGTGGTCGAGGACGGCGAGGTCGAGCGCGAGTTGATGAAGATGGCGCTCGAACGCGATGGCTACTCCGTGGTCGCGGCGGAGGACGGCGTGCGCGGCTTCGATCTGGCCGTCTCGGAGCGACCGGACTTGATAATCACGGACGTTTGGATGCCCGCGGCGGACGGCGTGCATCTGGTTCGCCGCGTGCGCTCGACGCCGGAACTCGCATCGACGCCGATCCTCGTCACGACGGGCTTCGGGACGGGCAGCGCGAGCCTCTCGCTCGCGCAGGGCGCGGATGCGTTCGAGCCTAAGCCGCTCGATCCGGATTCGCTGCGCGAGACAGTCCGCAGGCTTTTGTCTTGAGTGCGGCGCGGGCGTTAAACGCCGAGCGGCGCGGGGAATTTTCGTGCGAGGGGCGCTTCTTGATGTGGGTCGAGGCGGTCGGGTGGGTCAGTTCGTGCGTACTCGTGGCGACAATCGCCAAGCAGGTTTACAAGCAGTGGAGCGAGGGGTCGAGCGAGGGCGTCTCGAAGTGGCTCTTCGTCGGACAGATTTCCGCGTCGCTCGGATTCACGGTTTATAGCTGGCTCGTCCGTAACTGGGTCTTCGTCATCACGAATTCGCTGATGCTCCTGAACGGACTGCTCGGCCTTCTTATCGTCGCACACCACAGGCGACGCTCGCGCCGCCGCTCGGCGGGCACGCAAACTTGAAGGGACTGTGTCGGTCGTCTTGAAAGAGTCTGTCTGACGACGACCGCGCCGACAAACAACTTATGAACGAGAGAGATTTTTTCGACGAGAGGCCGGAGACGAAGCGCGCTTCATACTCCTGCCCGCACTGCCGCGAGCGCTCGGATTTCGACGTGCGCTGGCTCCGGCGCACGAAGAAGCAGCAGCAGCCGCGCGGCATGAACGAGCAGCAGAAGGCTCAGTTCGCAAAGGCGCGCGACTACATGGTGCGCGTTGACGACGTGCTCGTCTGCGCGAATCCGCGTTGCCGAAGGCGCTTCGACATCCCGAACTTCCAGACCGTTGTCTTCATCTGAAGCGCGGTTACGGGATCAAAAAGTGTTTCAAAAGAGCGGTTCGGACGAACCGGAGAATAGGAGAGCGGCATGGACGAGTTAATCAATCAGGTCGTTGCGAAGGCGGGCATCAGCGAGTCGCAGGCGCGCACGGCGGTCGAGACCGTCGTCGGCTTCCTGAAGGAGCGTCTGCCTGCGCCCATCGCCGGGCACGTTGACGGGGCGATTGCGGGCAGCGCGGGTGCCGTCGGCGGTCTCGTGGGCAAGGCGGGCGACGTGATCGGCGATCTGGGCAGTATGTTCGGCGGCAAGAACGAATAGGACGCACGCCCGCGCAAGCAGCTAACGCGGTAGGGAGGCGAAGAGATCAAACGCTTCTCCGACGCTGTTTTTCCTTAAGGCGTCCGACGCTCGAATCATTCCGCGCGGGCGCGCGTTTGTTCGCGCGGGCGGGGCTTGCATGCCGGGGGTTTTGCCGCTCCCGACACAAGTTAAGGATTGACATTTGCCGCGTATGGTAATAATTTACGCCTGCTGCCAATATAATAAATTAGTCCCTCGCACTTTTTCGTCCGTACCCGGCGCGTTCGTGCCGGCCCGGCCTTGCTTTAACGAAGGCTATTTCTAAACTTTTCCAGGCATGGAGGAGGGGAACGATGAGATTCGTGAGAAAGGCGCTCGTTGTCATACTAGGCGCGATGATGCTCGCCGCCGTGGCGGCGGGTCAGACGTTGCGACCGGGCAACGATCCGAGGAACCAGTCGCCGTCTGTCGGTACCGGCGGACCCGAGGGCGGGCCGACCGGTTTGTTTACCATCTACGACGGCGATACGTTGAGGAAGGGCGAGTTCACCTTCTCGGTCGCCTACTCGAACTAC
>DATINM010000084.1:0-5719 GCA_035474235.1 Pyrinomonadaceae bacterium
GACGCGACGGACTTAAATCTGTTGCGCGTCGAGTTGGCGGCGGTAGTCTTCGCCTTCGATGTGGACGGTCTTGCACATCTCGTAGAGGCGGGAGCGGAGGCGGACGCCGACGCGGTCTTCCAGAGTCTCGTCGGTCGGGGCGCGGCGCGCGTCGAGGTAGTTGGTCGTAAAGATTGTGAGCCGTTTGTCGTTGTATCGCTTGCCGATGATGTTCATCATCGTGTCGCGCACCCAATCGGTCGGCTTCGACGCGCCCAACTCGTCGAGCACTAAAACTTCCGCCTGATAGACCGGCGCGAGCACGCTCATCTCCGAGGTGTTCGACACCTTGTTGTAAGAGTCCTGAATCTCTTTCAGAAGCGAGCCGAACTCGTAGAAGAGACACGGCACGCCCTTCTCAATCAAGCCTTGCAGAATGGCTACGGCGAGGTGCGTCTTTCCGATGCCGACGGGGCCCATCAGAAGGAGTCCGCGTTCGACCGCAGGGTACTCGCGCACGAGTCGGAAGGCGTAGTTGAACGCCTTGAGTTGAGAGCCGTTGTTGGGCGCGGGATAGTAGTTCTGGAGAGTGCAGGCTTCCTTGCGCGGCGGCGCGGCCTCTCGGTAGCGGCGAGGTATGCGCGCCTGCTCCAAAAGCTTCGAGCGCGTGTCGGACGTGCGGCACTCGCAACGCCTGGCGCCCTTGCCCGGCACGACTTCGAGTCCTGTGCCGAAGCAGACGGGGCACGACACAGGCTCGGCCTTTCTTCTGCGCGCGCGCTTGTCGTCCGCCGCGGGGAAGTCGTCCGATGCCGCCGACCCGTCGGGCACGGCGAACAGTGGATGACTGTTTTTGCGGTTGTCCGTCGGCATCCGAGAGAAATTGTTTACTGCTTTAGACTGCGCGCGGGGGTTGGAGCTTTTTGCGCGTCGCCCGCTGCGAGGCAAAAAAATTTCCGCCTCCTGCATGAAGGCGAGCGGATTATAGCACCCGACGTTTAGATTGCAAGACAATCGTTTCGCGCAACGCGCGGCGACGAAAACAGAAGCGTTTTCGCGTGCGTCGGCGTTGATTAAAAACTCTCATCGCGTGCTTCAAAGTTATCGCTTCGTTCGATTGCTTAAAGGAGAGACGGGCGACCGCCCTTTTCCACTTGTGGAAAAAGCGCATGGCCCTTTTGTCGGGCGGGGCGGGTTATGCTGCGTGACGCTCTCTCGCGTGCACGCGCAAAGACCGACGGGCAGCGCCGCCTTCAAGTGAGGAGTTGAAAGCTCGCGTTCGTCGCGCAGGTGAGCGCGTCTCTTGGGTGCTACACCAGACGCTCCGCCAGTTCGAGTAAACCGATGACGGCTATGATGCCGAACAGAACCAGCAGGACGATATGCACAGGCCGCAGAACGTAGCGACGGCACGCGCGACACGTGATGCTAGCCGAACGTAGAGGTCTGGCGCAGTAAGGACATTTTGGCATTGGTCGCAATCCTTCAGCGAGGCTATTCCAAAATGCCATGATTATGCTTCCGCATTCAAGTCTTTTTCGCGCCGCCTCGCGGCATGAAATCCCGGCGCGGCCAAGTCCGGCCTCGCTTGTGCTATAGTTTGTCGTCTCAAAACTCCACCGGAGAAGGCGGCGCGGGGCTTCCGACGTGTGAAGCCCGCGGCGAGCGGTCTGTACGAGCATGGGAATAGTGCGGGGACTGCTGAGCAAGATCGGACTCGGCGAAAGCGTCGGGCCGCGAGGGCGCGTCCGTGTCTTCCTGCTCGACGACGACACGCTCCGCCACGAGTGGTTCGCGCGCCAGTTCAAGGGCGACAGCGTTGACGTTGCGGCGGACGCGGCGCGCGCCGTCGAGATGCTTTCGTCGAACTACTACGACGTGATCTTCCTCGACCACGACCTGTTGCCCGAACACTACTACGCCGAAGAGTTCGACGACGAGCGCAGCGGCTACGCCGTCGCGCGCTGGCTCGCGGAGAACCCTGCGCGGCTCGCAGCCGCGCGCGTCATCGTACACACGCGTAACGCCGACGGCGCGCTCCGCATGGTCGAGCTTCTGCGCCGCGCCGGACGTCAGGCCGAGCACGTCCCGTTTCAAATGCTCGCGCCGAAGATCAAACAACTGCGTCAGAGTTGACGGCATCGTCAGAGTTGACGGCATCGAGTGCGGTTTGCGCCCTGCGGCCTCTTGCCTTACGCCTTTTCGCCCCGCTACACTCGCGCACGCGTCCTTTCATCTCAAACGCGGCGACAACTTATGAAAACCGAAACGACATTCAAAAAGCTCGCGCTCTCGTTCTGCCTCGCGCTCTCGTTCGGCGCGCTCGCGCTCGCGCAGACGGGCGGCGCGCGCGTGCAAGCGCCGAAGGGCGCGGGCCAGCCTTACGACGAACAGGTCAAGGCGCTGCTCGCGCGCGCCGAAATCAAGGCCGCCTTTGCGGACGTTGAGGCCAACCGAGACGCGATTCAGAAGGAGTGGATCGCGATCACCGAGATCAACGCGCCTTCGGGCAAAGAGCAGGAGCGCGCGGCATTCATCGAGAGTCTCTTGCGCGGCTACAAGTCCGTCGAAGTCCGACGCGACTCTGCCGGCAACATCGTCGCCACGCGGCGAGGCACGGGCGGCGGCCCCACCGTCGTCATCGACGCGCACATGGACACGGTCTTTCAGGACGGACTGAAGATCAAGGTCGAGCGGCGAGGCGGGAGACTCTACGCGCCCGGCATAGGCGACGACACGCGCAACGTCGAGGCCATGCTCGCGATGATTCGCGCGCTCGACGCCGCCAGCGTAAAGACCAGAGGCGACATCATCTTCCTCTTCACCGTCGAAGAGGAGACGACCTTCAAGGGCGTCGAGGCGTTCGTGCGCGAGAACAAGTCGAGGATAAATCATTACATCGCGCTCGACGGGGGCTACGATGGATTCACATACGGCGGCATCGGCATCAACTGGTACAGGCATCACTTCATCGGGCCGGGCGGCCACACGCGCTCGGCGACGCCGCCATACTCTGCCGCGCTCCCGCTCGCGCGCGCCGTCCAGCGCATCTACCAGCTTCAACTGCCTTCGGGCATCTCGTCGAACATAAACATAGGCATGCTCGGCGGCTCCGATGTCGTCAACGCGAAGGCCGCGGACGCGTGGTTCACGGTTGACCTGCGCTCGACGAGCAACGAGGTTATCGCAGACCTTGAGAGGAAGATCGCGTCGATCCTCAAGGAGGAGGCCGACCGCGAGAAGATGACTGTGAAGACCGAGTTGATATCTTCGACGCCCGCGGCGCAGATTCCGGGCCACCGCGACTCCGTGCTCGTCAAGACCGCCGAAGCCGTGCACTACGCGATGGGCTTCCAGCCTTCTATCGGGATCGCCGGCTCGAACAACGGCAACGTCGCTCTGCTCGCCGGCCTGTCCGCCATCTCGACCGGCGCGGCGGACTGCGGCGACTCGCACGCGCTCACCGAATGGTGCGACCCCGAAACGATCTACAAGGGCATCGAGAAGACGATTCTTTTGGGCGTAGCGATGGCACAGCCATCTTGATTAATGCGTCTTCCGCTCGGCCTTTCCGATGCCTACTTTCGAGAGCGCCCACGCGCCCACGACGACCGCGAACTTGCCAAGGCTGAAGTGTTCGACGTGCTCGTCCATGCGTGTCACGCGGCCCTGCGCGGGGCGCGCGAGCCGAGCGCCCGCGTTCGAGTCTGACGACGCCGAAGCCTTCGTGCGTCGCGCCCCTTCCTCGCGCCGCGCGCCTCCACGACTTTCGCTCGCCGCGCCCGTCTGCCGCCCGTCGCCGGGAGCTTTCTCTCCCTTCTCCTTCGCGTCGGGCGCGCCTCGCCTCGCCACCTCGTCCTCGATCTCGGAGTTCATCTCGCCGCCGACGAGTATCGCCGCACCCGTGAAGTAGAACCAGAGCATCAGTATGATGACCGCGCCGAGCGTGCCGTAGGTGGCTTTGTAGCTGTTGAAGTAGTGCAGGTACGCCCTGAACGCGAAGGAGACCAGCAGCCAGAGCACGACGCCGGCGAGCGCGCCGGGCGTTATCCACTTCCAGTTCTGATCGCGCGCGTCGGGCGCGAAGTAGTAGATGAGCGCGAAGGCGAGCAGCACGAAGACAAGTACGATAGGCCACTGCGCGATCTTCCAGACGAGCGCGAACTCGTCGCCCATGCCGAACCTGATGGCAACCGTGTCGGCGAGGTTGTGCCCGTAGAGCACCAGCACGAGCGACGTGACGATGAGGAACGAGAGCGCCAGCGTCAGCCCGATTGCTATGAGACGGGTTTTCCACCACGGCCTCGTCTCCTTCAGATCGTAAGCCGCGTTCAGCGACTCGCTCATCGCCGTCATGCCGTTCGACGCGGCCCACAGGGTCGCCACTATCCCGAACGAGAGCTTGCCGCCGCCGCTCCCCTGCGTCACGTCGTTGACGGTCTTCGCGACGAGTTGCGATGCGTCGCCGGGGAGTACTGCGTTCAGGTAGTTGAAGAGTCCGGCGCGTAGCTGGCTGTCCTCGCCCGCAAAGTATCCGAGCAGCGACGTGAGAAACAGGAGCGCAGGGAAGAGCGCGAGCAGGAAATAGTAGGAGAGTTGCGCCGCGTAGCCGAGTATGTTGTCCTCGGTCGTCTCCTTGTAAACGCGCGCGGCGAGTTGCTTCCAACTCAGGCCGCCGAGGCTCAACGACTTGAACATGACTTCACCCCTTTCCGAGTGCGCGCAGTTTCAACGCAGGGGAAGTCGAAAGCATCACGATTTGTTAAAGAGTTGTCTAAATGGGGCGTGAGGCGACTTGCCGGGGTTGCTGCGGGGCGGGTTTTTCGCTTTCCGACCGCCCCGCCGTGGCCCCTGAACGGGCCGGAGTTTGTCGCCCTTGCAACCGGCTCGCACACCGAAGAGACGATGAGCCTTTACCAAGAGTACGCCGAAGAGATTCGCGACTACATCGCCGCGGGCGGTCAACGCGCTTCCGGCACACTCTCGCGCTCGTCATCTGCAAGCCGTCCCCGCGTCGGCCTGAGAGTAGGTGATGATATGGAAACTCTTGATCGCGGAGGGAATTCCCATGACACTCTTTGATGAATTTTGCAGCGAGGTCGGGCGACGAAGCGGCAGACGTTTCGCCGTCTCCATCAACTCGTCGCTGCTCATTCGTCGTCTCGCCGCCGAGATGGACTATAACCTCATAGACCCCGGCTCCTTCGCCAACTGCTTCAGCGCGAGGCTCTCCGCTCTTTATGCCGGACGCACGCAAACGTCAAAGAATCTCGAACGCCTGCGCGAGCGACACGCGGAACTACTCGCGGTCGCCGACGAGCAGGAGGCGCTACTCGCCCATGCCACGCCTTTCACTTCAACTGAAGTGATCGAGCGCGCGCAGTCGAAGCTTTCCGCGTCGCTCTTTCTCAGCACTCTGGCCAAATCCGAACTCGAAGCCACCGAGCTGCCGGACGCGACTGGGGCGGCTGAGACTCTGCGCTCGAAGAGTATCTCCGACCTCAACTCGTGGCGCGACCGCCTGCGTCTGGAGCTTGAGAGAATTCGCGGCGAGATCGGTGAATTAGAGCGGAGCGGCGCACCCGTCAACTTCGATTTCCCTTCGACCGAAGTAGCGCGACTGATCGAAGAGTTGATGGCCGTAGATAAGGCTGTCTCCGACGCGGACGCCTGCCTGAAAACAATCGAGGAGAAAGGGCTGGAGAGCAAGCTGTCGCCCGAGGCGCGGCTTGCGCGCAAC
>DATINM010000085.1:0-132170 GCA_035474235.1 Pyrinomonadaceae bacterium
CTGCGTCGCGACCTTGACGACGAAGGCGGTGGCCGCGGCGCGGTCGTCGTTGCGCGCGACCGACGCGAGCGCCGCGCGTCGAAGGTCGCGGTTCGCGAGCGACGAGTAAAGCGTTTGCAGGAACTGAAGCGCCTGTGCGTCACGGCTTCGACCGTAGGCCGAGATGGCCGCGCGTCGGACTTCGAGCGACTCGCGTTCGTCGCGCGCGGCGAGCGCGAGGTACTGGCGCGTCGCGTCCGACACGGGCGGGTCGCCCAAACCACGGACGGCGCGCGCACGCACGCCCTCGAAGGTGGAAGTCTGCGCGACGTGTTCGAGAACTTCGGGCACGCGACGGTCGTCGTGGAGCGCGATTGCGCGCACGGCCTCGCCCGCGAGGTCTTCCGTCTTCGCCGACTCGGCGACGGCGCGCAGGAAGTTCAGACTCTCCTCGTTGCCGATGCGACCGAGCCAGTAGACGGGGTAGCCCGCGTACTCGTGCCGACGCGCGAGGTTGTAGATGTCAACGCGCTCGACCCGGCCCGCGGAGTCGCGCAGCGCGAAGACGCCGAGGCTGTGCGTCTCGATGCCGGGATAGTTCATCATGAAGCCGGAGTCGGACACGTCCCAAGTGCCCTGAATCGTGAAGTGGCCGTCGTCGCTCACGAAGTCAACGTCAACGGCAACGCCCGGACGCACGTCGAACGAGTAGGCCGTCCAGAAGCGCGCCTGATGCGCGGCTGTTGCCTGCGACGTGGCCGAGTCCTGCTTCGCCTGAAACGTGCCCCCCGGCGCGGGCGTGAAATTCTGCTCCTGCTGCGCCGACGCCGCGCCGCAGGCGAACGCGATGAAGACTAAAATGATGATTGCTCGCATCGGGCTGTTCACTCCGTTCGACTTCCGGTTGATGGGCTGAGGGCGCGGCGTGCGAAGTGCGCGCGTGCGGTATGGGCGGAGACTCGATTCGCCAGAAGGAGTCTCAACTCGCCGCGCGCCGCGACTCATCCGACGCGCCCCCAGTTTCGTTTGAGCGCGGGCGGCTTACCTGAGCATGTCTTCGAGGAACTTGAGAACCTGCGGGTCTTTGCTCCGGCTGAGCATGCTGATCGCGATCTTGCGGCGCTCAATCGGCTCCGCCGGATTCTGCACGACCTGTTCGAGCTTCTGGTAGGCACGCTGATCCTGATACTGGCCGAAGGCTTCGAGCAGTCCGGTCTTCAGGTCGCTGTCGCGCTCCGAATCGTAGAGCGGGAGCAGAAGGTTTAGCGTCTCTTCCTCGCCGCGAGTCGAGATCGAGCGTATCGCCTGACGGCGCAGTTGCGGGTCGCCGGAGCTTCGCGCAACGTCGGCGAGCTTGCTGAGTGCGCGCGGGTCTTTGCGCATGGCGAGTCCGGCGAGCACATACTTCTTGACCTGAACTTCGGGCACCGCGTCGTAGAGCCTGAGCAGTTCGTCAACGACGTTGTCGCCGCGCCTGCGGCTCATGATCTCGACTGCGTGCGTGCGCGCTCGCATGTTCTTGCCGTTCGCGGCGACCTCGCCGAGTATCTGCACTGCGCGCGGGTTGTCGTGATTCGCGAGCGCGTGGATGGCCGAGTCGGTCGGGCTTTCGTCCTCGTAGGTCGGCCCCAACGCTATCTCGCGCAGAACGTCGAGCGCGCGCTCGTCGTTCGTCGCGCCGAGCGCCGAGATGGCGCGCATACGCAGCTTGTCGTTCGGCTCACTGCGCGCCAACTGTATGAGCGCGGGCACGGCTTCCGTCCCGCCGTAGCGACCCAGAAGGATGATCGCCGCCTCCTTGACGTGCACGGACTTGTTCGACCTGAGTATCTCGTTGATGCGCGCAGAGCAGTTCGGGCGGTCGTTCTCGCAGAGCGCCTGAAGCGCGATGATCGTCAGGTCGTCCGGGCCTTCCTCGTCAACGTCGGGGCGGTAGTTCGGGTTTAGCTTCGACATCACCTCGACGCTCAGAGCCTTGCCGTCGCCCGCCCAGGACGAGCGTGGGTAGCTCTGAAACAGACGCACGAGCGCCTCGTTTGCCGCCTGAAAGTTGTTCTGCTTGCTGTAGGCGTATGCGAGCCAGTAGAGCGCGGCGTCAACGTTTTTGTCCGAAGGGTACTCCGAAATGAACTTGTCGAAGGCGGAGGCCGCCTGCGCCCAGCGCTGCGCGTCGATGAGGCTGCGCCCCTGATCGAGCGCGCGCGATGCGTCGCCGCTTCCGCCTGACGACTGTACGAGCCGGTTGAGCAGTTCGCTGTTCTGCGCGGCGGCGCGAGCGGGCACGAACGCGAAGGCGAGGGCGAGCGCAAAGGCTGCGAGCGCGAAGGCCGCGGGCCGCGACTGCCGCGTCATCTTTTTTCGAGTGCTGTTGTTCATCATGGCTTTCATCTTCCTTTAATTTAGTCTCGGTTTCGGCAGCCGCCGCCCTCCTAGTAAACCTGCAAAGCTGCGATGATCTCGTTTCGCTTCATGCGCTCTTTGACCGAGTGCACCTCTTCGCGCGAAGCGTTGTCGCTCATGTTCGCGATGTCGAGCAGGAAAGGCTCGATCTGGTCGAGCATCTGCTTCGAGCCTTTGTCGCCGCGCGTCTCGGCGTCGAGTCGAAGCGTCGCGTTCTCGGCGAGCAGCCTGCGCGAGAGCTTCCGCTCGTAAGAGACGTTGACCGTGCCCTCGTCCGAGGCGCGCGCGTTCTTTATCGAGCGCAGAAGCATCTGCGTCTGCTCGACGTGGCGCGCAAACTCCTTCTGCGCGGGGTCGAGCATCGGCGCGCTCTCGGCGTCGTCGGGTCTGTAATTAACGTCGGCGATCTCGACGGGATTGTCCGGCCCCGCGTGGTCGTCGGCGGAAATGTTGACCGTGCCTTTCGTCAAAGCGCCTAGCTGCGGCTTGTAGTCAATCGCCTTCTGCGGGTCATCAGGAACGAGCGTCTCAACTTCAACGGGTTTGGAAGAAGCACGCGGGACGCCGCGCTTGACCTCGGCTTCGGCAATCGGGCCCGGCCCGGCGACGGCCACATCCGAAATAATTTTGCTCTCGCCGCCCCCGCCCGTCTCGACAGGCTGAACTTGATTGGTCGGAGAAGGAGTCGCGACGACGTTCTGTTGTTTGTTCGCGGTCGCGACGGCCACGCCCGCGGGCGCGTGTCGATGCGCGAGCCACACCGAGCCGACCGCGACCGAGACGACGAGAAGCGCGAGCGATGAGACGAGCGCGGGACGAAGCGTGAACGCGGCGAGTGATGCGGCGACGATGTTGCGCAGGCGACTCAGAAAACTTTGCCGCGTCGTGTCCGGCCGTGGCTGCGCGCCGCCGTTGATCTCGGCGCTGACGCCAGACCAGAGCGACGGGCTTACTTCCAGCCCCCGGTCGTAGCGCGCGTAAATCTCCTGCTCGAAGGAGAGCGCGTCGAGCACCGCGGCGCAGTCGGCGCAAGTGGCGAGGTGCGCGCCGATCTGTTCGGCGATTCGCTCGTCCGCTTCGCCGTCGAAGTATTCTTCGATCAGCGGGAGATAATCTTCACATCTCATCACTGCTCACCCCCAAGGTACGGGCCGATGCGGCGTCGCATCTCGGCGCGCGCGCGGTGCAGGTCGGTCTTCAGCTTGCCGACGGAGAAGCCCGTGATCTCCGCGATCTCCTCGTAGCTGCGCTGCTGCAAAACTTTCAAGGTGAAGACAAGTCGCTTGTCTTCGTCGAGCCGTGCGAGCGCGCGTTGGATTACGCCGTTCAATTCCTTGTCGAGAAGCTGGCCCGCGGGCGAAGGCTTCTTGTCGTGAAGCTCGAACGACTCGTCGCCGTCAATCGCGACGTTGAAAGCGTCGCGACGGCGCGAGCGCAAGTGTTCGCGCGCGACGTTCTTCGCGATGGCGAAGAGCCACGTCGAGAGCCTCGCCTCTTCGCGCAGAGAGTCGAAGCCTCGATACGCGCGCACGAACGTCTCCTGCGTCAGATCTTCGGCGAGAGAGCGCTCGCTCACCATGTCAAAGATGAAGCCGAGGACGGGACGCGAGTAGCGGTCGAAGATGAGGCGGAAAGCCTCCTCTTCGCCGGCCCGGACGCGCGCCACCAGTTCCTCCGCACTGTTCATCAAGGCCCCGGCATGCGCGCCCGGCTCGCCCAGTTTCAGACTCATCGTGTTGGCCGCCAGCCGCTTCATCGTCTAACACCGCTCAGTTAGTGGCGCGCGCGCTTGGAAGGTTTCAGAAAAATTAAGTGGACAGGTCAGCAGCCGCCTGCGATAGCCGGCGGGACTTTGCTTCCGGAAGAAGATGACACGGCGGCGACTGCCATTTGCACGCTTGCCGCGGAGATACCGGCCTGCTCCGAGCGTCACCGCTTTTTCTCGAATTTTCGGCCATTTTACGCCGAAAAAGTCGAGCGCCGCCAGAGTTGCGGCGGCGCTCGCGAAAGATCGTGAAGGCGTCTACTCCGAGCGACGCCTGCCGCGATTGCGCTCGACCAGCAGGTCGTACTTTAGCGTCAGATCGCCGACATTGCGCCTGAGGCTTTCGCGCTCGGCCTCGCCGCGCGAGCTTTCGAGCCGCGCCTTGAGTTCGTTTATCTCCTTCAGAAGCTGTGCCTCTTGCGGCAGCACATCCGCGTTCTTCAGCACGGCGTAAGCGGCGCGCAACTCGGCGGGCGTCGAAAAGTATGCGTCGAGGTTGACGGGGCGTCCCTCGCCTTCGAGATGGTCGAACTCGCCCGCCTTCAACGCCTCTTGAATCTTCTGCTCGACGAGCCTGTCGAAGTTCACTCCGGCGCTCCTTCCGAACCCGGCCTAAACCCTTTGGGTCTTCCATCGCCCGCGTCTGAATAGAAAGGCGCTCACGACGGCGAGAGTCGAGAACGCGACGGTGACGGCGAAGAAGACCCCGCGCGGCCCCATCCCAAAGGTAAAGGCCAGCACGTATGCGAGCGGAATCTCCCAGAGCCAGAAGACGAAGAGGTTGATGACGGTCGGCGTCCATGTGTCGCCCGCGCCGTTGAAGCTCTGCGTCAAGACCATCCCGAAGGCGTAGAACAGAAATCCGCACGCGATGATTCGCAGGCATTCCTCGCCGTACTGCTGCACCTCCGGCCCGGCTGCCGCGTGCGTGAAGATGTTGACAATCGGCCCGGCGAAGACGACGAACAGGAGTCCGACGACGCCGAGGAAGCACACGTTGTAAAGAGCCGCGCACCACACTGCGCGTTCGGCGCGTTCCGGCTTGCCCGCGCCGAGCGACTGCCCGACCATCGTCGCCGCCGCGTTCGACATCCCCCACGAAGGCAGCAGCGCGAACAGGATGATGCGAAGGCCAATCGTGTGTCCGGCAACCGCCGCGCTTCCGAACCGCGCGATGATGCGCACAAGCGCGATCCAACTCGCCATGCCGACGAAGACCTGAAACGTCCCCGTCGCCGAAAGACGCGCGAGCCTGAGCATCAGCGACGGCTCGATGCGAAGCTGTCGCCGCGTGAGTTGCACGCGACCGCCCGCGCGCAAAAGACGCGAGAAGGCGAAGAGCGCGCCCGTCCCTCGCCCGATTGAAGTCGCGACGGCCGCGCCCGTGACGCCGAGCGCCGGGAACGGCCCCAATCCGAAGATCAGACACGGCCCTAAGATGATGTTGATGGCGTTCGCAAGCCACAGCACGCGCATCGCCACGGCGGCGTCGCCCGCGCCTCGGAATATGGCGTTGATTAGAAACAGCATCACGACCGAAGCGTTGCAGCCGAGCATTACGCGCATGAACGTGCTGCCCTTCTCGACAACCTCCGGCTCCGCGCCCATCATTACGAGCAGGCGCGGCGCGAGCAAGACGCCCGCCACTCCGATGATGACGGACACTGTGAGGCCGAGCGCAATCGTGTGCGCCGCCGTGCGTGCCGCGCCTTCGTGGTCGTGCTCGCCGATGCGGCGCGCGACCATCGCCGTCGCGCCGATGCTCAAGCCGATTGCGAGCGTATAGACGAGAGTCATCATTGACTCCGTCAGACCGACGGTCGCGACGGCCTCCTTGCCGAGACGCCCGACGAAGAACACGTCGCACACGACGAAGACGCTCTCCATCAACATCTCAAGCACCATCGGGATTGCGAGGAGCAGAACTGCGCGCCCTATCGAGCCTTCCGTGTAGTCGAAGCTCGCGCGCGTGCCGCGGACGGCCTGCCAGACGGCTGCAAAGAGACCGGGTTCGAGCGAGGCCGCTGCCCCGTCACCTGTCGGTTGCACCAATTCTGTCGAGTCGAGCATCGTCTCTCTTCGTTTGTCCGTTTAATAAACCGTGAGCCGGGCGTTAAGTTTCTTATACGCGGAGTGCGGTCACAAGTTGCGAACATCTTGCCCTAAAACGGCGGTCATTTGCGAGGTTTTAGCGCGCAGGCGAGCGCCGCCGGATAGATATTTACGTGAACCGAGCGCCGGATGAACATCGCGGCGAACGTTGTACTATACTTGTCGCCGCAAACAAACTCCGTTCGGTCGCGGTGAAACTTTCGGAAGGGAATTTCAGGACGATGAGCACAGAGCAGAACAACGAAGTGGCGACGCTTGCGGGCGGTTGCTTCTGGTGTCTTGAGGCGGTCTTCAAAGACCTGCGCGGAGTGCGCGCCGTCGTGTCGGGCTACGCGGGCGGCGACGCGCCGAACCCGACCTACTATCAGGTCTGCGAAGGAACTACGGGGCACGCCGAAGTCGTGCAGGTAACGTTCGACCCGCGCGAGGCGACTTATCGCGAACTCCTCGAAGTCTTCTTCACAATCCACGACCCGACGACCTTGAACCGGCAGGGCGCTGACGTTGGCACGCAGTACCGCTCCGCGGTCTTCTACCACACGCCCGAACAGCGCGAGACAGCCGAGAAGGTCATCGCCGAACTCAATAGCGCGCGAGTGTGGGATGCGCCCATCGTCACCGAGGTCGTGCCGCTCACGGAGTTCTACCCGGCGGAGGACTATCACCAGAACTACTTCGAGAAGAATCCCTTTCAACCCTACTGCCGCGCCGTCGTCGCGCCGAAGGTCGCGAAGTTCCGCAAGCAGTTTCTTGAGAAGTTGAAAGCGTAAATTCAGGAGTTGTAGATGTGAAGAGTCTAGGCAATCGAGAAGACAAAGACGAAATCGTGCGAAGGCTTCAAAGCCTCAAGCCCGACAGCGCGCGGCGTTGGGGGCGTATGACGGCGCATCAGGCCGTGTGTCATCTGAGCGATTCGTTCAGGGGGGTGACGGGCGGGAAGGATGTCGTGTTCGCAGGCTCGCTCGCGACGCGGACGTTCGTCAAGTGGTTCGCGCTGCGCGTGCCTGTGAAGTGGCCGAAGGACTTCAGGACGAGGCCGGAAGTTGATCAGGAGAAGGGCGGCACTCGCCCCGTCGAGTTCGCGCGCGACGTTGCGGAACTCGAATCACTGGTCGAAGACTTCACGCGCGCGGGACGCGACTTTCGAGAGAACGTGCATCCGCTCTTCGGCAAGATGATCGAAGGCGACTGGATGCGCTGGGCATACCTGCACATGGATCACCACCTGCGGCAGTTCGGCGTCTGAACCGGAACTCTCGCCGGGCTTGTCGGGCACGGAACTCAAACCCGGCTCCGCGCCCGACCGCCTCGCCCGAGAAGCGAAATGAGTTGACCCCGCTTCAACCTATGCCCCACAATAAAAAGCCGGCTCACGCGCCGGCCCCGTCCGGGAGTCCGGCGGCATCCGCCCATCGAAGAATTTGAAGCTTTACCTTCCTCGTTTTACTTCCTATGAGAACCGGCATTCTACACCGCACCTGCGTTATGGCAATCTGCCTCATGGCGCTTGTGATGTCGCACGACGCCGCGATAAGGCGACCCACCGCGGCGACTCTTCGTCCCAGTCTGAGGGTTCTGTTCGTCGGCAACAGCTACACGCTCTACAACGACCTTCCTTGGGTCACGGAGCAGTTGGCTATCTCCGACCCCGGCGCGAAACCGATTCACGCCGAGTCGGTCGCCATGATGGGCGCGACGCTCAAAGAGCATTGGAACGACGGGTTCGCCCTCAAGAGGATAAGGGAGGGCGGCCCCTGGGACTACGTCGTGCTTCAGGAGCAGAGCCACATGCCGCTCGCAGACCCCGTCGAAATGAGCAAGTACGCGAGCCTCTTCGACCACGAGATAGACCTCGCCGGGGCGAAGACCGTCCTTCTCGTGACGTGGGCACCGCGCGGCCACCCGGAACAGCAGGCGGCGATAACGGGAGTGTACGCGATGCTCGCGCGCGAGTTGGACGCCAAGCTCGCGCCCGTAGGCCCTGCATGGCAGTCGGCGCTCGCCTCCGATCCGAACCTTGCGCTTTACAGAGAGGACGCCGACAGCCATCCCACTTCAGCCGGGACGTATCTGGCCGCGTGCGTTATCTATTCGACACTCTACGGCAGGAGTCCGGCGGGGCTGACGCGTCAGATCAGCAGTTCGGGAGCGGACAGAAACAGGTTCGACCCGATCAACGCGAAAGTGGAAGAAGAGCCGTTCGCACTGGGCGAGGCGGAGTCACGTTTCTTTCAGCAGGTCGCTTGGAGCAGCACACGCCGCGCCGCCGCCGGCGAAGTGGCGGCGACCGGGGCCAAGCCCTAGCGACGCACGTTTGAAATCCGCGGCGATGCACGTTTGAAATCCGACGAATCAAACTGATCGCCGATCCGAACTAATCGCCCCCGGCTTCCTCGAAACATTCGGTCCCATCAAAGTGAGACGCGGCCAAGACGCACGCCCGCTTCAGGAGATGACTATCAGGACGGAGCAGGGCAGTTGCTCGACGAGCGCCGCCGTGCTCTGACCGACGAACAGACGGTCGCCCGCCGCGGGTCGAGCCTTGACGCCGAGCACGACGAGGTTGTGCTTTCTTCTCTGCACGCGTCGCAGTATTGCGCTCTCCCTGCTTGGTCGCGTCAGGGCTACGCGCTTGACCCTGACGCCTTCCCTTTCGCCGAGCGCGCGTATGTCTTCGAGCAGAGCTTTGTCGTTCCCGCCGCGCGGCGTGCGGCGCAGGAGCACCGACTCGTCCGCAGGGCGCGAGACGTGCATCGCCGTCACGCCGCACTTGCAGGCTTTCGCGATGGCGACGGCGACCTCCGCGCCGCGCCGCGAATAGTCCGTGCCCGTCGCCGGAACGAGTATGTCGAAGACGCCTTCGCCCGCGGCGCGCGGGTAGTCGCCGCGCGCGACGACGACGCCCGTCACGCCGTCGAAGCCTTGAAGAATCTTCGCCACGCGCGCGCTCAACGTGCCAGCGCCGTCTTCGAGCGCGTGCTCGACGCCGAGGAAGAGCATGTCAAAGCCCTTCTTCGCCTCGCTGAGTATCGCGTCCTCCGGCCCGGCGTGTTTCTCCGAAGCCTTCTGCTGAGTAAGCAGGTTTGAAGGCGACTCGACGTTGCCCTCCTTCTCGGCCTCGATCTGCCGCGCGGCGAACTCGGCGGAAGCCTTCACGATCTCGCCCGTGTCCGTGTCGTCAACGCCCAGAACCTTGTTTCTCCTGTGGCCGTTCGTGCCGAGTTCGACGACGGTCGCGAGCACCTTGCGCGTGCCGACGAAGTAGCCCGCGAGCGTCGAGGCAAGCTCGCCGTTCGCGCTTCTGTCTACGCCGATCAGGAGGCGCTCGACCGAAGGCACGAAGTCTTTGGCCTCTGCCTCTTCGCGCTCAAGGCGCTCTTTCTCCTCGCCCGTCGGCGGGATGCGCGAGAGCGCCCAACGCAAAAGCGGCGGCGTTATCAGCGTCGTCGTTATCGCCATCACGACGATGAGCGTGAAGATGTCGCGCGTCAGCACTCCCATCGAGAGGCCGACGGTCGCGACGATGACCTCGGTCGAGCCGCGCGCGTTCATGCCGATAGCGAGCGCGGTTGACTGCTTGTTGCCGAGGCCGCCGAGCCGCCCGCCGACGTAGCAGCCGACGACCTTGCCGAAACTCGCGATCAGGATGAATCCGAGCGCGAGTTCGAGGAAGCGGACGCTTCTGAGCACCGACAGGTCAACCGAGAGTCCGGCGGTCGCGAAGAAGACGGGCATGAAGAGCGCGACGATGAGACCGCGCAATTGCTCCTCGATGTGGCCGGTGAGTATCGGCGACTGCCCGACGAGTATGCCGACGACGAACGCGCCAAGCACCGTATGCACGCCGATGAAGTCCGTTGCGAGAGACGCGGCGCACATCAGGACGAGTATCGCTGTGATGACGGCGAAGTCTATCGTCAGATTGTCGTTCGTCCAGCGGATAACGTAGGCGACCGCGCGGCGTCCGAGCGTGAAGCTGAAGACAAGGAAAGCGGCTGTGCCGAGCGCGCTCATGCCGACGCCCGAAAGGTTGACCTTTCCCTGCCCCGCGATGCCGCCGATGATGGCGATGATTATCCAGCCGATTGTGTCGTCGAGTATCGCCGAGGCGAGTATGATCTGCCCGACGGTGCGCCGAAGAAACCCGACCTCCATGATAACCATCGCGACTATCTTCACCGAAGAGATCGAGAGCGCGGTCGCCAGAAAGAGCGCAGTCGCGAGTCGCTTCGACGGATCGGGCAGCATCGCCTCGGGGATGTACTCGCCGAGCGTGAAGCCGCACGCGAACGGGAGGATGATCCCCGAAAGCGAAGTGAAGACGGCCGTCCGCTTCATGCGGTTGACGAGCGCGAGGTCTGTCTCCATCCCCGTCAGGAGCAGAAGCATCAGCACGCCGAACTGCGAGAGGGCGTCGATCATCCTCTTCTGTTCGGGGCTGTCGGGAAAGACCGCGTGCCGGAGCGACGGCGAGAGCGCGCCGAGTACAGACGGGCCGAGCAGGACGCCCGCGACGAGTTGCCCCATGACGGCGGGCTGCCCCATGCGTTGCATCACCTCGCCGAGCAGCCTGCCGACCAGAAGCATCAGCGCGACCTCGACGATAAAGATCGTGACGGCGTGCTCGCTCGCGCCCGCGTCATTCCCGCCGCCCGACGCCGCAAACATAATGAGACTCAGCGTTGATGTGCCCACGACACTCCAGACCTTCGACCCGCCGGTCGCGCGAACGCGCGCCGTCTCAAGCCGTCGTATCGGCCCTGCCTTCCGATCATTCCACGCACCGCTTCTTTAATTTCCGCAATACTAACTTACTTAGTCGTCGCGGGCGAAGGAAGCGCGCGACGAAAAAAGCACGAGACGGCGACCGGCACGAACTGCGTTTCCGCCGTCATCTACTTCAACTCGCAGCGGCGCACTACGCGGACGCACGCGCGCCAGTCCTCGCCCAAATCGAAGCGGTACATCTCGATCTCCGGCGCGACGCATCGCGCGAGCGCCGCGAACGAGCGGTGAAAGCGGAGCATCGGCGCGACGAGATAGACGAGCGGCGGCTCGCACGCGATCTCCGCGTCGCCGAACAGGCGCGCGCGTTCGATGTCGCCCGCCCGCCGGTGCGCCTCGATGCGACGCCAGTAGTCCGCGCCCTGAAGCGCGAGCGCCGCGTCCTCCGCGACCTTCAACTCGACGACGACGAGGCGACCGTCGCGCCGCAAGGCGAGAAGGTCAACGGGACGCGCCGCCGCCGCGTCCTCTCGCGACGCGCGGAACTGCGCGTGCAGCGGCGCGAGGCGCAGACCCGGATCGAGCCGTGTGATGTCGCGCCGAAGGATTGATTCGAGCCACGCTTCGGGCGCGGCGCGGTAGAGCGCGTGCCTTCGGTCGGGCGCGTCCGAGCGTCTGTGCTCCTTCAACTCTTCGACCAGCTTGAGCAAGTCCGGCGCGCTCGCCACGTCGAGCGGCGCGCGTCGTTGCGTACCTTCTTTGAGCGGCGCGCGACGCGGCGTGCCCTCGACGCCGAACCAGAGGTGCTCGCGACCCACGACACGCCGCACGCGCGCAAACGGCAAGCCACGGAAGCGCAGAGTCTCGCCGCGCCGAGCGCGCACAACGTCAATCTCTCCGGGCGCGAGCGCGACGATGCTTTCGACGAGTTCGCTTCGAGTGTCTTCCGCCGTGCGGAACACGCGCGGCGCGTGCGCGCACAAAGACTCTTCGAGCGCGTGCGCGCGGAGTTGAGTCAAAGAGCTTCGCTCTTCGTCAACTTCAAAGAGCGAGACGACTGCGCGCAATCCCTCGCGCAGCAAGGGCAGACGCTCGGCGAGCGCCGACGCGAGTTTCGGCGGCGCGACAAGCCAGAGCTTCGTCGCGCCCGTCGAACCTTGTGGCCTTCGTGCGTTCGACGTGCGCGACTTTTCTCCGAGGCGTGCGTGCCAGAGCAGCGCCGACGCGAGAAAGCTCTCGGCGACTTCCGCGCCCGCTACGACGACCGGAGCAGTCGCGGCAACACGCTCGCGCCCGCGGCGCAAAGTGATGCGCGCCCAGCGCCCCGGCTCGCCCTGCCGCGCGCCCGCGCTCACGCGCGCCTGCTCAAGTTTCGCGCACGCTGTCTCGCAGAGAAGCGCCGCGATTCGAGAGCACTCCGCGCGCCGGGCCTCCGCCACGGCCTCGCGAGCCGACGCGACGCTCGCGCGCGGCGTGAGTTCGAGACGCGCCCGCACAGCGCCCATCCTCCGCGACGCTTCGAGCAAGACGCGCCCGCCCTCCGCCGACCATGCCGCGACGCGCCAGACGCGCCCGTCCGACTCGCCCCAATACGAGAGCGCGAGCGCTCCAGCCGACGCGCCCAACTCCCATTCGCCTCGACGCAATTCGACCGGCGCGCCCTCCCGACTCTCGCGCACGAACCACTCGCCGCGCGACGCGAGCAACTCCGCGATGCGGCGACGAGCCTCTTCGACTTCTTCGGTGTTCGTGAGGCGCTTCATCTCAGAACTCGACTGTTCGTGCGAGACAATCGGCGTGCGTTCGCACGCGCGCGAGCGCGTATGCTAACATCGAATGAGCTTTTTCGTGAGCAACAATCGAGTCGGTTTTTGTGGTGCGTGATGAGCAACGTTTACCTTGCGGGCGCGGTGCGGACTCCGATAGGTCGCTACGGCGGCGCGCTGGCCGGACAGACTCCGGCTGAGTTGGGCGCGCGCGCGGCGGCTGAGAGTTTGAAGCGCGCCGGACTTCAGACGAATGAAGTTCAGGAGGTCGTCTGGGGTTGCGCGCGTCAGGCGGGCGCAGGGCCGAACGTCGGTCGGCAGATCGCTTACCGCGCGGGCGTTCCCGAATCAGTCCCGGCCTCGACGATAAATCAGGCGTGCGGTTCGGGATTGAAAGCAATCATCCTCGCGGCGCAGGCGGTCGTGCTTGGTCGCGCGAGCGCAGTGCTCGCGGGCGGCGTCGAGGTCATGTCGCGCGTGCCTTACTTCGCCGAGGGCGTGCGCTTCGGGCTTCGCATGGGCGACGCCGAGTTGGTTGACGGGATGTACCGCGACGGCTTCCTCGACCCGCTCTCCGGCCTCGTCATGGGCGCGACCGCCGAGAACCTCGCACGCCAGTACGGCATCACGCGCGAGGAGCAGGACGAGTACGCGCTGCGCTCGCAGCGACGCGCCGCCGGAGCGTTTGAGTCGGGCCGTTTTGATGACGAGATCGTGCCGGTCGAAGTCAGAGGCCGGAAGGGTGAGGCCGCGACGCTCGCGCGCGACGAACACCCGCGCGCAGACACGACGATTGAGGCTTTGAAGAAGCTCGCGCCGGTCTTCTCGAAGGACGGGACGGTGACGGCGGGTAACTCTTCGGGCATCACAGACGGCGCTGCCGCAATCGTCGTCTGCGGCGAAGAGGCTTTGAAGAATTCGGGCGGGCGCGTCGAGCCGCTGGCCCGCGTCGTCGATTACGAGTTCGCGGGCGTCGCGCCCGAAGTGATGGGCATCGGGCCCGTGCCGGCGGTGCGCCGTCTGCTCGAACGTCAGAAGCTCGCGCTCGACAGCGTTGATCTCGTCGAGTTGAACGAAGCCTTCGCCGCTCAGGTCGTCGCTTGCGACCGGGAGCTAGGCTTCGACGCCGAGCGCCTGAACGTCAATGGCGGCGCAATCGCATTGGGCCACCCTATCGGCTGCACGGGCGTCCGCATCACGACGACGCTTCTCTACGAGATGCGGAGGCGCGGCGCGCGGCGCGGACTCTCGACGCTGTGCGTGAGCGGCGGGATGGGCATCGCGCTTCTGGTCGAGCGCGTGTGAAGCGAAGCAAAGTGCGCCGCGGCGGTTAACGTTTGAAGCGCGGTGTTCGTCTTTGTCGAGGAAGTCTCTATGAAGAAGGTTTTGAAGTGGGTCGTGATCGTTCTCGTCGTGCTGTTCGTGGCCGCGCAAGCTTACAGGCCGACGCTCTCGACGCCGCCGCCCGACGACAGCAAATCGATGAGCGCGAACACGCACATGACGCCCGAAGTCTCTTCGATACTCGAACGCTCGTGCAACGACTGCCACTCGTCGAAGACCTCTTGGCCGTGGTACAGCCAGGTCGCGCCCGTCTCATGGTATCTGAAGAATCACGTTGACGAGGGGCGCAGGGAGTTCTCGATGTCCGACTGGGGCACTTACCCTGCGAAGAAGGCCGCGCGCAAGCTCGGAGAGATTTGCGAGCAGGTCAAGAAGGGCGACATGCCGCTCAAGTCGTACCTGCTTCTACACCCGACGGCCAAGCTCTCGGACGCGGACAGGAAGACCTTGTGCGACTGGACGGACGGCGAAAGCAATCGCTTGCAGTCGTCGCAGACCGCGAGCGCGCAGTAGCAGTGACCGGGCACGAGCGCGACCCCGCGTGCCGCGCTCTTTCGTGCGGCCCGGTCGCAAAGAGCTTTTAAGCCAACCGGCAGCCGAGGGGCGCGCATCCGAACCTTCGCGCTTCCCCGCGAGAGTTCAACCCCCGACGAGTTTTATTTGAGGCCAACGTGCCGCCGAAATTTTCGACCGCTGGTGAGAGATTCATGAAGACGATTTTTTTTGCTCCGGCAATCATGCTGACGCTCGCATCGCTGCTTTCGACGGCGCACGCGCAGACGCCGCCGACGGGCCGCGCGCCGCAAACGCCGGGCGGCACGCGCGTCAACGTCCCGCTGCCCGCGTCCGACGCCGTTCTGACGGCAGACCTGAAGAGGATTTTGACCGAGGCCGCGCCGCAGGCGCTCGCGGGCGACGCGCAGAGGCTCGCGCAGTTGAACGCCGACGTGGACGAGTTCAAGTCTCGTACGGGCGTTGACGCGCGCGAGTTCGACACGCTCGCGGTCGGCGCGCGTCTCACGCGCCTCGCGTCGGGCGCGGCGAAGATTTCAAGCGTCGTCGCCGTCGCGCGCGGCGCGTTCGACGCGGGCGCTCTCGTCTCGCGCACGCGCGCCGCCGCGGGCGGCAGGCTCTCGGAGCAAATTTACGGCGGGAAGACCCTCTACGTCATCGCCGCCAACGACCGGATAAAACTCTTCGGGCTGCTGAAGACGCACGTGAGCGATCTGGCGATTTGCGTGCTCGACCGTTACACGCTCCTCGTCGGCGAGCCTTCGGCGGTGCGCGCGGCGGTTGACGCGGCGGCGGGACGCGGCGGGCGTGTTGACCCGACGCTTCTAAATCAGGCGCAGACGAACGGCAACCTCGTCGCCTTCGCAGGCAACGTCCCCGCGGGCACGTTCGCGGGGATGGACACGGGACTTCCGAACGTTGACCACGCGCTCGCGAACATACGAGGCTTCTACGGCTCGATCAATTCGACGCCCGCGGGGATTCAGTTGGCGACAACACTGCGCGCCGCGAATGAGTCGGACGCGAAGCAGCTTTACCAGACCGCGGACGCGCTACGACAGGTCGCGCCCGGACTAATCTCGATGGCGGGCGAGAAGGGCAAGTTCGCGCAGGGCGCGATCAACAGCCTGAAGATCACGACGCGCGGCAGCGAGGTGCAACTACACCTCGACGTGCCGCAGGCCGACATCTCGGCGCTGCTGCGCGCGCTCTGAAGTAAGGCCGAGGTAAAAAGCTAGAAGGCAAAAGAAGACGCCGGCGGGCACGGCTTTCGTCCGTCAAAGGCAGCGCGCCTTTCATCATCAACAATGAATAGCGCGCCTCTCATCAACGTCGATGAGAGGCGCGCTATTGTTATCTAGCTCTTTTTGTCTTTCGCCTTTTTACTTCCGTCTTACTTGCCTTGCGGCGGGAGTTGGAACGGGAGTCCGCGCGTCGGCGGTCGTTGCTGCGCGGCAGGCTCCTCGGATTCCTGTAGCTTGGCGAGCGTGTCGTTGTAGATTTCGATGCGCCCCTTCTCTTCGAGTTGGCGGCGCGCGTTGACGAGATACTCGTCGAAGACCTGCGCGCGCTGGTCGTTGAGCGCCGACTCGACCAGATGCTCGCGCTGCTTGTCGAAGTCCGCGGGGTCTGCGTCCTTGCGTGTCTTGGCCGCGACGACGACCCACTGGCCGCCGACCTTGACCGGCGTCTTCGACACCTCGCCCGCCTTGAGCGCGTAGACGGCAGCGTCGAGCGCGGGGTCTGCGCCCGCCTTGCCGAGCGGTCGCCCGACCTTGAACGCCTCTTCGTCCTCGGCCTTGAGTCCGGCCTTATCCGCCGCGGCCTTGAGCGCGTCGGGGCTGCCGGCGTTCGCGGCGATGTCGCGCGCGGTCTGTTCGAGTTGGTCTTGCGCGCGCGAACGCTTCAAGTCTGCGGCTACCTTGTCCTTCACCTCTTCAAAGTCCGGGATGCGTTCGGGGCGCTTCTCGACGAGCATGGGAACGGCGAAGCCGTCTTTGACGCCGACGCGACCGCCGACCTGATTCGGCTCTTCGAGCGGCTGTATGGCCTCCTCGAACTGCGGGCTGCTGCCGATGCCGGGCACGTCGTCGCCGGGCTGGACGAACGGGGTTTCCTTCACCATCTCGGCGGGCGTCATGTTCGCCTCGGGCGCAAGCTGCTGCGCGACCTTCTGAACGTCGTGCGTCTGCTTCAGGAGGTCTTCGCCTTTCTGCGCGATGGCCTGCGCCGCGCCGAACGCCTTGCGGTTTCTGAGCGAGACGAGAATCTCCTGCTTCGCGTCCTCAAAAGTTTTCGGGACGACGGGGCCGCGCCGGAAGATGTAATAGGCGTTGCCGGTCTTCAAGGGATCGCCGACCTGCCCCTCTTTCCAATCGAGCGTGTCCTGCAAGAGGTCTGCGGCGTTGCCGGGCGTCCCGCCGGCCTTCTTGTTCGGGTTGCGTTTGACGGGACTGGGGAGCCAGCCGCCCGTCTTCGCCGTCGAGGGGTCTTCGGAGTTGCCGCGCGCCGCGTTGGCAAAGTCGTCCTCGCTCGCCGTCAGGTCATCCTTGCGTATGCGGGCGACGATCTGCGAAGCCTTCGTCAAAACGTCCTGATCGAGTTTCGGGTCGGCGACCTTCAAAACGATCTGCTGGACTTTAACGCCCGCCATCTTGTTCTCCGGGCTTAGCGCGTCGTACTCCTTCCTCAGTTCGTCGTCCGAGACGGGAATCTTCTGCCCGGCCTTCTCCTGATTGACGAAGAGGTAGCGAATCTTCTTCTGCGGGAACTGGAAGCGATAGTCCGTCTTGTGCGCGTCGAAATACTGGCGCAACTCTTCGTCGGAAGGGTTGAGCTTTTTCGAGAGGTCGTCGGCGTTGACGGCGACGTATGTCAGGTCGAACGACGCGTTCTCGCGCATGTACTTCTCTTTAATCTCAGGTTCGGAGACCTGCACGCCTGCGGTCACGAACGCCATGAGCTTTCGGGCCGCCAGCGTGTCGCGGACGTTCTGCTCGTAGAGCGGGACGCTGCCGTAGTTGCGGACGATGTAGTCTTTGTAACGCTGCACGTCGAAGCCGCCGGAGGTCGGGTCGGTGAACTGCTTTGTGATCGAGTCGCGCACCTCCTCGTCCGAGGCCGCGAGTCCGAGACGCTGAGCCTCCTGCGCGGCGATGCGCGCGTTGACGGCCTGATCGAGTATGCGGTCGTCCGTGTATCCCATCTGCGCGAGGCTCATGCCGCCGAACTGGCTGAGTTGGTTGTCGTTCTCCATCTTCTTCTTGAGAAGCGAGAAGTCGGCGACCGTCACCTCGTCGCCGTTGACCTTGGCGAGCGCTTCGTTGCTCTTGAAAGGATTGGTGATTGCCGCATTGCCGCCGCCGCGCGTGTAGCCCGCGACGACGAGGCCGAGCACGACGAGAACGGCGAAGGAGACGATGACGACGCCGCGCGTCCTCTCCAGCCGACTGAAAAACTTGAGCATTGCCGGATACCTTCCTGAAAGTTGACGTTTAGATTTTTCGACTCGACGATTCGTGGATGAATGCGCGGGGCTGCCTTGAAGGACGATTCCCGAACGACTCCCGCAAACCGCGAATTGTATCGGACTCGCGCCGCGCGGCGCAAACATACAGAAGCCGGAGAGTCTGGGGTTCAGGGTCTGTAGCCGAACGTCTGCCGGGGCGCGCCGTCCGTGCCGAACACGGTTTTTGAACGGCCTCTGGCATAGGGCCTGTGACCTCTGCTATTTTCTGCCGCATGGTTTATTCCGTCTGGGCGTGGGGGGGCTTCGGCGTCTTCATTCTGCTGATGCTGTCGCTCGACCTCGGCGTCCTGAACAGGAAGGCGCACGCCATCACGTACCGCGAGGCGACCGTCTGGAGCGTCGTCTGGATTCTGCTCGCGATGGCGTTTGCCGGGATAGTCTTCCGAACGACGGACAGGCAGACCGGACTCGAATTCATCACGGGCTACGTCATAGAGCTTTCGCTCTCGGTTGATAACCTCTTCGTCTTTCTGCTCATCTTCTCTTACTTCAAAGTCCCTGCGAAGTATCAGCACCGGGTTCTCTTCTGGGGCGTGCTCGGCGCGCTCGTCATGCGTATGACGATGATCGGAGTGGGCGCGACGCTCGTCGAGCGCTTCCACTGGATTCTCTACCTCTTCGGAGTCTTCCTCATCTACACGGGCTTCAGGATGCTCACGCAGGACGAGGCCGCGCAGAACCCGGAAAACAACGTCATCGTCCGCTTCATTACGCGGCGCGTCCCCGTAACGCGAAACTACGACGGCGAAAAGTTCTTCACCGTTCGCGACGGGCGCAGGATGGGGACGCTTCTCTTGCTCGTGCTCGTCGTCGTCGAGGTTTCGGATTTAGTCTTCGCCGTTGACTCGATACCCGCCATATTCGGCATCACGACGAACCCTTTCATCGTTTACACGTCGAACGTCTTCGCGATACTCGGCCTGCGCTCGCTCTATTTCCTGCTCGCCGGAGTCGTCGAGAAGTTTCACTACCTCAAGGTCGGACTCGCCGTTGTGCTCGCATTCGTCGGCGTCAAGATGCTGGCCGAAGGGTTCGTCGTCAGCCACTTCGGCCTGAGCAAAGACGAGGTTATCGCAGGCTCGCTCGGCGTAGTCGCCGTCGTTCTGCTCTGCTCTGTCGCTGCCTCGCTCTACTGGCCCGTCAGGCCCGAGCAACAGGTCGAGGTGGAACTGCCGGAAGGCTTCAATTGCCCGTTCGACGACGACGAGGGACGCTTGGGCGGCGACGAGCGCGGTCTGCCGGAGGCGAAATCCGAGAGGTGAAAGGCGAAAATTGAAGGCAAACGGGCGCGAAGGCGAGGGCGTCCGCCGTCATTCGCATCCGTGCCGTAATCAACTCTTGCTTTTTGCCTTTTGCCTTTGTTAATTTTGTTATGTGGCAGTTCGCCCGAAGGGCGCTGCCGTCGGGGGCGGCTTTCAAAGCCCTCCGCATCCGGTGCCACGCGCCGCCACCTCAAAAAAAACGAGCGGCACGAAGAAAGGCGCACGCCCCTTTTAAGCCTGCAAAGCCACAGAAGGCTTCACGCAATCTCAGGCGGAAAGTCCGAAGATATGGTCACCAGAGTCAGCCGCTTCGACGTTGAGTGGTGGGTCGTCCAGAAGCGCTTTATCTACATCGCCGTCTTCCTCGCCGTGCTCGCGGTCTTCGCGGCGGGCGCGGGTCTCTACGTCTGGGTTTACGGCAACCCGTTCAAGGGTGCGCCGTCAATCGTCGGGCCGACGGGCGCGCGATTCGTCTCGCTCGAAGGCGGCGTCCGTGTGGTGCGCGCAAACACGCGCGAGACCTTGCAGGCGCGTGCCGACACGAGCCTCTTCCCCGGCGACATCGTAGAGACGCAGGAGGACGGGCGCGCGCGCATCACGCTCGCCGACGGCTCGAACCTCATCGTCAAGCCGAACTCGGTCGTCACCATCGCCGAGAACACCGCAGCCGAGAACGGCAAGAGCACGAAGGTTCGCGTCGCCGTCGAGAGCGGGCAGATCAACGTCCGCACCGACCAGCAGACCGAGGGCGCGCAGAACGTCGTCGGCACACGCCTGACCGAGAGCCGCGTCGCGCCTGAGACGGAAGCAAGCTTCCACGTCCGCGAGGACAAGACCGAAGACATCAGCGTCGCGCAGGGCGCGGTCGAGACGAGCACGAGCGACGGGCAGGTGACGACGATGCGCGGCGGCGACTATGTCGCCGTCAACCAGCAGGGCAGCATCGCGCAGAAGGAGAAGCTTCTCGCCGTCCCCGCGCCCGTCGCGCCGCACAACCTCGAACAGATCGCAGCGCGCAACGGCGGCTCGACATCGGTCTCGCTCAAATGGCAGAAGCCCGCGAGCGGAAGCCCCGCGCACTACCGCGTCGAGGTCGCGACCTCGCCATTCTTCGTCCCCGCAGGGATGCTCATCGAGCGCGACCAGCTTCAGGCCACAGACTTCACCGTTGACGACCTCCGGCAGGGCAACTACTTCTGGCGCGTGCTCGCCGTCGCGCAGTCCGGGCAGGCTTCGGACTGGAGCGACCCGCAGAAGTTCGTCGTCGTCGGCGGCGGGGGCACGGGCGAAGCGATAGGCTTCGCGGACGTTCAGATCGAGTACGTCGCGGGTCAAATCTACGTCGTCCGCGGTCGGACGCAAGCAGGCAACACCGTCCGCTGCGCGGGCCGCGAAACGCTCGCAGACCGCGGCGGCAGCTTCCAGCTACAGATCAACGCGCCCCGCGGCGCGCGCGACATCACGCTCGAATCCGCCGACACGCAGGGCAACCGCGGCTCTTCCAAGTTCCAGCTACCGCCGGGAGGATGAGAAGAAAGTAATAAGTGATGAGTGATGAGTGACGAGTTAAAAACTCTTTCACTCATCACTCATCACTCATCACTCATCACTTTTATGAAGTACGTTATTCTCCTCGGCGGTGTCGAGTGCACGCAGGAGGGGCACGGGCTTGTGACGGCTCTGCGCGAGGCGGGCGTGTACGCCGCGTCCGTCGATGCCGGCGCGCAGTCGCACGAATCGGACGCCGAGCGCGTCCGCGCCGAGCTTGAGGCCGAGCCGCTGGCCGTCCTGTTCGACATCGAATCGAACGCGGAGCTTGCCGACCTGCACGCGAGGGCCGCGCGCGCCGCGTCCGCATGGCCAGGCGTGCCGCTCGTCGCCTGCCGGCGCGACGCCGTCGAACACGGCAAGCGTCCCGCGCAACGCTTCGACGAGGCGACGCTCAAGCGGCTCGGCTTTCATGCCGTCGCCGACGAGTCGGCGCAACTCTCTGCGCTCCTGCGCGAAGTCGAGGAACGCGGCACGGAAGAAGACAAGCCGAACGAGGCGTCGAACGACATCGCGCCCGCGAGCCTTCTACTTCCGGAACATCTGAGCGTCGGGCGGCTGCGCGCGGCCTTCGAGGTCGTCGCCTCGCTCCACCTCGCCGCGGATCAGAACGGAGCCGCTTCAGCCGCTCTCGCCGGACTCGCCGCGCTCGTCCGGGCAGACCGCTGGACGCTCTACCTCGTCGGCGACACGGGGCCGCTGGCCGCCTCTCCGTTCGAGCCTCTGGCCGTGCGCGGCCTGACCGAGAGCGAGCGGTTCGCGCCCGACACGGACTGGCGTAGAGCGCTTCTAGGCGACGCTCTCTCGCTCGCAGGCTCGGAGTCGAAGGCCGCGCGCGCGGCTGCCGCGAGCGCCGAGCCGCTGCGACGCAAAGAAGGTGAGCGCCACGTCGTCGCCGTCCCGCTCGTCTCCGGCGAGCGCGTCTCCGGCGTGCTCGAAGCCGTGCGCGAGGGCGCGCCCTCGCACCCGTTCACGAAGACGGACGTTTCCCTTCTCTCGGCGCTCGCGCTCCCGCTCGCAGCCGCGCTCTCGAACTCTGCGCGCATCGCGGAGGCCGAGCGGCTCTCGCAGACCGACGACCTGACGAAGCTCCACAACGCGCGCCACCTCCGCCAGTACCTCGTCACGGAACTGAAACGCGCGCGGCGCTACGGCTCGCTCGTCTCGGCCTTCTTTCTCGACCTCGACGACTTCAAGCAGGTCAACGACCGCCACGGCCACCTCGTCGGCTCGCACGTTTTGATGGAGATGGCCGCGGTCATTCTCGCCTCCGTGCGCGACACCGACGTTGTCGCGCGCTACGGCGGCGACGAGTTCGTCGTCGTCCTCCCCGAAACCGACATGGACATGGGACTCCTTGTCGCCGAGCGCGTCCGCGAGCGCATCGCCGCGCACGCCTTCACCGGCGGTCGCAACCTTCGGCTTCAACTCACGGCCTCTTTCGGCGTCGCCTCGTTCCCCGCCAACGCGCAGTCGCCGCAGCAGCTAATCGCCGCCGCCGACACCGCGATGTACGAGGCCAAGGCCGCGCGCAAGAACTGCGTCCGCTTCGCCGCGGAGACCGCTCAGGGCGCTTGATAAAAATTTTTTCGAGCCGACGAAAAAAATTGTGGACATTTACGCCCTCATGCTGTAAAGCATTCAATGAACTAGCCGGAAGGCACCCCCCCGCTCGAAGAAACATCCCTGCCGCGAGTCAGAAGGCTTTTCCAGAGCCAACCGTCAAGGGTTTTCGCGGTTAGCGTTCTCGCCCCGTTCGTTGTATCTTTGTAGTTTCGTTCCACGCCGCGGAGCGAAACTAAGGGGCAGGGACGCCCGGAGTGCATCCCCGAAGGGCTTGCACGGCGGGCGGTTTTGTCAGGTGTGTTCCCTCTTCAGGCTCCGGGCGAATTAACTAAGCAAGAGGTGCGGAAACAGTAACGAATGGCATTCAAGTCACTCTTCAGCCTTTTTTCAAGCGACCTCGCCATTGATCTCGGCACCGCCAACACGCTCGTTTACGCGAAGGGTCGCGGCATCGTCGTCTCGGAGCCTTCAATCGTCGCCATCAACAAAGTCACAAACACGCCCGAGGCCGTCGGCAAGGAGGCGAAGGAGATGCTGGGCCGCACGCCCGGCAACATCGTCGCCATCCGACCGATGAAGGATGGCGTCATCGCGAACTTTGAAGTCACGGAGAAGATGCTCCAGCACTTCATCCGCAAAGCGCACAACGGCAAGACGTGGGTCAGCCCGCGCGTCGTCATCGGCATCCCCTCCGAGATCACGCAGGTCGAGCGCCGCGCCGTCGAAGACTCGGCCTACCGCGCGAAGGCGAGCGAGGTCTATCTCGTCGAAGAGGCGATGTGCGCCGCAATCGGCGCAGGACTTCCCATCACCGAGCCGCACGGCAACATGATCGTTGACATCGGCGGCGGCACAACCGACATCGCCGTCATCTCTCTTTCCGGAATAGTCTATTCGCGCGCCGTGCGCGTCGCCGGAAACGAGATGGACGAGGCCATCACACAGTACATCAAGCGCAAGTACAACCTGCTCATCGGCGAGCGAACCGCCGAGGCCATCAAGATTCAACTCGGATCGGGCTTCCCTCTCGACGAGCCGCTCTCGATGGACGTGCGGGGCCGCAACCTCATCGAGGGCATACCCAAAACGATCACCATCACCGACGACGAGGTTCGCGAGGCGCTCTCGGACTCGGTAGCCACGATTGTCAACGCCGTGCGCGTCGCATTGGAGCGCACGCCGCCGGAGCTTTCGGCGGACATCGTCGAGCGCGGCATCGTGCTGACGGGCGGGGGCGCTCTGTTGAAGAATCTCGACAAGCGACTCTCGATTGAGACGGGGCTTCCGGTTTCTATCGCCGACGACCCGCTCTCGTCGGTCGTGCTCGGCGCGGGCAAGATGCTCTCCGACTTCGACCTCCTCAAGCGAGTCCGTTGGGACAACAATCTGACGAGCGGAATGTAGAAGGAAGTGATGAGTGATGAGTGATGAGTGATGAGTTGAAAGCATAAAGCCTTTGACTCATCACTCATCACTCATCACTCATCACTCATGAAGAATGGTTCGGAGCACGCAGAAGGAGATCAGGCAGAGAGCGCCGCTCTGGCTGCTCGTGCTGCTCGCGCTCAATTTCGGCCTGATGAGTTGGGACGCGAAGGTGGCCGGCACCGAGCAGCCGGTCGTGAAGGCTTGGGCGCAGTCCGCCGTCTCGCCGCTTCAGCGCGCGACGACCGGGGTGGGCGGCGCGGGGCTAGGATTCTTCCGCGGCATCTGGGAGATGCGGAACGCGCGGGACGAGAATCAGGTTCTAAGGCAACGGCTCGCCGAGGCCGAGACAAAGATGCGCGACGCCGAGGCCGCGCTCGACGAGAACGAGCGGCTTAAAAAACTGCTCGACTTCACGAAGGACGTTTCCTACAAGCCCATCCCTGCGCGAGTCGTCGCGCGCGACCCTTCGGTCTGGTTCAACTCGCTCATCATCAACCGCGGCACGCTCGACGGCGTTGACCTCGACATGCCGGTCGTCACGCCCGAAGGCATCGTCGGTCGAGTGGTCGGCGTCGGCCCCGTGTCGTCTCAGGTGATGCTTCTCACCGACGAGCGCTCCGCCGCGGGCGCGGTCGTCGGGCAGTTGGGAGCGTCGAACGCAATCGGCTCGGTGCGCGGCTTTGGCAAGAACGGGCTGCTTGAGATGCGCTACGTATCGGGGCTTGAGACGGTGAACGTCGGCGACTACGTGGTCACGACGGGTCAGGACAAAATCTACCCGCCGGGACTCAGCGTCGGCACGGTCGTCGAGGTCAAGCAGGGCACGACGACCACGCCGCACACGATTTACGTCCGCCCCGGCGCGCGGCTCGATTCGCTTCAGGAGGTGGCAGTCCTCAACTACCGCGCGCCGCAGCGAACCGCGCCGGAGAAGACACTGCCGAACGTTGACAAGGGAAAAGCGAAGTGATGAGTGATAAGTGATGAGATAAAAACTTCTGTCTTATCACTCATCACTCATCACTCATCACTGTTTTTATGAAGTTGAAACTCGCGGTCTGCGTCGGGCTGGCCGTCGTACTGCAATCGAGTCTGCGCGCGCTCTGGCCGCCGCTTGTTTACGCCGACCTGCCGCTCGTCGTCGTCGTCTATTTCGCGTTGCAGCGCGACGCCGTGATGGCCGTCGTCGTCGGGACGGTGGCGGGACTCGGCTCGGACATCCTTTCGGGGGGACTGCTCGGCGCGAACGGGTTTTCGATGACGCTGACGGCCTACCTTCTGGCGGCGCTCGTGACGCGCGTGATGATTGACAACACGCTGCTGCGCATCCCGGTGATGGCGGGCGCGGCGGCCTTTCAGACGGTCGTTTACCTTCTGCTCCATCAACTGCTCGGCCAGCCGCCGGGCGACCCCGTGGGCGGCACGATTGCCGAGACGTTCGCCTATCACGTTATCTGGACGACGGTCGCGGGCACGGTCGTAGCGTTCGTGCTCGACCTGCTCTTTCGCGGCTCGCCGGGCTTGCAACGCCGACGCGCCTTCGCCTTCCGCCGGAGGATTGCGCGCCGCGGACTGACGAGAAGAAAATATTGAAAGGCGGTTTTCAGTTTTCGGCTTTCAGTTTTAAGCGTCTTTGATTCGTGAATCGTCGCTGAACCTTTCACGTCGCGCGGACATCAAACTGAAAACCGGAAACTGAAAACTGAAAACTGGCCGACATGAAATTCGAGGACGAGACACAGAACCTGAAGGCCCGGATGGCGATCATCCACGGCCTTGTCATCGCCATTCTCGCCGTGCTCGGCGTGCGCCTCTACTATTTGCAGGTCGTCAACGGCGACTACTACGCCGAGCGGGCGGAGAATCAGCGCGTCCGCCGCTTGCGCATCCCGGCTTCGCGCGGCGCGATATTCGACCGCAACGGCAAACTCCTCGTCGATTCGCGCTCGACCTACAACATCATCCTCTCCGGCGAGGACATGAAGGGCAAGGATTTGGGCGCGCTCGTCGAGCCTCTGTCGCAGGGACTCGACGTTGCGCCCGACATCCTGCGCGAGCACTTCGAGCAGGCGGGACATCAGGCCGCCTTCGAGGAGGTGACGGTCAAGGAGGGCGCTACGCCCGCCGACATCGCTTGGGTCGAGGCGCACACGCTCGAACTCCCGATGCTCATAGTCCGCGAGCAGCCGCAGCGTCGCTACCCGGAAGGCGGAGTGCTCGCGCACGTGCTCGGCTACGTCGGCGAGATAAGCCCCGAACAACTCAAGCAGGACAAGTTCAAAGACTACGCCGAGAACCCCTATCACTCCGGCGACATCGTCGGGCAGGAGGGATTGGAGGCGACCTACGACCGATACCTGCGCGGCAAGGACGGATACCGCGAGGTCGAGGTTGACAGCCGCGGACGCATACAGCGCGACTTGGCCGTCGTCGCGCCGCAGCCCGGTCAGGATTTGGTCACGACCGTTGACCTCGATTTGCAACTCGCAGCCGAAGAGCAGTTGAGGAACTCGCCGACCAAGCGCGGCGTCATCGTCGTGATGAACCCGCAGAACGGCGAGATTCTCGCGATGGCGAGCTATCCGACCTTCGACCCGAATCTCTTCTCGCAGCGCATCTCGACGCCCGAAGGCCGCAAGGAGGCAAACGCCTTACTTCGTGACCCGCTCACCCCGCTCTTCAACCGCGCCATCCGCGGGCGCTATCCGCCCGGCTCGACATGGAAGCCTCTGATGGCGACCGCGGGGCTACAGCAGGGCGCGATCACCCTGAAGAACTCGCACCTCGTGTGCGGCGGCGGCATCACCATCGGCAACAAGTTCACGCGCTGCATGGGCAGCCACGGCGCGCCCGACCTGCGCACGGCGATACGGGTTTCGTGCGACGCATACTTCTACCGTCTCGGTCTCAAGATGGGACTCGACGGCATCGAACAGATGGTTGACGAGTTCGACCTCAACAAGCGCACGGGCGTTGACCTTCCACACGAGCTTGTGAGTTGGACGCCCTCGCGCGAGTTCAAGGCGCGCTTCAACCCGCGCGACTCCGAGTGGCGAGACATTGACACGGTCTATGCCTCGTTCGGTCAGGTTTACGACTTCGTCACGCCGCTGGCATCGCTGCGCGCGCACTCGGCGATTGCCAACGGCGGTCGGCTCTACGTGCCGCACCTTCTGCTCGAAGCGCGTCCCGTCGGTGAGGTCGGGCCATTCCCCGCGCGCCCGCGCCGCACCTTCGAGCAGCCCGAGCCGAAGATAATCAACATACCCGAAGACCAGCACCACCTCGTCGTTGACGGGATGTGGGCGGTCGTCAACGAGGCGGGCACGGGCACGGCGACGCGCATCAACGGCTTCGACGTGGCGGGCAAGACCGGCACGGCGCAGGTCGTCGGACTCGGCAAGGACACAGGCAAGAACAAGGATCACTCATGGTTCGTCTCCTACGCCCCGGCCTTCAAACCCGAAATCTCCATGATCGCGCTCATCGAAAACGTCGGCTTCGGCGGCAAGTTCGCCGCGCCCGCCGTCCACAACATTTACGAGGCGTATCTGGCGAAAGCGCACCCGGAACTCGCCGACCACTCGGCGGAGACGGCAAAAAATAGTCCCAAGACTCAAAATTAAATGCTGTGGCCTCGGACTTTGAACTTTGAGCTTTGAACCGTGGTAGCAATACTGGAAAAACGACGACTGCGCGACTTCGACTGGCTGCTCACGCTGCTGGCAATCGCGATCTCCGTGTTCGGCACTTGGATGATCTTCAACGCGCAGCCCGACGCGCCTTTCTGGAAGAAGCAGATCATCGGGCTGGCCGTTTCGCTCGTCGTGATGCTCGCGGTCGCCTTCACTGACTATCGCAAGCTCGTACACATTGCGCCCGCGTTCTACATCTTCGGGCTGGCGCTGCTGGTCGTCGTGCTCATTCCGCACGTCGGGTTGAAGATCAACGGCCAGCGCTGCTGGATAGGCGTCCCCGGACTCGGCCAGTTCCAGCCGTCGGAGTTCATGAAGATACCGACGGTGCTCATGCTCGCGCGCTACTTCGGCAGAACGCGAAGCTCCGCGCTCACGATCAAGGAGATTGTCGTGGGCTGCGGTATTCTTGCGCTCCCCGTCGGACTCATCATGCTGGAGCCGGACGCGGGGCAGTCGATCACGTACTTCCCTCTACTCGCCGTCGTGCTCTTTCTCTCGTCCGTCAGGATGTGGCTCGTCCTCGCGGCGCTCGTCCTCGGCACGGCGTCTGTTCCCGGAATGTGGTACGTCGGCACGCACACGGGGCTGATCAAGCCTTACCAGCAGGAGCGCATCAACGTCATCCTCGACCCTGAGAACGCAGATCGACGCGGCTTCGGCTATCACACGTGGCAGTCAATCGTCACGGTCGGCAAGGGCGGCGTCACAGGCTCGGCGACGAAGGGCGACGCCTCGCAGAGCAAGCTCAAGTTCCTGCCCGAGCCGCACACCGACTTCATCTTCGCCGTCACAGCCGAGAACACGGGCTTCGTCGGGTGCGTGCTCCTGCTTCTGGCCTACGCCGTGCTCATGACGAAGCTCATACACGGCGCGCGCCGTGCGCCCGACCGCACGGGCATGCTCGTCATCATGGCGATAGTCGGCGGACTGGCCTTCCAGATATTCATCAACGTCGGCATGGCCTTGGGGATGCTGCCCGTCATCGGCGTGCCTCTGCCGCTGATGAGCGCAGGGATTTCAGCGATACTCTCGACCTTCGTCGCCATCGGCTTCGCCGTCAGCATACGCCTGCGCCGCTTCGTCAACTGACGAGGACGCGCGTCCCCATCCGGCGAGGCACGAGCCGGATTTTGATCACCCTTAACTTCTTCGCTCGCCTTTTCGGCGCGCGCTCGTTTATACTGTGCGTGCCTGTCCTGACGCCTGAACTTAAAACTTTCCGGCACGGCGCGCGGCGCGTAAAAGTTTTACCGACACAACCGGCGCGCTTTTTCAACAGACAGGGTCGAAGATTTTTTTGAAGGGGCGGCGCGCTCGCGCTCGAACAAGTAGCGGCGCGGCCCCCTCGGATTGAAATGTTTTTCCGCAAGGCCGGACGGGCCGGAGTCGTCGGAGCGACGCGCCGCGAAACGTGCGAACGCCCCGACCCGACAGCCCGCGGGCTGCGAAGGCCGAAGGCCGGGGCGTTCGTCGAAAGCGAACGCGGCGCGCGCGCCGAATGATTTTCGGAAGCGCCGCGCCGGAGACGCTTCGCGTGCGCGCTCCGACGGAAGCGGCCCGACGCGCCCGTCTGTCGGCCACGGCGGACGGAGTTTCCAGTGAACAGTTCGCAACGCTTCCCGGCGGGGGCCTCTTCCCCCGCCGTCAGAGCGGCTCGCGGGGTGATGCAGGCGGCGACAGACGCCGCGCAGGACGCACCGCCGGCGCGCGCGTCGGCGACACAACCAAAGCCTCATAAAACCTTTTCACTCAAAACACGTCCAGCCGAGCGGCGCGGGCCGGAGCGGCCCGGCGCACACTCGCGCTCGCCGCGAGTCCGCCCGCGCGGACTCGTCGTGCGTGCACAACCGAAACAGACCGTACCGCCCGCACACGCCGCAGCAGTCGGCGCACGTCGCGCGGCACGTTGAAGACAGGAGACGGTTTCAAACAGATGCCGAAAGAGATGATTGTGAGCGTCAACGGACGCGAAAAGAAGATAGCGATTATCGAGAACGGGCGCGTCACCGAGTTCTACATCGAACGCGGCGAGGCAAGCCAGGGGATAGTCGGAAACATTTACAAAGGGCGCGTCATGCGCGTGCTGCCCGGCATGCAGTCGGCCTTCGTTGACATCGGCTTAGAGCGCGACGCGTTCCTCTACGTCTCGGACTTCTTCGACGAGGAAGAGGAGTTCGAGCGCATCGTCGTCGATAAGAAGAAGTCCGAGGGCGCGGACGACGAGGCCGCGCGCCGCGCCGCATCCGAGCGCATCGAGCGAGCGCGCGTCGAGCGCGAGCGCAGCGCCGAGCAGGCGCAGGCCGAGGCCGAGCCTGAAGAGGCCGCAGAGGACGAGCCGCGCGCGGCGCTCGAACAGGTTTCGGCGCTCGAACAGGTTTCGGACGAGCCTTCCGCTGCGCCCGCTCAACCGGCGCAGGAGCCGCAGGAAGCGGAGGAGGCCGGCGGTCGCCGCCGTCGCAAACGTCGCCGAGGTGAGCGCGCAGGAGCGGAGATGCCGGAGTCCGCGACGGGCGAAGTGCCGCCGGGCGTCTCGCTGCGCGAGGATTCGGAGGCTCAGGAGTTCACAGACGTTACGACGCCGTTCGTCGCGTCTGACGATTCGTTCCAGCGCGTCGTTGACGAGGAAGAGTATGCAGCCGAGAACGGCTCGATGTTCAAGGACGCGCGTTTGCAGGAGCGTCTGTCGGATCAGACTCGTGCAGTCGAGTTCGACATGGAGGCGACGACGAACGCGGAAGTCGGCTCGCTGCTCGGCTCCGAAGGCACGGGCGGCGTGGGCTTCGAGCGGATCGTTGACAGCGACGCGGTCGAGACGGTGGAGCGGCTGCGTTCGGTGCAGCCGGAAGTTGCGGCGTCGGTCGCGGGACTCGTCGAAGAGGCCGAGGGCGAGGACGCCTTCGCGACCGCGAAACCGTTCGAGCGCGTGAGCGACGACGAGAAGGCCGTCGAGGGCGCGGCGATGCCCGCGTCGCAGAAGAGCGGCAGGGGCGCGCCGCGCGCTTCGTCGAAGAAGTCGTCGAAGAAGGGCGCTGCGAAGTCCGAAGGCGCGTCGAAGAAGAGCGCGTCGAAGTCTGCGTCGAAGAAGTCCGCGGCGAAAAGCTCGACGAAGTCCGCGTCGAAGGGCGGCTCGAAGCGCGGCAAGAAGACGGAGGGCGAGCAGGCCGGACTCGAAGACGCGGAGGCGAGCGTCACAGGGCGCGCGCCGCGCGGAGAGTTCGCGCGCCGCGGAGGCCGAAGACGACGCAAGCCGGGCGGCAAGCCTTCCGAAGAGCCGCACGCGAACGGTCAGAACGGCGAGGCCGAAGTCATCACGGAAGATGCTCCGTATGCTCCGGTCGAGATTGTGGAAACGGTTGCCCCCCCGCAAGTCCAACCACAACCGGCGCAGCATCAACAACAGCCTTCCCCTTCGCGCGCGGGCGGCTCGCGCGAGCGCGGCGGGCGCGGGCGCGAGCGAGAAGGCGGGCGTGGTCGCAGCGAAGGCGTTCGCGAGTCAGGTCGTGAAAGTGGACGCGAAGGGGGACGCGAGGGCGGCGGTCGTGAAGGCGGGCGCGACAGCAGTCGGGGTCAGCGCGAGGGCAGCGGGCGCGGTCGAAGGGAACGCCAGCCGACGATCACAGACCTCCTGCGCGAAGGGCAGGAGATCATCGTACAGATCGCGAAAGAGCCAATCGCGCAAAAGGGCGCGCGCATCACTTCGCACATCGCTCTGCCCGGACGCTTTCTCGTTTACATGCCGACCATCGAGCACGTCGGCGTCTCGCGCAAGATCGAATCGGATCAGGAGCGCGTGCGCCTGCGCAAGCTGATACAGGCAATCGTCCGCGAGGAAGATGTTCCTTCGGGCGGCTTCATCGTTCGCACGGCGGGCGTAGGCATCAGCGAGCAAGACCTTCGCGACGATGCGCGCTACCTGATACGGACTTGGCGCGACATACGCAAGAGCGCCGAGCGCGTCAAAGCGCCCGCGCTCGCGCACAAAGACCTCGACCTCGTGCAGCGACTTCTCCGAGACCAACTCTCCGACGACTTCACGGCGATACGCTGCGACAGCGAGGAGGAGTATCTCGAAATAGTCGAGTTCATCAACCGCATCCAGCCCCGCCTCGTCAACCGCGTCAAGCTGCACACGCGCGAAGAGCCGATACTCGAAGCCTACGGCGTGCAGGCCGAGATTGATAAGGCCATCAAGCCGCGCGTCTGGCTGAAGTCGGGCGGCTACCTCGTCATCAACCAGACCGAGGCGCTCGTCGCGATTGACGTGAACACGGGCAAGTTCGTCGGTCGCGGCGGCTCGCGGCTCGAAGACACGATCACGCGTACGAACATGGAGGCGGTCGAGGAGATCGCGCGTCAGGTTCGCCTGCGCGACCTCGGCGGCATCATCGTCCTCGACCTCATCGACATGGAGGAACGGCGCAACCGCGCGCGAGTGCTCCAAACTCTTCAGGACGCTCTGCGTCAGGACAAGTCGCCGACGAAGGTTCTCTCCTTCAACGACTTCGGACTGGTCATCATGACGCGCAAGCGCGTGAAGCAATCCTTGGAGCGCACGCTTTGTAGTCCCTGCCCGTACTGCACGGGCGCGGGGCTTGTGAAGTCACCTCAGACGGTCTGCTACGAGGTGCTCGAAGAGGCGCGCAGGCTCGCGCGCTCGAACGACGGCGAGCACTTCAAGCAGACGACGCTTCGCGTTAACCCGGAAGTCGCGCGCGCGCTGCGGACGACCGAGCGCGACGTGCTCACGGAGATCGAAGACTACCTCGGCGGCGTTGATATCACCGGCGACGAGCACGTCCATCAGGAGCAGTTCGACTTCGCGTTCATCTAAAGCGATGACAAGCGGCGAGCGGCGAGCCGAAGGCAAGTTCTTCAACTTGTCTCTTGCCGCTCGCCGCCTTGTCACTCGTTACTGCTTTTGAATGGGAAAGCTTCGCAACTTCTGGAAGGGGCTGATCGCGGGCGGCGCTGGCGTGGCGGCGCTGGCGGCTGTCAACGCGGCGGTGGCGCGCGACGTGCCGGAGCCGGAGACGGGCGCGCTCGGCGGCGAGGCGGGCACGTACAGTTGGAAGCACGGGCATATCTTCTACCGGCACGCGGGCGCGGAAGATGCGCCGCCCGTCCTCTTTGTCCACGGCATCGGCGCGGGCGCGCGCGCGTTCATGTGGCGGCGAAACTTCCTGCCGCTCTCGCGCGAGTTTAGAACCTACGCCGTTGACCTGCTTGGCTTCGGCTACTCCGACAAGCCCGCGAACGCGCCATACTCTTCAGACCTCTACGCCGAACTCATCGCGGACTTCCTGCGCGAAGTCGTCGGACGGCCCGCTTGCGTCGTCGCGCACACGCTCTCGGCGGCATTCGCCGTGAGAGTCGCAGACGAGCGGCCCGAACTGATTGATTCACTCGTCCTCATCTCGCCGACCGGAACCGACAACCTGAGCGCGCGTCCCGGCATGACGGGCGCGGCCTTCTACGGACTGCTTCACTCGCCCGTGCTCGGCACGTCCTTCTACAACGCTGTGACGAGCGAGCGAGGCGTGCGCGACTACGCGCGCGAACAACTCTTCTACGACCGACGCCTCGCAACACCACGCGTCGTCGCGCACTACTACGCCGTCAGCCACCTGCCCGGCGCTCAGCACGCCGCGACCGCCTTCCTCTCCGGCTATCTCAACACGGACATGCGAGAACCCTTCGCGCGCCTCGGCCAGCCGGTCACGCTCGCGTGGGGACGGCAGGACACGACCAACCCAATCGAGCAGGCCGGACTGTTGCTCCGCCTCAACCCGCGCGCGCGCCTCGAAGTCTTCGACCGCTGCCGCATGATGCCGCAGGAAGAACACGCCGAGCGCTTCAACGCTCTACTCGCGCAACGCCTTCCGTAGCTAACTTCCGACGGCTCAGCTACGATAAATATCAAGGCCGATACTTCGTCCTATATCTGGCACTACAAGATTTGCATAAAATGATGCCGGGATTGAAGGGTAGATAATTGCGATGACAATGAAGCCGACCTCAATTGATGATGTCATCTTCGAGATGAAAGACACCGAAATATTCAAAATACCTGATATGAAAACTCGTATTGCTACAGTGCAAAACTATTTCTTCCCACGTCTTGAGATGTTGCTCATAAATACCATTGATTTGATACAGGAAGTTTATGACGTTAATCCGTACGAGCGAATGACGTATGTTTATTATCCTAGTAATAGGAAGACGGCCCGCCAGAATCGCGATTTCTATCACGTCCATATTGGACTAAGCGGTAAGCGTAGGTTGAATAGAGAACTAAAGTATAAGCGTCGAGACGGAAAAGCCTTTCGCCTACACCCTTCTCATCTAATCTATAAGATAGATTTTGAAGGTTCAATCCAAGTTGAGTTCCACCCGTTCAGACAATATGTTAGCTCAGAATTTATTTCTACTATTGCTGATTTATATGCTGAAAATTTCGTCGCCCTATCGCCAATATTCGGCCTACATCAAATTTCCCATGATAGAGATTTTCAATTCATTAACCTGAAAGACGCGTTCGTTGGCGAAAAAGAGGACATAAACTACAATTACTTTTATTCACCGACATATTACTTTCCGGTGAGCATGGATAGAGGGTTATGGCGCTCGATTTTATGTTTCGTTGCGCTTTATCCATTGCTCGATGCTCTCAATGCTATTGGAGAAGGTGATTTGCCAAGTCTGCCCGAAATGTTAGGAAAGTTAAAACAGTGGCATCTTATGAATGAGCCTGATGAAAAAAGTGAAAACAAGGACGAACCAGACGGGGAGAGCATTAAGTTAGCGCAACTGCCAGAGCTTGATAGTTATATTTTTATACGGGCTGGCGTTTGGTGGTCTGTGCTAGCTAGAGATAATTGGACGTGTTGCAGTTGCGGGCGTTCATCTAAAGAAGATGGTATTACATTAGAGGTTGACCACATCGTGCCACGCTCGAAAAGTGGTAGTAATGATATGGATAACCTTCAAACTTTGTGTAAGAAATGTAATATAGGTAAGAGCAACAAAGATTCAACTGATTTAAGGCGAAGAGCATAGTTTTATACTATGACAACCTCTAACTCTTCATTCAACCCGATGTCGCGATAGCAATCTTTATCACTATGCTTCCTTCGATGTAAATTGTCGTTGGCGCGCGGGGATGGTTAACCAAGGCGTTAATGGCTGAGTTTCACTCTTATTGTTTCGCAAAAGCAGTTCTCCCTTACGAATAGATGTTCATCGGGCGGGTGAGCAGCGCGACGGGGTCTAGGACGTTGAGGGCTTCGCGGACGTAGAAGGCTTCGCCCGCGGCGACGCCTATGAGCGAGCCGACGTAGCCCCAGCGGTGTTCGAGTTGTTTGAGGAAGCCTTCCTCGCTGATGCGCGTGACAGGCTCTTTTGAAGCGGGGTCGTAGAACTGCGAGCGGTGCGCGAGTATTGCGCGCTTCTTCTCCTCGACGTGCTCCGAGATGTCAACGATGAACGATGGCACGACGAGACGCGAGTAGACGGCGTGCGCGAGCGCGGGCATTCGTACAGCGCCCTGACCTTCATCCTCGTCGTATCGTCGCATCGAGGCGAGTCGCGCCGACTCGCGCGCGATTCGTGCGGTCGCAGCGTGGTCTGGGTGCGGGTCGTCCCAGTGCGCTGTGAATATGACTTTGGGTTTGTACTTTCGGATGACTCGCACCATCGCCGCGCGCGACTCTTCCGTGAGACGGACGTGGCCGTCGGGCTGTTCCATGTTCAGGCGAACGTCGAGGCGCATGATTCGCGCTGCCTCGCGCGCCTCCTCTGCGCGGCCTTCGGGCGTGCCGCGCGTGCCCATCTCGCCGCGCGTCATGTCGAGCACGCCCGTTCGATAGCCCAAAGACTTCAACTTAAGTAGCGTTCCGGCGGCGGTCAACTCCGCGTCGTCCGGGTGCGAGAAGACCGCGAGCGCGTCTAACTCCAAAGCCTCGTCGTTCTCAGGTTCACTCGTGACTAAAATCATAAAGCCTCACGCGCCGCCGCAGTCGAAGTTGAAGCGGCAGCGGACTCCCTGCTCGCGCCCCGTGTCGTAGATGAGCGCGAGGTTGTTTACGGTAAACTCCCAGTGAAAATTTCTTCGGCTGAGCACGCGCACGATGTCGGCGAGTTTGTCCTGATCAATGTCGCCTTGTGCGAGCGTGATGTGCGGCACCCATTCTTCGGGCTGATAGTAGTGCGCGACCGCGCCGGGCGTCCTCTGCCTGACGCTCTGCCAAAGTTCCGCGTGCAGTTCCGACAGGCGCGGGCTGCGTATGACGGGGATGTAGAGTATTGGGTTGGCGACGGTGAAGATGCCGAGTCCCGCGGTGCGGACTCGGAAGGGGCGCGTCCGGGAGGCCAGCGCACTCAGGTATGCGGCGCACGCCTCATCCTCGTAAGCCTCGGCCACCTGAAAAGAGAAGTGCGGGTACGGCGTAACGTACATGCCGCGCACGTCGAACTTCTGCCCCAACTCCTCCCAGATTGCATGGACGCGCGCGTAGTGCCGTTCGTCCAGCAGCGAAACCACGCCGTGCATCAGACACTGCCCTTCCCGATTCTGCGAGGCTTGAAAAGCTTTGACAAAGATGTAGCGCAAAAGAGGGCAAAAGGCAAAAGTAGAAAGGCAAGTTGAAGACACGGCCCGGCGGCGCGGGCGCTGTCGCGCACGAAGCCGAGCGCCCGCGCCTTTGCTTTTCAGTTCTTCGTTGTTAGCCTTTGAAGAGTTCCCCGCAAAGGCTCTTGGCATGATGAGACTAACGGTTCTCGGCTCGGGCACGTCGCTTCCGCATCCGCGGCGCTCTTCGTCCGCGCACTGGCTCGCGGCGAGCGGCCGCACGTTGCTTCTCGACATCAGCGGCCCGGCGGTTCACAGGATGGCCGAGGAGGGTTGCGACTGGGCCAATCTCGATGCTATCTGGGTGAGCCACTTTCACCTCGACCACATCGGCGGCCTCGCACCATTCCTCTTCGGCACGAAACACGCGCCGCAGATGCGCGGGCGCACGAAACCGCTCAACGTCTTCGGCCCGCGCGGGACGCAAAGACTTCTGCAACGCTTCGACGAAGCGGGCGGGTACGAACTCTTCGAGCAGCCCTTCCCGCTCGAAATCCGAGAGGTTTCGCCGCGCGCGGAGTTCGAGGTCTTCGACGGACTCACGGCGCGAACCTTCTCGACTCCGCACACGGACGAGAGTCTCGCCGTGCGACTCACGGACGCCGACGGCGCATCGCTCGTTTACACCTCAGACACAGGCTACACCGAAGCTCTCGCGGGATTCGCGCGCGCGGCGGATCTGTTTCTATTGGAGTGCTCCTTCTTTCGCTCGAAGCCGGTCGAGACGCACCTCGAACTCGAAGACGCGATGAAGCTCGCGCGCCTCTCAAATGCGCGCCGCGTTATGCTCGCGCACCTTTACCCTGAGTGGGACGGCGTTGACATCGAAGTCGAAGCGCGGAAGCTTTGGGACGGAGTGACGATTGAGGCGCGCGACGGACTGCGTTTAGAGATTTGAGCGCGCGTGAATGTGAGTGGCGGCGTCGGCGCACGGCGTCTGGCCGCGCCGCCCTTCAAACTACTTCAACTGAATCTCGACGCGGTTCTGTTCGAGCGCGTTGCCCGTCGCGCGCTGAAGGTCGGCGAGAGCCTTGTTGAGTTCGGTCTGTGCGCGAAGCTCGTTGCCGCGCGCGGTCGTGAGCGCGGTCTGGCGTTCGAGGACGAGGAAGACCGTTGACTGTCCGGCGTCCAGCTTGCGCTGCTCGGAGGCGTACTGCTGTTCGGACGCGGAGCGCGCCGACGCCGCCGCTCGCAGACGCGACTGCGCTGTGATTACGGACTGGACGGCGTTTCGCACGTCAACCTGTATTAGCTGTTCCAACTGCTCGCGCTGCGTCTTTATCCGCTCGGCGTCGACGAGCGTGCGTCCGAGTTGCGCCTCGGCGGTCGTGTTGCGAAACGGCAGGTTGATCGTGACGCCGACGCGAACGTCTTTGAACCTGTTGGCCGCGATGTTTGCGAGCGACTGCTCCTCGCCGCCGACGAGAAAGCCCGGGAGCGTCTGCGGCGTTGTCGGCGGGATGAAGGTGAGTTGCTGCGACGGCGGAAGCGACGGGTTAACAGCCGCGATGAGTTGGTTAACGCTCTGCGTTAACTGCGCCGACGAGGTTGCGAGCGGGTTGGGCGCGGTGTTGAGCGTGCCCGCGAGTCCGACCAGCCCGTAGGAAGCAACGAGGTCAACCTGCGGCTTCGTCTGCTCGCGTGCGAACCGCTGCTCGATCTCGTTTATCTCGCGCGCGGCGTCCGCCGAAGACAATTCTGCGCGGCTCTTCAAGGCGACCTGCATCGCCTCTCTCAAATCCACCTGCGGCGGCGCGAGGTCAACCGAGTCGGTCGGCACAATCGAGGCCGTCCAGAGCGGCGAGTCGCGATTCTCTGCGACGAGGCTCTTCAAATTGTTCTCGGCCCGTCCTACGTCGTCGAGCGCGGAATAGACGCTCTGCTCGAAGCCGGAGATTTGCGCCTCAGCCGCCACAACGTCAATCGGCGCGAGCATGCCTTCCGAGACGAGACGCTTGTTGTGCTCCAACTGCGCGCGCGCGTCTTTCACAGCGTCCTGCTGAATCTTCAAATTGCGGAGCGCGTAAACCAAATCCCAGTAGGCGCGCTCGACGGTCGTTATCGTCTCGACGGCGCGCTGCCGGAACTGAGAGTCTGTGAGCGAAAGGTTCTTCTTCGCGATCTCGATCTGGCGTCGATTCTGGTCGAAGTCGCGCCCCTTGATGATCGGCTGCGTGTAGCTGAACGTGAGCGATGTCGGGTACTGCGGGTTCAGCGCGGCGAAAAGGTTGTTCGTCGTGATGCGGTTGTTGACGAAGTCAACGCGGTAGCCGCCGCCACCCTTCGGCGTCAGCCCCTGCACGGACGAGGTGCTGAAAAAGCCCGACTGCGTGACCGCGCCCGTCGTCGTCCCCGAAAGGAAGCTCGCCGCGGGCGTGTCCGTGTGCTCGTAGTAGGAGTTCGTCAGAAAGTGCGGGTCGTAGATGCCGCGCGCGGCTTTGAGATCGAACTCCGCGCCGCGGACGTTCTCGCGCGCGACCTCTATGTCCTTGTTGTTGGCGAGCGCCATCTCGATTGCCTCGCGAACCGAGAGCGTGCGCTGCCGGCTCATGTCAACGCCGACGCGTTCGAGCGCGGGGAACGGCCCTTCGCTCGCCTTAAAATCCGGCGAAACCTGCGGCACGTCGAGTTGCGTGTCCTGCGGCGCTGCCGCCGGCACGCTCTCGGCTCCCGGCGCGGAAGGCGAGAGCGGCGATTGAATCTGCGAGCCGGGCACGGTCGTCTGCTGGCCCTGCGGAGTCTCTAGCGTCGAAGGCGACGGCTGTGTCGCGGGCGAAACTTGCGGCGGCGCGGTCGCGGGCACGCCGGGCTGCGCGGGCTGCTGGCCTTGCGCGGGCGCGGCGGGGTTCGTTGACTGCTGCGTCTGCGACTGTGTGGGCGAGGCAGTCTGCGGCGACTGCGCGGGCGTCTGTGACGACGGCGGGTTGTTGGCAGAGGGCGCGGGCGGCGGAGTCGTCTGCGTCGTCGTCGGCGCGGGAGTCGAGGGTGTCTGCGCGGATGACTGCGCCGCGACTGCGCCCGGCGTCAGCCTGACCGCGACCGTCATGTAAGGTATCGGCGAAGGCGCGGGACTGGCTTCGACCGAGTTCGAGTCCGCATCCGCCAAAGGCTTCTCCGCGTCCTTCGACTTCTCCGCGCCGTCCGGCCTCTCCGTCTCTTTCGACTTCGACGCTTCGGAGCCGCCGAAGATCGAGCCTGAGAATTTCGGCGCGGGCCGCTGCGAAGAGGTCTGCGTCTGCTTTGAAGTCTGCTGCGCGCGAAGCGGAGCGGCGGCGGCGGTCGCGCCGACGAGCACGGCAAGCAGGAGTAGTCTGCCCATCGAATTACGTTTGCTGTTGAGCATGGCTTTTATGAAACGTTGACTTACTGCCTTCCGAGCAGGCTGAAAAACAGGTGCGCGGTCGCCGCGGCGCGGCGTCGCGCCCAAGCCAGCGAGCCGCCGACGAGCGAGAACGAGCGCGAGAAGATGCGGCTGCGCGCAACGTCGTCGAACAGCGAGTAGAAGACCGGCACGGCGAGCAGCGTCAGCAACAAACAGAGCGACTGCCCCCCGACGACGAGCACGCCTATCGAGCGATTCGTGCCCGCGCCCGGGCCCGTGGAGAGCGTGAGCGGGAGCATGCCAGCGACGAGCGCGACCGTCGTCATCAGGATCGGTCGGAGCCGGTCGCGGTTCGCCTGAATGATTGCTTCGAGCCGCTCCATGCCGTGCGAGCGAAGCTCGTTCGTGTGGTCTATCTGCAAGATCGCGTTCTTCTTCACGACGCCGAACAGAAGCAGCAGTCCGAGGCCGGAGAAGATGTTGACCGTCTGCCCCGTCAGGAGCAGCGAAAGTATGCCGAACGGTATCGCGAGCGGCAGCGTCAGAAGAATCGTGATCGGGTGTATGAACGACTCGAACTGCGCCGCGAGAATCATGTACATGAAGATGAACGAGAGAAGGAACGCGAGGCCGAAGTAGTAGCCCGTGCGCCCCAACTCCTTCGACCGCCCCGCGAGTCCGGTCGTGTAGGTCGGGTCAACGTTCAACTCCTTGACGAACTGATTCATCTTGTCGATGACCGCGGCCTGCGAGCCGCCCGGCCTCACGTTCGCCAGAAGCGTCACCTGCCTCTGCCGGTTCAGGCGGTCAATCGCGGACGGGCCGGTTCCCTCCTCCGTCGTCACGAGGTTCGAGAGGTTCGTCCACCCGACCTTCGACGACTGCACGAAGAGATTTTGCAGCGCCTGCGGACTCGTGCGCGCCTGCCCGATTGCGCGGACGCGAACGTCGTACTCGTCCGTGCCCTCGTTGTAGGTCGAAACCTTCTGCCCCGCGATGAGGACGTTTAAAGCCTCCGCGATGTCGCCGACCTTGACGCCGAGGTCTGCGGCGCGCGCGCGGTCTATGTGGACTTGCACTTCGGGCTTGCCGACGACGAGCGTTGAGTCTGCGTCCACAACGTCGGGGATGGTCTTCATCTTCGCGAGGAGTTGCTGCGAATACTCCGAGAGCTTATCGAGATCGGGGCCGCCGATGACGTACTGTATGTCGGAGTTTCGGTTGCCGCCGCCTGAAATGGCCGCGACCTGTTGTACGCTCGTCCTCAAGTCCTGCGGATACTTCTGTAGAAGCTCGCGCGACTTCACCATCAACTGATCCTGATTGAGCGTGCGGTCTTTGATGTCGGATAGCTTGACGTAAATGCTCGCGAGATTGACGGTCGCCTGCTGCCCGCCGCCGATTGTGACGAGCGTGTCGGTGACGCCGGGCATCTGTCGTATGTCGGCGGCGATCTTCTCGACGATTGCCGACGTTGCCGCGAGCGTCGCGCCTTCGGGCGCGCGGACGCTCACCTCGAACTGCGACTGGTCGTCCGAGGGCAGGAAGTTCTTGCCGACGAACTTGAAGAGCGGCACGATGCTGAAGATAACGAGAACGCACGCGACGACGACGATCCAACGGTGCGCCATCGAGAAACGAAGCATCGCCGTGTAAGTCCGATCAATGGGACGATACCAGCGCGACTCCTTCGACGTTTTCGGCGCGTGGATCTCGTGCGAGTCTCGCCGCGCAACCTCTTCCGAGGGTGGCGCAGACGCGGTCTCGGCCGTCGCAGTTTCGCTTGCAGTCGCGAGCGCGTCGTGCCCTCCCGCCGTGACCTTCGACTCGTCGGCGAGCGCCGACGGCGCATCACCTTCGGACGGGACTGTGCCGGTCGCGGGCCCTTCCGCGGCGGCGTGCCGCTTGATGAGCCGCGCGGCGAGCATCGGCGTCAGCGTGAACGAAACCAAAAGCGAGACTGCGATTGCGAACGAAGACGTGAAGCCGAACGAAGACATGAAGCGACCGACGATGCCGCCCATGAAACCTACGGGCAGGAAGACCGCGAGCAAGCTGAGAGTGGTCGCCATGACGGCGAGTCCGATCTCGCGCGTGCCCTCGATGGCGGCCTCGAAGGCGCCGAAGCCTTTTTCCTCGACGAAACGATAGATGTTCTCAAGCACGACGATGGCGTCGTCAATCACGATGCCGACCATCAGCGTCAGCGCGAGCATCGTGATTTGATTGAGCGTGTAGCCCATCGCGGCCATCAGTCCGAAGGTGGCGACGATGGATGTCGGGATGGCGACGGCGGCGATCATCGTCGAGCGGAAGTTCCAGAGGAACAGGAAGACGACGAGCGCGGCGAGCAGTCCGCCTTCGATGAGGTGCGTCTCGATTGCCTCGACCGCGGCCTTGATGAATATGGACTGGTCGCCGACGATCTGCGTTCGGACGCCCTTCTTGTCGAGTCCGGGTTGAAGTTCCTGCAAGCGCGCCTTCACTGCGTCCGCGACCTGCACGGTGTTCTGTCCCGACTGCTTCGAGACGACGAGGGTCACGGCGGGCTGCCCGTTCAGGCGCGCGCTCGTTCTTTGCTCCTCCGACTCGTAGGCGGCGTAGCCGATGTCCGAGACTTTGACGGAGTAACTCCCGTTCTGCGCGATGGCGATATTGTTGAAGTCCGCGGGGTTCGTGATGCGCCCAAGCGTGCGGACGGTCAACTCGCGCGTGCCCTCGTCAACGCGACCGCCCGGAACCTCCAGGTTCTGCGAGCGGACGGCGGCCACGACCTGCGGAACCGTGATGTTGTATGCGCGCATCTTGTCCGGGTCAACCCAGACGTGCATCTCCTTCTCCGCGCCGCCGACTATCTCGACGTTGCCGACGCCGTTGATTGATTCGATGCGCTTCTTTATCTCTTTGTCGGCGATGTCGGTCACGTCGCGCAGAGGCTTGTTGGCCGAGACTGCGACGCGGAGCACGGGCGCGGCATCGGTGTCGAGCTTTTGTATGATCGGCTGCTCGGCGGTTTCGGGCAGGTCTGAGACGATGAGGTTAACCTTGTCTCGAACCTCCTGCGCGGCAACGTCCGCGTTCTTCTCAAGTATGAACGTGATGAAGACCTGCGAGACGCCCTCGACCGATGTCGAGCGCAACTCGTCTATGCCGCTGATCGTGTTGACGGCGTCCTCGACCTTGTCGGTCACTTCCGTTTCGATCTCGCGCGGACTCGCGCCTTCGTTGACGACCGTGACGGTGATCGTCGGCAGGTCGATCTTCGGGAAGAGGTCAACGCCTAAAGTCGAGAACGAGAACACGCCCACGACCGTCAGCGACAGAATCAGCATCGTCGCGAAGACCGGACGACGAACACAAATTTCGGCTAGTTTCTGCATAGAACAGACTCCGCTTGTTGAAAGCCCAAAGCGTTCGGCAATCAGTTTTCAGTTTTTTCTGAAAGCGTCATTGCTTCACCGGCGCTCCGTCGGCCAACTGGTCGAGGTTCGAGGTGGCGACGAGTTCGTCCGCAGCGACGTTGCCTTTGACTTCGACAAGATCGCCCTCGCGCTGCCCCATGCCGACGAGTCGCTCGTGCGCGACGCCGTCCTTGACGACGAAGACGCGCGCGGTCGTGCCGTCCGTCTTGACGGCGGCGGCGGGCACGAGCGTCGCGGGGTCTGTCTGCGACATCAGCACGCGGACGGTCGCGAACTGTCCGGGCTTGAGGGCGTTGTCTGAGTTCTCGACCTCGGCCTCGACGGTCAGCGTGCGCGACTGCGCCGAGACGTTCGGCGAGACGCGCGCGACGCGCCCCGCGAAGCTGCGGTCGGGGTAGTCGCTCACGGAGACCGAGACGCTCTGCCCCTCGCGCACCGACGAGATGGCCTGTTCGGGAATGTCTATGCGGACGCGCATAGGATTTGTGCGCACGACGGTCGCGACCTTCGAGCTTGTCGAGACGTACTCGCCAACGTCTGCCGGACGGTCGGAGACGTAGCCGTTGATTGGCGAGTAGACGGTCACGTCTCGCACGCCCTTCTCGGCCTGCGAGACGGCGACGCGCGCGGCGTCGGCTGCCGCGCGCGCGGTCAGCACCGCCGCGTATGACTGGTTCGCCTGCGTGAGCGCGGCCTGATACTGCTCGCGCAGTTGGTCGCGCTGAGCCTTCTGCTGATCATAAGACGAGCGCGAAACGTCGCCCGACTCGATCAACTTCTCGAAACGGGTCAGTTGCTTCTCCGCGAGGTCGTATGCGGCCTTCGCCGACTGAACCTCCGCGACGCGGTTGGGATCGAACTTCTGCCCCGGCGCGAGTCCGATGCGCGCCTCTGCCTGCTGCACAGAAGACTCTGCCTGTTGGAGCGCCGCCTGCGATTGATCGAGCCTCAGCCGCGCGTCCGCAGGGTCTAGCTGCACGAGCACCTGCCCCTTCTGCACGAAGCTCCCCAAGTCAACGCCCACTGATACGATGCGGCCTCCGACCGTCGGCGCAACGTCGGTCTGCACGTCGGCGGCGAGGCTGCCCGTTGCCTCGACGTAGCGCGGCAGGTTGCGCGTGATGACGGGCGCGGTCTGAACGTCAACGGCCTGCGGCGCGGCGGGGGCCGCGTTCGCGTTCGCCTTCGTGTTCGACTGCGCGCGCGAGCCGCCGCACGAAGTGGCGGCGACGCACGCTGCGGCGAGCGCCGCGACCACGATGAAAGTCTTGATTTGATTGCGGGAGGTCATTATTTGATTGCGGGAGATCATTGCCCTTCTTCTCTTCTCGTCGCTATCTCTTCTTGTTCTTATTTTTCGCCGCGCCGTTTCTGTTTCCGTTAGCGGCGCGTCTGTGTGGCTCGCCTTGTCTTAACGTGAGAGAGCGCGCGGCGGTTTCGGTCAGGATGCCGCGCAGAAGTATCTCGGTGAACTCGCGCGCGGCCTCGTCGTTCGGGACGTTGACGATGCGACGCGCAGGGTCTTTCTCCCAGAGGATGTTGTTGAGCGAGTGGTGTATGACCGCTCCGTTGAAGGCGCGGACGGCGACGAACGGATCGAGCCGTCGGAATGCCCCCTCGCGCTGGCGCGAGCGTATGTAGCCGCCGAGGAAGTCGTATAACACACGCACGTTCCTGTCCCAGAAAATCTGCGCGAGTTGGTGGCCTTCGAGCGCGGAGTAGAGGAGCAGGCGAAGAAACTGTGGGTCGCACTGGTGGTGCTCCATCATCGCGAGCGCCATGCGGCGAAAGACCTCCCGGTCGTCGCGGCGCTCCATCGCGTCGCCGACGAGCGCGCGCAACTCTTCGATTGCCGCGCTGCCCGCGCCGCCGTCGGGCTGCTCGGCTGCGAAGCCGTCGCACGACTTCAAATCGATGATCGCGGTGTAGAGGTCGTCCTTCGTGGCAAAGTGGCGGAAGATAATCGCCTCGGAGACTCCGGCGGCCTGTGCGATCTCCTTCGTCGTCGTGCCGCGAAAGCCCCGCTCGGAGAAGAGCCGCATCGCCACCTGTGCGATCTGCGTGCGCCGCTCCCCGGCGGCCATGCGAACGCCCGCCGCCTGATGCGCCGCCGCGTCGGCCCGTCCCGTCTCTGCGTGTCTTGTCATGCCTTTGTTTCGATTATCCGGCTGGCTCCATCGTAAAGTAAGTACTTACTTACATGAGAACGTCGCCGATGTCAAGTCGGTGCTGATGATTTTTGAGGCTGTATTGTTCCCAGCCTTGTGCTACATTTGGCCCGTACATTTTCACAACAAAACCGAAGGGCCGATGCGGCGACCCGCGCACGAGTGCCAGCGCCGTTTCAGCCCGATTTCCCTCGCGGACGCCGCGCGCGGGCGAGTCGGCACGACGATTGCTCCTCGGCGGCGGGAAAAGCTTTTTTTGAGAGTGGACTCGCGCGCTTTCATTTCGTGCGGTCTTAATTACCTTAGCGAAGGAGACGAAAGACAATGTCACAGAACAGAACCGGCAACGAGACTAGCGGCGGCGGCAGCAGCAGCACCGGCGGCGGCAACACGGGCACGAGCGGCACAGGCTCGTCTGGGACGAGCGGTGCTACGGGGTCGTCGAGCACTTCTTCGACCGGCCTGACGACTTCCGGCGGCGCGGCGACGGGCGCGGCCACGGCGACCGACAAAGGCATCACGGCGAAGGCCAAGGAGTACGGGCAGACCGTAGCCGACGCCGCATCGCAGGCGAAGGACTACCTGAGCGACAAGGCTTCGGTCGTCACAGACAAGATTCAAGACCTGCGCAACGTTGACTACGGGCAGCTAGCCAACGACGCGAAAGACTATGCGCGGCAGAATCCGGGACAGGCGCTTCTGGTCGCGGCAGCCGCGGGCTTCGTCATCGGCCTGTTGGTGCGCGGCGGGCGCAAGTAAGAAAACGATGAACCGAGGGACGCTGGACGCCGGACTGAAAACCAGTTCATCGTTCGGCGTTCAAACTTCCGCGTTCACTGAAAGGGGGTAGCGATGGCCGAAGTCGAGAGGAGAATGGTTGACTTGCCCGCGAGCACAGAGCCGCGCGCGGAGATCGAGCAACTGCCTACGCTGTTCGGGCGCCTGGGCGACGACGTGATGCGGCTCGTTGACACGAAGCTGAGCCTTATAAAAGTCGAGCTGAAGGAGGACGCGTCGTTCTACGCGCGCAACTCGGCCTTCATTGCCGTGGGCGCGACGGTAGCGCTCATCGGGTTCGCGCTCGTGAACGTCGCGGTGGCGTTCTTCATCGCGAACTTCTTTGCGAACGACGCTGTAGCGGCGCAGAGGTTCGGGCCGACCAGCTACGGACTCGGCTTTCTCATTACGGGCGTGGTCTATCTGGTGATCGGTCTCGTCGTCGTCCTCGCGGCGAAGGGCAGGCTCGCCAAACACGATCCGGCGCCCACGGCGTCCCTCGAAGAGATAAGAAAGGACAAGCAATGGCTGAAGAACGAACTTTAGGGCTTGCGCGCGCGCCCGAATCGTCCGACGACGCGGACGCGACAAAGGCGGAGCTTCAGCGTCGGATGGAAGAGGCGCGCGAATCCATTTCGCAGACGGTCACGGAGATAAAAGACACTGTGGTTAATCAGTACCAGCAGGTTCGCGAGACTATAAGCGATACGCTCGACTGGCGCGAGCAGTACAAGCGTCACACGCTGCCCATAACCCTCGGTGCCGTCGGCGTCGGCTTCCTCGTCGGCTACGGCGTCATGGGCGCTTTCAAGTCCGGCGACGACTACGAAGAGGGCGAGTACGATGATGGCGATTACGAGCGCGCGCCGACGACTCGCGCATACGCCGCCTCGCCGATCATAGGTCAGACGCACGCTCCGGCGGCATACCAGCGCACGTCGAACGAAGGCGCGGAGGCATACGGCGCGGGAGAGCAGAGCGAGGAGGCGGGCGCGCGACCCTCTTACAGCAGCGGCTACAAGGCAGCGACCGCGCCGCCCGCCCCGCAGGCCGCAGACGTTGAGGACGAAGAGGACAGCGGGCCGGGACTCTTCAGCCGGTTCAAAGAGACGAAGGCATACGACAAGCTTACCGAAGAGTTGTCAACACTCGGCGAGCGCGCGGTCGAGGAGCTTTCCAAAACGGCGCAGGCCGTCGTCGTGCCCCTGCTCCTCAACAAGCTAAAGAGCCTTATCGGCATCGACCTCTCGACGCAGCAGGGCGCGACCGGCCAACAGGCTGCACGCGCGCAAGCCGTGCCTTCGTCGTCCGGCGGGAAGCAGGGCGGCGTGAGCAGCGCGGGCGGCTCGTCGTCACACGCGGCGACGGGCGGGACTGGTCAGAGTTAAAAGCACCTTGCGCGTGTGAGAGACGCCGCGTCGAGCCGCCCTTCGTTTGTAGAAGATCGTGGGTGGTCGCGGCACTCTGCCGACAACTGCGGGCGGGCGGGTCGAAGCTGGCTCGCCCGTTCTCTTTTGCGGCTCGCCAAAACTCTTTCGCGGGCGGACGCATCCGCGCTTCCTTCTTTCGCGGGCGGACGCGTCTGCGCTTCTTTCTGTCTAGATGTCTTCATACGTCGAGGTCATCATCAACGCGGGCGCGGGCGCTGTCGGGCGCGGCGTCGTCGAGCGCGCGTTGACCGAGGCGTTCGCCTCCTGCGGCGTCGAGGCGCGCGTTGCGCTCGCACGCGAGGACGAGGACTTGCACGAACTCGCGCGCCGCGCCGTCTTGAACGGCGCACGCGCCGTCGTCGCCGGCGGAGGCGACGGCACAATCGCCGCGGTCGCGTCGGCGCTCGCGGGCAGCGACAAGCCGCTCGGCGTGCTTCCGCTCGGCACGCTCAACCACTTCGCGAAGGACTTGAAAATTCCGCTCGACGCCGCGGAGGCCGCGCGCAACGTCTGCCTCGGGCGCGTCGTTCGGGTTGATGTGGGCGAAGTCAACGGCCACGTCTTCATCAACAATTCCAGTCTCGGCCTCTATCCGCGAATCGTTCGGCGGCGCGAGAGGTTGCAGGAGCGTAGAGGAAGCGGCAAGTGGTCTGCGTTCTTCCGTGCATCGCTTGCCGTTCTGCGCCGCTATCCTTTCCTGCGCGTTCGCCTCAGCGCCGACGGGCGCGAGATCGTCCGCGAGACGCCCTTCGTGCTCGTCGGCAACAACGAGTACGAGATCGAGAGTTTTCAGATCGGCGCGCGTCGCCGTCTCGACGCGGGATGCCTGAGCCTCTACGTCGCGCACAGGACGGGGCGACTCGGGCTGCTCGGCTTCGCCGTTCGCGCGCTCTTCGGTCGGCTGCTTCAGGCCGAAGACTTCGACGCGCTCAGCGCGCGGGAAATCTGGGTCGAGACCGGGCGACCGAAGCGTCTGCCCGTCGCCACCGACGGCGAGGTCAACGTGATGACGACGCCGCTTCATTATCGCGTGCTGCCGGGCGCGCTGCGGGTCATTGTTCCGAAAGAAGTAATGAGTGATGAGTGATGGAAAAGTTCGGCTCGCTTTTCTCATCGCTCATCACTCATCGCTCATCACTCATCGCTCATCACTTCCTGATTTCTTTGATGAAGAAGATAGTCCATCTCTCAGACCTGCACTTCGGGCGGGTTGACGGCGCGCTGGTCGAGCCGCTCGTGAACGCCGTCGTCGAGGCCGCGCCCGATCTGCTCGTCGTCTCTGGCGATCTGACGCAGCGCGCGCGCGCGTCGCAGTTCCGAGAGGCGCGCGCATTCCTCGACCGGCTGCCGCAACCGCAGGTCGTCGTGCCCGGCAATCATGACGTGCCGCTCTACGACGTGCTCGCGCGCTTCAGCCGACCGCTCGAAAAATTTCGCCGGTTTGTCTCGGACGACTTGGAACCTTTTTACGAAGACGACGAGATGATTGTCGCGGGCTTGAACACCGCGCGCTCGCTCACAAGAAAGTACGGGCGAGTCAACGAAGGTCAGGTCGGTCGCCTGCGCGAGCGGCTTTGCGGCTACGGTGAAGGCTTCTTGAAGGTAGTCGTCACGCACCACCCGTTCGACCTTCCGCCGGGGCACGACGAGCGCGAGATCGTCGGTCGCGCGCGGATGGCGATGGAGGCGCTCGCCTCGTGCGGCGCAGACCTTCTGCTCGCCGGACACCTTCACGTCGGGCACACAGGCCACACCGCCGAGCGTTACAAAATCGGCGGCCACTCCGCGCTCTTCGTTCAGGCGGGCACTGCCACCTCGACGCGCACGCGCTTTGAGGCAAACTCTTTCAACGTCGTCCGTCTCAAGCACCCGCACCTTCAAATCGAGCGCCGCACGTGGCAACAGGCCGCCCGCACGTTCAGTCCCGGCCCCGCCGAGACTTTCCGTCGAACGCCGGACGGATGGGTGCGACTCACCGACGAGGTCGCCGCGGGCGTCACGTTCGACGAACGCGGCACCGGACTACAGCCGAACATACCCGCGAATGCCGCCGGAGAATAAAAGCAGCCTCCGGCTTTCACCCGACCTCGGTACGCCGACATCCGAAGCCTTCGGCTCCCGCCTTTTTAGTTCCGCGCCTCGGCCTTCGCCTTAAGGCTATCTTCGCGCGCTCATCTCTGCCTTCTGAAAATTCTGTACCCCCACGCGTCGAGCGCGACCGCCGGGAGTCCGGCAGTGCGCGCGCGCGCGTCGCTCTCGGTCGCGGTCGCGTCGGGTTTCTGAGGTTCGGGCGTGTCGGGTGTGATGTCTGCGAAGGCCGCACCCGCGGGCGCTTCGAGTGTGCCGACGAACGGCTGCGTCGAGAAGTTTATCGCAACGACAATCTCCTCGCGCGCGTCGCGCCGCAGATAAGAGACGACGCGCGACTCGTCCGAGTTGTGAAGCCACACCAACTCGCCGCCGCGCAAAGCCGCGTTCGCCTTCCGCAGCGCGATCATCTGACGATAGAAGCGCGGGAACTCCGGTCGCCGCTCGGCAATCGGCCAGAAGACGGGCAGGCGGTAGAAGAGCGCAGGAGCGCCCGACTCCGTCGTGTCGCCGACCTCCATGCCGTTGTAGAGCAAAGGCACGCCGTCGAGCGTGAACATCAAAGCCGAGGCAGCGAGCGCCGCAGGCTCGCCGAATCGTGCAATCGCGCGCCGCTCGTCGTGGTTATCCGAAAAGCGCATACGCAGCGCGCCGCGCGGATACTTCGCGGCATCTGTCTGCCAGACCTCGCGCAGCGCCGACGCGCTTTTGCGCCCCTGCAAAACGTCCGTGAGCGTCGAATGCAGATTCCACGAATAGTCGAGGTCGAAGGCGTGGACGATAAGCTCCGGCTTTTCGGCCTCGGCGAGCATGACGATGTCGGGCTTAAGCCTTTCCAACTCGGCGCGCGCAGCCTCCCAGAAATCGGTCGGCACGTCTAAAGCAACGTCGCAGCGAAAGCCGTCGAGGTCGAAGTCGCGCACCCAGAACTTGAGCATGTCTATCATGTAGCGGCGCAATTGCGGGTTGTCGTAATTGAGCTTCGCAACGTCCGTCCAGTCGTGCGGGTAAATTATTTTTCCGCTCGCGTCGTGGACGTAGAACTCCGGCGTCTTCATCATCACGCTGTCCCAAGAGGTGTGGTTGGCAACGATGTCAATGATGACCTTCATCCCGCGTTTGTGTGATTCAGAGACGAGCCGCTTCAAGTCGTCCGTCGTCCCGTAGTCCGGGTTTATGGCGTAGTAGTCGCGCACGGCGTAAGGGCTTCCGACGGGCCCCTTCTTTTTCTCCTGCCCTATCGGATGAATCGGCATCAGCCAGAGAATGTTTACGCCCAAACCTTTCAGGCGGTCTAGCTGTGCCGTGACGCCTGCGAAATTCCCCTGCTCAGAAAAATCGCGCGGGTAGATTTCGTAGATGACGCCATCGCGCGCCCACTCGCGCGTCGCGCGCGCCGACTCTCTCGAAACGTCGCGCTCCTGCGCCGACGGCGCGACGCCCAAAGCGGCGACGAACGCCAACGCCATCGCCGCGACGCGCAACCGCACAACCAAACCTTTCAAAGTCATCCCTCTTTCTCTTATTTCCATCGCCATCTTGTATGCTTCAGCGGTCTTTTCCTTCGTCGTCAACCATACCCGTGCTCGGCACAGGCTGCGCCGATTGCTGAACCGTCAATATCTCTTTCTCATCGCCATGAATTACAGCGGCGACAGGCACAGGAAGCTCTCGCGACTTCGACCTGAAAAGTATGTAACCGAGCACAATCCCACACACCGCACCCACAATCGCGCCGGCTAAGAGATAATTAAAAGATGCTTGGGCAAGGGGTAAGAAAGTCGCGTCCGGGCCTTTGAGACTAGCGCCTCTGGTTATCACGTCATAAAAAGGAAGCTGCCCGGAATTAAATCCGAAGGCAGAGCCGGATGGACGTAGAAGAAAGCCTGCAAGCCCGCCGACGAATAACCCGGCAAGCCCCAAACCTTCCGGGAGCAGCGAGCCTTTCACATAACGCGCCGCGGGCGAAACATCTTTTACCAATAGAACCAGCGAGGCCGCGAGAAGTATGAACGTGCCGCCTATCATAACCATGTAAAGCGGCGCATTGTGGTTCTCAGCCCCGAAGAGTGCGCGGATAAGAGGGCCGAAGGTGAGGGCTTGCGTAATTTCCGGCAGAACGATGAAGAAATTGAAGACGCCCATGTAGATTCCCATCCGGGCGGGCGGCAGCGCACCGGAGAGTATCGCGTAGGGCATTGAAAGAATTGAGGCCCATGCAATGCCAACGCCCACCATTGTCAGCAGCAAGACGTATTGGTCTCTAATGAAGTAAACGGATAGTAACCCGACGCCGCCGCAAACAAGAGAGAGTGCATGGATGGTCTTTCGACTCGTCGCCGCCGCAAGCTTGGGCAATGCGAAGGCAAAGATAAACGTCACAATGGAGTAAACCATGAAGCAGATGCCGCCCCACTCGCCGCCGAGCGGGAATCGCGCGTCCCTGTCGCTCGTCGCGCCGAAGACGTGGTACGAGGTCATCAGCCCGAAGAAGAGCCACATGCAGAACAGGCCGAGCCAGGTGAAGAACTGTACGACGGCGAGTTGCTTCATCGTCGCGGGCATCTCGGCGATAGCCAATGCGATTTCGGCGAGCAACGCCTTGACCGTCGCGACGAGGCCGCGATGTTCGGCGCGCATACGCTCGAACGCCTCCATGTCTTCGGGCGGGTACTCCTTCGACGTAAACACCGTCCACAGCACGGCGATGATGAAGGCCGCCGCGCCGAGCTTGAACGAATACTGCACCGTCAGCGGGATTCCGCTCGCGGTTCTTCCTTCGACGCCGAAATAGCGGAAGAGATATGGCAGGGCGTTGGCGAGCGTCGCGCCGACGCCGATGAAGAAGCTCTGCATGACGAAGCCCGCGGTGCGCTGATCCGAATTCAGCTTGTCGGCGACGAACGCGCGAAACGGCTCCATTGAGACGTTGATGCTGGCATCCAAGACCCAGAGGAACGACGCGGCCATCCGCACGCTCGTCGAGTCGGGCATGATGAACAGAGCTATGCTCGCGAGAATCGCGCCGACGAGGAAGTAGGGACGGCGGCGACCGAGCCAGTTCCAAGTTCGGTCGCTCATCGCGCCGATGATCGGCTGCACGGCAAGCCCCGTCACGGGCCCCGCGAGCCAGAGTATCGGGAGATCGGACTCCTTCGCACCGAGGTAGGTGTAGATGGCGCTCATGTTCGCCAACTGCAAGCCCCAGCCGAACTGTATGCCGAGGAACCCGAAACTCATGTTCCAGATTTGCCAGAAGCTCAGGCGCGGTTTCTCACGCATCGTTGTTCTCCAAAAGTCTTGAGTCGGAAGTCGGGAGTCAAGGCAGTGTTCTTCCTGACCTCAGATTCAAGACTTACCTCGAATAGATGTTGATGTCTTCGAGCACGACGTTGCGGTCGAGCGAGAGCGCGTACAGAAGCGTCCTCGCCATGTTCGAGACGTGTACGAAGCCGGGGCGCGGCGCGGCGTCCGCGGCCGTGTTCTCAACGTCGACGAGTCCGGGGCAGAAGTTGAAGACGCGGACGTTCGCGCCCGTCTTTCGCACGTGATCGCGCACAGCCTCGGCGAAGCCGAGCAATCCCCACTTCGACGCGCAGTAAGAAGGCACGTCCGCGTAACCGTGCTTGCCCGCCTGCGACGAGACGTTGACGATATCGCCGAACTCCTGCGCGCTCATAAAGGGCAGCGCCGCGCGCACGAGCCACATCGCGCCCTTCAGGTTCGTCTCCAAAACCTTGTCCCAATCCTCTCCGGTTATCTCTTCGACCGTTTCGGGAACGGCTAAGCCGGAATTGTTCACAAGCACGTCGAGCGAGCCGAAGTGCTCGATGCAGTAGCGCACGACGGCCTCGCACTGTTCGCGCACGCGCACGTCGAAGGCGTAAGTGAAGACACGTTCCGCGCCCGCCGCCGAGTTCAACTCGTCCGCCGTGCGCCGCAAGACCTTTTCGCTCCGCGACGCGATGACGACGCGCGCGCCCGCGTTCGACAAGACGGAAGCGAACGCGCGACCGATGCCCGTGCCTCCGCCCGTGACGAGCGCGACCTGCTCAGAGAATGTTTTTGATTTTAGCGCCATCAGTGTTTCTCAAGCTTGGGATTTAACTTGAAGCCAAACCCGTCGCCGTAAACAAAGATGCTCGACGAGCGTGAAGGCAGCGTTACTCTTAATGTGCCCTTTTCGACGGTCAGCTTATCGCTGATGACGCCAAGCCTATCTTCGAGACGAGAGCCGTCCGGCACTCCTATCTCGCTAACGTCGAACGCGAACGACGCCGGTTTGGTGTCGTTGTTAATGGCGATGATGACAATCCAATCGCCGTACAAATCGACCGGAGCGACGCGTGCGAAAACAGTTTGTTGCTCCTCGTCATATAACTGAAGCAACGATCCGTGAGTCAGTGCCGGAATGCTCGAACGAAGTTTAATCAAACGCTTCAGATGCTCGAACACTTCGTTCTCGACCGGCGTGCGCCCGCTCTTCTCGAATGCGTTGCGCGCGTCGCCCGCGAAGCCGCCCGGAAAATCGCGTCGGTTGTCTGGGTCAGGGCCGCCGGGCATCGCGAGTTCGTCGCCGTAATAAAGAAGCGGCGTGCCGCGCGTCGTCAAAAGATAAGTCTGCGCGAGCTTCAAGCCTTCGACCGTCGCGCCCTTCTCCGACATGAAACGCTCCATGTCGTGGACGCCGATGAAGGGGACGAGAACGTCCGGGTTCGGGTAGAGATAATCGTGCGCGAGCACCTGTTCGAGTTCGCGGACTGAGCCGCCGCGCGCGAAGACATCCCGAATGGCATAGTGGAGCGCAAAGTCATAGACGGTATCAATCCCTGTGTCAACGCCGTCGTGCCCGGCCCGTCCTTTCTGGAAGTATGAGAGCAAGGCAGGGTCGCCGTCGAAGAGTTCTCCGAGGACGTTCACATGAGGGTACTCGCGCTTTATCGCCGCAGACCAGTCGCGCCAGAAAGGGCGCGGGACGTGCGGCAGAGTGTCCATGCGAACAGCGTCGAAGCCAACGGTTCCGAGCCACCAGAGCGTGTTCTGAATCAGGTAGCGCCGGACTTCCTCGTCCTCTTGGTTGAGGTCTGGAAGAATGTCTATGAACCACCCTTCAAGGTTGCGCCGCCGCGTGGCGTCGGTGGCGTGCGGATCCATCGTCGTCCACTTCTGCCAGTTGTTCGAGAGATGCTTCCCGTCTGTTCCATAGAACCATGTCGGCGTCGGCGGGTCTGCTACCCAAGGGTGATAAGGACTCGTGTGATTCGCTATCTGATCTTGGATAACTTTCAGGCCCAGAGCGTGCGCCTTGTCAACAAGCTCTTGCAGCTTCGACATCGTGCCGTAATGCTCTTCGACTCCGTAGAAGTCTATCGTGCCGTAGCCGTGGTAAGCGGTCGTCGGACGACGCGGGCCGCCTTCGGTTTCCGGGTACGTCTCCTTCTCGTCCAGACGATCTGTGTTGTCATAGACGGGATTAATCCAGATCGCGGTGACGCCGAGTTCCTTGAGGTACGCGAGATGATTGATGATTCCTTGAAAGTCGCCGCCGTGATAGTAGCGCGGCTTCGTCCGGTCGTAGAGTCCGGGCGACTTCGCGGGATTGTTGTTTGAAGGGTCGCCGTCCGCGAAGCGGTCGGGCATGATGAAGTAGATAACGTCGTCCTGTGTGAAGCCCTGAAAGCGACGCTCGCGCGCGAGCGGCGCGGAGATTTCAAACGGCGCGTCCGCCGACGCCGTTCCGTTTGCGATGTGAAGGCGGCGCGCGCCGGGCCGTGCGTCGGCATCAATATAAACGTCAACGAAGAGGTACGTGCCCGCGTCGTTCACACGCACGAGTCCCGTCCTGATTCCCTGCCCCACGGCCTCGACGCGCGCGCCGCTCAGGTTCTTTCCGCGAACAAGAACGCGCACGGGATTTATAGAATGACCCGCCCACCAGTTAGGCGGCTCGACCTTCTCGACCGACGGCGCTTGCGCCGCGCAGACGGCAGTAACGCCACAGACAATGACCGCCGCGAGCAGAAGATGTGCCAGTGACGTTTTAACGATTCTCATAAGCGGCAACGTTAATTTGCTGGATTGTGCTCGTTCACTTGCTCAAGACACCTTTTAGCCAAGCCTGCCAAGCGGTCGTTTTGGTTAAGAGAAATGTCTTTCAGCGTTCGACGTAAACCGGGAAGCCCTCGACAACCCATTCCACCGCCGTCCGCAGCCGCCGCGAGGAATAACAAGTTATCTTGCTCCGAGCGTCGTCTCGTCATCACGGCACGCAGAAAGGTTCTCGGCTTGTGGCAAAGCAAGTCGCTGAAGAAGACTCCGAGCGACTCGGCTAATGCTCCGTCGCTGCCCGGGGCCGCGCCCATGAGCTTTGGGAGAACGCTTGTGTCGCCTCGCTTGTATAGTTGGGCGACTCTGCCGACGGAGTCTTCATTACACCCTGAGTTCTGCGGATGCACACACTTTTTCAATTCCCTGAGTAGCTCTGCCCTACGTACCGCGCGAGGGCTACGGTGTTGCGCTGTCGCAGTCAAAACGCTCAGCAAAGACAGGCCGGTTGCTATCATGGCGTTCCTTATCGTCATCCCCAACTCTGTTTTGACTCGTAGCTCTCGGCAGTGTGCTCCGGCCTTTCGCGCATGACGGGATGGCGACCGTAGAGTTCTGCGAGGCGGCGTAGACGCGTGCTCAACTCTTCGGTGAGCGCGCCCTCTTTGAAGCGCCATGCCCAGTTGCCCGACATCGTCGCGGGCGTGTTCATTCTCGCCTCGCTCCCGAGGCCGAGCACGTCCTGCAAGGGAACGAGCGCCGTGTCGCCCGCCGAAGCGAAGACCGCGCGTATGAAGTCCCAGTTGATTTCGCTCCCGTCCGTGTCGAGGTATTCGAGACAGAAACGGCGCTCGCGTTCTATCTGCTCCGCGCTGCGGACGGATGACGCGCCGCCCGGCTCGCTTCCGAACCAGCCGACCGCAGTGTCGTTGTCGTGCGTGCCCGTGTATGCGACGGTGTTTCGGACGTAGTTGTGCGGAAGGTCTTTGTTCGTCGCATCCGAACTGAAGGCGAACTGGAAGATGCGCATTCCGGGGAAGTCGAACTCGTCGCGAAGCTCTATCACGTCGGGCGTGATGAAGCCGAGGTCTTCGGCGATTATAGGCAGCGTGCCGAGTTCGGCCTCGATGGCCCGGAAGAGTTCGCGGCCCGGCGCGAAGACCCAACTTCCGCGCTCCGCCGTCCGGTCGCCGCCCGGTATCTCCCAGAAGGCTGCGAAGCCCCGGAAGTGGTCGATGCGTATGATGTCAACGAGCGAGAGCATCGCGCGCGCGCGCTCGATCCACCAACGGAAGCCGTCGGCCTGCATCCTGTCCCAATCGTAAATCGGGTTTCCCCAGAGTTGACCCGTGCGGCTGAAGTAGTCGGGCGGGACACCGGCGACGAAGCGCGGGCGGCCTCGGTCGTCGAGCTTGAAGAGTTCAGGATTGGCCCAAACGTCCGCCGAATCGTGCGCGACGAAGATTGGGATGTCGCCGATGATGTTTATCTCTTTGCCGTGGCAGTAGCGGCGCAGGCGCGTCCACTGGTCGAAGAAGAGAAACTGTTTGAACTTCGCGAACTCTATCTCGTCGCTCAATCTCGCGCGCGCCTCGTCGAGCGCGACTGAATCGCGACGGACGAGAGGCTCTTCCCAGTCAGTCCATGCGACTTCGTTTCGCTCGCGCTTCAAAGAGCGATAGAGCGCGTAGTCGTCGAGCCACGAACGGGAAGCCTCCTTGAATTTCTCGAACTCCGCGCCGACGACTGCGGGCATCGCGCGCTTGAAGTTCTCAAAGGTCTTCCTTAGTAGCCTCTCTTTGAACTCTATGCCCGGCCCGTACTCGACGCGCTCGTCCGCGAACGCGGGCGCGTCCTTTATCTCTTCGGGCGCGAGTAGCCCCTGCTCGACGAGAAGATCGGGGCTGATGAGCAGGGTGTTTCCCGCGAACGCCGAGAAGCACTGGTACGGCGAGTTGCCATAGCCCGTCGGCCCGAGCGGGAGCACTTGCCAGAGGCCCTGCCCCGCCGCGGCGAGAAAATCAACGAAGCGGTACGCCTCCGCGCCGAGGTCGCCGACGCCGTAGCGACCGGGCAAGGAAGTCGGATGCAGGAGTATGCCGCACGCTCTTGGGAAGCTCACCTTTCGACCTCGCGAGTTTTAGGATTGATGGAAAGCTACAACAAACGGCGCGCGGGAGCAACGTAAATCCTACGCTGTGTAATAGAAGTTCAATTAGTGGCCTACAGCTTTAGCCGGCGGACAAGACAGCAAAGGTATTTTGGCTTTAGCCTGAATCATCTGGCTAAAGCCGATCAATGCTTACCCTCATCCCCGCACTAGCTGAAGATAGCGGCAACTTATAAAACCCAAACTACAGAAGGAAGCCGGAGCGTTTCAGCGCGCCGAGAGTCTGTATGCGACCGCCGACTTCGCGGGCACGAGCAACTTCAACGAAGCCGAAGCGACGACCGGACTGTCTTTCGCCGCGAGCAGCGGTTCGAGCCGCGAGCCGTCACGCGCATTTAGGTACGAAGCCGGAAACGCGATCCCCTTCGGCGCGGCGGCGCGGTTGAGCGCGATGACGACAGTCTCTTCGGCGTCGCGGCGTGCGTAGACGTATGCGTCGTCGTCGAAGAAGAGGTCGAGTAGTGCGCCGCGGCGGATTGACGAGTGCTCGCGCCGCAGACGAAGGAGTTCGCGCGTCCACTCGAACATACGCTGCTCGCCGGACGTGCGCCCGCTCTTCTCGAAAGCGTCGTGCGCGTCACCCTTGAAGCCACCCGGAAAGTCGCGGCGGTTGTCGGGGTCGTCGCCGCCTTCCATCGCGATCTCTTCGCCGGAGTAAATCTCAGGCGTGCCGCGTATGGTCAAGATGTAAGCCATGTGCAGCATCGCGCCTTCGAGCGTCGCACCGTCGAGAGACATGAAGCGGCGCGTGTCGTGATTGTTCTGCATCGTGACGAGGCGCGAAGGGTCTGAATAAAGAGAATCGGAGCGTAGTATGTATCGCAGTTGCGACGCGGGAAGCTTCCCTGTGAAAACTTTGCGCGAGATGTCCCACGCGGGGAAGTCGAAGACCGCCGGAAGCTCAGTGTCAATGCCGTCCCACCCCTCGTGCCCGCCGATGAAGAAGCTCGTCTGCAAGGGGTCTGTGTCGAAGACCTCGCCGACCATCCACGCGCGCGGATACTGCCGCCGCAAAGCGACGTTTAGATCGCGTATGAAGAAACGCGGCATGTATTGAATGGTGTCCTGACGTATGCCGTCAACACCCGTCACGCCGACCCACCAGAGCGAATTCTGAATCTCGTAGCGAGCGACCTCCGGCTCTTCCTGATTCATGTCGGGCAGGTCGTCCGAGAACCAGCCGTCGAGAGTCGGACGCCGCGCCTCGACGGGCGCGTGCGGCGAAAGCAGAAGGTCTGCGCGGAACGGATTGCGCAAGTGATCCTCTCTCGTTCCATGAAACCAATCCGCGAGCGGTGGGTCAGTCGTCCACGGATGATGAGAGCTAACATGATTGGCGACCTGATCCTGTATGACCTTTATGCCGAGCGCGTGTGCGTGCTCGACGAGTTCGCGCAAAGTCTCAGACGTGCCGAAGTGATCCTCGACGCCGTAGTAATCAACCGCGCCGTAGCCGTGGTAAGACGTGTTCGGACACCACGGCCTGTCGCAACGCGAGACGCCGTTCCAGTTGTCGTACCATGGCGTCAGCCATATCGCCGTGACGCCCAACTCCTTCAGGTAAGGCAGGTGGTCGATGACGCCCCGGAAGTCTCCGCCGTGCCACGCGCGCGGGTTGTGCCGGTCGTCGGCTTCTCGCGGAGCGTCCGCGGGCGCGTCGTTCGACGCGTCGCCGTCGCTGAAACGGTCAGGCATGATGAGGTAGATAACGTCGTCGGTCGTGACGCCCTGAAAATTTTTATTCGGGTCGAGCGGCGCGTTGATGCGGAAGGGGACGAATGAGACGCCCGCGCCGTTATCAACGATTAGCCGGTAATCGCCGGGCTGCGCCGTCGGGTTGATAGAGAGGTTGACGAAGATGTATGTGGCATCGTCGTTGACCCGCTCGTCCGAGAGTTGAAACGGCGCGCGCGGCTCCGGTGTCACGTGAGCGCCGCGCAGGTTCGCGCCGCGGATAAGCAGACGCACAGGATTTATCGAATGCCCCGCCCACCACGAAGGCGGCTCGACTTTGAGGATTTGCGGCGCGGCGTTTTGCGCAGACGCGAGCGCAGACGCGAGCATGAGCAGCGCGCACGCGGCGAAGGCTTTTGGCAGAAGTTCGTGCGCTCGCAGTTTCATCCGTTTTGTGGCGCTGCTCGTTCCAGCGGCGACGCTAATGCCTGAGCGTGCGGACGTAGGCGACTGCGGCGGCGATCTCAGACTTCGAGAGCTTCTGCTTAAAGGCGGGCATCTCGCCGCGACCATTTGTGACCGACGCGATCATGTGCGCGGTGCCGTGGCGACCCTGCCACCCGGCGTCCGTCAGGTTCGGCGCTTGCGTCATCTCGCCCATCGACGTATGGCTCTGCCCGTCGGCGCCGTGGCAGCGCGCGCAGTTCGCCGTGTAAACGCTTCGACCGCTCTCTGCCGCCCGCGACTTCCCTTTTCTCGTGTCGGCCAAAGACGAGACGCCAGAAGCGGCGAAGACCGCGAAGACGACGACAACCGTCCAGAACACAAAAGCTTTGACTCTATTCATGCGAAGATTTTTGACCCCTTGAAAATTTTATCGGAGCGAGATCCCAATCACTCTTCGGTGCGCGCGACCTCGGCCTGCCCGCGCGTGAGGTCGTGGACGTGGAACGGCACGCTCTCGCCCTTCATCTCAGGATGGCGGCGCAGGAACTCGTTGGCGAGGGGCAGAGCGCCGGGGTCGTCCTTGAGGTCTGCGAAGACTTTGGCCTCGGCGCGCGCCTCGTCGTTCATGCCGAGCTTGCGATAGATGAGCATAAGGTTGTAATGCGCGCTCGCGTCCTCCGGGTCAATCTGAAGGACGCGCTCGAAGGCGTCGCGCGCAGCCGGAAAGTCGCGCTTGATCTTCGACAATTCGCCGAGTTGCTGCAAAGACAGACGGTCGCGCGGGAACATCTCCAACACGCGGCGTATGTCCGATTCGGCGTCGGCGAGTTGTCCGCGCTGCCGGCGTATGCGCGCTCGCTGGAAGAGTGCGCGCGCCAGATTCGGGTTGAGTTCGAGCGCCGAGTCAATCAACTTCGACGCGTCGTCCCAACGGTCAATCTCGATGAGCGCGAGCGCGCGATTCGTCAAAGCCATCGGCTTGTAAGTCTCATCCAACTCGGCGACGCGCGCGAACACGTCGGCGGCGAGTGCGAACTGGCGATTGTCGAAGAGCGCGATGCCGTAATTGTTCCAGCGACGCCAATCTGGCATCGAGCCTTTCGCAGGCTCCTGCGCCGCGTTGTCGCCGACGTGCATCGAGTATTCCGCGGTCGCCATCGTGACGATGGGATAGTCAACCGACTTGCCCAAAGAGTAGTTGCTGAAAACGCGCGTGAAGCGACGGTAGCGAAGCCGCGCCGTTATCTTAAGCGTATCGCCCGCGTCCGCGGGGATTGGAAAACGGTAGCGCGCAACGTCGGAGCGACCAGACCCGACCTGATTGTTCTGCGCGATGACGCGCGTCTTCCAGATGAAGTGCCTGTCGTTGAAGTTGCCGTCGGGCGTTACGAGATAGGTCTTGTAGTTGTGCGCCGAGTCGTCGAGAAAGCCGTCGGGCTTGATGTAGCCTGACTCGTAGAGAACTTTCCCCGTGGCGGCGTCCGAGACGGTGAACTGCATGTGCGCCTCGTAGAAGTCGCGAAGCTCAGGCGGAAACGAGTGACCTATGTTCTTGTTCGTGATGACAACGTCGGCGGTTATCGTGTCGCCCTTTTCTACACGATAATTGCTGTGGTTGAGCGGCGCGATGAACTCCTCTTTGTTGCTTCCCTTCGGCTCGCGCCGGATGGCGAAGATGTCAACGCCCATCACGTCGGCTTCGAGGTTTTTCGTGACGGCGTCGAGTTGCTCAGAGAACTTGTAGTAGAAAGGGATGGCCGTATTCGCTGCGGCCCAGCGGTGCGACTTGATCGTGCCGTTTTTGGCCGACACATCAAACTTCGGCGCGGCCTCCGGCTTCATGTGGCAAGTGTTGCAGGTCTCCTTGTCGCGCACGTAGAAAGGGTGCGGCGACTCCTTCGAGAACGAAGACATCTGCAACTCGTCTGCGACCATGAAGGCGCGTAGGAATTTGTAGTCGTTAAGCTCCTTCGGAACTTGCGACTTGTGACACGAGCCGCAGAACTCAGGCGACTTCAAAACGGGTCGCATCATCGCGCGGCGGTGGTCGTTGACGTTGTCCAAAATCTGTTGGTCGGTCACTCCTTCCAAGAGGCGCGTGCCGTCCGCTTTCACTAACAGGGCAGGCTCGCCCATTACGTAGCCGCCGATGCCGTGGCGGTTCACGTCCTGAATCGAGTGGCAGGCGATACACGACACGCCGTCTTCGTCGAACGGGCGCGACTTGAATGCGGGCTTGTCCGTGAGCGCGCCGGAGAAAAGCGCGGCAGGGTTGTGGCAAGACTCGCAGTGGCGCGTGTAGGCTATGTCTTTCTGCGAGATGATGTCCTTGACGTTTCGTTGGTAGAAGGGTTCGCGGAAAGCGTTGCCGTGCGCCGACTGACGCCACTGTGCGTGCGCGTCGGCGTGGCAGTTGGCACAGCGCGCGGCGGGGATGAACTTCGAGCCGGGGATGAAAGTGCCCGTGGTCGAAGTTGCGTTCGACGGCGCGAACGGGTTTTTGCCGAAGCGGAAGTCGTAAGTGCGCGCGACGAGGGCTGAATAGTCCGGCGTCTCAGACTTCTTCTGGTCGTCTGCAACGCTTGCCGCGGACGTGCCGGCGAAGTAGCACATAGAAGCCAGCCCCGCGAGCGCGAGCAGTGCCAGCTTCAATGACGCAAGACGGACGGCAGGGGTTTGCGCCTTTCTCATCTCAAACCTCACAACTTTTTCTTCGGCTGCTGCGGACAGGGCTGCCTGCCGCAGCGTGCGGCTGGACGTTCACACGCGTTGCGCGAGCGCCCGCGTGGCCGGGTAAATTTATCACACGAAAACCGCCGGCGAAACCAACTTTAGTTGGATGCGAGCGGACAAAATCAGACCCGCGGCGGCAAACGAGACACGGCAAACTCCCCGAAGGCTTCAAAGACGGGGCGGCCTCGGCGCGGGCGTCGGGGACTCTTTCGGCGTGGTGCCGGAGTCGGGCGGCGGCAGCGCCTCCTGCTTCTTCGCGTCGCCGCCGGCCTCTCCGCCGTCGCCCGACTTGCGCGTCTCGTCGAGCCGCTTGAACTCGGCGAGTTCTCTGTCCGCCTCGTCCTTGCGACGCAGGCGCGAATAGACGAGAAATAGCTGGTAGTGAACGCCGGGGTCTTCCCTTTCGAGCGCCGCGCCGCGCACAAGTACGGGCAGCGCCTCATCGTATCGCTTGAGGCGCACGAGCAAGCGCCCGAGGTCGTATGTCGCGGGGTAGTTGTCGGGGTCGAGCGTGAGCGCGCGGCGAAGGAATCGCTCGGCCTCGTCGTGCTGGCCGCGCTCTTCCGTGAGAAAGCCGAGGTTCGCGTAAGCCGCGGCGTTCCGCGGCTCAAGCTCGACGGCGCGCTGGAAGTATTTGAGCGCCACGTCGAACTGCCCTTCGGCGCGCGCGGCGTAGCCGGCGAGGTAGTAGAGCGTGCCGCTGTCGGGGAAGAGTTTGATGGCGCTCTCGAAAGTCTCGCGCGCCTGCTGGTAGCGCTTCGCGCGAAAGTGCGCGACGCCGAGCCGCGCATAGTAAACGGCCTTCGTGGGGTCTTGCGAGATCGCAGTCTCGTAGAAAGGGATGGCGCGCTCGTTGCGCCGGTTCTTGACCAACTCCTCGGCGATCATGAAGTTCGCATCGGCGTACAGCGGCTTGAGCTTGAGAGCGCGCTGCCAGAGTCCGAGCGCGTTCTCGCTCTCGCCCTTCGCCGAGGCGACGAGGCCGAGACGGTAGAAAACGTCCGGCTCTTCGGGCCTGAGCGTCGCCGCGCGCTGCAAGGCCGCGCGCGCGTCGTCGTAGCGTTCGAGGTTGAAGAGCGCGACGCCTAGATTGTAGAGCACTTCGTACGTGCCGGGTCTGAGTTGATTGGTACGCTCGAAGAGTTGCTCCGCACGTTCGTACATCCCTGCGTCGGCGAGCGCGAGGCCGAGCGTGAAGAGGGCGCGCGGGTCTTGTCCGGCGCGTCGCTCGACTGAGTCCGCGACGCGAGCGGCGTCTCCGGCACGTCCCGCGTGAGCGTATGCGTCGGCGAGCGCGAGCAGGACGCCCACGTCCGCGGTCTCCGGGCCGCCGCGCTTCGCGCCGGATAGTTGTTCGAGCAGCGGGACGGCGCGCGCATAGTCCCTTCGGGCGGCGTAGAGAACGGCGAGATTGTACGCGGCCTGCGCGTGGTCGGGCGCAAGACGCAAGACTTCCTCGAAAGTCTTGACTGCCTCGCCGGCGCGATTCGTGCCGACGAGCAGCACGCCGAGGTTCGTGAGCGCGACCGTTGACTTCGGGTCGAGTCGCACGGCCTCGCGCAGTTCGCGCTCGGCCTCCGCCGTCTGGCCGCGCTGGCCGAGTATGACGCCGAGCAGCGCGTGCGCCTCGGAGTCGCGAGGCGAGGCGGCGACTGCGCGCCGCGCCGCGGCCAACGCTTCTTCGAGTCTGCCCGCCTGAAAGAGCGCCGCCGCGTCGCGCACGAGCGACGAGCCGCCGCGCTCGTCCTGCTGTGCACCCGAAGCCTGAGTCCCGCGTCGTTGAAACGCGCGCGCGTCGCGCGCCGCGAGTAGGACGAGCGCGCATGTTGCGAACAAGAGCGGCGCAAGCGTGGCGCGCGAGGCGTGCGGCCTCGATTCACGTTCGTGCTTCACGGAAAACACTCGACCGACCTTGCTCCCTTCGTCGAAACCTTGCTTCTTTCGTCGAGACCTCGACTCGGCTTTCGAGACCTCGATTGATTGTTCGAGACTGCCCCAACGACCAAGCCTTGAGTCGCACTCACGCTCAAGGCCCCGTCGCGGCGGGCGGCTTGTCCTGCGGCGAGCCGTTCGAGCGGCGCGACTCGTGTATGCGTCTGACCGTCTCGGACTCGGCCTCCGACTCGGCCTTGCGACCGAGCCGCCGGTAGGCGAGCGAGAGTTGATAGTGCGGCTCCGGGTTTCCGGGCGCGAGTTCCGCAGCGCGCCGGAGGTGCTCGATTGCCTCAGCCGCGCGACCGCGCGCGACGAGCGCACGACCGAGCGCGACGCGCGCCTCGTAAAGATCGGGGTTGATCTCGATTGCGCGCGACAATTGCTTCAAACCCTCTTCGGCTCCTGCGCCGCCGCGCTTTTCGAGGAGCACGCCGAGTCCGAGGTGGCCTTCAGGCGCGCGCGGCTCGCGTGTGGCGAGTTCGCGGTACGCGGCGAGCGCGCCGTCGTCGTCACCCGACTCTTCGAGCGAGGTGGCGAGGAAGAATCGCGCCTGCGCATCATTGGGCTTGAGCGCGACCGCGGAGCGAAAGGCACGCGAGGCCGCCGCCACATCGCCCGCACCGTAGAGCGCGCGCCCCAGAGTGAACTGCGCGTCGAAGCTTTCGGGCGCGAGCGCGACGGCCTCGCGCGCGGACTTCAATGCGCCCGCGTCGTCGCCGCGCACCGCGAGCACGACGGCGAGGAGTACGAGCGCGTCAGCCGTCCGTGCCGACTCGACCGCAGCCGCCCGCGCCGACTCGACCGCGCGGCGCGCGAGCGGCTCGGCTTCGGCGGCACGCCCCGCGTTGAATGTTGCGAGCGCCGCTCCGTAGAGAGCCGAAGGGTCGCGCGGCCTTCGCACGGCGAGCGCGCCGAAGAGTTCCGCCGACTCTGCGAAGCGGCCTTCGTTGAAGAGCGCGTAGCCGAGCGCGAGCGCCTGCGCGAACGCATCGTCCGAGAGCGCGGCGCTGCTGACCTTCGCGACGACTTCGGCGACGCGCGCGGGCGGATAAGATTCGGCCCGTTGCTGCGCCCGCGCCGCTGCGCCCGCGCCGAAGAAGAACGCGCGGAGCACAAACGCTGCGCACGCCGCCGCGAGTGTCGCCGTCCTGAGAGTCGAATCCTTTGCGCGTGCGCTCACGAAGAACTTCCTGACAAGCGCGCCGCACACTTTCGGAAGAGACGGCGCTCGGTTGGCGTGCTGGCTTTCGAGAATCGCGGGGAGACCGTCCGACAAGTTAACGCCCGGAGGCCGCAAACTCAAGCGCGCCCGGACGCTCCGAAAAATGACGGCGATCCAGCGACCGTCTGACAGAAGAAGCGGCGGGCGTCCTCGTAAAAGAACGCCCGCCACTTTTGCTTTCGTCGAACATGTGCGAAGGCCGGAGGCCGCCGCGTTAGAAGACCAGCCTCATGCCGAACTCCAACTGCCGGCGGCGCTGCTCGGCGGTGTCAATGCCGAACTGGGCGCTGTTCAGGTCGTTGACCGGGCGGAAGCCGTTGACGTGGTTGAACAGGTTGTAGTACTGCGCGCGCAACTGGATGTTAAGCCTCTCGGAGACGTGGACGTTCTTGAAGAGCGAAGCGTTCACGAACTCCTCGCGCGCGCCGCGGAAGATGTTGCGGCCCGTGTTGCCGAACTTCGGGTCGCCTAACGTCGCGTTGCGCGGGTCGCCGGGGAAGACCTCAGCCGTAGCCGGGCAGAGAATCTGACCCTCGAAGGTCTTGCACCCGGCACCGAGCGTGCTCGAAACGTCAACGCGCTCGCCGTTGGCGAAGATCGAGAACGGCGGGCCGCTCTGGATCGTGATGTCGGTGTTCAACTGCCAGCCGCCGACGAAGAGGTCTTCGGCGTGCGAGATGTTGCCCGCGTAGCGGCGGCCCTTGCCGATGGGCAACTCCCAGACGCTCGCGAAGCTGAAGTGGTGGCGCACGTCGAAGTCAGCGTTGCCCTTGTCGAGTTCGGGGCGGAGCGGATTGGCGAAGCCGCAGGTGCTCGGCCCCTGACCGCCCGTGCAGAAACCGCCCGGCGAGTTGTCGAGCGCGTGCGACCAGACGTAGGTCGTGATCAGCGACAGCCCCTGCGAGAAACGCCTTTCGAGCTTAGACTGCATCGAGTCGTACCACGACTTGCCCGTGTACTGGACGTTCTGGACGGTACTGTGTGTCGTCACTTCTCGCAAGCCGGGGAAGCCGCCGCTGTTGTCACCGAGGTTCGTGATGACAAGCAGATTGCGCCCCCGGCTCCCGACGTAGCCGACCTCTGCGAGCCAGTTGGGCCGAAACTCCCACTGCGCCGTCAGGTTGTACTGGTGGAACATCTCGTTGCGTATGTTCGGGTCAACGCGGACGAGGTTCGCGCCCGCTGGCGCGGCGAAGGTCTGCCCCGGCGCGATGCTGGTCGTCACCTGCGGGAACGGGATGCCCGTGTCGAGGCTGAAGAAGCGCGGCAGTTGCGGACAGGCAGACGTGCCGTACTGCGTCAGGCTGCACGAGTAGCTCGCGCCCGTCGGCGGGTTGGACTGGAGTATGCCGGGGATTCCCGGCGTGTCAACCGCGTACTTGAGCGCGTAGCCGCCGCGCAGCACTATCGACTTGTCCTTCTTAAAGCCGCTCCAAGCGAAGCCGACCGAAGGGCCGAAGTTGTTGCGGTCCGAGTTGACCAGATCGCGACCGCCGGGCGCGTTGTCGCCCGCGCGCGTCAGCGTGTCGGTCGCAGGGTCGTAGTTCGACTGCGCGTCGAAGCGCTCGGTCGGCTGCGTGAACAAATCCCAACGCAGTCCGATGTTCATCGTCAGCGTCTGGTTGACCTTCCAATCGTCCTGCCCGAAGAAGGCTACCTCCTTGTTCGAGAGGAAGGGCGGCGTGCCGGGCTGCCCGCGGCTGACGAAGGCCGGGTCGTAGCCGAGGAGCAAGTTGGCCGCGCCCGAACCGGAGTCCTGCGGCCCGATGGGTATGCCGGAGAAGTTGCCGGCGAGGAAGCCGCCCGCGCCCGTGCCGTACTGGTACTGGCCCTTGATGTCGCCGGCCCTGCCCGCGTCGAAGTTCGAGTTCTGGCGGATGCGGAGGTCGCCGCCGAACTTGTATGTGCCCGTGCCGTGCACCCACGTCAGCGCGTCGCCGAAGCTGAAGTTGTTCGACGTGAAGTAGAACGGGCCGCCGTCGCCGATGAACTCAAGCTGGTTCTGCCGCCCGTTCTGGAAAGGCTCCTCGACGCCGAGCAGGACGACGCCCGTGCACTCGCCGCAGGTGTTCGCGCCGGGGATGCCGAGTGCCGTAGAGATGTTCGGGTCGAAGCCGAGCGCGCCGCCGACGCCCGTGTTGAAGATGCCGATCTCGACGCGCGTGACGCCGAAGCGTGCGTCGTTGACGATTGAGGGCGAGAAGGTGTGCGTCTCGCCGAGCCGGACGCCGCGCGAGTTGCCGAACTCGTTGCCCGCGCCGAAGCCCGAAGGCAGGTCGTTGCCCGTCGGCGACGAGCCGATGGGGAAGTTGTTGTCGCGCGCTCGTCCGCTGTTGTCGCGGCTGTAGGCGAAGAAGATCGTGTCGTTGTTCTGGCGGAGGTTGTGGTCGAGCCTGACGCCGAAGCCGTTGCGGATGTAGTGCTCCTTGCGGTTGGTGGCGAAGTTGTCGAATATGCGGCTCGTGAGGGTCGGGTGCGGGTAAGCCTGAAGCACGTTAAGCCCTGCCTGCGAGAGCGTCTGGCCGCAGTTGCGTATGTCGTTGCCGGGCGCCGGGAAAGCGTTCGCGCAGAAGACCGTGCCGATTGGCGCGACGACTGGGCCGCGGATGGTGTTGTAGGTCATCGCCGTCCCGGGCCGCAGCAACTCGCTGAAGTCGCCGACGCGCATCCTGTCGGTCGGGACGCTGACGAAGCCGAAGTCGCCCGTCGTCGAGGGCGTCGAGTTGCGCTGGCCCTCGTAGTAGACGAAGAAGAAGGTTCGGTTCTTGCCGCTCCAGATGTGCGGGCCGCCCTCGCCGAAATGCGGCAGATAGACGGGGCCGCCGACGGTTCCGCCGAACTGGTGCGTGTTGCGATTCGCAAGGTTGTTCGGGTTCTCGTTGCGGCTGATGGCGCTCAGGACGCGACCCTGATAGAACTCGTAGAGCGAGCCGTGATAGTCGTTGCCGCCCGAGCGCGTGGTCGTGCTGATGATGCCGCCGCCTGCGCGACCTGCCTCCGCTGGCGCAACGCTCGTCTCGATCTTGAACTCGGCGATGGCGTCCGGCGGCGGGTAGATGCCGATCTGCCCGAACTGGCCTTCGTTGTTGTCCGTGCCGTCGAGCGTGAAGTTGTTGTTCGTAGGTCGCGCGCCGTTGACGACGAGGACTGAGCCGCCCGACTCGCGGAAGCGCGTTGACTCGGTCGAGGTTCCTACGGGATTGCTGCCTCCGCCCTCGAAGTTTCCGCCGCCGCCGATGACGCCGACGAAGGGGCGCGTCACTCCGGGCGAAAGCGTTGCGAGCAGCGTGAAGTTGCGTTGCGGTATCGGAAGGTCTGTGACCTCCTTGCCCGTGATGAGGTCGCCGCGCACGCTCGACTCCGACTCGACGAGCGGAGCCTCAGCCGTTACCGTGACGCTCCCGCCGCTGACGCCCGCGACCGTGAGCGTGATGTCGACGGCCTGACGCGAACTCGTGTCGAGCTTGACCTGATCGACGATGGCCTGACTGAAACCCTGCGCGTCAACCGTTATCTTATAGATGCCCGGGTCGAGCGCGGGGATCACGTAAGTGCCCTCGCCGTTCGTCGTCGCGGCGCGCGCTTCGCCCGTGGCAACGTCCGTCGCCGTGACCTTCGCGTCCTTGACGACCGCGCCGGACGGGTCTGTGACAGTCCCGGCTATCGTGCCCTTGTTGGATTGGGCAACGGCCGGAAACACGAAAGCGGCAACGCAGAAAAGCGCAGCCGCCCATTTCGAGAAGGGGATAGTTCTCCGCGGTGTAAACATGACTGAGCCTCGCATGGTCAAAGAAGATACAAGGGCCACTCGCCTCGTCCTGCCGAATTGGCCTTGGCGCGAGAGAGCAGGACTAACAGACCTTTGGACAAAACGGCTGCGGCGATCTGATTTTACTTGCCTGGTTCGCGATGAAAGACGGATTGCAGTTTGTTGCCTGCCCGAACGAAGTAGTATTTAATACAGAATTAAAGGACTGTCAACCAATTTCTCAGCCCGTCGGCACTTCGGATTCAGGCGACGCGCGCGAATCAAAGCCTCCCTCGCCTCCGCAGAAATCAAGCAACAAAAATACCGCGACGAAGGGCACTACGTTTTCGGGCAAATTCGCGCGACCCGCGAATTTCGTAGACGGCTTCCTACGAGTTTTCGTCGTCTATCCAAAAAAGTAAATGCAACAGGGCGTCGAAAAAATTTGCGACCGGCGTCGAACACGCGTGGAGTCGAGCACCGCCTCTGGCAGCGCGGACGCGAGAGAGCACGCAAGGGGCGCGCGTTCATTTCGTGTTGCGTGCGTTCATTTCGTGTTGCGTGCGTTCATTCAGCGTTGCGTGCGTCGAGACTTTTCTTCGACTCGTCAATCAGACGGTTGTTTCGTTCGTATGAGAGCGGCACGCCTTCGTCGCCGGCGGGCGCGGGCGGATAGATGTGTCTTCGATAGACGGGATAGGCTTCGGTGCGGAGGTGCGCAAGCGTGTGATGGCCGCGGCGCGCGGCGCGCTCGTGCCGGAGAGCAGAGATATCAACGGGCGCGACGACGATCCGCTCGCCCGGCCCCGGACTCGCTTCGGCAAGCACTCGACCGTCGAAGTCAACGACCATGCTCCCGCCCGGCCAAGAGTAAGGCGGATAGTGTTTCAAACTCGCACCCTGATTCGCCGCGACGACGTAGGCCGTGTTCTCAAGCGCGCGGCAACGGTTGACGACCGTCCACCAATCCATAGGCTGAGTCGCGCCCCAAGGATCCATGTAAGCCGACACGCGAACCAGAACCTCCGCGCCGCCCGCGGCGAGTTGACGTATGGCTTCGGGGAACAGCCAGTCGTAGCAGATGGCGCAGCCGATGCGACCGATCTCTGTGTCGGCGACAGGGAACAGAGGCTCGTCGTAGCCTTCGATGTCGTGCGGGCTTGCGTGGACTTCGTAAGGAATCCACGTGTTCACCTTCCTGTATTTGTAAATGACTCCGCGCGGGCCGACGAGGCAGGTGGTGTTGAAGACGACGCCGGGCCAGCGCGCGTCGCGCTCGATCATCGAGCCTGTTTGTATGTAGATGTCGTGCTCGCGCGCCTTCTTCTCAAGAGCCTCCGTGTGCTCGTTCGGGATGGGCACGGCGAGTTTGTCGAGAAGCTCCGCTACGCTCGCGAAGACCGGCGCGGCGTGCGCGAATTCGGGGAAGACGACGAGCCGGACGGGCAGGAACGGGGCCGCGCCCGCCACGGCAGAGTCAATCATCGAGAGCACGCGCTCGGTGTTGCGACGCATCTCGCGCCTCTCGACGGGGTTCGGCATATCGGTCTGGCACGCGGCGACTGAATAACGAATGTGATTCATAAAACCTCGAAGTCAACAGACAAGTAACGGGCGGCCGTTGACGTTGGCGAAAGAGATTTCAAAAGAGATTTCAAACAGCGCGCTTCTCATCAATTACCGGCGGCGAGCGCGGGGAGCGTCGCGTTGACGACGCGCGTGTTGTATCGCTCGACGTAAGCCCTGTGCGCCTCGTCGTCCGGGTAAGCGTCGGGCGGCGAGTACGGATAACGCTTCATTCGATGAAACGGCAGCGGCGCGAGTTCGTGCGGGCTTGCCGAGTTGATGTCCATCTCCTTGCTGAAGCCGTCGGCGTAGAGCAGGAAGGTTCGAGTCCAGCCCGCGGGCAGAGGCTTGAGTTCGTTTGCGTCGAACGAGAGCGCGATCTCGTCGCCCGGCTCCGAGACGACGAACATATCGTCGGTCGCTCGAAGCAACTCGCGCACGTCGCCGAAGCGTGTGTAGCGCCCCGTGAAGTATTTCCACGGCGAGACGGTCGTGACGCGCGCGTAATCATAGCCGAAAGGCTCGCGCCCGTCGGGTGTGATTTGCGCAGAGAAGCCGCGCGGTCTGAGCGTCGCCTCCGACGCTTCGAGACGTTCGAGTCGAACAGGAAAATCTCCGCCTGAGTCGTCAACGAGAATCTGATCCCAATAGATTCTCATGCTCGTCACTATCCGCACCTCTCGGCTCGCGGAGAGAAACTTGCCCGTCAGGTCAACCGTCACGGTCTGAGGCCGCCCGACTGGAAAGCCTATGTTCTCGATGACCGTCCGCCACTTCCCTTCCTTATCTTTAACCTGCAAAGAAGGCAGCTTCATCTCAAGGCCCTGCTGCGACGCAGCGACGTTGTCGCTCGAAAACGCGTAGTCAGTCCAGCCGGTCAACAAGAGAAGCGTGCGCGATGGTGAAGACGAATGGACAGCCGACGAAGACGCACCCGGCGAAGTGACGACCGACGAAGGCACTGCCGTTTGTTCGTCAGCAGCCCTCTCGTCTTTCGACTTCGTGCCTTCATCCTTCATCCTTTCGCCTTCATCCCTTCCGAGGTCGAGCGTGAGCGTGTGCTCGGCGGCGTAGCCGCGAATGGGAAGCAGCGCGAAGTCGTCAACGTATTTTCTGTCGAGATTTGCGATGCGTGCGAGAACGTCGTGGCCGTGCTCGTCGAAGGCCGAGCGAGGCGTGTGCGCGCCGCGTGTGGCGTAGAGTTTGAAGTCAGGGCCGGTCGGGTTGCCGAGACCTTCGTTCGGATAGACTTCAACATCGGACGGATGAGAGACGGCGACGAGTTGCAGCCGGTCAGCGAAGAGCGCCTCTTCGAGTTCGTTCGTCACGCGAATTTCGTAGCGGCCGTTGCGCGGTTTGAGTTGGTCGCCGCGTATGCGGACGTACTCGTCGGGGTCGGGCGTGTCGAAGACGCCGGGCGATTCCCAGTCGCCCATCTCGCCGCCGCCCATGAAGTCCGTGATGAACTCGAACCGCTCGCCGTTCCATGTGTAGAGATACGGACAAGACGAAGGCTTTCGGTCAAGCTCCGTCACCTTCAGCGTACCCGGCTCGACGCGTGCGATTGTTTGAGTGCCCTCGCGACTCGCGGACTCGGTTTCCGACTGCACGACGCCCGAAGGCCAGATAACGCGCACTGCGTCGGCGTAAGCGCGCCGGCCAATGCCGAAGGTCAAATCCGATGGCGCGGGCGCGGGCGAGGCCGAGTAAGTCTCAAGCCTCTGCTGAAGACTCCCCGCACGCACGTCAACCTTCGCCTCGACGCCGCCGCGGTTGCTCACCTTCCCCGCGAGCCTCACGCGCACCGAGTTGTTTCGATTGCCGCCCTCGTTGCGAAGCACCTTCAACCCGCCGCCCGGCACGCCGAAGATGATATCCGTGTCGCCGTCGCCGTCGAGGTCGCCCGAAGCAAGCACGCGCGAACGCGAGAGCAGCGAAGTTTTCTTCACGTCAATCTCCGCACGAATGCCGCGCGCGGCCTTGTCGCTCACGTCCACCCAACCGTCGCCCACGTTGCGCCAGATGCGTAACTCAAGATGCGGCCTGCCTACGACGCTCCCGGACACGACGCTCACGAGATCGAGCAGGCCGTCGTTGTCGTAATCGAGGAACTGCACTGCGTCCATCGAGACGCCGGTCACATCAAGCGTACTGCTCGCGCGCACGGCAGGGCCGTGCTCAAGTCGGAAACGCGCTCTACCGTCGCTCATGGCGAAGTAGCCTGCCGGGCCTATACCAAACGTGCCGCTCGAACCCAGACCGAAAAAGAAATCCGGGAAGCCGTCCTTGTTCACGTCTCCGACGGCGACGCTCGATACGGACATGAGTTCTTTCGCGTTGAGTCCGACTTCCTTGCTGACGTTGAGGAACGTGCCGTCTCGCATATTCCGCCAGAGGACAGTCCCGCCGGCAGAGGCGACGAGCAGATCAACGTCGCGCCGGTTATCGAAGTCCGTCGGTACGACGGCGAATGCCGCCCGTGCATCCGAGAGTTTCGCCGCCGCGGTCACGTCGCTGAAAGTCCCGTCGCCGTTGTTGCGAAGCAGGAGATTTGGCGAGGGTGACTTCGAGCCGAAAACGAGCGGCACGTCTGTTATGTCTTCCGCGCCTTTACTCTTTTCCTCTCGCTTATGAGATTCAATCAGGTCGGCGGGGTTGTTGCTGCCCGCGATAAGGATGTCGAGGTCGCCGTCGTGGTCGTAGTCAACGAAGGCGGCGGACTTTGCGAAGTATGAGTAGTTCGGAATCTTCGCGGCGGCGGTCGCGTCGGTGAAGTGCCCATTGCCGTCGTTGTGATAGAGCGTGCTCGCGCCGTAGCGGAGTATGAATAGGTCGGGTTTGCCGTCGTTGTCGTAGTCGCCAGCGACCGCAGCCGTCGCAACACCGTCGGCGTCTTTCGCGAGCGCGCCCGACTGCGCGGTCACGTCGGTGAACTTGCCCCGGTCGTTGTGGTAGAGGCGCGAGCGAGCGCCCGCGACTTCGAGCAGGTCGAGTTGGCCGTCGCCGTCGTAGTCGAAGAGGACGATAGCGCCGCCGCTCTGTTCGAGAAATGAGTCTTTAGCGGGCCAAGCGCCGCGCCAGTAGTCGGAAGATGCCGGAGGCAGCGCGCTCGCGGTCACGTCTTTGAAGGAGACATCGGGCGTCGAGCGGTTAACGAGGTCGGGTTCAGCGCCCGTGGAGGTGACGGCCTCTGCGTAGCGTCCCTGTTCGAGATAGTTCTGCCCGATGACGGTGGCCGCGCCGCTCGCGCGAAGGCTCTGGAAGCTCTGCATGAGTTGCTGGCCTTCGGAGCGCTCGCCCGCGCGTATCAGCGTCGTCGCGAGGTTGTATAGCGCCGTGCCGTTGTAAGGCTCCGCGGCGACGGCCCTTCGGAAGAGCGCGGCGGCTTCCGTGAACTTGCGCTGCTGCAAGTAAACCTGACCGAGTTGGACGTTCGCGCCCGTGTCGTCCGCGTCAACTTCCAGCACGCGCTCGAACTCTGCGGCGGCATCGTCTGCGCGGTTCTGCTGTTTGTAGATGAGGCCGAGTATGTAGTGCGGCTGCGGCGCGCGCGGAGACGATTCGATTGCATCTCGCGCGGCGCGCTCCGCCTCGGCGATGTCGGGGACGTTGTAGAGCGCGACGGCGAGATTGATGCGCGCCAGCGTGTTCCGAGGGTCTAACTTGAGCGCGCGGCGAAACTCTTCCGCGCCCTCGCGGTGCTTGAACTGTTCGAGCAGCGCGACGCCGAGATTGTTCGCGCGATAAGACTCTTCGCGCGGCGACTCGGCCACGCTCTGAACACGCGCGCCGACGCTACTTTTGCGACGCACTTGCGCGACGCCCGAAGGCGCGAGAGACACCGCCGAAAGCAGTGCGAGTAATAGAAGAATCGCGCGCGTGGATTTCATTTCGGAGTCGCGGGCAATATATCACAACGTCGAAAGCGGTTGATAAAATCATGGGCGACGAGACTTGAAACTTGCGCGCCGTGCGTTGCGTTTGACCAACCGCGAGCGTGCGGGATAGCATCGCCTCTCCCACTCTTTCGTTCGTCGCCGGGGCATTGGATTTCATACGAAAATTCGGACTCACGAAACTTCCGCGCGCACGGCGTCGCGTGCGCGCACGCGCCGGCAGCCTATCTTTCGACAGGAGTTTTTATGAACAGGAAAAATCCTTCGGCAGTTCTTCTGCTGCTTCTCTCGTTCTCGATTCTCTTCGGGGGCGTGCCGCGCATCTCGTCCGCACAGCAAAGCGGCGGCGTCTCGCTCGACTCTCTCGCAGAGGGGCAAGTCGTCAACGGCTTTCGCGCCGAGGCGCTTTATCTGAACGACTCGGACAAGCCTTTCGGCGCGCGCCTTCGCCACGTCAAGACGGGCTTCGAGCTTGACTTCCTTCAGATGCAGTCCGTCCCGCAGGTCTTCGCATGGGTCAACTCGTTCCCCGTCTCCGAGCGCGGCGAGCCGCACACGCAGGAGCATCTTCTACTCGGCAAGGGCAACGTCGGGCGCGCGCATTCGAGTCTGGAAGACATGTCGCTCGCGCGCTCGTCCGCTTACACGCAGCAGTGGCGCACGTGCTACTTCTTCCACACCGCCGCCGGCCCCGAAGTCTTCTACAAACTCTTCGAGAGCCAGACGGACGCGCTTCTTCATCCCGACTACACCGACGAAGAGATTCGACGCGAGGTGAGCCACTGGGGCATCGGCGAGAACCCTTCGGATCACACGCTGCACCTCGAAGAGAAGGGCACGGTCTATCAGGAGATGCGGACGACCTACGACCAGCCCGTCAGCCTCCTGTTCCGCGCGGAGAACCGTATGATCTACGGCCCGACTCACCCGCTCGCGCTCTCTTCGGGCGGCTGGCCCGCGGCGATTCGCGAGATGCGGGCCGCGGACATGAGAAAGTTCCACGACGACAACTATCACCTCGCGAACATGGGCGCGGTCGCGTCGTTCCCGAAGGAGATGCCGCTCGCAGACGTTCTGCGCCACTTCGACGAAATACTGAACAGGCTTGAGCCGAACCAACCGAAGCTTCACTACACGACCGCCTCAGACCTTCCCGCGCCGCGCCCCGCTCCCGCCGGAGAGATTCAACTCGTCGAGTACCCGGACAAGAACGAGCAGCAGCCCGGTTGGGTCATGTTCGCCTACCCGGCGCAGATAAATTTAGACACGCGCGAGAAGACTCTCTTAAACCTCTTCCTCTCGAACGTCGCGGGCGACGCGACGACGAATCTCTACAAGATGTTCGTCGACTCGAAGACGCGCGTGTTGGAGACGGGCGCGAAGTCGGTCTTCGCCTTTCTCGACGACGAGATGATCGAGGGCAATCCCGTGTACGTCGTGCTGACGGACGTTGCGCCCGCGAACATGACCGAGGAGAACATAGCAACGATTCGCCGGAAGATTTTGGACGAGATGAAGCGCGTCGCCTCTTTCCCTGACGGCTCGCCGGAGTTGAAGGAATTTAACGAGCGCATGAAGAGTCGCGTGATTCAGCAGCGGCGCGCTCTCTCGAAGTTCGTCAACTCGCCGCCGGGCTTCGGCTTTCGCAACACGGATTCGAGTTGGATGTCGCACCTCGAAGACCTCAACCGCACGCCCGGCTTCCGAAAGTCCGTCACTCTGAAGCCGGAGCTTACCGCCATCGAACAGTTGCTCTCTTCGGACAAGAACGCATGGCGCGACCTCATCGCGAAGTGGCATCTGGCCGACTCAGTGCCTTACGCCGTCGCCGCGAAGCCTTCGCCGAAGGCGCTCGCCGAAGGCGAGCAGCAACTCGCCGCGCGCGAGCACGCCGAGGCCGAGTTGCTTGAGAAGAAGTACGGCGTCGCGGACGAGCAGGAGGCGCTCAAGCGTTACAAGGTCGAGTACGACGCGACGACCGCGGAGCTTGAAAGCCTTGCGAAGAAGACCGCGCCGTCTCGCTTTCTCGAACACCCGCCGCTCACGCTCGACGACCAACTCGACTACAAAGTCGCACAGCTTCCCGGCGGAGTGAAGATGGTCGCGTCGAACTTCGAGAACATGACGAGCGCGACGACGGGGCTTGCCTTGCGGCTCGACGGCGTGCCGCAGGAACAACTCTTCTATCTTTCGGCGATGCCGACGCTTCTAACTCAAGTTGGTGTCGTCAAAGACGGCAAGGCGATTCCCTACGAAGAGATGAGCGAGATGCTCCGCAAAGAGATTCTCTCGCTGAACAGTTACTTCAGCACGAACTTTAGAACAGGACGGGCCGAACTCGTCGTTCGCGGAGCGGGCAACGACGCGGCGGAGTCGCAGCGCGCGATTCAGTGGATGCGGCTCGTGCTGACTTCTCCTGACTGGCGCGTCGAAAATCTTCCGCGTATACGCGACGTTGTTGACCAGACGCTGAGCGGGATGCGTAACCGGACGCAGTCGGCGGAAGAGAATTGGGTCAACGATCCGGCGAACGCGTACCAGCGGCAGGACAGCCCGCTTCTGCTCGCCACGTCGTCGTTCCTCACGCAGTCGCACAACGTACACCGTCTCCGCTGGCTCTTGAAAGACGCGGGCGAAGGCGAGCAGCGCGCGGCAATCTCGAACTTTTTGGAACGTCTGAGCGGCGCTGGCGGGATTGATATCGATCCGGGCGGGAATCCATCGAAGGCGGACATGTCCCGTTACATGCAGGAGAGGCGGCAAGAATTCAAGACGCTTCTCGCTGCCATGCAGGGCAACAAAGAGGCCGCGGCCAAAATACCGCCTGCGGTTGATAACCATTTCGACGCCTTCAACAAGCTTCCTGCCGGTGCAAAGGCGCTCGCGGCGGAGGCCGCTAAAGATTTGGATCAGTTACTGCCCGACATTCCCGACGACAGTCTTGCAGCCGACTGGGAATATCTCTGCCTTGAGATGCGCCGCGACCTTCTCGTCGCGCCCGCGCAGACTCTCTCGGAGATGAACGCCGTGCGAAAGAGTCTGCTCAAGACCAGCGGCGCGCGAATGTTTATGATCGGCGCGGCGGCGAACCGGCAGAAACTCGACGCGGACGTGCGCGACCTTCTCGCGGGACTCGACACGGCGGCGTTCGCGCCCGCGAAGTACGACTCGACGCCGCTCGTCGAGTCGCGCGTTCGCGAGCGTCTCGGCGAGAAGGGTGCGCCGGTCTTCGTCGGCCTTGTGAATCCGAACACGCAGGGCGGCGTCTTCATCAACACCGCGCCCGCCGCGACGTACCTCGACGCGGGCAACCGAGAGCTTCTGCTCGACTACCTTGCGTCGCTGCTATATTCGGGACAAGGCGCGCACGGCCTCTTCATCAAGACGTGGGGCGCGGGGTTGGCTTACTCGAACGGCGTCAGTAGCTCGCCCGCTTCCGGGCGCATTCAATACTACGCCGAGCGCACGCCGGAACTTCCGCAGACGATGCGCTTCGTCATCGAAGAGTTGAAGAAGGCGAAGCCCGACCCTGCGCTTGTCGAGTACGCGATTGCGCTCGCCTTCCTGCAATTCCGCTCGGCCTCGACCTACGAGACGCGCGGCGAAGGAATGGCCGCAGACATCGCAGACGGCATCCCGCCCGAAACAGTCCGAAAGTTTCGCGAGAGTCTTCTCGCGCTCCGCCGGACGCCGAATCTCTCGGACGAGTTATTCAAGCGCATGAACACGGTCTATGCGCGCGTCATGCCCGGACTCGGCGCGAAGGCGAGCGATGTCAAGGGCGGAGTCTTCTACGTCATCGGCCCCGAAAAACAACTCACCGCCTACGAGCAATACCTGAAGACGGTCGAGGGGCCGGACGCGCGTCTCTTCAGGATTTATCCGCGCGACTACTGGATGACTTTGAATGAGACGGAAGGGTCGAGCCGGGCGGGAGGCAACTGACAGTAACGTGTTATGACGAAACCGGGCCGTGCTACGACGTAGCACGGCCCGTTTCGTCATAACACGGCAAGATTACTTTAGAATCGCGCTAGATTATGCCGTAACCATGAGAGGTTCTAAAGGAATCGCACAAGATTACACCATAATCTAGCGCGGCTAAGGCGTAACCGTCTCATGTTATGGCGTAATATCCTGCGGCTATAACGTAATCTTGTTTGGTTACGCCGCAATCTTGTTTGGTTACGCCGTAATCTTGTTCGGTTACGCCGTAATCTTACGCTGTTTCGCTGTAGTGGAGTCGGATTTCCTTCTCGCGGGGCTTGGTTGTGGCGTGAGAGTGCGTCGCTGCGCCGTGAGCGGAAGCGAGCAGGTGTCTTCCCCGCAGAGACACGAAGGCACAGCTAAGAACAAGCTCACGTCTTAGCCGTGCCTCTGTGTCTCTGCGGGGAAGTATCTTGCGCCCCCGAAATTTTCGCTCGCGGTTCTGTTTTATCCGAAGATGTCGCGAACCTTGTCCATGAGTCCTTTGTCGCTGAGGTCTTTCTCCTCGATCTCTGCGAGTTGTTCGAGAAGTTTACGCTGCTCGCGCGTGAGCGTCGTAGGCGTCACGACCGTGACGGAGACGTAGAGGTCGCCGCGTCCGCGTCCGCCGAGCGCGGGCATCCCCTGACCCTTCACGCGAAAGACCGTGCCGGTCTGTGTGCCCGCGGGGACTTTCAAAGACTGCTGGCCTTCGAGCGTCGGGACGTTTATCTCGGAGCCGAGCGCGGCCTGCGCGAACGTTACGGGCACGGAGGCGTAGAGGTTGTTCGCCTGCCGCTCGAAGACTTCGTGCTCGCGTACGTGTATGACGACGTAGAGGTCGCCCGCAGGGCCGCCCTGCCCTCCGGCTTCGCCCTCGCCCGCAAGCCGCAGGCGCGAACCCGTTTCGACGCCCGCCGGAATCTTAACCTCCATCTGCTTCTCGCGCTCGACGCGCCCCGCGCCCTTGCAGGTTTCGCACGGCGTGCGAATCACGCGCCCCGTGCCGCGACAACTGCCGCACGTGCGCGAGACAGAGAAGAAGCCCTGCTGGTATCTGACCTGACCCGCGCCGCCGCAGGTCTGGCAGCTTTCGGGTTGAGTGCCCGCGGCAGCGCCCGTGCCGTGGCACGTGTCGCACGCTTCGAGGCGCGGGATGCGTAGCTGCGCCGTCATCCCCGCCGCGGCCTCTTCGAGCGTCATCTCAAGGTCGTAACGGAGGTCTGCGCCGCGCTGCGCCGCCGAGCGGCGCGAGCCGCCCGCCGAGCGCCCGCCGAACATATCGCCGAAGCCGAAGAGGTCGCCGAGTATGTCCTCGATGCCGCCGAAGCCCTGCGCCCCCCACCCGGCAGCACCCGCGCTCGAAGAGACTCCGGCGTGCCCGTAGCGGTCGTAGCGCGCACGCTGCTCCGCGTCGGAGAGCACGGAGTAGGCTTCAGCCCCCTCCTTGAACTTCTCCTCGGCTTCGCTATCGCCGGGGTTCTTGTCCGGGTGGAAGCGGACGGCGAGCTTGCGGTATGCGCTCTTGATCTCCGCGTCGTTCGCGCCCCGGCTCACGCCGAGGACTTCGTAGTAGTCGCGTTTAGCCATTTATACAAAAACGTTGACAGTTAAAAGTTATGAGCGATCAGGTCGAAAGCGAATTTTAACTTGTCACCCGTCGCTTGTCACTCGCCGCTGCCTAATTCTTCCGCGCGTCGGCGACCGGGTTGAGCATCGCCATCGTGAGTTGCGAGGCGATGCGTTCGAGCTTCTGCGTGGCCTGCTGGATGGCCTCTAAGTTCTCCGACTTGACCAGTTCCTCGCACTCTGCGAAGGCGTTCTGCGCCTCGACGTTCTCTTCGGGCGAGAGCGAGCCTCCGAACTCGCGGAAGGTGCGCTGCGTGTTCCGCAGAAGGCTGTCGAGCCGCGTGCGTTGCGCGATGAGTTCCTTTGCGCGACGGTCGGAGTCTGCGGAACTGACGGCCTCGACGATCATGCGCTCGATCTCGTCGGACGAAAGACCGGAGGTCGGCGTGACCTTCATCTGCTGCTTGTGGCCGCTCGCCTTGTCCTGCGCCGAGACGTTGAGAATGCCGTTGGCGTCAACCTCGAACGTTACCTCGATCTGCGGCCCGCCGCGCGGCGCTGAAGGGATGCCGACCAACTCGAACTTGCCTAAGCTGCGGTTGTGCGCCGCGATCTCGCGCTCGCCCTGAAGCACGTGAATCTCTACGGACGACTGGTTATCGACGACGGTCGTAAACGTCTGGCTGCTGTGGAGCGGGATGGTCGAATTGCGCTCGATGATCTTGTGAAAGAGTCCGCCGCGCGTCTCAAGGCCGAGCGAGAGCGGCAGCACGTCCAGAAGAACGATGTCTTTCACGTCGCCCGTCAACACGCCGCCCTGAATCGCCGCGCCCATCGCGACCACTTCGTCGGGGTTGATCTCGGCGGAGGCGTCCTTGCCGAAGATTTCGCGAACGGTGCGCGTGATAATCGGCGAGCGCGTCTGGCCGCCGACCAAGAGAACCTTGTCTATGTCTTTGGGCTGAAGCTTCGCGTCCCAGAGAGCCTTCTGGCAAGGCTCGACCGTGCGCTCGACCAGATCGCCGATGAGATTCTCGAACACGTCGCGCGTCAGAGTCTTGCTGAAATGCTTCGGGCCGGAGGCATCCGCCGCGATGAAGGGCAGATTGATGTTCGTCTCGGTGATCGAGGAGAGGTCGCACTTGGCGCGCTCGGCTGCTTCCTTGAGCCTCTGTAACGCCAGGCGGTCGGTTCTCAGATCAATGCCCGTCTCCTCTCGAAACTGCGCGACCATCCAGCCGATGATTCGCTCGTCGAAGTCCTCGCCGCCGAGGAAGGTGTTGCCGGAAGTGGCGAGCACTTCGTAAACGCCCTGATTGATCTCCAGTATCGAGATGTCGAACGTGCCGCCGCCGAGATCGTAAACCGCTATGCGCTCGTTCTCGTTGCGCCCCAGACCGTAGGCCAGAGCGGCTGCGGTCGGCTCGTTGATGATGCGCTCGACGCGCAGGCCCGCGATCTTGCCCGCGTCCTTCGTCGCCTGACGCTGCGTGTCGTCGAAGTATGCGGGAACGGTGATTATAGCGTCCGTCACAGACTCGCCGAGGAAGTCTTCCGCCGCGGCCTTCAGGCGCTGGAGCACGATGCCGGAAATCTCCTGCGGGCTGTAGACGCGCCCCTGCACCTGTATCCGCGCGTCACCGTTCGACGCCTCGACGATCTCGAAGGGCGAAGTTTCGCGCGCGCGCTCGACCTCCGGCTCGTTGAACTTGCGACCGATTAGACGCTTGACGGCGTAGATCGTGTTCGAGGCGTTCGTCACCGCCTGACGCTTCGCGATCTGCCCGACGAGGCGCTCGCCTTTGTCGGTGAACCCTACGACCGTCGGCGTCGTGCGCCCGCCCTCTTTGTTGGGCACGATCTGCACCGCGCCCGCCTCTAACACCGAGACGCAACAATTGGTCGTCCCTAAATCTATTCCGACTACTTTGCCCATAACTTTTTACCTAAGTGATGCGTGATGAGTAATGAGTAATGAACGGCGAGGGGCGGGTGAGACGTACTCTCATGACTCGTCACTGCCGGGTTGCCACTTTGACCATCGCGGGGCGCAGGAGCTTGTCGCCGAGGCGATAGCCCCGCTGCATCTCCTGAACGATTGTGTCGGGTTCGACTTCTTCGGCCTCTTCGGTCGAGACGGCCTCGTGTACGTGCGGGTCGAAAAGCTCGCCGACCGTCGGCACGACCTCGACGCCGAGGCTTTCGAGCACGCCGCCGAACTGCCTGTTGATGAGTTCGATGCCGCGCAGGAAGTGGCGGAACTCTTCCGACTCCTCGACCTCAATGGTGCGCTCGGCGTCGAGCGCGCGTTGCAGATTGTCGAGCACGGGGAAGAGGCGGCGAACGACCTCGCCGAGCGAGCGATTGTAAGTCTCGGAGCGCTCGCGCTCAGTCCGCTTGCGGAAGTTGTCGAAGTCGGCCTGACGGCGCGCGAGCTTATCCACCAAGTCCTGCCGCTCGTCGCTGAGCTTCTTCAACTCGCCCTCGACGCGGCGAAGCTCCGAGCGCGTCGCGATCAACTCGGCGAGCGCCGGGCCCGCCGCGGAGTCCGCCTGTCGCGGCGGCTCGGCGGAAGAGGCGCGCGCGTCGTCGCCCGACGACTTCTCTCCGTCGTCGGTGTGCGAGGCGGTCGTGTCCTGATCGCCGCGGCTGCGCGGAAGCTCCGAAGGGTCGGGGCCGCCCGCGAGGTCGTCGTCGTCCGCGCTGCTGCGGCCCGCGCCGGTATCCTGCTCGTCGCCGCGCTCGACGCGCCGTTGCGTCTCCGTCTCGTCCTCGTATGCTGACTCGCGCCCGATCTCGTCCGGCGTGATGTCGCCCTCGTTCTTCACTTCAGGCTGTCCTTCGACGCGCCCCTGCTCCGCCTCGTCGCCGACGAAGCGCACGGGGATGCGGTTGGCCTTGCGTCTGTCCTTTTCACCCATGTCCGTTTGCGTCATCCCTCCGACCCTTCCCGGTCAACCGAATCGCCCGCGGCGCGAGTCTGCCGGGGCGAAGAATTCAGATGCGCGCCTCATCGCGCAGCATCCGCTCGACGAGCCGCGCGACGTAGTTGACGGCGGCGATGGTGCGCGCGTACTCGATTCGCATCGGCCCGACGACCCCGACCGTGCCCGCGACGAAGCCCTCGCCCAGACGATACGGCGCGGTGATGAGCGCGCACGACTGCAAAGACGGCGCGCTGTGCTCGCGACCGATGACGACGTGCACGTCGCCGAAGGCGGGTTCGCGCGCGATGCACTCGTTGAGAATCTTGACGAGCCGCGACTTGGCCTCGAACGTTCGGAACAGTTCGCGCAGCCGCTCAACGTCAGAGAAGTCCGGCTTGGCGAGGATGTTCGACGCCCCGTCAATGTACACGTCGCCGGTCTCCGACTCGTCGCCCTCGACGCTGCGCTCAAAAAGCATCACGGCGTTGCGGAGCAGACGGTCGTAGAGCGCCTTCTCCTCGCGCATGAGCGAGAGCACTTCGGCGCGAATCGCCTGAAGACTCTTGCCCGAAAACTCGGCGTTGAGGTAGCGGGCCGCGCCCTCCAAATCCTCCTGCGTCAGTCCCCCTTCAACGCGTATGATCTTGTTCTGGACGACGTTCTGCGCGAAGACCAGAACAACGAGTATGCGACCGTCGCTCAGTTGAAGAAACTCGATGTGTTCGAGCCGGCTGTCGGAGACGGGCGGAGAGACGACGATGCCGACGTTCTCGGAGAGTTCCGAGAGCGCGTGCGAGACCTTCTCCATCAGTCGCGCGGGCTGTGCGCCGTCTGTCGCGACGCCGAGCGTGCGATCAATCGCCGAAAGGTCGGCCCTCGACAGCCGCGCGGCTCCGATGAGGTGGTCAACGTAAAAGCGATAGCCCTTGTCGGTCGGCACGCGACCCGCGGACGTGTGCGGCTGCTCGACCAGCCCTCGCTCTTCGAGTTCGGCCATCACGTTACGGATCGTCGCCGAACTCCAGCCCGCGCCGCTCGCGAAGCGCTCCGAGATCGTGCGCGAGCCGACAGGCTCGCCCGTCCGCAAGTGCTCCTTGATGATGGCCGCAAGGATGGCCTGCCCGCGCACGTCGGGCGTCCAGTCCGCATGTGCCTGTAATGTCGGAGCTAAGATTGCCATTTAATCCAAGAGTGGCGAGCGGGGCTTCAAAGGGGTTCGGTCGCGCGCCGTGGGATGCCCGGAGCCGGCGCAAAGGCCATCTTAAAATTGTTTACAGCCGCCGCCGAAGCGTGTCAAGAACTAAATTCCCGGCGGCAACGCGAAAAACCCTGTGCTCAAAAACGACGACCCCGATTGAAGTATAACGGATTGTCGAAAACGGGCGCAAACGAGAGCCTGAACCAGACCGCCCTTCCCGGAGCCGTCGCGCCTTCGGCCTAATTCAATGAGCAGCCTCGGCTTAATCAATCCGTGCAAGCGCGGCGGCGCGCTGTTTGTGCTAAACCTTGGAATAAAAAGGATTGTGGTGCGGCGATTTCCGGCCTTGCCGGGCGGGCCGAGCGCACATTCCGTTCATTTGTCGGCAAGCAAATGGCTTAGCGGAGTGCGCGGCGATGATGTTTGACGGCCCCGTCCGATGCCTCGTAATATCAGTCTGCCGGGGCCGACGACAAACAACGGTTTGATTTCGACCGCACCCAACGGCACGGCGAGGGCTGCGTCCGGGGCGACGCGACCCGTCTTCTTCTTAAGAGTCAAAAGTTTTATGCCCGACTCCCAACAACTGCTCGGCACACTTTTCGTCGAAGCGTTCCGCACGCTCGCGCCCAAACGCGCCGTGCCCGAAGCGGACGTGCGCTACTACCCTTACGCCGGACTCAACCACACAATACGCCTGCGTTCCGGTCGAGTGTACGTTCGACTCTCCGACATCTTCAGAGGCGCGCCGATAAACGTCCACCGCGCGCTCGCCTTCATCCTCGTCGCGAAGCTCCTGCGCCGCCGCACGCCACCCTTTTACGACAAGGTCTATCGCGAGTACGCCTGCTCGCCCGACGTGATGCGCGCCTCCGACCTTGCGCGCCGGCAGCGAGGCCGCAAGATGATCTCTTCGGCGCAAGGCAGCGTCTATGATTTGAGGCGAATGTTTGAGCGTCTGAACCAGCGCTACTTCGGCGGCGAGATCGAGCACCCGACGCTCACATGGTCGCAGCGGCGGACGCGCACGATACTAGGCCACCACGATGGGATTCACGACACAATCGTCATCAGCAAGACGCTCGACTCGCGCGAAGTTCCCGAATGGTTCGTCGAATACATCCTCTATCACGAGATGCTTCACATCAAACACCCGGCGCGGCTAATCAACGGCAGGCGCTACTACCACACAAAAGCATTCCGCGCCGACGAGCAACGATTCCCGCATTACCAAGAGGCGCAGCGATGGCTCGATCAGATCGTCCGGCAGCGCCGGACGCTTCGCGCGCGCGCGGCGTAAAAAATATTTCCTTGCCGATTTTCGTCTCGGAACTTTTCCGAAACTTTGCCACCGCATCGTCGTTTAATCGCTCAGGAAGGTGGGCTCCTCCGAAAAGAGCGGGCGCGAGGCGAGAGACGGCATCATTCCCTCCGATGTTTCTCCAGCCCAGCGCCCGCTCTGAGGTTTTTCACTCCGAAATTTTCGACACCCGTCTACGATTTCAGATTTCTTGACTCGCACGCACACGCGTGTTAGCTTCCGCCTGCTTTCAAACGAAAACAACTTGCGCGAAAATTTTATCCGCATTCCGAACTGCGGATTTAACTCAACATTTCAGATTTGAAATTTCAAAATTCCTGATCTGAAATTTCAAATCTGAAATCGCGGAGGACTCAAACATGGGCGAGACAGTTTTCAAGGGCGTCGAGATCGTCGGCACTTCCGAGCAGAGCTTCAGCCACGCAATCGAAGTCGCCGTGGCGCGCGCGCGAGCCACGCTGCGCGAGCTTTCGTGGTTCGTCGTCGAGGAGATGCGCGGCGGATTGCAGAAGGGGCGGCTTGAATATCAGGTTACGCTCCGCGTCTTCTTCAAGCTCGAATCGGGCGACGCGGGCGAAACCGGCTCGACCCTGGTCTGACTCCGCGGATGATGAGCGCACGCCCACCGGCGTCGTTTTCGAGAATCCCGCGCGCGAATTTCCGCTTCGGCCTACGCGCTGGACAAAGCGAAGCACGGCTCGATAGACTACGAGGTTTGCGAAGGGCGGCGTGCGGCTCTCTGTGAGCGTGCGGGCGTCTTTCGGCGGCATCAGGTTAAAATCAGAAGCATTCGGAGTCAGACTTTTTTATGGCAATTTCCGCGACGCAAATCAGAAAGGGCATGGTCATCGTCTTCGAGGGCAAGCCCTGCAAAGTCCTCGACGCGCGCCACCACACGCCCGGAAACCTCCGCGCGATGATGCAGACGAAGCTGCGCGACCTGCGCACGGGTTCTTCGTTCGAGCACCGCTTTCGCTCCGCCGACACGGTCGAGCGCGCCGTCCTCGAACAACACGAGATGGAGTTCATGTACGCAGACGGCACGCACTATCACTTCATGAACACGGAGAACTACGAGCAGACTGCACTCTCCGACGAAGACCTCGGCGACATGGCGCAGTGGCTCGCGCCGGGGATGAAGATTCAGGCGGAGTTCTACGAAGGCGCGCCAATCGGCATTGACCTTCCGCCTTCGATTGAGTTGGCCGTCATCGAGACCGAGCCGACGATGAAGGGCGCGACCGTCTCGAACGTCAACAAGCCCGCGAAGCTCGAAAACGGCGTCACAATCTCCGTTCCACCTTTCATAAACGAGGGCGACCGCATCCGCGTCGCGCCGTCCGAAGGGCGCTACATCGAGCGAGCCAAGTAAATCAGTGATGAGTGATGAGTCATGAGTCATGAGTTGAAAGCAGTTTGCCTTTAACTCATCACTCATCACTCATCACTCATCACTTTTCACCGATGTATCTTCTTTACAGCATTCTCCTCGGCGTCGGCGTCATCGCGCTTCTGCCGAGGTTTTTGTTTGACGCCGCGCGTCACGGGAAGTACGCCGCCGGGTTCAGAGAGCGTGCGGGCGCTCTACCGCGCTTCGACGCGGGCGGGCGTCCCGTCGTGTGGCTTCACTGCGTCTCGGTCGGCGAGGCTCAGGCGGCGCGTCCGCTCGCGCGTGCGATTCTCTTAGAGCACCCGCGCCACGCGCTCGTCGTTTCGACGACGACGCAGACGGGGCAGCGCGTCGCGCGCGAGGCGTTCGGCGACGCGGCCTCACTCGTCTTCTACTTCCCTTTCGACTGGGCATGGAGCGTGCGCCGCGCGCTCCGAAAAATAAATCCGTCGGCTGTGCTCGTGATGGAGACGGAGCTTTGGCCGCGCTTCTTCCGCGAGTGTCGCGAGCGCGGCGTCCCCGTCGCGCTCGTCAACGGCCGCGTCTCGGAAAAATCTTTTCGCCGCTACCGGCTCATAAGATTTTTCATACGCCGCGTGCTCGCAGATCTTTCGCTCGCGGCGATGCAGACCGAGCCGGACGCCGGGCGAGTCCGCGCGCTCGGACTCGCGACCGAGCGAGTCCGCATCACCGGCAACGTCAAGTTCGACATCGAAGACGCGGGCGCGCAAGCGTTGACTGATGAATTGCGTCAACGCTTCGGTTTCGACGACGGAAGGCCGCTCGTCGTCGCCGCGAGCACGCACGCGCCCGAAGAGCGCATGATGCTCGAAGCGTTCAAAATCATGTCGAAGGCTTCGCAGGCGAAACGCGCTCGCCTTCTCGTCGCGCCTCGCCATCCCGAACGCTTCGGCGAAGTCGCCGCGCTCGTCGAGTCTTCGGGGCTTAGTTGGGCGAAGCGAAGTGAAACGGCGCGCGCGTCGGACGCGGGGTGCGACGTGATTCTGCTCGACAGCATCGGCGAGTTGCGCGCGGTCTATCCGCTCGCCGAATTGGTCTTCGTCGGCGGGAGCATCGCGCCGGTCGGCGGCCACAACGTGCTCGAACCCGCGCTCGACGCGCGCTCGGTTGTCACGGGCGCGCACACTTCAAACTTCAAGGCAATCGTCAACACGCTTCTCGAACGCGACGCGCTCGTCCAACTCGCGCCCGTCGAAGACTCGCAAGCTTCCGAAGCCCTCGCGCGCACGTTCGGCGAACTTCTCGGAGACGACTCGAAGCGACGGCGTATGGGCGAGAGCGCGCGTGAAGTGTTGGAGCAGAACCGCGGCGCGACGCAGTGCACCGTCAAGCTGCTCGAACCGCTTCTGAGTCTGAGGCCGGATGGCGGAGGCCGGGCGCAGTTGAACAATCTGCTTCCCGCAGACCTTCGGCCCCCGCCTCCGAACAACTTTTAGCGTTCCCAATCCGACTTCGGACGCTTATCTTCCGGCATTCGACTTCCGACTTTATGTCGCTCGTGCTCGCACCGCTCGGACTTCTCTACGGCGCAGCGGTGCGGACGCGCCTCGGCCTCTACCGCTCCGGTCTTCTCAAAACTCAAAAGGTCGGCGTGCCCGTCATCAGCGTCGGCAACGTCACGGCGGGCGGCACGGGCAAGACGCCGCTCGTCGAGTGGGTCGCACGCGCGCTCGCGAGCGACGGGCGGCGCGCGTGTGTTCTGACGCGAGGCTACGGGCGAGCGGACGAATCGAAGCGCGTGGTCGCGTCGGATGGCGTGCGAGTGCTCGCCGATGTCGGGGAGTGCGGCGACGAGCCGAGGCTTCTGGCCGAGCGTCTCGTCGGCGCGGCTTCAGTCGTCTGCGACCGCGACCGTGTGGCCGCCGCACTCTGGGCGCGAGAGAGTTTGAGCGCGGACGTGTTCGTGCTCGACGACGGCTTTCAACATCTGCGAATCGCGCGCGACCTCGACATCGTGGCCGTTGACGCGAGCGCGCCGTGGGGCGGCGGACGCCTTCTGCCGCGCGGTCGCCTGCGCGAGCCGCGCGAGGGGCTGCGGCGCGCGGGCTGCGTCGTCATCACGCGCGCCGACATGGCCGAAGACCTCGAAGGCTTGCGCGCGGAAGTTCTGAGGCTGACAGAAGGAGAAACGGCTGTCATCGCCGCGCGCGTGCGGACGCTCGGCCTTGGGCCGGTGGATTCGTCGCCGGGCGAGGCGAGAGTCGAGCTTGAGAGCGACGCGGGCAAAGCTTCGCTCGAAAGCGACGTTGGCAAAGCTTCGTTTGAAAGTGACGTTGGCGGAGCATTGCTTGAAAGCGTCGCCGCGCGGCCCGTCGCAGCGTTCTGCGCGGTCGGAAATCCGCGTGCGTTCTTCACGCAGCTTCGTCGCGACGGCTTCGACCTCCGATGCGAACGCGCGTTTCCGGATCATCACTCTTTCGCGCGTGCGGAGCTTGAAGAGTTCGCGCGCGAGGCAGAGCGCGAAGGCGCGCGCGCACTGCTGACGACGGCGAAGGACGCGGTCAAGCTGCGCTCGATCCGTCTTTCGCTCCCGTGCTACGTCGTCGAAGTCGATTTGGAGTTTGATGACGAAGAGAAGTTGATGAGTCTCGTGCGCGAGACGGCGCGGCGCGTTTGAGGCGTCGGCGCTCGAAGAGTTTTACGGCGCGCGCCGGAGGCGTTCAGAGTTTCGCGTCCGGGCCGGGCGAGTTCGCGTTGGGCGGCGAGGACGAGTCTTCGAGCTTCGGCGGGTTGCCGTCGTCGAGTTTCGGCGGCTTGTCGGGCGTCGCCTCCTGTCGCGGCTTCTGTTTCTTCGCGGGCGTCGGAAGAGGCGGCGGCTCTTCGTTGTCTTCGTTCGCGTTGATGTTGTCAACGTGGCGCGCGCGCGGCGAAGGCGTCGGCGTCGGCTTCTTCTGCTCGTTGTCGTTCTCGCCCTCGTTCGTGTTCGCGTTCACGTTCTCGTTGTCGGCCTGCTGGTTCTGGTTTGCGCCGCCGCGCTTGCCCCGCCCCGGCGTCGGCGACGCTTCGACGTTGCCTCCGACCGTGATACCGCCCCCGGCTGAGGGAGCCGGCGTCGCCGCGACGGGCGCGATGTTGCGCTCGGCCTGTCCGGTCGGCGGATTGATAGACTGCACGGGCTGTCCGTTCGGGTCTGATTGGAGCGTCGGCTGCGGCTGCGGCCCGTTCGGAGAAGTCGCGCCGCGGCGCTGGAACGCGAAGACGACGGCGAAGATTATCGCGAGTGCGGCGACTGCGGGGATGGCGACGCGCCAAGGGCTAAAGCCCGGCGCGGGCGTCGCCGTCGCGAAGGCGGGTACGACCTCTTCAGCCGGCGGCGGAGCCGCTTCGACGCGCGGGCGTGCGTGGCGGGCGCTTACGACCGTCGCCTCGTCCGTGTCGAACGTCGCGCGCGCGGGTTCGTTCGGCGCGGTCGGGACGACGATGCGGCCCGTGTCAGAGGGGCCTATGGCGGGCGCTTCTTCCGCCGCGTCCGTCAGCGCGTCGGCCATCTCGTCGGCGCTCTGGTAGCGGTCTTCGGGCCGCTTGGCGAGCGAGCGCTCGACCACACGGGCGACGCTCGCGGGCAAGTCTTTCCGCTCTTTGAGTATCGAAGGCGGCGGCTCCTGCAAATGCTTCATCATCGTCGCCGTCGGCGAGTCGCCCGTGAACGGGACGTGCCCGGCGAGCATCTCGAAGAGGATGACGCCGAACGAATAAACGTCGGAGCGCGCGTCGATGCCGGAAGCCTGCGAACACTGTTCGGGCGACATGTACTGCGGCGTGCCGATGATGATGTTGGGCGCGGTCAGACCGGGGTCGGTCATGTCAACGTCCTGCTGAATCTTCGCGATGCCGAAGTCGAGAACTTTGGCCCAATCGCCGCCCGCCGTCTCTTCGAGCATGATGTTGTCGCTCTTGAGGTCGCGGTGTATGACGCCTTCGGCGTGCGCGGCTTCGAGCGCGCCCGCAACCTGTCGGACGATCTCGGCGGCTCGCGCAAGCGGCATGGGGCCTCCGGCGCGTATCACGTCCTTGAGCGTGCTCCCGCGCAGGTACTCCATCACCATGTAAACGACGCCGTTCTCCGACTCGCCGAAGTCCGTGGCGACGATGGCGTGCGGGTGCGAGATGCGCGAGGCGGCCTTCGCCTCGCGCGTGAAGCGTGCGACGATCTTTTCGTCGGCGGCGAGCGCCGGGTGCAGGACTTTGACGGCGACGGTCTTCTCCATCAGAACGTGCGTTGCGCGATAGACGCAGCCCATCCCGCCCTCGTCAATCTTTTCGTCAATGCGGTACTTGCCCGCGAGCACCTGCCCGATGAGCGGGTCTTCCTTCACCGACTTCTTCAGCACCGTGCCGTCGGTCGGGCACAGAGTGTTCGTGTCGGCGTACTGCCTGCCGCATTTCGGGCACGTCTTCATCGTAAGGGTTCGGGCCTCGCCATCGGAATCGAACGTTCAGGGGATAGGTCTTGAGCGTATCACACCGCTTTCGCGCGGCGCAATGTCAACGTTGAAAACCGTAATGAGAAGACGAACGCAGGCGTGACGAAATCCTTTGATTCCCTTCGCATTGTGTATCGCGGCGGGACTTAAATCTATATTCGGGCGCGAAGCTCTCTTCCTCTGTCCGCACTCCTACCTTCTGGCCTTCGTCTTCCACACTCTGATAAATTGCAGTGCATGAGTGTGGCGCTGCGCGTCGAGGGCGTGTCGAAGCAGTACCGGATTTACAGGCGTCCGGGCGACAGGCTGACGGAGTCTCTGACGCGCGGACGGCTAAAGCGTCATCGAGAGTTCTGGGCGCTCAGGGGCGTGAGCTTCGAGGTCGAGCGGGGAACGACGACAGGAATCATCGGGCCGAACGGCTGCGGCAAGTCAACGCTTTTGCAGATCATCTCAGGCACGCTTGAGCCGACCTCCGGGAACGTCTGGCGCGCGGGACGCGTCGCCGCGCTTCTCGAACTCGGCGCGGGCTTCGACCCCGAAGGCACGGGCGTCGAGAACGTCTTCATGAACGCCGCGCTGATGGGACTCTCTCGGCGCGAGACGGAGAAAGTCTTCCCCGAAATCGAACGCTTCGCCGAGATCGGCCCGTTCATCCAACAGCCCGTCAAGACCTATTCGTCGGGGATGTTCGTCCGCCTCGCCTTCGCCGTCGCCGCCAGCGTCGAGCCGGACATACTCGTCATCGACGAGGCGCTCGCCGTCGGCGACGCAGTATTCCAGCACCGCTGCCTGCGCCGCATAAAAGAGATTCAGGAGCGCGGCGCGACCGTGCTTTTCGTCTCGCACGACGCCGCAGCGATACGCGCTCTCTGCGCGCGCGCGATACTTCTGAGCGCGGGCCGCGTCATCGAGGACGGATCGCCGCTCGACGTTCTGAACCACTACCAGAAGATCGTCATGGAGCGCGAGCAGGCTTTCGAGGACGAGACGGACGGCGAATCGGCGGCGCAGCAGGGCCAAGACGAAGAGCCGCGCACGCCGCCGAGTTACACGTACCGGCACGGCGACGGCAGCGCCGAGATCACGAGCGCCGAACTCCTCGACGCCTCGCGCCGCCCCGCCGCGCTCGTCGAGACGGGATCGCCTCTGACTCTTCGCGTGCGCGCCAGATTCAACCGCGGCGTTGACGACGCCGTCTTCGGCTTCCTCGTCAACGACAGCCACGGTATACACGCCTACGGCACGAACACGAAGGAGCAGCAGGTCGAACTCGGCGTGCTCAGGCGCGGCGACACGGTCGAAGTCAGCTTCGCCTTCGACTGCTGGCTCGGACTCGACCGCTTCTCCGTCTCGCTCGCCGTCCACAGCCGCGACGGCGTCAGCTACGACTGGCTCGACGGCGCGCTCTTCTTTCAGGTCGTAAGCCCCGTGCTCGTCGAAGGCATCGCGAACCTCAACGCCACTGTGACGGCGAGGCGCGTCGGGACGCGGACGGCGGGCGAGCCGTCCGCGGAGATGAACGGAGTGACGCATGGTTGACTACGAAGTCGAAAACACCCTGCGCGAGATACACGAGCGCGTGGTCGCGGAGTCGGCTCAGGCGAGCGCCGTCGCGCCGCGTTTGCCGAACGCGCCGGCGGATTCGTCTGCCGGCGCTGACGCGAGCGCCCCGGCACGCGGCGGCGCGAGCATCGAAGCGCTCGCGCGGCTGCAAGCGAACCTCGCGACGACGGAGCGCGCGTGGTCGCGTCTGCCGCCCGTCCTGAGCTACCGGCGCGGCATCACGGCGCGCGCCGAGCTATGGCTTAAGCGACAGATAAAACGCGCCGTTCACTGGTTCACGTGGGAGCAGGTCAACTTCAACTCCGCAGCGCACCACGCGCTCGCGGACGCGCGCGAGGCACTCGCCGCGCACGAGCGCGCGCTCGAAGAAATGCGCGCCGACCTGCGCCGCCAGCGGTCGGAGGCCGAGTCGAGCGCGGCGCGAATCTCCGAACTGCAAGCGCGGCTCGAAGCCGCCGAGATGCGGCTCGAAGCCACCGAGGCGCGGCTCAACGGCGCGTTCATGCAAATCGCTTCGGGCGCGGAGCAACTCGCCGCCCGGCAGCGCGCAGGCGCGGAACAGCTACGCGCCGAGCAGCGCGCCACTCTCGAACAACTGCGGGCCGAGCACCGCGAGCAGGTTCGTGCGCTCGCGTCCGAGCTTCGCGACGAGGCGCGCGAGCGCGCCGAGCACGCTCTCGAAGAGCAACGCGTCTGCTTCAAACAACTCTCGCTCGAAGCCTCCGAGTCCGCCGTCACGCAAGACCGCGCGCGCCGCCAGATCGAGGCGCGCATCGAAGCGCTTGAAACAACCGTGAATCGCAAACCCTGAATCATGACAAGAAAGAATCGTGAACCGCGACAAGAAAGAACCGTGAACCGTAAACGGTAAACCGTGACAAGAAAGAACCGTGAATCGTGAACCGTGACAAGAGAAAACCCGTCTTCGTCTCGTCACGGTTTACGGTTCACGGTTCAAGGCTTTTATGACCGACGACCTTTACAAACGCGCAGGGATCACAGACCTCGCCGAGTTTTACCGGACGAAGTTCGTGTCGGACGAGGTCTTGGACGCGCAATACTTCCGCGCGCTCGACCGCTTCGACATGCGATTCGCGCGGACGATGTGGGTTTACGACAACGTGCGCGCGGGCGCTTTCGTGCTCGATCTCGGATGCGGAGCCGGCATGCTCGCCTTGCTCAAGCGCAAGGGCGTCACGCTCGCGGGCGTTGATCTCTCGGCGGAGTGTGCGCTCGCCTCGCGCCGCAACGGTTATGACTTCACCTGCGCGTCGGAACTCACGCGCCTGCCCTTCGACGACGCGAGCTTCGATTACGTCGTGAGCCTCGACGTGCTCGGCCACGTCGGCTTTGAAGAGAAGGACGCGGTGCTCTCTGAAGTCCGGCGCGTGCTGCGCCCCGCGGGCGTCACACTCCACGGCATCGAGTGCACGGACAGGCGCATGCAGAAGAGCTACGAAGAGATGACGGCGGACGAGCTTCGACGCTTCGTAGTGATTGACGGCCACGTCGGACTCGAAGAGGAGCACGAGCACGCCGCGCGCTTCCGAAGATTCTTCCCGTTCGTCGCGTGGGAGCCGCGATACGCGCTCTGCCTTTCATCCGAGGAGTTCATCAAACAGCACGACGAGTACGGATTGCCTTTCGAGTCGGACTTCGTCGAGTACCTCCGCGGCCTCACGTTCGCCGAGCGTCGCGCGTTCGACATGGCGATGGGCTACGTCTTCGGCAAAGTCTCAGACCTCGACATCCGTCTCCCCAAAAGCGGCCTCTACGTTCTGCTGAAAGCGTCCGACGCGCCGCTCGGAAGCTTCTACAACGAACACCGCGAACGCTCCGCGCTCTTCAACGCCGTCGCGAGCGTCGATTCAAACGGCGGCGAGCCGCGCTCGTTCTGTCTCGACCGCGCGGCGGAGTTCGATGACGGCTGGTACGAACCGAACACGCTCCCGCCCGTCGCGCGCTGGATGAAGGAGCGAGGCCGCGTGCGCTTCAAAGCACACACACTCTCGGCCATACGGCTCGCCCTCACAACGCACGTCCCCGATCTGACTTTGCGACCGCTCGGCCTCGAACTCCTCGTCAACGGCGAACGCCTCTGCTCGCTCTCGCTCTTTCGACACGGCTGGCTCGAACTCTGCGCCGAAGTGCCCGAAGAGTTAAAGACCGGCGGCGACTACGAGCTTGAGATTCGCGCCGACCGGACATGGCAGCCGCGCCCCGACGATGCGGAGAACCGCGACGACCGCGAGCTTTCAATCGCCGTCTGCAACATCGAAGTTTTCATTTGAGAGTCGGAGCCGCGATTGACTTGCTACGGCTCGCGGCTTTGTCCGAGGCCGAGGCGTGCGTCGAGTCGCGCGCGCAAGGCGCGGAAGTGGTCTTCGGGGACTGAGGCGATGGAGCGTTGGAGGCGCGCGACGACAGGCTCAATCTCGCGTTCCTCTTCCGGCTCGACGCGCTCGATTGCCTCGGCCACTTCTTCGTCGCGGGCACGCCCCGTCAGACGCCGGAGGCTTCGAGCCAGAAGATTCGCGGCTGCGCTCAAGCCCCGGCGCGACTGGCGGAACGCGCCGCTGACCGCGGCCTCGACCGGCTTGATGGGCGCTTCGCGGCAGACCGCACGGACTGCTTCGCCGACCGTCTCTGCGCCGCACAGGTCAACGAGGCTCGCGCCGCCCAAGCGCGGCTGCAACGCGTAGCCCGTGAGATAGCCGAAGTGGTACGTGCGGCTCGTCAGGTCAACGGCGCGCTTCCATTCGAGGAAGTAGAAAACTTTTCTGAAGACGGCCTTCAGAGGATAGACGACGACAGCTGTCAGACACCCGCGCACGCATCCGCGCCCTTGCTCTTTTGTCAGCGCGCCCAACTCCTCGCCGCTCAAACTGCGCCCGTGCGCCGACGCGAGCCTGCGCACAAGTCGCCTACGAAAGTAGTTCTTCGTGAGGTCGTCAACGACCGGCAAGGGGATGAGCGGCGTCAAGCCAACGAGAACCGCGTGCGTGATGAGGCCGCGCCGCGTGCCCTCCGTCGTCTGCGAGTTGTGCCGCCTGTCTTCCATCCTTTTATCCGTCGAGCAGTGTCAAAGAAGAAATTAACATGGATCGACAGGATGGGCAGGATTATGATTTGAAATTTGAAATCTCAAATCTTCGATCCCGCTCTCCTTATCCTGTTAATCCTGCCCATTCATGTTAATTTCCGCCTCGCACAAAACGCCCGCAGCATCTTCGGATGCGCGAGCTTTCCGTCATCGCGCGCCGCCGTGGTAAGTTGTCAACGCTCTGACGACTCTCCCACTACAACGGTCTCGGCGCGTTTCGATGACGATCCGAAACATTCTAATCTGCACGACGCAAGTCCCCTTCACGACGGGCGGCGCGGAGTCGCACGTCGAGGGCTTGCGGCGCGCGTTCAAGGAGGCGGGTTACAACGCAGAGGTCGTGGCGCTCCCGTTCAAGTGGTATCCGCCCGCCGAGATCATGCGCGGCACGCTCGCGTGGCGTCTGCTCGACTTGACGGAGGCGAACGGCAAAACGGTTGACCTCGTCGTCGGCATGAAGTTTCCCGCCTACACGGTCGCGCATCCGCGCAAGGTTCTGTGGGTCATACACCAGCACCGCTCGGCCTACAATCTCTGGGGCACGCCGTTCGACGATCTCTCGACCTTCCCCGAAGGCGCGCGCGTGCGCGACTTCGTGCGCCACTGCGACGCGCGCTTCATCCCCGAAGCTCGCAAGGTCTTCGCAAACTCGCGTGCGGTCGCCGAACGGCTCCGGCGCTTCAACCGGATTGAGAGCGAGCCGCTCTACCACCCGCCGCCGCGCGCCGCGAGCCTGCGCGCGGGCGCTTCAGGCGACTACGTTTTTTATCCGAGCCGTCTGGAGCCGCAGAAGCGTCAGGAACTTCTCATCGAGGCGTTGAGCTTCACACGCGCGCCCGTCCGCGCCGTCTTCGCAGGCTCTTCGCGCGAACTCAGCCGCTACGAATCGCTCGCCGCGCACTACGGCGTCGGCGACCGCGTGGAGTTTCGAGGCTTCGTCGGCGAGGAGGAGATAATTGACCTCTACTCGAACGCGCTCGGCGTCTGCTACCTTCCGTTTGATGAAGACTACGGCTACGTGACTCTGGAAGGGATGCTCTCGTCGAAGCCGGTCGTCGTCGCGCGCGACGGGGGCGGGGCGGCGGAGTTCGTCGAGCACGAGAGCGAAGGACTCATCACAGACCCGGAGCCGCGCGCCATCGCCGAATGTCTGGACAGTCTCTTCGCAGACCGCGACCGCGCGCGGCGCATGGGCGTTCGTGGTCGCGAGAAGCTTCTCGCGTTGAATCTCTCGTGGCAGAACGTCGTCGAGCGGATCATCTCAGCCGCCGGTTGAAACGCCGCGCGAATCGAATCGTCAAAGGCATGAGCCGCGGCGGCCAGCCGAAAGGCGACAGCCGCCGCGTTGTGTTAGAATCCGCGCGCGAACTTCGCACATTTCCGCGCGGTCTTGGCCTTGCGCGGGCCCCGCGCGCCGCAAGCGACGTGACACAGGCAGCGCTCAAACGCATCTCATTCATCCACACGCCGGACGCGCGTCTCGCCGAAACGCAGCAGTACGGCGCGATGTTCATGCCCGTCTGGGCCTACACGCTCGCGGCCTACGTCGATGAGCCTGACGCTTTCGAGATGCGACTCTTCGACATGCGCTTCGACGATGTCGAAGACGTGACCGCATCAGACCTCTTCGTCTTCAGCGGCGTCAATCAGGATTACGAGACGATAGTCGAGACGCACGCGGCGCTTCGCGCGAGACACCCCGGCGCGACGTTCATCATCGGCGGCCCCGTCGCGTGGTCGCTCAAGCAGGCGGGCGAGGTCGCGAAGCTCGCGATGTTCGACCACGTTTTCGTCGGCGACGGCGAGGAAGCGTTCCCGCGTTTCCTCCGACAGTTCGACGAACGCGCGGGGCTGCCAAAGGTTCTCGAAACCAGAGAGCGCTTCGACGTTTCGCGCGCGCGCGGCTTCTACCGACCGTTCATCGACGCGACTTTCAGACGCTACTACGGCGGCGTGCTCGAAGTCTCGCGCGGCTGCCCGTTCCTCTGCGAGTTCTGCGACATCAGAGTCTTGCCCGACAACAACCGCGCACACAGCTTCACCGCCGAACACGTCGTCTCGGAACTCGACCACATGGCTCGGCTCGGCATCCGTCAGGTTCTGTTCGCCGCCGACAACTTCATCGGCGACGTTCGGTGGGCCGAAAGCTTGCTCGACCGCATCATCGAGTGGCAGGACAGGACGGGTCTTCGCGTCGCGCTCTACACGTGGCTGACGATAAACGTCTCGCGCCATCCGCGGCTGCTCAGGAAACTCCGCTTAGCGAGCTTCGACATGTTGTTCATCGGCGTCGAGAGCTTCAGCGACAACTCGCTTCTTGAGACGGCGAAGGTGCAGAACACGGCGGGCGACATGATTGCGGCGCTTCGCGAAATTCAGTCATACGGTTTCGCCGTCGTCGCCGGACTCATCTTCGGCTTCGACTCCGACACTGAAGACTCGTTCGACCTCACGCTCGAAGGGATGGCGAAGGCCGGACTCATCTCCGGCGACCCTTCGCTTTTGACCGCGCTTCCGGGCACGCCGCTCTTCCGTCGAATGAGACTTTCGGGCAGACTCCGCGACAACAAGAACAGCCTCGGCGGTTACAAATACTGCACGAACATTCGCTACCTGATGCCGCGCGACGAGATGATCGGCGGCTACAGGCGATTCGTCCGTCGCTTCTGCGAAGGCGACTATCAATATCAACGTCTGAAAGGCTTCATCGACAACCTCGACCGCGGCAACTACACGCCGCTCCGCTGCGAAGGCTACGGGAGTCTGGGCAAGTACGTCTCGATGGTCTTGCGAAGCCCGCGCGCCGTGCGGATGCTCGCGCGGCGACTGACACGCATAGCGGCGCGGCCAACGGTTGCGTGGCACGCTTTGCGCGGACTCGCGCTCACGCTCGCGCGCTCGCGCCGCCACACGCGACTGTTCGGCGTCTTCCAGTTCTGGCTCTTCAACTGGACGAACGCAATGCTGAAGTACGAGGGACTCTCCGACGCAGACTTCGACATCGAGTCCGTGCCCGAAGGCTTCGACCGTTCGCTGATCCTCCCGGAACACTACGCCGACATGGCCGAAGAGGAAATTCCGCAGGCCAAGATCGCCGCGCAGCAGCGTTCGACCGTCGGCCAACTGCGCCGTCTGACCGCCGCCCGGTAGAATGCGGATCGCGCCTGCGCCGGTTTCGTCAAGCATTGATTCGATGAGCCAATCCTCCGAATCCGAAATCCGAAATCCGAAATCCGAAATCGAACGTCTCGCGCTCGCGCGTCGCGTGCGAGAGTTCTCGTGGCGCTTCGAGTTCGGCGACGCGCTGCTCGCCTTTTACTTCGTCGTGCTCGTCCGGCAATGGTTCTGGCCGCTTGAGAACACTGCCGGATGGAGTCTTACAGTCCCGCTTGCGCTCGCCGTTTGGTGCTTCTACGTCTCGACGAAGCGCGAAGCAATGGGGCGTATCTCAAAGTCTTTCTGGCTCGTCGTCGCGCTTCCGCTCCTGCTCGTCTATCTGCTCCGCGCGCCGTTCCCCGACTCGTCGTTCGACGTTTGGAGCCTGCGCCTGTTCCACGGCGAGCGCGCGCTTCGCGGCTTCATCTACCGCCCCGGCGAATTCTTCCCGACTGCCGCGCCCTTCAACCCGACGCCCGACATGGTGACGGCCCTGTTCCGCCACGCGCTCGGCTACCGGCTCGGCACAATCGTCAACCTCTTCGCGCTTCTCTGGGCCGGCGCGATTCTCGACAGGCTTCTGCGCCCGTTCGTCCGAAGGGATTGGCTGCGGGCGGCGTGCGTGCTTCTGGCGCTCTTCGCGGAGCACGTTCTGTTCGAGATAAACAACTACATGCCCGACCTTCTGGCGCTGCCGCTCATGCTCGAAGCGACGCGGCTCGCGCTCGACGCGCGCCAGTGGGAGGCGAGACGAAACACGTCCGTGCGCGTGGCGCTGCTCGTCGGCGCGAGCGTCGCGCTCAAGCTATCGAACGCGGCTTTGGCCGTGCCGCTCGTGCTCGTCTGCGTTTGGCGCGTGATGGCCACGCGGCCTCTGAACTTGAAGGCACTGGCGGCGGACGTGCTCGCCTGCGTGCTCGTCTTCGCAGCGCCGCTCGCGCCCTTCATGCTCTGGGTCTATAGATTGACGGGCAGCCCCGTCTTTCCCATCTACAACGGATACTTCCGCTCGCCCTTCTATCCGCCGAGCAACGGTTGGGACGGGCGCTGGGGCGGCTTCGGCGCGCGCGAGATTCTGCCGTGGCCGGTGCTTGTTTTCTTCGAGCCGCAGCGCACAGCGGAACTCGGCGTCTATTCGGGGAGACTTTCGCTCGCCTTCGTCGTCGCGCTCGCGTGCCTTCTGCTCGCGCGCAGAACGGAGGCGCGCACACGCACGCTCGCCTTCGTCGTCGTCCTCGGCTCGCTGCTTTGGAGCCTGACGATGGGTTACATACGCTACGGCCTCTACCTCGAAGTCCTCTCCGGCGTGCTGCTCGTCATCGTCGCCTCGCGACTCTTCAGCGCGCGCGCGCGGGAAAGCTCAACCGTTGACACGAGCGCGCCGTCGGGCGCTGCGCCCGTCGCGCCGCTCTTGAAGAAGGCGCTGGCCGCGCTCGTCTGCGCGGTTCTGGTCGCGCAGTCCGCACTCGCAGCCTTCTACGTCTCGCGGCAGGAATGGAGCATGAGGCCGACGGCGTTTCAGGACTTCGACTCCTACGCGAGCGAGGCTCGATACGTCCTGCGCGACCGCTCGATCAGGTCGCTGCTCTCGCAGGATGAGCGCGAGCGTTTCGACCGTGTGGGCGTCTGGGTCGTGAGCGGGTCGAAGACGGCGGGGCTGATGCCTTTTCTCAACGACCGCGCGCCCGTCGTCGGCGTGCGCTCGGCGGGCATCTTCGTGATGGACGCCTCGCGCGCGAAGTTCGCACGCACGCTCGACGCATACGAAGGCCGCCCCATGTACTCGCTCGCCTTCGCGGAAGATTACGACGAAGCGCTCAAGGCGCTCGGCGCGGCTGGACTGCGCGCGGGGCGTGTCGAGACGGTCACGTTCCCCTTCTTCGCGCCCTCGCATCCCGTCAACATCTATTTCTTCGAGGTCACGCGCGAGAGCGACGACGCGGCGACGCACGCGAGTACGCAGGGCGGGCCGCCAAACGGAAGATGAGCGGGCGAACGAAGGATGCGCGGGCGAACGAGAGATGAGCAGGCGTCCGAGACGAGAGGACGTTTGGCATTCCGGCGCGCGAGGTGTTAGGTTCAAGCGCTTTTCCGATGCCGACCTCTGGCGACTTCGGGCCAATGTACAAGAACCGGCGTATCGCCGTCGTCGTCCCCGCACACAACGAAGCGCGCCACGTCTGCGGCGTGCTGCGCGACGTGCCCGGCTACGTCGATCACGTCATAGCCGTTGACGATTGCAGCACGGACGAGACGCTTGCCGCCGTCGAGTCGTGCGGCGACGCGCGAGTGGTCGCGTTGCGGACGACGGAGAATCAGGGCGTCGGCGGCGCGACGATGCTCGGCTACCGGAAGGCTCTTGAGTTGGGCTGTGACGTTGCTGTGAAGATGGACGGCGACGGGCAGATGTCGCCGGAGCATCTGCACCTTCTGCTCGACGCCATCGTCGAACAAGCTTACGACTACGCGAAGGGCAACCGTTTTCTCGCGGGCGTGTCGCTCGCCTCGATGCCGCGACACCGTCTGTTCGGAAACGTCGTCTTAACGTTCGTAAACAAACTCGCCTCCGGCTACTGGCACGTCTTCGACCCGCAGAACGGCTACACGGCAATCAGCGCCGACGCGCTCAGGCGACTCGACTTCACCTCGATTCATCGCCGCTACTTCTTCGAGAACGACATGCTCGTCGCCCTCAATCTCAACAACGCTCGCGTGCGCGACGTGGCGATCCCGGCGCGCTACGGCGACGAGCGCTCCGGCCTGAACCCGTTTCGCGTCGGCGTCACCTTTCCGTTGCTTTTCATCCCGCGCTTCTGGCGGCGGATTTATCAGAAGTACGTTCTGCGCGACTTCTCGCCCATCGCGCTCTTTCTCTTCGCCGGACTTCTGCTCTTTGCGTGGGGCGTCGCCTTCGGCGCGTACCATTGGGCTTTGAGTATCCTGACCGACCACGCGGCGACGACCGGCACGGTCATGCTCGCCGTTCTGCCGCTCATCATCGGCTTCCAACTCATGCTGCAAGCCATCGTCCTCGACATACAGGAGACGCCGAAGTGAAATGCTTCTGTTGCGAGACTGCCTCGCCTCTTGCCGGCTTTCCGTCTTCGGGCCGGCGGCGAGACGCGCACGGCACTTACGCGGCCTCTTCGGGCGCGTATTCGGGGGCGCGGTTGGGACTCCGCCTCAACTCCGGCATGCGACGGAAGGACGAGCGAAGGCTACAGAAGAGGTTGAAGCGGAAGACGAGCCAGAGCGCGTTGACGCCGTCGAGGAAGCCGATCTTTTTGCCCTCGTCGTAGGTGCGACCGTAGTAGCTGATCGGCACTTCATAGACGGCGCAGCCGAGCTTGGCGACCTTCGCCGTCACCTCGACCTCGAAGCCGAAGCCCCGTGACGAAATCACCATGTTGCGAATTATGTCGCCGCGAAAAGCCTTGTAGCCGGTCTCGATGTCGGTCATGTTCAGGTTCGTTAGCGCGTTCGAGAGGAAGGTCAGAAATTTGTTGGCGAGGTAGTGGTAGAAGTACAGGACGCGCGCGGCCCTGCGCACGAGGAAGCGCGAGCCGTAAACAACGTCGGCGTAGCCGTCGAGTATCGGCCCGACGACCGTGGGGATTTCCGAAGGATCGTATTCGAGGTCTGCGTCCTGCACGATGACGACCTCGCCGCGCGTCAGCGCGAAACCCGCGCGCAGCGCCGCGGTCTTGCCGGAGTTCGAGCCGAGCCGCTCGACGCGCACGCGCGTGTTCGACTCCGCGACCGACAACGCAACCTCGTGTGTGCGGTCGGTCGAGCCGTCGTCAACGACTACGACTTCGAGAAGATTAGGGACGGCGAGCACTTTGCCGACGACCTCTCTGAGCGTCGCCTCCTCGTTGTAGACGGGGACGACGACCGAGAGGCGCGCGCCGGACTCTTTCTTCTCGCTCATCGCAATTTTCATCCCCCGTCGTTTCTTCTTCAACACTCGCCGCGTCCCGACTCCGACTCGTCACTGCTCCGTCTCGCTCAAAGCGTCCGGCTCAGTCTTCGTGACCGCGAAAAGCTCGTCGCCGGTCTGCGCGTCGCCGAAGCTGGCGACGCGCCGGAGTCGGCCCGCGGCGACGCCTCTGTTCAAAAAGTCCGAGACCGCGCCGCGCCCCTCGTCGTCGAGCGCCGACCTGTGAACCACAAGATAAGAGACGGGTATCGCCTCAAGCAAATCGAGGAAGCGTTCGGGAACCGGGCGGCTCAGGCTCATCTCCTCGACCGCCTGCACTACAGGAGGGCGAAAGCCGGAGACGGCGTCAACGAGCGGGCGCTCGTGATCGGCGGCTCTCAACGTGTAGAGATAGTTGAAGTGCCCGACGCCCGCGGGCAGTTCGACTATGCCGCCGCGCATCGCCGTCGCCTTGAGTCGAAGCGTCGAGGCGTCCGGGTCAACCGCGCCGGGCACGAGCGCGAGCGGCGCTTCACGCTGCTCGAAGAGAAGCATCGCGACGACGAGCGCGAAGGCCGTCGCCTTCAACGCGCGCGCGCGGCCCTCTAACAGACGAGAGGCGGCCAGACGCGCGACGACGCGGCTCGCGCCCAGACCTGCGAGCAGCGAGAGGCCGACGAAGCAGACCATCGCCCAGCGCGCGGGCACGCGGATACTTCTGAAAAGCGGCACGTACTCGAACAGAAGACGATGAAAAAAGAAGTTCATGCCGAACGACCCGACAAACCCTACGAGCGTCCAGATCAGACCGACGCCCACCGCCTCTGAAGGACGGCACGCGCGCAATGCCGCCCTAAGCTTCGACGCTCTGAAGAGTCGAAGGAAGCCGGGCGGCGCGAGTACGCAACGCGCGACGAGTACGCCCGCGCCCAAGGCGAGCGCGCGCCAAGGTTTTGTGGCCCGGAACAACTCGACGCCGAAAAGGTGCGGGCGTATCACGCCGTAACCAACCGTGACCAGTGCCACGACCGCCGCGGTCAGCACGAGCGCGTCGAGAGCCGGAATCAACCACCTGCGATAATCCTTCGTCGCGCCGCCCGCCGCCGCCGCGCCGCGCCGCCCGCCGCCGAGCACGAGCGCGAAGAGCGCCAGCAGCACGGGCAGAAGTCCCGGAAAGAGCGCAAGCTCGGTCGTGTAAGTCGAAACCGAACTGCCCAAGCCTTCCCAAAATCTGTTCTGCCAGTCAACCGTCAGCCAGTTTATGAAGTGCGCGGAAAAAAACTTGGCCTCCTCCGGCCCGCGCACCAGCCCGTAGAGTTTCGAGACGCGCAGGTAAGGAATCAGGAAGGGCAGAAGCGCGACCAACGCGACGCCCAAGGCGACAGCCGCGCGCAGCCAGAAGTCGCGCGCGCGCCAGAGTCGCCGGCGCGAGACGAGGAAGAGGCCGGCGAGCGCGAGCGGTATCAGCGTCAGCACGAACCAGTGTATGCACGTCAGCGCGTTCATGAAGAACGCGACGCCGAGCCACGCCGCGCGTCTGCGTGTGTGTGCGCGCGCGTAGAGCACCAGCGCTTCGAGCACGAGCGGCATCCACCCGGCGAAGAGGTACGTGATGTGCGGCAGGTGATGGAAGCGATATGGCACGAAGGCGAACGCCGCGCCCGCGACCCACGCCGCGCCGCGCGACCCCGTGAGCGTCCGCGTCAGTCGGAACTGCCCGTAGCCGCAGAGCGCGAACCCCGCGAGCGTCGCGACGCCGTGCACCGTCAGCGGCCTGAGTCCCACGGCGTAGAGCGGGAAGAAGAAGACGGCGATGCCGTAGTTGTTCTCGCTGAAGGCGAGCGTGTAGCGGTACGGGTAAAGTATGTTTGAGTCGAAGAGGTGAAGCGGGTTGGTAAACGTCCCGTGATAGTCCCACCAGAGAATCCACGCGTTCAGATACGAGTCGCCCGTGTCGCCGACGGCGTCGCGCATGTGCAGCACCCACGGCCACGTCATCAGGACGGTTAGGGCTGCGAAGACGAGGAAGACCAGCGACTCGCCGGCGGGCTTACGAAGTCTCATGACGGGAGACGGCCTGCACGCACGGAGGCGGGTGAATACGCCGCGCCCTCCGCGGAGGCGCTTCGCGCGCTTCTTGAAATCACGTCGGAAGAAGACTCGGCGCGGCGCGTGTTATGACCTGACACTCGTAAACGGATCAGTGATTCTGCCACGGAAAAATTTATGGTATTAATAATTGCCAGAGACTCAGGTTGTCAAGAAACGTCGAAGCCAAAGCGAGACGCGCCGCGCGAGGGACTGCCGTCTTTGCGGCGGCGCGCGGCGCTTCAAGACCGGCGGTCTCCGCGCGGGCAGCGCCCACTCGGACTATTCAAAAGGAGAACAGCCCAATGCAGATGAAAACGGCCCTCGGCGCGATTGTCTTCGCGGCGACACTTACCTTCGCGGGTTGCGGCGGGGGCAACACGGGTGCCGGAGGCAAAGCGGGTAACGTGGGCGAGGCCGAAAAGATAGCCGCCGAGAATCGAGCCACCGGCCCGATGCCCGACGGCGCTTTCAAAGCCGCCATCACAGTCTCCGACCCGCCGACGAAGATGAGGCCCGGCGAGAAGCAGACGCTCACGGTCAAGGTCAAGAACGTCGGCAACGCCGCTTGGCCCGCGCACGGTCGAAGCGGCGACGGCTACTTCCAAGTGAACCTCGGCGACACCTGGTACGACGGCCAGAACGCCAAGATCGAGAAACACCCTTACGTTCGGAGCGCTCTGCCGAACGACGTGCGCCCCGGCGAAGAGGTCGAAGTGCCGCTCGCCATCACGGCCCCTTCCGCGCCCGGCGACTACACGCTACAGATAGACATGATTCAGGAGATGGTTTCGTGGTTCGCTGACAAGGGTAGCCCCGCACAGAAGTTCAAAGTCAAGGTCGGCAACTGAGAGTGACGCCGGCCCGCGCCTCGATGAAACTCGCATACTTCAGCCCGCTCACGCCGCAGCGTTCGGGCATCTCCGACTACAGCGAGGAGCTTCTGCCGCACCTCGCGCGCGGCGCGGAGATAACCCTCTTCGTTGACGGCTTCCGGCCCGCGAGCAGCGAACTGCTCGCGCGCTTTCCCGTGCGCGACTTCGCGCGCGACCCGTCGGCGCTTCGCTCGCTCGAAGACTTCGACGCGGTCGTCTATCACTTGGGCAACGATCACCGATACCACGCGGGCATTCTCGAAGCGATGCAGGGGCACGCGGGCATCGTCGTCTTCCACGACTTCGCGCTGCAAGACTTCTTCCTCGGACTCGCGCGCGAGCACGGCGACCTACGCATCTATCTCGACGAGGTTGCCGCCTGTCATGGCGAGACGGCGCGGCGCGAAGCGGCGGAGGCGCTCGCGCGAGGCGGCGCGCCCTCGATACTCGCAAGCCCCGTCGAGTTCCCCGTCAATTGCCGCGTCGCACGCGCCGCCGAAGCCGTCGTCGTTCATTCGGAGTGGTCGCGCGCGCGACTTCGCGCAGTCGCGCCCGGCACGCCCGTCGCACACATACGAATGCCCGTCCGCGCGCTGGCGGCGAAGCGGCACGACGAAGCGAACGACGGCGAAGTGCGCATCGCAAACTTCGGACTCATCACGCCCGGCAAAGGCATCGAGCACGCACTGCGCGCGCTCTCCGCGCTCAAAGACTCGCACCGCTTCCGCTACACGCTCGTCGGCGAACCCAATCCCTTCTTCGACGTGCGTGAACTCGTCCGCCGCTGCGGGATGGAGGGCCGAGTCGAGATAACGGGCCACGTCGCGCTCGCCGAGTTCGAGCGCCGCATCGCCGAGACCGACATCGCGCTCAACCTTCGCGAGCGAACCGTCGGCGAGACTTCGGCGAGCCTCTGCCGCATCATGGCAGCGGGCGTCTGCACCGTCGCCGCGGACGTTGGCTGGTACTCGGAACTGCCCGACGACTGCGCGGTGAAAATCCCGCTCGGCCCGCACACAGACGCGCTGCTTCGTGCCTACCTCGAACGGCTCATCGAGGACGCCGCCCTTCGCCGGCGCATCGGCGAGAACGCTCGCCGCCACACGCTCGCCGCGCACACGCCCGAGCGCGCAGCCGCCGATTACCTCGCCTTCATACGCACAGTCGTCGCACGCCGTCCTCGCCGCAAGCTCGTCGCGTCGGTCGCGTGCGAGCTTGCGACGCTCGGCTTCGGCGCGGCTGACGAAGAGTTGATGCGCACAGTCGCCGCAGACCTCGACGCGCTTGCGCCCGCGCACATTTTTGAGAGTGACGCGGCGGCAATTTTTGAGAGTGATGCGGCGACAGATGGCAACGGCTTCGCGCGCGACACTACGGCGAGCGACGACGGCTGCGTGAGCGTTGCCGCTGCGAACGGCGACAGGCTCGAACTTGAAGATGCGGCCGTCTCGTCTTCGCCAACAGTCACTTCATCCGCTTCAAGTTCGCCGGCGCCGGACTCAACGGCGACCACTCGGACAGCGTTCACTTCTTCGTCAACTCCGGCGTCTGGCCGACTGCCGAAGATCGAAGGCGTTGATTTCAAGCGCGCGGCGGTCGAATACCTCGGCCAACTCTCGGAAGAGCGGCGACACCACCTACGCACCAAGCCTTTCTACAACCTCGCCAACCGCCCCGCGAAGTACAAGGGCGAGGGACTTGACGAGGACGCGCGCCGGCACTTCTGCGACTTCGCGAACATGGCCGTCGCGCTCGCGCTCTCGGCGGGCAGCCGCCTGCTCGACGTGGGCTGCGGCTCGGGCTGGCTCGGCGAATACTTCGCGCGCCTCGGCTACGAAGTGACGGGCGTTGACATCAGCCCCGGCCTCGTCGAGATGTCGCGCGAGCGCGTCGCGCGCTTGCCTTACGGCGTTGACCACGAGACGCCGCTTCGCTGCGAGTTCCGCGTCCACGACATCGAGCGCGCGCCGCTCGCAGAGAAGTTCGACGCAATCGTCTGCTACGACTCGCTCCACCACTTCGAGGACGAGCGCTCGGTCGTCCGCAACCTCGCCGCGATGCTCGACGTGGGCGGCCAACTCTTCATACTCGAAGGCGAGCGACCGCCCGAAGGCTCTCGCAGCGAGGCGGAGTTGCGCGGAGTGATGCGCGAGTTCGGCACGCTCGAATCGCCGTTCAGCTACGAGTACCTGCGCTCGCTGCTCGACGAGTGTGGCTTCGCCGTCGTCGGCGATTACGTCTCGGTCAACGGCCTCTTCGAGCGCGAGATGCTCGAAGGCAATAGCCTTCCGCTTCAAACGCTCGCGACGAACTATCACTACCTCACCTGCAAGAAAGTCTGCGAAGGCGCACGCGCCTCGACCGTGCCCGACAGTCGTCGGCCCCAACTCCTTCGCGCGCGCTTCGACCCGCTCGGCCATCTGCCCGAACGCGTCGCGCCCGGTGAATTGCTCGTCGTCCCCGTCGCAATCGAGAACACGGGCGATACACTCTGGCTCACGGGACAGACCGTGCGCGCCGGAATAGTCATGCCCGCCGTTCGTGTCTTCGACGAAGAGGGCGCGCTCGTCTCGGAGTTTCACGGCGAGCCTCTTCTGCCCCGCGCCGTCGCGCCGGGCGAGACGGTTAACATTAAGGTCGAGTACACCGCGCCGCGCCGCGCCGGCGTGTACACGCTCAAGCTCGACCTCGTTGACCAGCACGTCTGCTGGTTCGAGCATCGAGGCTCCGAGCCGCTTCTGATTCGCTTCGACGTTGCGTAACGAAAGAAAGAGTTAACATGAATGGACAGAATGAACAGGATGGAAAACCGTTTTGAAGATTTGAGATTCGGAATTTTCAAATTTGAAATTTCAAATTCTTAATCCTGCCTATCCTGTCCATCCATGTTAATTTTATTCCCCTGAACAATGTTAACGAAGGAAGAAACACTCTCTGAGATCAAACGGCTTCAGCCCTGGTTCCATCGCATAGACCTCGGCAATGGTATCCACACGAAGACCGAGAGCGTGATGGGCGAGCCGGTGAACCACCCGGCGGGGCCTTGGGCGACGATAGGCAAGTGCCTGCCTACGGACTTGACGGGAAAGACGGTGCTCGACGTGGGCTGCAACGCGGGCTTCTACGCAATCGAGGCGAAGCGGCGCGGCGCACGGCGTGTCGTCGGCGTTGACGGCCAGCGCCAGCACGTCCGGCAGGCGGTCTTCGTGCGGAAGGCGCTCGGACTCGACATCGAGTACCGGCGCATGAACGTTTACGAGTTGACGCGCCGGACGGTCGGCGAGTTCGACATCACACTCGCGCTCGGACTCGTCTATCATCTTAAGCACCTCGTCCTCGCGCTCGAAAATCTTTACGAGGTGACGCGCGAACTGCTCATAGTCGAGACGGCGATCATGCCGCCCAAGCGAACGCCCGCGTCCTTCAAGCACCCGCTCGGCCAGACCGAGATGCGCCTGCACCCGCTCGCATACGTCGAGAACCCGACCGATGCGAAGGAGCAGGTCTTCAACTGGTTCCTGCCCGGCGTCGAGGCGCTCACCGCGCTTCTCCGAAACGCGGGCTTCGACGAGGCGGAGGTCTTCGATGTCAGAGACGAGCGCGCCGTCGTCGTCTGTCGCAAGACTCGCGCGCGCGCGGACGAAGACGTGCGCCGCCACAACGTAGCCGCGCTCACGTTTGAGAGCGGGCCGCGCGAGTGCACCGCGGGCGAGGCGATTTCTTTCACTCTGCGAGTCGAGAACGCGGGGCTTGCGCGATGGCCCGCGCGCGGCGAGGGAACGGACGGGCGCGGAGCCGTGCACCTCGGCTCGCATCTCCTGCGCGCGGACGAGGAAGAGGTCGCATGGGACTACGCGCGTGCAGACCTGCCCCGCGATCTCGAAGCGGGCGACGCGGCTCGCGTCGAAATCAACGTGCGCGCGCCGTCCGAGCCGGGCCTCTACGTCGTCGAGTTCGACATGGTTGCCGAGCACGTCGCATGGTTCGAGGACTTCGGCTCCGGCACGCTCAGGCACAAACTCAAGGTTGGAAAGCCTTGAGCCTTGAACCGTAAATCGTAAACCGTGAACCGTGAACCGTGACGAGAGAAAACCTTTTCTCGAAATAGCGGGCTGCGAACGGATGAAAACTTCTTGTCAAGGCTCACGGTTTACGGCTCAAGGCTCAAGGCTCACGATTCACGGCTCAAGGCTTTTTCCTTCCAACTTTTTCCGCCCCGCCAGCGTCAAAAGCAACGTGCCGCACGCGCCGGTCGGCGACACGTCGTGCGGGATAAATCTTCGAGTTTCTTAAAGTTGACAAACGTCGGCGGCGCTGTCTAAACTGATTTCGGTCGTAAAACGGGAGCAGCCCCGCTTCCGGCAGGAGTTAACCGACGCCTTGCCCGCGGGTCTCTTGAAGGCGAACTCACACGCCCGGTTCGGATTTCTTTGGAGCAACAAGATGCGTAAGCTAATCGTCGCAGTTTTCGTCGTGGCCTTCTCAGCCGCGTCCGCGCTCGCGCAGAGCCAGCAGGCTCCGACGCTGCGCATCGTCTCGGAGGACGGCAACAAGCTGCCTTCAGACCTCCTCTACGGCAACACGAAGGTCAAGCCGCTCCGGCTGCGACCGGGCACGAACGTGCCGATAACGATTGACGACTCGGACTTCTACGTTCAGCAGCAGTACGTTGACTTCCTCTCGCGCTTCCCCGACCAGTCGGGCTTCTCGTTCTGGCAGAACGACATCAACCAGTGCGGCACGGACGCGAACTGCATCGCCGTGCACCGCGTCAACGTCTCCGCGGCCTTCTTCCTCTCCATCGAGTTCCAGAGCACGGGCTATCTCGTTTACCGGCTAAACAAGGCCGCGTTCGGCAACCTGCCCGGAGCGCCCGTGCCCGTGCGCCGCGAGACTTTCATGCCCGACACGCGCTCGATAGCGAGCGGAGTTGTCGTCGGCGCGCAGGGGTGGGAGGCACTGTTGGAGGCGAACAAGGTCGCCTTCACGCAGAGCTTCGTCCAGCGTTCGCAGTTCGCGTCCGCCTACCCGACGACGCAGACGCCCGCGCAGTTCGTTGACGCGCTCTACGCGAACACGGGCATCACGCCTTCGGCGACGGACAGGAACACGGCCATCGGCGAGTTCGGTGCGTCGGCAATCGACACCTCGAACACGGCGGCAAGGGCAAAGGCGTTGCGCGACGTGGCGGAGAACGCTTCGTTCCAGCAGTCGGAGTTCAACAAGGCGTTCGTGCTGATGCAATACTTCGGCTACCTGAAGCGCAACCCGAACGACTTGCCCGACTCCGACTACTCCGGCTACACGTTCTGGCTCTCGAAGCTCAACCAATTTAACGGCGACTTCAACAGCGCCGAGATGGTCAAGGCATTCATCACCTCGACCGAGTATCGCGGAAGATTCTAGGCGGCGGTAAAAGTTCGCCGAAAAGTCTTGGGCGTCAACGCGCGTTGACGCCCAAGACTTTTTTTCGCGCGCGGGCAATTCTTCACACGCGGACGGCGACGACCGTCGGCCTCTCCTCGAAGCGGCCCGCGTACTCGTGATAGTAGTTCGCGTAGCCGATCCTCTCTATCCGAAAGCCGAGTATCGCGAGCACCTCGCGGTAGAGTCCGACCGAGTAAGTCCACCATGTGAAGTCGTCTTCGGGTCGCCCGACCGACGGCTCGAAGCGCGCGATGCGCTCCTCGGTCTGAATCAGAGGCGTGACGAGCACGAGCGTCTCGCGCGTCAGCCGCGCAACCGAAGTCAAAGCCGATACGGGGTCGCTCAAATGTTCGAGCACCGCGCCGACCAAGCTCACGTCGAACTCGCCCAACTGCCGCGGCAGCGCGTAGATGTTTCCGTAAAAGACTTCCGCGCGCGAGCCGAGCAGACGATGGCAAAGCCAGTAGGCATTCTTCCAACGCTCGACGTTGATGTTGTGGTTGTAGGCCCAAAGGTCGTGGTCGCGGTAGTAAAGCTTGTCGCGGAACGGGACGAAGTGCTGCTGGCGCGCGTGGCTCATGTCGAACGAGAGGACGCCGTTCGCGCCGAGTCGCTCCGCCTCGAAACTCAGAAAGCCCGTCGCCGCGCCCACGTCGAGCACGCTCTTGCCCTCGACGCTGACGCCGCCGACGTAGTCGTCGAAGCGACCGCGCAAATCCCAGTGGCCGCGCACGATGCCGAAGCCGGGCAAATCCATCGTGTGATAGAAATAGCAGTCCTCCAACCGCTCGACTCTGCGCGGCTCCGCGAGCAACGAGTCGCGGCCCGCCCCTTCAATCATGTTGCCCTCTTTCATTCAACCCCCATTCCTCGATCCTTAAGAAGTGAAGCTACGGGGACGCAAACGGCGCGACACGGACTCCGGCACGACGCGCGCCGACCAAAGGATGAGCGCGGCGAGCGTGACGAGCGAGATGATGAATCCGATGAGAACGGACTTCGGCCTGTAAACGAACTCGACCCGGTGCTCGCCCGCCGTGAGCACGACGCCGCGCAGGCTGTAGTCAACACGAAGCGTCTCGACTGCGCGCCCGTCAACGTATGCGCGCCAGCCCGGATAGTGGTTCTCGCTCAGCACGAGTATCGAAGGCGCGGACGCCTCGGTCTTGACCTCGACGCGATTCGGGTCGCGCCGCGTCAACTCGGCGCGCGCCGAAGCGTCTTCGGTCGCGCCCTTCTGAAAGTCTATCGACGATTCGACGAGAGCCATACGGCGCGGCTCCCATGCGCTACCGTCCGGCAGCCTGCCCGTTCGTATCACGCCGAGCATCTCGTCTTCGTCGAGCACGCGCGCCTCCGACGCGAGCCACGCACGCGGCAGAGCGCGCTCGTTCTCGAAGACCGCGACTTCGCCGACCTGACCGAGCCTGCGCCAGCGTTGCGCGTCTGCCGCTTCAGTTTCAGATGAAGTCGTGTCTGCCTGCTCCTGCGTCGTCGTTTGACTCTGCTTTGCTGTTTGACTCGAAGCGGATTCTTTCTTCAACCATTCGCGGCGCAGCGGATACGTCTTGCCGCCCGCGCCGTCAACCAGAGACACGCGCAGCACGCCGAGCGTCAGGTCGGGCGCGCGCGCAAGTCGCTCGACGGTTATCTCGCCGCCCGCGACGGTCGCGCGCTCCGGCAGCGCGAACGACGAAAGGTAAGAGTGTCCTTCGTAACTCCCGCTTGCGTCCTCGACCGCGTAGCTCGTCGCGACGGGCGCGCGGGCGTGCTTGATTCTGGCGCGAATGTCCGCGCGGTCGTATGCCCACTCGGACGTGTGCTTGCCCGCGCGCAGGTCGAAGTCATAAACTTTGCCTCCCTCCGCGAACAGACGCATGTGCGCGACGACCGTCCCGTCGGGCACGTCAACAGACCACGAAAGATTCGTCAAAAGCGCGACGCGGTCGGCTTCAATCGGAGGCAGCGAGAACGACAGACGCGCATCCGCGCCGGCGTTCGGCAGCCCCAGATCGTCAGCCGCGAAATGCAAGCCTGCGAACTCCTGCGGCGCGTCGGGGAAGACGGACGCGGCGACGTTCGCAGTCGAAGACGAAGAGTTGCGCGACGAGTGAGCGGCATCATTCGCCCCGGTCGCTGGCCTCGTCAGAAGGTAGCGGACGTTGAGCAGGTCTAACTCGCGGCTCTCGCCGCGCCGCAGTGTCCGCTCAGGGTCTGAGAGTTCGCCCCAGACCTTCATGTCGCCCGCGAGCCTGCCATAGCGCGACAGCCCGAAGCCGTCGTAGCCCGCGGCGTTCTCGATGCCGTACATCTCGTAAACGTCGGGCTGGAGCGACGGAACCCAAGCCCCGCCGTTCGTCGTCGTCGTCACTTGGAACGACGGATCGAACGGCTGGTCTTCGGTCAGTATTCGATAAGGCGTGCCGCCGCCCCGCGACTCTTGCCCGCGCAGGAAGCGGACGGTCGCGGGCGTGCCCCACAACTCGAAATCGAACTTCGGGCTGTGCGTGCGCCAGCCGCTCGACTGTCCCCACGCCGCCGCGTCCAAAACGATGATCGCGACGAGTAGCACGCACGCGCCGCGACGACGCCCGCGAGCGAAAATCCATAGCCCCGATGCTCCGAGCAACGCGAACGCGACGGGCAGGAAAAGCTCCGGCGCGCGCATCACGCCGACCGGCGCTTGACGACCCAAACGAAAATCGAAGGGCCGCGCCCACGTCACCGCAACGCACGTCAAAAGAAAGACGCACGCGCAGACGACGAGCACCCGGCGTAGAGTCCCTGAGTCGTCGCGTCGCTCCGCGAGGACGGTCGCTCCGCGCCCCGCGAGCACGGCGAGCGCGAACTCAACTTCCATCAAGTGACGCGCGGGCACGCGGAAGAGGTTGAGCACAGGCACGTAGTAAACCAAGTGGTAGAGTCCGAGCGGCGCGTAGCGACCGAGCGCGAGCAGGAGTGCGGCGACCGACGCGACCGCCCAGAACTTCGTGCGCGCGTCGCGCTTGAGAACGACGGCGAGCGCGGCCAGCATTAGCGTCGCCAGACCGACGTATGCGACGTACTCGCCGAAGAAAGAGGGGCCGACGTATGCCGCGCGGAAGAGTCTCCCGTCGCCGCCGCCCGAAAAGTACGGCGCGAAGAGAGTCCAGACGAAGCCGCGCGGCATCGAGAACGAAGTGAAGAAGTCGTATGTGGCCTCGACGCGCGGGCTGTTGCGCAGCAACTCGAAGGTCGGTAGGATTTGCACCGCGGACAGAAGCACTCCCGCCGCGACGAAGACGAAGGAGCGTGTGTAGCCTGCGCGCGTCTCTTTGGATGAACGCGACATGACGATGGCGTAGGCGCAGACGAGCAGAAGCGCGTATGCGAAAGTCTGCTGGTGTCCGACGAACGATTGCAGCGCGACGAGCGCCGCGAGCAGCGCGCCTCGCCAGCGTTGTCGCGTCGTCGCGTAGCCGTCGAGCGCCCACAGAACCCACGGCAGACACGCCGCCGTCTGCGCGATGTTCGTGTGGCCGATCTGGCAGACCATAAACGCGCTCCACTGCCAGACGAAGCTCGTCACGAGCGCGCCCGTGATGCTTGCTTCCGTGCGGCGCGCGTAGAGGTAAGCGCCGAGCGCGGCTGCCGAGTAGGTCGAGAGCATCATCAGGTTCGTCGCCAACGGCGTCGAGAAGGCGAGATAGAACCAGTTTAGAGGGAAGAGCAGTCCGCCCTGCGCCGCGCCGTACAGAGGCATTCCGCAGAAGACGTATGGATTCCAGAGCGGGAGGTTGCCGGAGAGTAAGATGCGCGCGGCGGCCTCGCGCAAAGGAACGTTGAAGATGACGCCGTCGTCGGGCGAGATGACAAGCCGGCCAGCGACCGCCGGGAAGAAATAGACGAGCGGCGCGAGCGAGACCGCAAGCGCCGCGAGAGCGCTGGGACGCACACTCAGGCCGTGGCCGATGTCGCGCTTCGTCGCACGAGGGTTGGATGGACGAGTCATTGAAACAGGAGCGTGAACTTGCGGGCGGCGCTGCCCTCGTCTTCGAGCCGCGGCGCGCGCTTGCCGCGGCGCGTCGCTGGACGTTCGCGCGTTGGGCCGAGATTGCATGCGCCGCGCTGCTCGCCGTCGCGTCCGCGCAGATGCTCGCGGTCATCGCGCGCAAGAGCATCACAGTTGACGAGATCGTGATGATTCCCGCCGCATACTACCACCTCGCCGCGGGCGACTTCCAACTCATCAACGAACACCCGCCGCTCTCGAAAATCGTCGCCGCCGTCCCGCTTCTTTTCATCCAGCCGGACGAGGCGCGCCCCGACCAGATCACCGCGCCGCCGAACACGCCCGACGCGAAGTGGGCCTACACGGCGAGCTTCTGGGAGAACAACCCCGCGCTCTTCGACTCGATCTCGTTCTGGGCGCGCGTGCCCATGATCGCGCTCACCGTCGCGCTCGGCGTTCTCATATTCCGCTTCGCGCGCGAGACGTTCGGCACGCGCGCGGCAGTGCTCGCGGTCGCGCTCTTCAGCCTTGAGCCGACGGTGCTCGCGCACGGGCGCGTCGTGCAGACCGACATCCCCGCCACGCTCGGATATCTTCTGCTCTTCGTCGCGCTCCGCCGTTACTCAGCGGAGCGGACGGCGCGGCACGCTCTCTGGCTCGGCTGCGCGGCGGGCATCGCCTTACTCTCGAAGTTCTCAATGCTGCTCGCGGGGCCTGTGCTCGCGGCATACTTCCTCGCGCTTCTCTGGCGCGCAGGTCATCGAGGGCAAACTCGCCCGACCGTCTTCAGGCACGCCGCGCTCGTCGCGTTCGCGGCGCTCGTCGTCGTCAACGCCGCATACTTCTTCCGCCACCGCCCGCTCGCGGAAGCGGACATCGAGTGGATTCAAAAATCATTCCCGTCGTCGGCGGGCGGGTTGACGACATTGACGAACGCGCTTTCGCACGTCCTGCCCGCGGACTTCGTGCTCGGCATACTCTTTCAAATCTGGCACAACGGCGAGGGGCACAACGCGGGACTTTTTGGGATGTACAGCAGCAAGGGCTGGTGGTACTACTTCCCCGTCGCGTTCGCGTTGAAGACGACGCTCCCCTTTCTTCTGCTCTCGCTCGCGTCGCTCGTGTGGGCGGCACGCGCGTGGCTGAAGACGCGCGACGCGCGATTGCTCTGGCTGCTAGCGCCGTTCGCCATCTACACGGCCTTCGTCCACTTCAGCAACATAGACATCGGCGTGCGCTACTATCTGCCCGCTTATTCATTCCTCTTCATCCTCGCGGGCGCGCTGCTCGACCGCCTGCTCCGCTCGCGCCGGGCGCGGCGCGCGGGCGCGTTCGCCGCAGCCGCGCTCCTGTGCTGGGTCGCGGTCGAGGCCGCGCGCGCCTACCCCGATCACATGACTTACATGAATCAACTCGCCTCGCGCGCGCCGCACTGGTGGTATCTGTCGGACTCGAACGTCGAGTGGGGCGACGACGTGCGCTCTCTCGCCGGCTATCTGCGCGCTCGCGGCGAGACGCGCGTGCGCGGCTCGTTCCTCTGCGGCTACATGACGCTGCGACACTACGGCGTCGAATACGTTGACATGCTCGACGACGCTGACGAACCCGCCGGACTCCCCGCGCCGCGCTATACCGCCGTCGGCGCGAGCTATCTCAACGGCTCGACCGTGCCGGAGTACGAACTCGACGGTCGCGACGTGACCGAGAAAGAGCGCGTCAACACGTTCGACGAGTACAGGCGGCGCAAGCCCGAAAAGATTTTCGGCGGCTCGATCTACCTCTTCCGCGAGGACGGGCGATAGACTTTCAGCGTGATGTCGAAGACGAAACGACGGCACGACGCGCCGAGGCTTCGCGGCGCGACGCTCGCGCTCCTGCTGCTTCTCGCCGCGGCGGGCGTCGCGTCTTACACCGCCGGAGCGCCGGAGAACCCGCCCGGCTTCTTCATAGACGAATCCTCGGTCGCCTACAACGCGCAGTTAATCGCAGAGACCCGGCGCGACGAGCACGGAGAATCATGGCCGCTCTACTTCCGCGCGTTCGGCGACTACAAAAATCCCGTTTACGTCTATCTTCTCGCCGCCGTCTTCCGATTGACGGGGCCGCGCATCGCCGCGGCTAGGTACTTGAGCGCAACGCTCGGCGTGCTCGCCGCCTTCGCGTCGGGGCTGCTCGGCGCGAGCGTGTCGGGCCGCCGCGTCGTCGGGCTGCTCACGGCGCTTCTGGCGCTCTCGACGCCGTGGCTCTTCGAGTTGAGCCGCGTCTCGGTCGAGGTCGCGATCTATCCGCTCGCGGTCGCACTCTTCCTTCTCTGCCTTCAGCGCGCGTCGCGAAAGCCCGCGTGGAGTCTGACGGACGCAGCGTGCATCGCCGCCTCGCTCGCACTCGTGACCTATTCCTACTCAATCGGGCGACTGCTGGGGCCGCTGCTCGCGCTCGGACTCGTGCTGCTTGCGACGACGCGCGCTCGTCTTCGCCCGCTGCTCGCGACGTGGGCGCTGTACGCGTTGGCGCTTGTACCGCTCGTCGTCTTCAACGCGCGACATCCCGGTGCGCTCACCGCGCGCTTCAGCTATCTCACATACATCAACACGCAGAGCGGCTACGCCGACGACGCTCTGCGCTTTCTTCGACACTTCGTTGGTAACTTGAACCCGTGGTCGATGATTGTGACGGGCGACCGGGACACTTACCAGATCGCGAGCCTCGCGGGCGTGCCCGTCGTCGCTGTGGCGGCGTTCGCGCTCGTTCTAATCGGCGCGTTCCTCGCCGCGCGGCAGGCTCGTCGAGACGCGTGGTGGCGTTTCGTCTTCTACGGCCTCGCCGCGTCGTTCGTGCCCGCGTCGTTGACGAAGGACTACTTCCACGTGCTTCGGCTCGCGCCCGTTCCGGTCTTTCTCGTCGCGCTCACAATACCTGCGACCGCGTGGCTCTGCGAAGGCGCGCGCGCGCGACGCGTCGTGCTCGCCGCGCTGTTTGTCTTGACCGTCGCGCAGGGCGCACTCTTCCGAATGCAATACGCGGCGAGCGCCGCTTCGCCTCAGCGCCTACACGTCTTCGACGCTGACTACCCTGCGAAGATTCTGCCCGCCGCGCTCGCCGCCCCGACGCGACCCATCTACATCACCGATGCGCTCGCGCGGCCCGGCTACGTGCAGGCTCTCTGGTACGCGACCATCCTCCGTATACCGCGCGAGACTTTCGCCGTGCTGCCGCCGAGCGAGAACGCGCCCGAAGGCTCGGTCGTCATCACGACCGAAGAGACGCACCCGCGCTGCCGCGCGCTCGCCGAGAGCGAGCCTTACACCGTCTGCCTGACGACGGGGCCGCCGCCCGCGCCCGCGCCTCTGCCGGACTCGGCATTCAGGGCGAGCTTGCGCGCGATAGACGCGCCCGCGCGCATCGACACGTCCGACCAGTTCAAGCTGCGCGTGGCGGTCAGGAACGAGGGCGACGCCGTTTGGCGCGCGCGCGAGCGGGCCGGCTCGCCGTTTCAGTTGAGCGCGGGCAATCACTGGCTCGACGCTTCGGGTGCGACGATTACGAACGACGACGGGCGCGGCCCGCTGCCTCACGACCTTGCGCCCGGCGAGGAGGCGGAAATCACCTTCACGATAAACGCGCCGCCGCGGCCCGGCGACTACATTCTCGAAGTCGATGTGCTTCAGGAGGGCGTCTCGTGGTTCGCGCTCAAAGGGTCGAAGCCCTTGAGAGTGCGCGTGAAGGTTGAATGAAATGATGAGTGATGAAGGATGAAGGATGAGTGATGAAGGATGAAGGATGAAGGATGAAGTAATTGCAAAACGACATCGCTCATCATTCATCCTTATATTCTTTATCCTTCATCCTTCCGCCCTTCCGCCTTCTCTTGAGCGTTTCGGCGTAGACTTCGAGGGTCCTGCGCGCGGTGCGCTGCCACGAAAACTGTGCTGCGCGGCGGAGGCCGGCGTCGGAGAGTTCGCGGCGCGCGCGCGCGTCGTCGAGCAGTTCGACGAGCGCGCGCGCAAGCTCCGAAGGGTCGCGCGGGTTGAAGAGTCGTGCCGCGCCCGCCGTCACCTCCGAGACGGCGGGCGTGCGCCCCGCGACTACCGGAGCGCCGCAACTCATCGCTTCGAGCGGCGGCAATCCGAAGCCCTCGTACACGGATGGATAAACGAACGCGCGGCATGAAGAGTAGAGAGCGCGCAGGTCTTCGTCGCCGAGGTAGCCCGCGATGACGAGCGACGCGCGCGCCGAAGACTTCTCGAACGCCTCGAACACGGGCGCGCTCATCCACCCGCGCCCGCCCGCGATGACGAGCCGGAGCCGGCTCGACGCGCGCACGCGCACGACCTCCTCGAATGCTTCGACGAGCGCCGGGAGATTCTTGCGCGGCTCAATCGTTCCGACCGCGAGCAGAAACTCACTGCCTGCCCCGACGCGAAGCCGCACGCTTTCCGTCTCGTCGAACTTCAAAGGAGTGAAGCAGGCGCGCGCGGCCTCCGGCACGGCGAAGACGCGAGACGCCGGGACGCCGAGATGCTCGCAGACTTCGCGGCGCACGCTCTCGGTCGGCGTGACGACGGCGTTCGCCGCGCGCGCCATCAGAGGAAGTCTGCGCCGCGCCCGGAGCACGCGACGCCGCTCGTGCGTCTCAGGGTGGACGACGAGCGAGAGGTCGTGAATCGTCAGCACGGTCGCCGCGCCGCCCCACAGAGGCACGTCGTAGTTCGTGCCGTGAAAGAGTCTGATCCGTCGGCGGCGCACGTGGCGCGGAAGACCGACAGACCACCAGTGGCGACCGAGAGCGCCGACGCCGACACGCGAAGGCTTCAGATTCGGCGGGAGCGGCTCACTAAACTCGTCGAAGTCGATGGGCGGGAAGACGGAAGGGTAGGCGAGTTCAAACTCGTCCGAGGGCGCTGCGGCGGCGAGCGCGCGCGCAAGCTCGAACGTGTAGTGGCCGACGCCCGCGCGCGGTTCGGTCAGCGGGATTGCGTCGAGACCGAAAAGCATGAAAGCCGTAAACCGTAAACCGTGAACCCTGACAAGAAAAAGCTTGTCGCCTGTAAAACCGTGAACCGTGACGGGAGGATTATTCCCCCTCGTCACGGCTCACGGTTTAAGGTTCACGGCCTTTATTGAATCGTGATGTGCGGCGCGGAGTCGGCGGGGCGACTGCTGAAGGTTGCCGAGCCGACGGTCGCGCTGACGATGACGGGCACGTCGCCCGCGCCCGCGAGCGACGCCGGCAACTCGACTTCGATCTGGTCGAAGCTCGGCGTCAGCGACGGGCGGAACCCTATGATCGAAGTGCCGCTCAAAGTGGTCGTGCCGATTGTGACCGACACGCTCGCCGTCTGTCCCGACGGCGGGCGCAGACCCGTCACCATTATGAGCAGGTGCGTCGGCGCGGTTTCCGTCGTCGTCGCGGTGCAGACGCCGGTCAGCCCCGAACCCGTCGGCCTCGTCGTCGTGACCGAGAACGGCTCGCCCGTCGGCGCGATGCAGGGGTTCGTTACGTTCAGCACAGCCGCGCGCCCGCCCGGCCCGTTCGTCGAGGTGAAGATGTCAGGCTCGACCGGGTTCAGGACTAGCGACGTTCTGATGAGCGCGCCGTTGTTGAAAACGGCGACGGGCTGCGCCGTCGAGGAATTCAGGAGTCCCGGCGGCACGACGAAGTTTATCTGGTTCGCAGAGACCGAGTAGAGTCCCGCAGCCGCGCCCGATATCGAGACCGACACGCCATTCAGTTCGACGGGCAGCGGCGGACGACGCAAGACTTCATGTGCGCTGCCCGTGCTGACCTGCTGCGAAGAGGGCGCGAGCGTCAGCGTCGAGTTCATGATGCCGAGTTCGCCCGGCGAGAGTCCCGTCACGGTGTACGGCGTCGGCGTCGGCGTCGCGGACGAGACGGGTATCGCGCTCGCGCCGGTCGCGAAGGTGACGGGCGCGGGTGATGCCGCAGGCGTCGGAGACGGCGCCGGCGTCTCGCTCGTGACCGCCGGAATCAGGTTATAGAAAGCCTCGTTCGAGCCGTCGGAGTTTCCGCCGCCCTGCTCCGCCGCGACCGTCAGCGCGTAGCGGCGTATGCTGTCGGACGGGAACGGCTGGACGGAGTTGAAAGCGCCGGTCGCGAGCGCGCTGACGCGCGACACCTGAGCGGGCGTCGCGACGGGCGCGCTGAAGACCTGCGCGGTGTTCGGCTGGTTGATTCCGTCGGTCGCCGTCGTCGCGACCGTGCCGTCGGGCTTAAGGTTCAGATTCGACGACCAGAGAACGCGCGTACTGTCGCCCGTGAAGACCGGGAAGTGCAGTCCCACGTCGGACTGATCCGAGGGCGGGCGCGAGCCGAACTGCGCGAACGTGCCGGCGGCGAGGTTCGTTCCCGTTGGTATGTTGTAAACGTAAACGCCCGTCGTGGACAGAAGCGCACCGTTGAGCGTGCCGTCGCTGTTGAAGTTCGCGACTGACTCTAAGACCAGATGCGCACCGTCGCGGCTGAGGTGACGCCCCGGACTCAGAAGGTTGACGCTCGTGCCCTCGAACCCGACGGTGGTCTGCGGCGGAGTCTTCGTCACGGGCTGTAGGTTCGAGACCGACGTGCCGTTGAAGTTGGCGAGATAGACTTCGCCGTTGCCCTGATTGGCGCTCGTCTCGGTCGTGTTGATGTCGGCGTTCGAGAGGAACGCGAGCACGCCGCCGCTGCCGGAAAGAGACGGGTTGATGTTGAAGATTAGCGTGCCGAGCGGATTGGTGCTCGTCGGCGGTATGTCCTTCGTGTTCGTCACCTGAACGAACGCGCCCGACAGACGGTTGTAGATGAAGATCTCCTGATTGCCGTCCGCGTTCGACTCGCCGGGGATGCCCGTCTTCGACTGCGAGACGAAGGCGATGAACGATGCGTCGTCGTTGATGGCGGGCGCGTTGTTGTCGAGCGCGAAGAATGGTTGAGCGTTCACAGTGCCGGGAATCGGCGTCTGGGAGGTGGGCGTGAACGTGACGCGCGTCAACGTGCCGGTCGAAAGATCGACGGGCGCGACCTCAGCGCCGCTCGAAAGGTCTGCCGCCGGAACGTCCGGGATGCGGTAGATGAAGAGTTCTGTGTTGCCGTCGGCGTGGAGCGCTGCGGCGTTGGCCTGCCCGTCGAAGTTCAGCGGCGAGAGCGTAAGGTCTGCGTCGCTGTAGGCGTTCGAGACGAAGACGATGAACTTGCCGTCGTGGCTGATGACGGGGCGGAGGTTCACGACCTGAACGTCAATGTTGGTCGAGGAGATCGGCGAGAGCGTCGTGTCTTTGAGGACGTTCTTCGTGTTCGTGATCTGGAAGATGCGACGCTGCACGTAGTCGAAGAGGAAAATCTCCGGGTTGCCGTCGGCGTTGTTGCGCGCAGTCGTCCGCTCGGTCGAGATGTCGCCCGTGGACTCCATGACGACGAAGCGCCCGTCGCCGCTCACGTCGCCGACGAACGAATCGCGCGAGAGCGGCGCGGGCGTCGGGAACGGTGTCGCCGTCGGCGAGGGCGTGGGCGAAGGCGTCGGAGTCGGAGTCGCGGGCGGCGGTGCCGGAATCGTGCTGTTCGTGATCTGGAAAATGGCTGTGTCGGGCGTGGGCGAAAGCGTCTGCGCCCGCGCGCTTACGGCTGAGGCCGCGAAAAGAATTGCGAGCGCGAAGGCAGCCGCGGCGGGGCGCGGCAGACGGAAAGCGTGCTTCACGAAAAATCCTCCGAGCAGGAGCATAAGTAAGCGCTGACGATTAAGCCCAAGGGAGACGCTTCGGGCGCGGGCGCGCCGCTTGCCGGCCCTGCCTGCCAGCCACCGACCGAGCGCGCCGCGGGAGTAAAGAAACGGCATTTTAAGCGTAAGGCTCGCGCAAGCGCAAGCGAGCGGCCATTAAAGGATGAAGGCGGAAGGCGGAAGGCGAAAGAGAAAAGCGGCCTTTCTTTATTTCATCCCTCATCCCTTCGCCTTCATCCTTTGTCAATCACGGCCCGAACCTGTGCCTGTACTCGTCCGAGGTGATGAAAGCCTTGACCATCTCGGCCTGTACGAAGTCGCCGTTAAAGTTATTCAGCTTCGTGAGCCAGAAATTATAGCCGTTGAAGTTGTTGTCGGGCGCTGCGTCCGGGTCTCTTTGCAGGTAGCCGAAATACTGCATCAGTACGAACGCCTCGTTAAAGTTCTTCGCCGTGACCGAGTCGCTCTCGGCGACCGAGCGCAGCGCCGCGGCCTCGCCGGCGACGCCGCCCGCGCCGAACGCGCCGATTGCAGCGTTGCGCTCTGCCGTGGCGGGTGTCACGCCCGCGTTCGCGAAGAGCGAATCGACGAACGTGGCCGCGTTCTGCGAGCCGTGCGCCGACTGGAATGCCGGACGCTGGACGAAGGCGAGCGCAAACGTCTGCTTGTTGTTCTCAAGCAGCGTCGGCCAGTCGCCTTGCCCGACGATTACACCGTTGCCTATCGTCCGCGTGTCGGCGAGGAAGTTTGCGCGCTGGACGGCGACGGGCTTGCCCGGCAGGTTGCCGAAGGACGACTTGTACATTTTATAGACGAGGTTGCCGGTCTGCTGAAACTCAATCGAGAGGAAGAACGCAGCCGACGTGTTGACGCGATGCACGTCGGCGCACGCCGTATCTATCCCGCAGCCGAAGATGTCGTTCGTCCAGAAGCTGAGTCCGCTCGCGTCGGGCTGGCGGTTCAGGAAGTCGAGATAATGCTGGCGGACGAAAAAGTTCACGTCGCCGATGGGATTGAACGCCCAGCCCACGTCGCGCAACTCCGACCCCGTGAGGTCTGCCGGGACGGCGACGCTGTGGATGAGGTCGCCGCTGATGTCCGGCTCCATGATCTGATCCGGGAAGAGGCTCGTGTCCCAGTGCGAGACCGACGACCCGCTCTGCACGGGGTTCGGCGCGAACATCTCGGCGTGCGCCTGAGCGTCCACGCCGCTGAGCGCCGAGTTGTCCAGAAGGAGCGTCGCGTTCAGGCCGGAGTTGAGTTGACCTTTGAGCGTGTTGCCGTCGGCCTGCGAAATCATCAGAGAGGGGATGGTGATCGTCGCGTCGCCGCCGCCCATCTCGATTACGCCCGAAGTGTTGTTCGCGACGACGACGCCGATGGCCCCCGCGTTCTGCGCGTTCTTGACTTTGGTGACGAAGGTGCAGGTGCCGCGGTCGAGAAGCGCGAGGTGTCCCGACACGGCTGAGGCGTTCGTGAGCGCAGAGCAGCCGTCGTTGGGTGCGGCCTGTACGACGCTGCCGGTCGTTCCTCCGTTCGAGACGTGCGGGCCGAAGTCCGCCGTGCCGACGGTGTAGTTGCCCGCTACGGCGGCGGGAGCGTTGACCCTCAGCCGCGGCGTGCCCAGAACGCCTTGCAGGTCGCTGCTGACCTGCGGGCCTGTCCAGACCAGATGCCCCGTGTTGATGGCCGACGCCTGACGCTCGGCGGTCGTCATCTGAACCCAGGTCTTGCCGGTCGTGTCGTCGGTCAGGAAGCGGTCGTAGACGGACGGAAAGCCGCTGGCCTGCGTGCCCGTGCTCGCGTTCGTAAACGATATGAACCCGAGGCCGTGTGCGAACTCGTGTATGAGAACGGAGACGAGGTCAACATCCGCGCCGTGATTGTTGTCGAGTCCGAGATAGAAGTGCGTGCCGTCGAGGCAGCCCGTGTTGCCGAGGTTCGAGTTGAACTGCGCGCTTATCTCCGGCGAACTCGGGTCGAGGTCTGTACCGCTCAAGGCGTTCGCCAGCGCCGCTGTGTACCAGGTGCCGGCGACGGGCGCATTGGGAAAGTCGCGAAAGATTCCGACCGAGCTTGCCTGACCCAACGTCGCCGAAGTCGAAGTGCACGACAGCGAGGCCCAACTCGCGCGGATCGTTATCGTCACGTTGCTGTTTATGGTCGCGCCCCAGACGTTCGCGGCAAACTGAAATGCGTTGAGACGCTGCTGGCCGAGCGTCGTGCCCGCGTTGTTGCCGACGGGGCTGACGGGCGTCGGGTCGTTGAAGCCCGCGTTCGCCGAGTCGTTGTTCAGAATCACAATCGTCGCCGCGCCGAACGCATCGCGCGAGGCCGCGGCCAGAAGGGTGAGGGCGAAAGCGGCGGTTATAACTTTCGAGAGAACGGCCCTTTTCATTACTCTTTCACCGCCGCCTTTCTGGTCGTGCCCGTGCCGGTGTCCGTCCTGTCGCCGTTGAGGAATGCCGACGCCGCTTCGGGGTTGTCAACGCACGCCTGCGAGACGCTGCCGTCGTCGTTCTTCTTCGCGACAATCACGTTCTGAAATCTGCCGTCCAAGTTCATCTCGACCGTGCCGTCCGCATGCTCGACCTCGACGAGTCCGTCGGTTGACTTGTTGCCCTTGAGCGCGTCGGCGATCTGCTGCGACTGTTCCTGCGTCAGCGGCCCCTGTTGCAACGTCTGCGCGTTCACCTTCAACTTCTTTCCTCCCACTTCGACCGTAACGAAGTTGCCCGCTGGCTGCGCGGAGTTATTTGCGGACTGCGCGGGAGCGCCCTGATTCGCGCTCGACGCCCCGACGCCCCGCGACTCGTAGTTCGCGATGGCCGTGGCGGCACCGACCGTGAGCACGATTGATGCGAAGACTCCGACGCGGAAGACGCGCGTGCGCCTTGCGGCGGGATGACGTTTGTTAGTTCTCTTCTTCATGACCTACGATTCCTTTGATTTGTAACGCGCGAACGTTGAAAGACTCGGCCGGGGCCGCGAGCGCCGAACCCGTGTTTGCCGCCGGCGCGCGAGAGGAGCGCGCCGGAGAAAATTTTACGACTTGCTTTTCGAGACTTGCGAACGGCGGCGCTCGAAAGGTCGCGTGCTCGCCGCCGTTCTCGTATTCGACTCGACGCCTAAGGTTCGGAGACCTCATTCCGACTGAAAACGCCTGCATTTCGACGCTCCCCGAACGGCTTCGGGTTGCTCTCGAAATAAGCCGACGGCCTCTAAGTTCCGAACCTGTGCCTGTATTCGTCCGAGGTGATGAAAGCCTTGACCATCTCGGCTGCGACGTAGTTGCCGCCAAACTGGTCGAGTTTCGAGAGCCAGAAGTTGTAGCCCGAAAAATCCTTGTCGGGCGACGAGTCCGGATCTCTCTGAAGGTAGCCGAAGTATTGCATCAGCACGAACGCGCGGTCGAACTCCGCCTGAGAGAACAAAGCGTTCTCGGCAACGTCGCGCAACGCACGCGCGCGCGCCGGCGTGTTGCTCGTGTCCGAAGCCGAGCCGAACTCGTTTATCGCAGCGCTACGGTCTGCCGCCTGTGGCGCGACGCCCGTATTGGCGAAGAGCGCGTCAACGAACTGCGCGGGCGAGAGCGTCGCGGGATAGAGGGACGCGAACTGCGTGCGCTGCACGAACGAGTCTGCGAACGCCTGCTTGTTCGTCTCCAACTGCTGCTCCCAACCCGTCTGGCCGACGATGAGTTGGGCGGGGCTGCCGCCCACGGCTCGCGTGTCTGCGAGGAAGGTAGAGCGCACGACGGGCACGGGCTTGCCCGCGAGGTTGCCGAACGCCGCCTTGTGCATACGATAGACGAGGTAGCCCGTCTGCTGAAACTCAATCGAGAGGAAGAACGCAGCCGAGGTGTCTATGCGCTTCATGTCCCGGCATTGCAGGTCGAAGCCGCATGACTCGATGTTGCTTATCCAGAAGTTGAGTCCCGACGTATCAGGTTGTCGTCCGAGGAAGTCGAGGTACTGCTGCGTTACGTAGAAGTCTGTTACGTCAATCGGATTGCCCTTCGTGGCGACCGCATCGCCCAAGTCCTGATTGGGCCCGGTCACCGGGAAGACATACCCCGGTGGATTGAAAGTATAGCCCGACTTGACCAATATAATGGTGTAGCCCTGACCGATGACCGCGTTGTTGAAAGTCCATCTCCCGTCAGTGCCGGTCGTCGATTGCTGCAAGAGCGTGTTGTTGCTGCTGTGGTCATAGACGCCGACAAGCACTCCCTGTAGACCTTGCGAGTTCTCGACGACGCGGCCCGTAATTGTCGTGACTTGCGGCGGGGTCGGAGTCGGGACTGGCGTCGGTGTAGGTGTAGGCGTCGGCGTCGGTGTAGGCGTTGGCGAGGTGATACCGAGCGCGGCGGCGATGTTGAGCCTGCCGAAGCCGAAGTGCGCCTCCCAACCCGGCGGGTCGAAGCCGTCGTGGTTGGCGTTGGTTTCAATCAGCGTCTTGACTTGATTCGAGGTCAGGTTAGGGTTCGCCTGAAAGAGCAGAGCAACGCTGCCCGTGACGACGGGCGTCGCCATGCTCGTGCCCGCAAGGCCGCCGTAGTTCGCGAAGTCGGACTGATTCGCGAACGGGCTGAGGGCCGCGAACTGGACGCCGTTGGTCGGGTCGAGGTCGCCGGTCTTCGTCGAGTAGAGGATGTAGCCGGGCGCGCTTATCTCAGGCTTCTGGCGACCGTCGGCGGTCGGGCCGGGGCTTGTGAAGTAGGCGTAGCTGTTGACGGGGTACTGGCCGGAGCGCGTGACGTATGCGCCGACGGTTATCGCGCCGCGCGACGTTCCGGGCGAGCCGACGAGGTGCGAACTGTTATCGACGAAGGAGTCCGCCGCGAAGCTGACGTTGTCGCCGTCCGACCAGGCGTCGAAGGTCGAAGCGGGTTCGCTCGCGCCGTTCGTCAAAGTGATCGTCCACGTGCCGGTCTTCGCGCCCGACTTGAAGAGCATGAATACGTCGGCCTGATCGTTCGAGGAGTCGGAGTCGCCCTTGTTGTCGAGCGCGTCCCAGAGCCTGACGGAAGAGTCCGACATCTGGCCGTTCGGGTTGTTAAAGCCGGTGTCGCTGAAGTTGACGGGGCCGAGCGTCGTGCCGTCCGGCTCGGTGACGGTGACGCTGTACCTGCCCGAAGTGCTCGTGCCGCGCGGCGCGGAGTAGAGGTCGATGAAGCCCGGATTCTTCGTCGCGTTGAAGTGGAGCGTGACGCTTCCGCCGTTGGCGGGCACGGTCGTCTCGGCGTGAATGCTGTCGCTGCCCTCGTTGCCCGCGGCGATGCAGACCGCGCGCCCCGCGCCGCCGCCCACGATGTTGTCGATGACGACCTCGTCGGGGCCCGTGCCGTCGTGCGGGCCGGCCTGACCGCCGAGGCTCATGTTGACGACGAACGGCTCGCCTAACTCGCCCGCCTTCGTCTGTACGAACCGAAGGGCGTTTACCTCGTCGTCGGACGCGAAGTTGGCCGTGCCGTCGTCCTGCCGGCTGGCCTTGACGATGACGAGGTCTGCTTCGGGGGCCATGCCGGCGTAGAGTCCCTGCACGGAACCCGCGAGGCCGTTGCCCGCGGCCGTTCCCGCGACGTGCGTGCCGTGGCCGTTCTTGTCGCGCTCGTGGACGATGTCGGCGGCCTGCGAGGGCTTTGGAGATTGGGCGAGCGCGGCGTTGATGTCCGCCTCTGTGTAGAGCCTGCCGACGGGTACGTTGCCGCCCGGCAGCGTGTAGTTCCAGTTCGAGTCTATGTCGTAGCTCTGCCCGCCGGCGTTGACGGTCGTAGGGCTGTTGACGGTCATGTCGAGAAGGTACTTGATGCGCGTCTGCTTGCCGCCGGAGCCGGGCACGGTGAAGTCCGGGTGGCGAAAGTCAATGCCGCTGTCAACGGTCGCTACGACGACGCCCTTGCCCGTCTGCGGGATGACGCGCTGCCCCGAAAGATTGTCAACGCCTACGGACTGGCGCGCGAGGTCGTTCGTGGGGCGGCGATACTCGGTCGCCCACATCCTCTTGACCGACGGGAGCGAAGCAATATCAGGCAGACGGCTCGCGTCCGCAGTGACCGATGCGATGTCGCCGACGACCGCGCCGACGCCGAAGCCTGCCGCCTCAAGTTCTTCAGCGCCGCCCTCGCCCAACTGCACGAGCAGACGGACGCTGACGCCGCCATCGGCGCTGCGTGCGAGTCCCGTCACGCCGGAGAGTTCGTCAACCTCCTGCGCGGCGGCGGCGCGCGTCTGTCCCGGAGTCGCGCGCGTGAACCGCGTCGCAGCGCCGAAGGCGTGCTTGAGCAGCTTGTCGGCCTTCGCGTCAAACGCATTCGCGCCGGCTGTGGTCTGGTTGGTCGTGGTCTGTTCATTTTGCGCCGACGCGACGCGAGAGACGGGCGCGGCGAAGATGAGAAGAAAGGTGAGGAGGCTTGCGAGAACTTCGTTTCTGATTTTCACACTCGAATCCCAGTGTTCGTGAAGGGCGCGTCGGGGTTAGCGCCGGACTTCCCTCGGCATCGGCGCGCGCGTGTGATGCACGCCGGGTAAAAATTGCGACAGAAAAATTATTAATCAAGAGACGGCACGCGAAGCGCGCGAGTTCCGTCTCTGCCTGCATCGGCCAGCACTCCACCGCGGGAGTGGTTCGGGTAGGCCGTAATGAATGAAAAAACGCCCGCACTTTGACGTGGCGCGGGCGTTTCGGGTTGCATGAAAACGGCGCTCTAGGTGCCGAAGCGGTTGATGTACTCGGTCGAGGTGATGAAGGCCGTTACCATCTGCGCCTGATTGAAGTCGCCGTTAAATTGGTTGAGCTTCTGGAGCCAGAACTCGTAGCCCGTGTAATCCGAGTCGGGCGCGTCGTTCGGGTTGCGACGAAGGTAGCCGATGTACTGCATCAGCACGAAAGCGCGGTTCGACTCGTTCGTCTTGAGAACGGGGTTTTCTGCGACGGCACGCAACACAGTCGCGCGCCCCGCGGCCAGATCAGACGAGGCGGCGAGTTGCGCGACGAGTTGGTCGCGCTGCGTCTGCGTCAGAACACCGCCTGCGTTCTGGTTGAGCTTATCGACGAAGGCGGCGGGCGTCATTGTCAGCGGATAGGCCGTGATGAAGGCCGGGCGCAGGACGAACTCAAGGGCGAACGCCTGCTTGTTGTTCTCCAATTGCGTCGGCCAGTCGCCGACGCCGACGACGACGTTCTGCCCTATGCGCTGCGTGTCGGGCAGGAACTGGTCGAGGCGGACGACGGGCACGAGGATCGCGTGCTGCGTGCCGCCAAGCCCGGACGTTGCCTGCGCGTCGCCGAAGGCCGTCTTGTAGATGCGCTCGACGAGGTAGCCGGTCTCCTGAAACTCTATCGAGAGGAAGAACGCAGCCGACGTGTTGACGCGATGCACCTGCGCGCAGTTCGCGTCCGCGCCGCAGTTGTTGATGTCGCCCGACCAGAACTGGAAGCCCGAAGAGTCAGGCTCGCGCGAGAGGAAGTCGAGATACTGCTGGCGGACGAAGAAGGCTGTGTTGAAATTCGAGTCCCAGCGGACGGGGCTTGGGTCGTTCGACGCGTCGCGCGGGTTGCTGTTGATCGTCAGCGTCGCCGTCGAGGGCGAGCCGAGCGTCGTCCCCACCGGGTTTGAGAGCGTGATGCCCACCGTCTCTGGAGACTCGGCGAAGCGGTCGTCGGGCACAAAGACGGTGAAGCTTTGCGTGGTCTGGCCGGGCGCGAAGACGAGCGTGCCGAGCGTCTGCTCGTAGTCGCCGTGCTTGTCCGCCGTGCCGTTCGTCGTGGTGTAGTCAACGGTCGCCGTGCCGGTCAGGTCGGAGCCGGAGCGTGTGACATTGACGACGCGGAAGCCGCTGCCGTCCGTGCCAAGACCGCCCGCGCCGAGCGCTTCATTCACGCTGTACGCGTTGCTCGAAAGCGCGACCGTGTTCGTCGCGCCGTTGTCGGAGAGCTTGAGCGAATAGCCGCCCGTGTTGTTGTTCTGGTCGTCGAACGACGTGGCCTCGATTGTATAGACGCCCGTCTTCGGCAGTGTGAAGAAGGCGTCGGTCGAACTCGTCGGGTCGGGGATGCGCGAGTTTGTTGTGACGCCGGGGTCGATGTCGTCGTTGAATGCGACGACGGAGTTATCGGGTCCGAAAAGGTATAGAACGGTGTCGAGCGTCGAGGTCGTGCTCGTGCTCGTCATCTCGATCTTGATGCGCTGCCCGGCGCGACCCTCGAACGTGTAGAGGTCTGCGAAGGCGTTGGCGCGTCCGGGCTGGCCCGACGTGCAGTCGCCCGAAGCGAGGCTGCCGTTCAGAGTCTGGCCGACGGCGATCTGCGAGCCTGCGGCGAGGCACGTTGTAGCCGGCCCCTGTTGAACCGTTAGCTTCTGCCCGCCGATGTCGAGAATCGTCTCGCGGGGGCCGGTCGTCGTGTTCGGGTCAACCGTGTAGGTCGCCGTGCCGGGCCCGCTGGCAGGCGCGCCGCTCGTCACCGCGAGCCATGGCACGCCCTCGGCCACGTCCCAGTTGCAGCCCGCGCCCGTCGAGACGCCGACGCTCGCAGTCCCGCCCGAAGTCGAGATGGACTGCGTGGAGGTCGAGAGCGCATAGCTGCAACCCGTCGTCGTCAGTCGCG
>DATINM010000086.1:0-27015 GCA_035474235.1 Pyrinomonadaceae bacterium
CTGCCTTGCATCGAACGGGGTTGCGACGACGCCCTGCACGGTCAACGTTCAGGGGACTACGTTGGAACAGCCGCCGAGTCAACTGAACGGCGGAGGATTCAACTCGACGCTCTCCGCCGGGACTGTGACTTTGGGGACGCCGCTTGCGAACGGGGCGTCCATAAACGTCCGCTTCCTGCTCGGCATACAGCAGACGGGCACCTTCAAATTCTTCGTCAACGTCGAAGCTCTGCCGTAGAAGAAGTAAAAAGGTAAAAGGCAAAGAGGTGAAGACAGTCATGACTGTCTTCACCTCTTTTGCTTTTTGCTTTTACCCTTACTTCAGGTGCTCGCGGAAGAACTCAGTCGTGCGACGCCACGCGTCGGCTGCCGCGTCGGCGTTGTAAACTTCGGGCCGCGTGTCGTTGAAGAAGGCGTGATCCGTGCCGGGGTAGATGTGCGTTTCGACCTGCTTGCCGTGCTCGCGCAGTTTCTCTTCGAGAGCGCGGACGGCTGCTGGCGGGACGGACTTGTCTCGCTCGGCGTAGAGTCCGAGCACGGGCGCGCGTAAATTATCGAAGTCCGGCGCGACCTTCGGGTGTATGCCGTAGAAGACGACGCACGCGCCGACCTGTGTGTTCTTCGACGCGGCGTAGAGCGAGAGCACGCCGCCCATGCAGAAGCCGACCGTGCCGACTTTTTCTCCCTCCGTCGCCTCGTGACTCGAAAGATACTCGACCGCGCCGCGCAGGTCTCGCTCGGCCTGCGCGATGTTGAGCGCCATCATCAGCTTGCCCGCTTCGTCCGGCGAGCGAGCGACTTCGCCGTGGTACAGATCGGGCGCGAGCGCGACAAATCCCTCGCGCGCAAAGCGGTCGGCAACGTCCTTGATATGCGGCACGAGTCCCCACCATTCCTGTATGACGACGACGCCCGGCCCCCGCCCCGAATCGGGCATCGAAAGATAACCTTGCGCCGTCCCGCCGTTGCTTTGAAACTCAACCATCTGACCTGCCATCTTCGTCAACTCCTTCCTCCGCTTTTAAGAGCGCATTAGAAATGCCGGCTTCTTTCCTGCCCTCGCTCCACTCGTCAAGCACGACTCGAAATCAAGAAGGCGTCGGGCGACGACGAGAACTGCCCTTACGTTCATCACGCGGCGGCATGGTTTTCAAATGCACTCCGAAAGTTGTAGGCGTTTGCGGAAGCCGTTGTAAGGTCGCCGGGCCTTCGATGTCAAGTTCGCCTTTCGGAAGCCGCGTGTCAGGCGCGCTTGACACGGCGCGCATCGGCCAGAATAATGTCGCTTCGCAACTCTCCTCGCGTCCCCGCCGCGGGGCGAGAGTCGCGGTCGCAATGCCGCCGCACCGGCATCAACAATCACTAATCAACCATTCAAACGAATTCACCGTGTCCCTCACGACTTAAAGAGGTTTCAAACGTATGCTCTCCGGAAGCAGGCTCTTTCTCGCCACAGTCTTCGCCGTCGCACTCTCTCTCTCGCTCGCCGCCGCCGCAGCAGCGGGCGGCACGGTCGCGGGCACGGTCACAGACCCGAAGGGCGCAGTTATCGTCGGCGCGACCGTCACGGTCACGGATGCCGCGGGCGCACAGGCTCACGCGCCCGTCCAGACCGACGCGCAGGGACACTACAAAATCGAGGGGCTGCCCGCGGGCACTTACGTCGTCGTCGTAAGCGCCGCAGGGTTCAAGGATGCGAGGCGCGAGCAATTGATCGTCGAGGACGGCAAGACCGCCACCGCCGACTTGCAACTCGAAATCGCGCCCGTCGGCGAGTCGGTCGTCGTCAAGGGCAGCGGCGTGAAGCCGAACGAAGACCCCGTCTATCGTCAACTTCGCGAGCAGGCCGAGTCGGCACAGGACTTCGAGGGCGAGTATGCGACCGTAAACGGCCTCGTCATCCGCCGCGACGCCGCGACCTTCACTTTGAAGAGCGGCGAGCTTTACTTTCTTCCGCCGGTCGAGGGGCGTGTAACGGGCGCGGTCTTCGTCGGCGAGGGCGAGTTCTCGCTGACGCCGCCCATCGAATGCGAGAAGCACAGCCTCGCTCTCTTCACGGGCCAGCCCTCGATCAACGAGCAGTTCACCAAACTCACGCTCCGCTTCACAGACAAGACGTACGAGGAGGTCAAGGCGTCGCCGCAAGCGCGGATGTCGAAGAACGGCCCGCAATCGGCGCACGCGCGCGACATCTATCGCGACAATCAGGAGCTTCTGCGCCGCGAGCTTCGTACGAACATGGAGCTTCGCACGCTCGTCGATCTCTACACGCCGGAGCGTCCCGGCTTCCTCACAGCCTTCATCGGAGGCCGACGTTTCGAGAAGCTTGTCTTTCAGATAGACCCGCTCGGCATCCCCGAAGTCGCGCCCGAAGAAGAGTTGCTCTCCAGCTACGGCGAGACCGACGGCGGACTCTGGACTGCGTTCCACCTCTCGGACGAGTACGCCGCGGGCAAGGGCACGAGCGACGAAGACCATCGCATCTTCGACATCAAGCACCACGAGATCGACGGCGCGATCAAGGGCGCGAAGATAACCGCCACGGACGTTGTAACGTTCAGCCCGCTCGTCCACGGCACGCGCGTCCTGCCGTTCGCTCTCTTCCAGACGCTTCGCGTCAGCCGCGTGCGCGACGAGTCAGGGCGCGACCTTGAGTTCGTGCAGGAGAGCAAGAAGAAGGACGCAGACTTCGCGGTCATCTGGCCCGAACCGCTCGAAGCGGGCAAGGACTACAAGGTCACGGTCGAGTATGAGGGAAGCGACGCGCTCATCGACGTTGGCAGCGGCAACTATTTTCTGCTCCCGCGCGAAACTTGGTATCCGAACAACGGCTTCATGGCCTTCGGCGACCGCGCGCGCTTCGACATGACGTTCCACTTTCCGAAGAGCAAGACTTTGATCGGCACGGGCGCGCTCGCCTCGCCCGAAGCGACCGACGGCGACTACACGGTGGCGAAGTGGTCGAGCGGCGACAAGGAGCTTGCGGTCGCGGGCTTCAACTACGGCGTCTTCAAAAAGAAGGTCGTAGAGGACAAAGACACCGGCTACCAGATCGAGTTCTACGCCAACGAGTCTCTGCCGAACTTCATGCGCGGCTCGGAAGAGGTCGGCTCGATGTCAACGACCCACATGGCCGACTCCGCGATAGCCGACGCAGAGAACTCGACGCGCATCTACAACGCCTACTTCGGCAAGATGCCCTACACGCGGCTCGCGATGACGCAGCAGCCCGCGGCCAACTTCGGTCAGGCTTGGCCGACGCTCGTCTATATGCCGTTCACGGCCTTTCAGGATTCGACGCAGCGCTGGATGGAGACAGGCTCGGTCAAGTTCGCCGGAGACGACTTCTTCGAGTACGTCGGGCCGCACGAAGTCTCGCACCAGTGGTGGGGGCACGCGCTCGGCTGGAAGAGTTACCGCGACCAGTGGATGAGCGAAGGCTTCGCAGAGTTCTCCGCCTCGCTCTACGCGCAGATGATTCGCGGCAACGACAAGTTCATAGACTTTTGGGAGATGCCGCGCAAGCTCATCACGGAGTCGCGACCGCAGACGAAGGATCACAAGCCCTACACGGTCGGCCCCGTCACGCAGGGCTACCGCCTCAACAGCGGCAAGACCGGCTCGGTCGCGCGCTTCATGATCTACCCGAAGGGCGCTTACATCCTCCACATGATTCGCATGATGATGTTCGACCGCAAGACCGGCGACCAGCGCTTTCAGGAGATGATGCAGGATTTCGTCAAGGCGAACTTCAATCAGAACGTCTCGACCGAGGACTTCAAGCGCGCCGTCGAGCGCCACATGACGCCGGAGATGGATGTTGACGGCAACCGCCGCATGGACTGGTTCTTCAACGAGTGGGTTTACGGAACCGAGATGCCGAGCTACAAATTCGAGTATTCATTCAGCGGCGACATACTCACGGGGCGCGTCACACAGTCCGGCGTCTCCGACAACTTCGAGATGCTCGTGCCCATCTACCTCGACTTCGGCAAGGGCTGGATCAGGCTCGGCGAAGCGACGATCAAGGGCAATTCGACCGTCGAACTCGGCAAGATCAAGCTGCCCGAAGCGCCAAAGCACGTCGCCGTCGCGGCCCTCAAAGATGTGCTCGCCCTGAGCGTCGAGAACGAGAAGAAGTAAAAGCAGTAATGAGTGATGAGTGATGAGTGATGAGTTGAAAGCATAAAGCCTTTGACTCATCACTCATCACTCATTACTATTTCTCCACTTGTCAGTGCTTTTGAATTGACTTATCATCGGCCTCGCTCTCGGAGAGTTTTGAAAGTCTGTTCAGAACCCGGCGGCCCCCGGCAGGCCACGGGCCTCTCCTGACTTGATTCCTTTTTTCATCGGGCTGCCGCGACGCGCGGCGCAAACATAGCTTCGGCAGGGGCGCGGGCCTTCCGCCTCCGACCGCGGCCACACACCAACCAAAAGTTCTGACAGGGAGAATGCGAAATGTTTAGACCGGGAAAAAATCCGAAGGATTCAACGCACACCGCGGACGAGACGGCTGACCACACACCGCAAAGCTCCTCATACGGCGGCTCGGGCACGACGACGCCAACGTCGGGCGCGACGCCGACCGAAGCCTACCAGCAGCAGGTTTACACGCAGACCACTTCGCGCGCCGTCACCGAGAGCGAATCGCTCGCGCGCGACATCAAGGAGGGCACGCTCACGGGCTTCGTCGGCAACGGCACGACCTTGACGGGCGAGGCCAACTTCAAGGGCATGCTCCGCGTTGACGGCGGACTTTCGGGGCGCGTCTCCTCGGCGGACGGCACGCTCATCGTCTCGACGAACGGGCGCGTTGACGCGAACGTCGAGGTCGCGGTCGCGCAGATTTACGGGACGGTGAACGGCGACATCATCGCCTCGAAGCGGATCGAGATGGGGCGCGTCGCCAAAGTCACGGGCAACATTCAGACGCCCGCGCTCGTCATCGAGAACGGCGCGATCTTCGAGGGCAGTTGCCGAATGGTTCAGCTAAAGGAGCAGGTCGAGAAACAGGAGAGAGAGGTGACGGCCACGCCCGCCTCGGCCTCTTCGGCTTCGGCCTCTTCGTCGAGCGCAGGCCAGTCGAAATCTTCCTCCGTCTCTCCGTCCTCTTCCGCGAGCAAGACGCCCGCGACCGACGGCTCTGCGAAAGTCACCGACGCGACCGGCTCGGTTGCGAGTTGACCGGAAGCGCTCACGGACGAGTATCGAAGAAGCCCCCCGCGTCTCGCAGAGTCGGGCGCGGGGGGCTTCTTCTCGTTTTACGTTTGCGCGGCTCGGCGGGCGACTCGCTTGTGTTTGATTCGCGCGGCTGTGTAGAATAATTCCGCTAAAGCGCGACCGCATCGAAGTTTCCCCGTCAGCGGAATCTGAAAGTCAATGAAGTCACTTCCGACAGTCTTCCGGCCAGACGGCATCCCAACTGCAAAGGACTAATCGAAGAGTATGAGCGCCATCATCGAGAACCCGCCCGCCGAACATCAAAGAGACATTAAAGAGGTCGAGACCGTGACCATCCGCTTCGCCGGAGACTCCGGCGACGGAATGCAGCTTACGGGCACGCAGTTTACGAACACCTCGGCTATGGTCGGCAACGACATTTCGACTTTGCCCGACTTCCCCGCGGAGATTCGCGCGCCCGCCGGAAGTCTCCCCGGCGTCTCCGGCTTCCAACTCAACTTCTCAAGCCGCGACATACGAACGCCCGGCGACGAGCCGAACGTTCTCGTCGCGATGAATCCCGCGGCCTTGAAGGTGAACCTGCCCGACCTCGAAGACGGCGGCACGCTCATCATCAACACGGACGAGTTCAACAAAGAGAATTTGAAGAAGGCGAACTACTCGTCGAACCCGCTCGAAGACGACACGCTGAAAGGTTATCGCGTCCACCGTCTTCCGATAACGACCGTCAACATACGCGCCTTGCAGCAGGCGGAGGTAAAGCTCTCGCGTAAGGAGATGGATCGCTGCAAAAACTTCTTCGCGCTCGGCGTTCTCTACTGGCTCTACGACCGACCGATGGAGCCGACGCTCGAATGGATCAACGCGAAATTCAAGAAGAATCCTGAGATCGTCAAGGCCAACGAGGTCGCCTTGAAGACCGGCTACAACTTCGCCGACACGACCGAGGTCTTCACGACGCACTACAAAGTCAAGAAGGCCGTCATCGCGCCGGGCAAGTACCGAAAGATAACCGGCAACGAGGCGACCGCAATCGGCTTCGTCACCGCCGCCGAACTCACGGGCCGCCCGCTCTTCTACGGCTCGTACCCGATCACGCCCGCATCCGACATTCTGCACGAACTCGCGCGCCATAAAAATTTCGGCGTCAAGACCTTTCAGGCCGAAGACGAGATCGCTGCCGTCTGCGCGGCAATCGGCGCATCCTTCGCGGGCCACGTCGGCGTGACGGGCACGAGCGGCCCCGGCGTCGCCTTGAAGCAGGAGGCGATAGGACTCGCTGTGATGACCGAACTCCCGCTCGTCATCATCAACGTCCAGCGCGGCGGCCCTTCGACCGGCTTGCCGACGAAGACCGAGCAGGCCGACTTGTTTCAGGCCGTGTGGGGCAGAAACGGCGAGTGCCCCGCAATCGTCGTCGCGCCCGCCACGCCAGCCGAGTGCTTCTCGATGGCGATTGAGGCCGTGCGGCTCGCCTACCGCTACATGACGCCGGTCTTTTATCTCTCGGACGGCTATCTCGCAAACGGCGCTGAGCCGTGGCTCGTGCCTGAGATTGACGAGCTTCCCGCAATCGAAGTGAAGTTCGCCGAAGACCCCTCGACGTTCATGCCCTACGCGCGCGACGAAGAGACACTGGCGCGGCCTTACGCACTGCCGGGCACGCCCGGACTCGAACACCGAATCGGCGGCATCGAGAAGCAGCACATAACCGGAAACGTCAACTACGATCCCGACAATCATCACTTCATGGTCTTGATGCGTCAGGCCAAGGTTGACCGCGCCGCGCAGGACATCCCCGAAGTCGAAGTCTTCGGCGAAGCGTCGGGCAAAGTCCTTGTGCTCGGTTGGGGTTCGACCTACGGCTCGATAACTTCGGCGGTCGAGAAGATGCGCGCCGAAGGCAAGTCGGTTTCGTCGGCGCACCTCAGACACCTGAGTCCATTCCCGTCGAATCTGGGCGACGTGCTGCGAAGCTTCGAGCGAGTCATCGTGCCGGAGATGAACCTCGGACAACTCGCGACGATGATCCGCGCAAAGTACCTCGTCGATGCCGTAACCTTCTCGAAGGTCAAGGGCCGCCCCTTCCAGATTCGCGAGATCGTCAGGAAGGTCGAGGAGTATCTTTAAGAAGCGACGGCGATGAAAGCCACTGCGCCGACAGCCGAGAACGTCTCAGTCCGCGAACTCTACGCGGAGGGACTTCGCTATTTTATGGGACAGGGCAACCTCAACAACGCGCTCGCGCAGTTGTCCGCAGACCTTGAGCGGCACGGCATTGACTACATGGTCATCGGCGCGGTCGCGCTGATGGCGCACGGCTACCCGCGCTTTACCGAAGACATTGACCTCGTGTTGACGAGAGACGGGCTGGAAACTTTTCATCGTGAACTGATCGGACTCGGCTACGTGCCCGCATTCGATGGTGCGCGCAAACGCCTTCGTGCGACGGGCGCGAACGTGCCCGTCGAGATAATCGTCGCGGGCGAATATCCCGGAGACGGGAAACCCAAGCCTGTCAATTTTCCGTCGCCCGCAATGGCCTCGGTCGAGATTGACGGCGTGCGCGTCGTCACGCTCGGAAAACTTGTCGAGCTTAAACTCGCCTCCGGCATGACCGCGCCCGACCGCCTCAAAGATTTGGCCGATGTGCAGGAGTTGATAAAGGCGCGCGGCCTCTCTTCGGACTTCGCCGAAGAGTTGAACCCATACGTGCGCGAACAGTATTTGAAGTTGTGGGAGGCCGTGGATCAGGCCGCCGCGAACGCGGGCGAGTGAACGATCAACGGTTCGCAAGCAATCATTCGAGAGGAATCAAAGATGAGCACCAACGGACACGAGAGCAACGGGAACAATGCGGAAGAGCAGACGGCGAGCGGCATCGGCGGCAACGTCAGCGGCGCGGGGCCTTCGCCGGAGAGCGAACCGGGTTCTGTGACGGCGGGCAAGGCCGCTCCGCCGCCGGGAAAGTTGACGAAGGCCGACTTCTCCTCCGATCAGGAGGTTCGCTGGTGTCCCGGCTGCGGCGACTACGCCATACTCAACAACGTGCAGAAGGTGATGCCCGAACTCGGCATCCCGCGCGAGAAGATCGTCTTCGTCAGTGGCATTGGATGTTCGTCGCGCTTCCCCTACTACATGAACACATACGGCTTCCACTCGATCCACGGTCGCGCGCCCGCAATCGCCTCCGGCATCAAGGCGTCGAACCCCGACCTGTGCGTCTGGGTCATCACGGGCGACGGCGACGCGCTATCGATTGGCGGCAACCACTTCATGCACGCCATCCGTCGCAACCTCGACCTCAACTACATACTCTTCAATAATCGTATCTACGGTTTGACGAAGGGCCAATATTCACCGACATCCGAGTTCGGCAAGAAGACGAAGTCAACTCCGATGGGCGTTATCGACTACCCCGTCAACCCGCTCTCGCTCGCCATCGCAAGCGAGGCGACCTTCGTTGCGCGCGCGATTGACATTGACGTGAAGCATCTCGGCTCGGTCGTCAGCGCCGCGGCGCATCACAAGGGCATCTCGTTCGTCGAGGTCTATCAGAACTGCAACATCTTCAACGACGGCGCGTTCGACTCCTTCGCCGAGCGCACCGCGCGCCCCGAAGGCGTGCTCTACCTCGAACACGGAAAGCCTATGGTCTTCGGCAAGGAGCGCGACAAGGGCATACGCATGAACGGCGCGCTGCCCGAAGTGATCAGGCTTGGGAGCGAGACGGGACTCAACGAAAACGACTGCCTCGTCCACGACATGCACGAGAAAGACCCTTCGGTCGCCTTCATGCTCGCGCGCATGGAGTTCCCTGCCTTCCCGCAGCCGGTCGGCATCTTCCGCGACGTTCAGCGAGAGACTTATGAGGACTTGATGGCGCACCAGATCGAGGAGGCCGTCGCTCGTCAGGGGCGCGGCCAACTTCAGAAGCTCATCCACAGCGGCGACATGTGGGTCATCGAATGAACTGGCAGGTAGAATCTCAACAGAATGTCTCCGACTTGAACGCCGCGCACGACTCTTGCGCGGCGTTCTCGTGCTTACGCCCGACCGCGCCGGAGTTCGTGAATCCGCTTCGGCACGGCAATGCTTGCGCCCGTCACTCCGCAGACGCCTTTCGACACTTATTCATCAATCCGCGTGCAGCCCGGATGTTATAAACTTCCGCGCTTCGATTCTTCCGGCGTTCGAGGTCAGATGGAGAAGAAGAGATTTTTGGCTCTCGTGTTACTGTTCGCGCTTGCCGTCGCGCCGCCGCCGAAGGCTTCGGGGCATCAGGCGAAGTTCGACGTTGTGAGACTGGCCGAAGGCGTCTACGCGGCAGTCCGCAGAGACCAGCCGGGCTATGCCGTCGAGTCCAACAGCCTCTTCATAATCGGCGACGAAGGCGTCATCGTCGTTGACTCGCAGTCGAACCTCGCCGCGACGCGCGAGACTCTGGCCGCGCTACGCCGGCTCACGGACAAGCCCGTGCGCTACGTCGTCAACACGCACTGGCACGACGACCACGTCGTCGGCAATCAGGTTTACGCCGAAGCCTTCCCCGGCGTCGCCTTCGTCGCGCACGCCGCGACGCGCGCGTATCTGCCTGTGAAGGGCGCGGCGGCCCGAAAGAGTTGGCATGAGGGCGGGCTGTCGCAGTTCGTCGAACAGCTTAGAAGTATCTTGAAGGGCGGCGTCAACTCGAAGGGCGAGCCGCTCGACGAAGAGCAGCGCGCGAGCCTCGCCAGCGACATCGCGCTCGGCGAAGGGTACTTGACCGTCCCTTCGGACTTCCGCCCGGTGCTCCCGACCGTCACGCTCGAAGACAAGTTGACGCTTTATCAGGGCGAGCGCGAGGTTGATGTGCTCTACCTCGGTCGCGGCCACACGTCGGGCGACGTGGTCGTCTATCTGCCGCGCGAGGGCATTCTGGCCGCGGGCGATCTCGTCGTCTGGCCCGTGCCGTTCGTAGGCTCCGACCAATCGCACGTCGGCGACTGGGGCGCGACGCTCGAACGGCTCGTCGCGCTCAAAGCCTCGACGATAGTTCCCGGCCACGGCCCCCTCATGCACGACGACTCGTACCCGCGCCTCGTCGGACGCCTTATGAACTCCGTGAAGCAGCAGACCGAGCGGGCGGTCGCGCGCGGCGAGACGCTCGAACAGGCGCGCAAGGATGTCAACCTCGAAGAGTTCCGAAGGCTCTTTGCGGGCGACAGCAAGGTCAGGAACGCGCTCTTCTCCGTCTACGTCGTCGGCCCCGCCGTCGAGAGCGCATTCAACGACGCCTCGCCCAAACGATAAACAGAAGGAGCCGCGCGACCTCGAAGTTTTTTCCCGCGCCCCGGTCGGCTCCGGGGTGCGACGTTTCCGCGGCGCGGCGGCTTTCGATTTTCCGGCGCGTCGAAGTTTCTATTGTGCCCGCCGCAGTTTTGGCTTATATTTCCCGCCACGTTTCTCAAAAAAACGGATTCATAAAAAGGCCCTGACGCTCGGCCCGCCAAAGACGTAAAGGCTCCGGCGCATCGTTCGGGCCGGCAAGTCCGGCTCGGATTATTCTTTCGACAACTTTCCTCGCGGCGATTACGGCGACGCCGCCCGCCAAAGCGGCGACAACTTTTCCGTCAGACTTTAAGCCGGGCGAGCAGCCCGCTCCGCCCGCAAACCGTAACACTTCGTTCGTACAAAGGAGTCCACAGATGAAGAGGATGTTTTGCTGCCTCGTTTTTGTCGCGGCGCTCGTCTTCGCGGCGGCTTCGCTGCCGGCGCCGGAGCGCGCGGCTGACGATCCGCTCTCGCGCATAATGAAGCGGGACGGCTACACAGTCTCGCTCGACCTGCGGTTCGACAAGAAGAATCGTAACACGCTGGAACACGCGATCTCGATACTCGATTGGGGGCCGAACGGATACGCCACGGGCTTCGTCGTCGGAGACGGGCTTGTGATGACGGCCTACCACGTCGTCAGCGGCGACCTGAGCGTCTCGAAGAAGGTGCAACTCGGATTCGGGCCGAAGGATCAACTCGAAGTCAAGGCTTACGTCGAAGGCTGTCAGGCCACAGTGCTCAAGGTTGACCCGGACGCAGACCTCGCGCTTCTGCGCGTGTGCCGCTCGCCGCGCGACGAGAAGACGCCCTTGTTCCAGTCGAGTCTGAACAAGGACGAGCGGGTCACGCTCTTCGCGCGACCGAACGGCGACAAGGCCGTCAGACGCGGCGTCTTCAACGGCCCGTACACGTTCCGCGGCAAGGAATACTGGTCGGCAAAGATCGATGGGCGCGACGGCTTCTCCGGCAGCCCCGTCTTCAACGACAAGGCGGAGGTCGTCGGCGTCTTCAGCGGCTACGATTGGACGAACAAACTCGCCGTGATAAGTCCGGGCGGGAGCGCGCAGAAGCTTCTGGAAGAATACAATTCCGCGCCGCAGCACTGAGCCTTGCTCATCCCGGCGTTTTAAGCCGGCCCGCCGCGCCGTTGGTAAACTTTCGGCCCGCCCCGCCCGTAAGAACAACCAGAAGGTAAGTCCGAGACGCCCCGGCGCGAGAGTTTAGTGTGCCGGGGCGTCTCGCGCGTCCGGCGCTCTCGACTCGGCGACGTGCGCCGACAGGTAATTTTCAACGGCAGGAGTATCAACACATGAGACTTCGCAGACACACTCTCAGCCTCGCGCTCGCCGCCGCGATGTTTATCCCCAACGCGCTCGCGGCGCGTGTCTTCGCGCAAAGCTCGTCGCAGGCGCAGACAGCCGCCGCGACGCCGGACATCGACGCGCGGCTCGCCATCGTAGAGAAGGCGATTGACGCGAAGCGTCAGGAACTCGGCATCCCCGGCCTCTCGCTCGTCATCGTCAAGGACGACCGCATAATTTACATGAAGGGACTCGGTTACAAAGACTTCGAGCGACGGCTCGCGGTCACGCCCGACACGCTCTTCGCCATCGGCTCTTCGTCCAAAGCTTTCACCTCGATGCTCGTCGCAATGGGCGCGGACGAGGGCAAAATCTCACTCGACGATTCGCCGAAAAAGTTTCTCCCGTACTTCAAACTACAAGACCCGGACGCCGACGCGCGCATCACGGTGCGCGACCTTCTCTCGCACGCTTCGGGTCTGAATCGCACAGACCTCCCTTGGATAACGGGCGTGCTCAGCCGCGAAGAAGTCATACAGGTCGCCGCGACCGCGAAGCCGACCGCCAAGCTGCGAGAGAAGTTTCAGTATCAGAACGTCATGTACTCGGCGGCGGGCGAGTGCATCGCGAAGGCCGAAGGATTGTCGTGGGAGAGTCTCGTCCGGCAGCGCATCTTCGCGCCGCTCGGGATGAAGGCTTCGACGCTTAACATCCCTGATATGCACCGCGCGCCCGACTACTCGTTCGGATACGTTTACGACGAGGACACGAAGGAGACCCGGCGCGTGCCGACGCGCGACTTCCCGCAGGTCGCCGCCGCGGGCGCTATAAACTCGAACGCGCGCGACATGGCCGAGTGGCTCCGCTTTCTCCTCGCGGGCGGCGTGCGCGACGGCCGTCGCCTCGTCTCGGAGCAGAGCTTCGCCGAACTGTTCAAGCCGCAGATGAAGATCGCGGGAAGCATCTCTTACGGCTTGGGCTGGTTTCTTCGCGACTGGCACGGGCACAAGGTCGCCGAGCACGGCGGGAACATTGACGGCTTTAACGCCGAGGTCGCGCTCATGCCCGACCAGCACCTCGGCTTCGTCATGCTTACGAACGTGTCGGCATCGACGTTGCCCGCCTCGGCGATGGAGGCTGTCTGGTCGAATCTCATCGGCAATCCGGCGGAGAAAAATCAAGTCGCGTCTGCCGGCCCGTCGGTGAAGATCGAGGACGAGGCGGGCAACTACTTTCTCTCGGAGGCGGGCATGACGATGCCGGTCGCAGCCAAAGACGGCAAGCTCACGATGAGCGTGCCGGGTCAGCCGACCTACACGCTTGAGCCGGTCGGAGGCCGCCGCTACAAACTCGCCGAAGCGCCCGACGGCTTCTACGTGACCTTCCGCCCCGCGAAGGACAACCCGCAAGAGACAGAGATGTATCTGGAACAGCCGCAGGGCAACTTCACTCTGAAGAGGCTGAAGCCTACGGACGCGACGACCGCGCCCGCGTCCGGCGCGGTGGCTGACTACACGGGGCCGCTCAAGGAGGTCATAGGGATTTACGAACCCGCGTCGCAGGGGCCTTCGATTGAGGTCGCGTTGCGCGAAGGCCAGATTGTGCTCGTCGTTCCGGGCCAGACGCCGTATCCGCTCATCGAGCGCTCGAAGGACGTGCTCGGCTCGACGACGCTGCCGGAAACTTACAGCTTCGTCGTCCGCCGCGACGGCTCCGGCAAGGTCGCGGGCATCACGCTCAAGCAGCCCGAAGGCGAGGTCGCGTTCAATCGCGCCGTCGAGTTCAAGCCGGCGTTGACGGTTGACGAGTTGATGTCGAAGGTCGTCGAGGCCGAGGGCGGCGAGGCGGCGCTCCGAAGGCACAAGACGATGAGGGTCGCCGCGGACTTCGATTTCCAGAGTCAGGGCGTCGGCGGCGACGGCCTGATCTATGCGAAAGCGCCGGGCGCATACGCCGAAGAGATAACGATCAAGGCGCTCGGCAAGAAGCTCGGCTCGATCCACGAATACTTCGACGGCGCGCAGGGCGGCGAGGAAGCTAGCTTCATTCCCTTCAGCCCGAAGACGGGGAGGGCGCTCGAAGACGCGCGCATCGCTTCGGACTTCTACGGGATGCTCGATTGGAAGAGGCTCTTCAAGTCAGCCGTGATAGCGAAGATGTCGAAGGTCGGCGACGAGGACGCATACGTCGTCGTCTTCACGCCGGAGAAGGGAAATCCCGTGACCGACTACTTCTCCGCAAAGACGTTTCTGCTGCTCAGACAGGACACGCTCGAAACGGACGGCCCCCAGACCGAGCCTGTCACCGAGAAGTACGCTGACTATCGCAGCATTGACGGCGTGATGATCCCGTTCACGCGCCTCTCGAACACGACGAGCATGGGCGACACCGTTACCAAACTGCGCGAGGTGAAGTTCGACGTGCCCTTGCCGGAGGAAGCGTTCAAACGCCACGGCCAATAAAATCGGCGTGTCTTGAACTCGTCACGCACTCGCAACACGATCACAACCAAAGGCTCGCCCGGCGGGTTTACTATGAACTCAGTTAACGGGCGTTCCTTCTGAGAACGAGTGAAACTTTGGGGCAGGCCACGCAAGTGGCCGTTGGCGGTGGGCCATGGGGGGGTTCACCGCCTTTCTTTTTTTGCGCGGAAGCCGGAAAGCTGAAAGCGAAGACGATTCGCTTTCAGCTTTCCGGCTTCCGCGTTCATTTAGCGCGCTCGCCGGCAGACCAAGCTCAAATGCACCACATGAAGTAGGCACGCTCACCCGTGCTTCTTACCTGCGGTCTTCTGTCGCGCCTTAAATTCTCGCTCGCCGCCCGACTCGCCGATCTTCTCGCCGGTCGGGACGACGGCGGAGACTGAAGGACTGTTGTCACTCAAAGAGCCGTCGCCGCCGCTCCCGATTGCCTGCGAAGAATCGTCGGCGAAGAACTTGCTCGCGTCCTTCCGACGACCACGCAGCGCGGGCGTTTGCTTCTTCGCTTCGGTCGCCTTGCCCGTCCCGCTGCGCTCGTCGCCCATCTGCTGCCCGCGCCTGCGGGCCGGGACGCCCGCCTTCGCCTCCGACTTCTTGCTCGTTGCCATCTGCTTTCCCTCCGGGTTAAACGACGAATGCGGAACGATGAATGATGAGCTTGAGATGAGTCTTCTCAGTTCGTTATTCTTTCGCTCCGGCCATCGCTTTCAATCCAACGTTGAACATTCCGCGTTCGTGCGCTCTCCACGCAGCGCCCACTTGAGCGCGGGCGGCGTGACGAGCGTCGTCGCCGCGACCATGATGACGACCGCGCCGAACGTCGCAGTGCTGACTACTGTCTGGCCGCCGGGCAGCGCGAGCGTCGCGCCCATCCCCGCGAAGATAAGGCTGACCTCGCCGCGCGGGATCATGCCGACGCCGACGGCGAGCCGGTTCGCGCCGCGCCCGACGCCGAGCGAGCACGCGAGCTTGCCGAAGACGGCGGCGGCTGTGAGCGCGAGCGCGAACCCGATAGCCGCGACGTTGCCGAAAGCGCGAAGGTCAACCCTCAGCCCCATCAGCACGAAGAAGATCGGCACGAGTATCGCCCCGACGGGCGCGAGCAGTTCCGCCAACTTCCGCTCGCCGCTCGCCGCAAACGGCTCGAAGTGAATCTCGTCGAGCACGAGGCCAGCGGCGAACGCCCCGATTACCGGCGCGAGGCCGACGAGCGACGAAGCCCACGCCGTCAGAAAACAGAATGCGACGGCGAACGTCACCAGCACGCCGCGACTCTTGAAGCGTCCCGCGCCCCGCGCGAGGTGCGGCACGACGTAGTGACCCGCGGCGACCGCGACGACCAGAAAAGCGACCGACTTCAGCGCGATGAGTCCGACATCGGCGAGCGCGAGCGACGCTCCTGCGCCCGCCGCGCGTATCGCGCCCGCGACGACCGCGAGAATCAGAAGCCCCATCACGTCGTCAATCACCGCCGCGCCAAGGATGATTCCGGCCTCGCGCGTCTTGAGTCGTCCGAGGTCGCGGAGCACGCGCGCCGTTATCCCGACCGAGGTCGCGCACAGCGCCGCCGCGACGAAGACGTGCGCGAGCACGGGCGCGCCGCGCAGGAAGAGCGCCGAAGCGCCGAGTCCCGCGCCGAACGTCGCGACGACGCCGAGCGTCGAGACGAGGAGCGCAGTCCACCCGACCGACATCATCTCGCGGACGTTCGATTCGAGTCCGACTTCAAAGAGCAGGACGATGATGCCGATCTCTGCGAGCGCCGCGACGACCGCGTCCGCGCGCAGCCGCTCGACCCACGCGACGCCGAAGAGTGAAAGACTCCCCAGAGCGATGCCGCCCGCAAGCTCTCCGAGCACGGCGGGCTGCTTGAACTTCGCGAACAACTCGCCGCCAACCTTCGCGACGAAGAGCATCAAGGCGACCGAGAGCAGCACGGACGGGTCGAGTCCCGTCGCGTTGCCGTTACTACTGCCCGCGCCGCCGTCCGAAGAAGCGCCGCTCGCGAACGTCGCGAGCGGCGACACGAAAAGAGATGCCGCGAGCGCGGGCAGAAGGATTCTCTTCTCGCTTGGCGCGCGTCGCGGCATGGATTCGGCGTCGGCGGTAAAATTTCGTCAGCGACCGCTCGCGCGCACAGGCTCAGGCTCTTGACGTTGCTGCTGCGCGGCGCGCGCCTCTTCGGCCTTCGGGTCGGGCGGAGGCGGCGGCTGCGAGACGAGTTTTTCGAGCGTCTGCTCCAAAGCCTCGTCGATGCGGCTGGCGTAAACGAACTCAAGCTCCTTGAAAACGTCCGCGGGTATTTCCTCTGTGTCCGGCTCGTTACGCGACGGGAGGACGACGCGGCGAAGTCCCGCGCGGTGCGCGGCCAGAACCTTCTCCTTGATGCCGCCGACGGGGAAGACGAGTCCCGACAGAGTTATCTCGCCCGTCATCGCCGTGTCGTTGCGCACGCGCCGCCCCGTCATCAGAGACGCGAGCGCCGAAGTCATCGCCACGCCCGCCGATGGGCCGTCCTTCGGTATCGCGCCGGCGGGGACGTGTACGTGCGTGCCGTAGTTCTTGAACATCTGCGGGTCAATGCCGAACTCCGACGCGTGCGACCAGAGATATGAACGCGCCGCGCGCGCAGACTCCTGCATCACCTCGCCGAGTTGTCCGGTCAGCGTGAGGCCGGAGCTTCCGGGCAAAAGCGTCGCTTCGATGAAGAGAAGTTGGCCGCCCGTCTCCGTCCATGCCATGCCGGTCGCAACGCCCGTCGGCATCTCCTTGCGCGCCTCTTCCGGGTAGAAGCGCGGAGCGCCGAGCAGAGGCTTGATGTCGGAAACGTCAACGCGCACCTTTTCCGCCTGCCCCTGCGCGACGCGCAGCGCGACCTTGCGCGCGACGCGACCGACCGTGCGCTCCAACTGGCGGACGCCTGCCTCGCGCGTGTATCGCGCGGCGATGTAGATCAGCGCGTCGTCCGTGATTTCGAGTTGGCCCGCTTCGAGTCCGTTCTCGCGCGTCTGCCGGGGGACGAGATAGCGCCGCGCGATTTGCAGTTTCTCTTCGTCGCTGTAGCCTGTGAGCGAGATGATTTCCATCCGGTCGCGCAGCGGCGGCGGAATCGGCCCCAACTGATTCGCCGTCGCGATGAAGAAGACTTTCGAGAGGTCGAACGGTAAATCGAGATAGTGGTCGCGGAAACTGTTGTTCTGCTGCGGGTCGAGAATTTCGAGCAGGGCCGACGCCGGATCGCCTCGATAGTCGTTGCCGAGCTTGTCAATCTCGTCGAGCATGAAGACCGGATTGTTGACGCCCGCGCGGCGTATGCTCTGAATTACACGACCGGGCATCGCGCCGATGTATGTGCGGCGATGCCCGCGCAATTCCGCCTCGTCGCGCACGCCGCCAAGGCTGAGGCGCTCGAACTGGCGAGCGAGCGCGCGGGCGATTGACCTGCCCAGACTCGTCTTTCCGACGCCGGGCGGGCCGACGAAGCAGAGTATCGGACTCTTCGAGTCGCGGCGCAGTTTCACGACGGCGAGGAATTCGAGTATGCGCTCCTTTATCTCTTCGAGGCCGTAGTGGTCTTCGTCGAGCACGCGGCGAGCTTCTTCGAGGTCGAGACGGTCGTCGGAAGATTTCTTCCAGGGAAGCTCAAGCACGAATTCAAGCCACGTTCTGACGACCTGATAATCGGGCGCGGCCTGCGGCAGACGCTCCAAACGCTTCAACTCGCGCTCGGCCTCCTTGCGAACTTCGTCGGGCAGGTCTGCCGCGCCGAGCCGCTCGCGAAGCATCTCGGCCTCGGCGCGCTCGCCGCCCTCGTCCTCGCCCAACTCCTTCTCGATGGCCTTTAACTGCTGTCGAAGGAAGTAGTCGCGCTGCGCCTTTGACATCTCGCTTTGCGCCTCGGTCGCGATCTTCGAGCGAAGCTCCATGATCTCGATCTCGCGCGTCAGGCGCTGGTACGCGATCTGCAAAAGCTCGTCAACCGTGTCGGCTTCGAGCATCCTTTGTTCTTCGGAGACGCCGAGATTGAGTATCGAGCCGAGGAAGTATGCGAGTTGGACGGGATCGCCCGACGAGAGAACGGCTGTGCGGACTTCGGGCGGTATCTCAGGCAGCATCGCAAGCGCGCGCTGCACGAGCGCCTGCACGTTTCTGAGAAGCGCCTCGACCGTCTCGTCGTCTCGACGGACGGGCGGCGGCAAGATGCGAACGCGTGCGCGTATGTAAGGGTCTGTCTGCGTCCACTTAACTACCCGGACGCGCTCCGTGCCGTGGACGATGAGTTGGAGACCTTCGATGCTGCGCATCATGCGCTTGACCATGACGAGCGTGCCGACTTGGTAAAGGTCGTCGGGCGGCGTCGCCTCGCCATCGGGGCCGCCCTTGCCTTCGGGCACGGTGACGCACGCGAGAAGCTTCTCTTCGGTCGCGAGCGCGGCCTCGACCGCGGCGACCGAGCGCGGTCGTCCCGCCGCGAGCGGAATGACCGTGCCGGGGAAGAGCGTCGTCTGCTGCAAGGGCAGCACCGCGATCTCGAAGACCCCGCCCTCTTCGCGCGCCTCTTCGGGCTGCGAGAGCGCAGGCTCGACCGCGCCCGGCTCGACCGGCTTCGCAGCGTCGAGCGCTTCCTGCGTCGTCTGATCGTTCGTGCCTTGCGGCGGCTGTTGGTTCGACTCCTGCGGCTGCCGCCTGCTCGCACCCTGCGTCCCGTTTTCTTTGCGATTCTCGTCGGCCATACTTGAATAACTGCCCTCTTAAAGTTTGAAAGGCGAACCCGCCGGCGCGGGCGTTTGAAATCGGCGACGCGTTCAGTCGCACTTCTCCCTGCCCTGAAGGTAGAGGACGAGCAGCCCGTCCTTGTAGCGCCGCTCGACGCTCGCGCCCTCAATCGCGCAAGGGAAGCGTATAGACTTCTCGAAGCGGCTGTAAGTGATTTCGAGTTGGTGGCATGAGACGGTTTCGCAGAACGTCTCGTCGCGCCGGCAGCCCGCGACGCGAAGCGTGTTGCCCGCGATCACGATCTCAAGCTCGTCGGGCGCGACGCCCGCGAGTTCCAGCTTGACGACCCATCCGTCGCGCGTGCGATACACGTCCGCAGCCGGATACCAGAACTGCTCCACGCAGCGCACGCCGCGCGCCTTCGGCACCATGCGCAGGTAACGTTCGATTGATCGCGCCATGAAAAAAAGTTTCTGGGTGTTTAGGTATTGGGTGCTGGATGTCTGGCGAAAAGGTCTTGCATTAACCCAAGACCCAGAACCCAATGACTAACACTCTATCCAAAGATTCTGTTCCAGAAGGACGAGCCGCTCGAAATCTCTTCGAGGGCGTCGGCGAGTTCGCGGTCGGCCTCGGTTTCGAGCGCGATGTCGGCCATCGAGATGATGCCGCGCAGGTTCCCCTCGCGGTCAACGACGGGGAGACGGCGCACCTGCTTGTCGCCCATCTTGCGTATCGCCTCGATGACGCGGTCGTTGGGGCGGACGACGTGCAGGTCTGTCGTCATAACCTCTTCGGCTCGCACCCCGCGCGCGTCCGAGCCTTCGGCAATCGCGCGTATGACGATGTCGCGGTCGGTGATAAGTCCGACGAGCTTGCCGTTTGAGGCGGTGCGCGCCGGAACGCGCTGGACTTCCGTAACCGAGTCGGACGCGGTCTCGCCCGGCTCAACGACGGGGATGACGCCCGTGTCCTCGTCTCTCATCATCCGCGCGACCTCTTCGAGCGTCGTCGCGCGCGAGGCGACCGTTACGTCCCTCGTCATGATGTCGCGGCAGCGAAGGTGCGACCGCGTCGCGCGCGAGCGGCGGCGACCGCGCTCGTAAGTCCCATCGTCTTCGAGGTCGCGCTCGTCCGGGCGCCGGCCCGCGTAGTATTCGTCGCGGTAGAAGTCGCCGCGACCGAAGACCGCATCGTCGTAGTCGCCGCGCGGCCCGAAGCGAGGGCCTCCGCGCGGACGCTCGCGCTCGTCGTACTCGTAGCCGCGCGGCGGTCTAAACTCAGACCCCTCGTCACGCCGGGGCCGAAACTCCGGCCCCTCTTCGCGCGGGCGCGGGCGCTGACCCCCGCCGTAAAAGTCTTCGTCCCATCCGCCGCGTCGCCTCGACATTCCGACCTCCCGAAAAATGTTTTCGTCCCGCCGTGGTCGCGGAGTCGAACAGGCTCGCGTCTGCGGCGGATGCACGCGCGAAGGCCGCGCGCGCGGGCGTCTCCGAAATTTTCTTCAAGTGAACTTGGGGCCAATTATACTCACTTCGGACGAGATTGCCAGCAAAGGCAAATGAAGAACGACGAGTGATGAATGCTCCAACGTCGAACGAGAGTGTGAGTGTGAATCAGGACGGAAAGACTCTGTCTTTCATTCGTCGTTCATCGCGCCGCCGTGGCTGAGTCAGCCCGCGTCGCCGTGGCGAGCCAGTGTTGATTGCGGCGCGCTCGCGCTTCTTGCTACGATGCCCGCCTCGTATGCAGCCGACAGGTCGCGGATTCGTCAACCCGAAGAGGCCGCGTCGCGAGGGCACGCTCGTCGCCGTCGCGCGCGCCGTTGATCTGCCCGAAGGCCGGGGCGCGACCGTCGAACTCCCCGGCGGCAAGGAACTCGCGCTCTACAACGTCGGCGGCGAGTTCCGCGCTGTCGAAAACTTCTGCCCGCATAAGGGCGCGCCGCTCGCCGACGGCGACCTCCGCGGCCACACAATCGAGTGCGCCTGGCATGGCTGGCGCTTCGACCTGCGCACGGGCGCGTGCCTCAACAACCCTTCCGAACCCGTCGAGACCTACGAGGTCTTTGTTGAAGACGGGTGGATAAAGATAAGAATTTAGCTTTCAGCACTCAGGTTTCGGCATTCAGCTTTCAGAACTCAGCCAAACTAAAACCACACGCGCTCTCCTGTCATTCTTTATGCCCGCCGGAGTTGGATGAAGCTTTGCCGCTTGGACAGGAATTTATCTGCGAGAGCGCAGAGTTTTTAGCTGATGGCTGAAAGCTGAGCGCCGACTGCTTCTCACCCGTCGTTGCCTATGGCTTCGACGGGGCAGCAGAGAAGCGCCTCTTCGCAGAGCGCGGTTTCGGCCTCTGTTTCGGGCTGTTTGAAGACGAAGGAATAGCCGCCGCCGTCGTGGCGCGTGAAGTTCGACGGCGCGGTGTCGCGGCACACGTCGCAGTCTATGCAGTTCGTGTCCACGTAGTATGTGCCGGGCGTGTTTTCGGGGACGCGGTCGTTCGGGTCAGCCATAAGAAAGTGTTGAGCGTTGAGTGTCGGATGATAAGAAGCCGAGCACGCCTTTATCTTATCATCCGGCACACGTCACTTGATAGAGAGCATACGGTCGAGCGCGATGCGCGCCCTGCGTGCCGTCTCTTCGGGCACGGCGATGCGGTTGACGACGCGGCCCTCGACGAGCGAGTCGAGCACCCACGCGAGGTTCTGCGGCGCGATGCGGTACATCGTCGCGCACATGCAGAGGTCGGGCGCGAGCAGTCGAATGTCTTTGTCCGGGTGCGCGCGGACGAGCCGGTTGACGAGGTTGACCTCGGTGCCGACGGCCCAAGCTGAACCCGCGGGCGCTTCCTCTATCGTCTTGATGATGAACTCGGTCGAGCCGTTCAAGTCCGACCGCTCGATGACTTCGCGCTCGCACTCCGGGTGAACCAAAACTTTGACGCCGGGGACTTCGCGCCGAACCTGTTCGACGTGCCACGGACGAAAGCGGCCGTGCACGGAGCAGTGTCCCTTCCAGAGAATCAGACGTGCGCGTCGCAGTTGCTCTGCGGTGTTGCCGCCGAGTTCCTTCGACGGATCCCAAAGCGCCATCTCTTCGAGAGGTATGCCGAACTTGACGCCCGTGTTGCGCCCGAGATGCTGGTCGGGGAAGAAGAAAAGCTTGTCGGCTTCCTTGAGATACTTGTCGAAGAGCGGCACGGCGTTCGACGACGTGCAGACGACTCCGCCGTGCTCGCCGCAGAAGGCTTTGATCGCCGCCGAGGAGTTCATGTAGGTGACGGGGATTATTTTATGCTCGTCGAGAAGGCCGGTTGACTTCAGTTGTTCCCAAGCGTCCTCGACCTGCTCCGCCGTCGCCATGTCGGCCATCGAGCAACCCGCGCCGAGGTCGGGCAGTAAGACTTTCTGCTGGCCGGGCTTGAGAATGTCGGCGGATTCGGCCATGAAGTGAACGCCGCAGAAGACCACGAAGTCGGCTTCAGGACGCGAGGCCGCGAGTTGCGAGAGCTTGAAAGAGTCGCCCGTGTAGTCGGCGTGGCACACAACGTCGTCGCGCTGGTAGTGGTGGCCGAGTATGACGAGGCGGCTGCCAAGCGCGCGCCGCGCCGACTCGATGCGTTCGCTCAACTCTTCGTCCGACAGCCCGAAATAGTCTTCGAGCGCGGGCGCTCCCCTCTCGACCGTCTCAAGCGTTGTGCTCATCCTCGGACACCCCCTCCGCGCGAAACGCGAAATATACAGAGTCGGCGAAAGCGCGCGCAAGTCGCCGCGCAAAACATTTAGATGCGCGCCGCGTGCTCGAATGTGCCTGTGAAAAGGGCGAAAGGCGAAAGGCGGAAGGATGAAGGCGAAAGGATGAAAGATGAAGGATGAAGGATGAAGGATGAAAGAGAGGCTTTCCGTCTTCGCTTCATCCTTCATCTTTCATCCTTCATCATTTATTCATGGGTGCGTCATCTCTTCCGGCTTGACGTAGCCGTCGAACTGCTCGCCCGTGAGAAGGCCGAGTTCGATTGCAGACTCGCGCAGAGAGATTCCTTTCTTGTGCGCGTTCTTGGCGACGCGCGCGGCGTTGTCGTAGCCGATGTGCGGGTTGAGGGCCGTGACGAGCATGAGGGAGTTGCGTAGGTTCTCGTCAATCCGAGCGCGGTTGAGTTCGATGCCTTCGACGCAGAACCGGACAAAGCCGCGGCAGGCGTCCTTCAGAAGCCGTATCGAGTGGAGCAGGTTGTGAATCATCACGGGGTTGAAGACGTTAAGCTCGAAGTTGCCCTGCGAGCCGGCGAATCCTATCGCCGCGTCGTTGCCCAAGACCTGCACACAGACCATCGTCATTGCCTCGGACTGCGTCGGGTTCACCTTGCCCGGCATGATCGAAGACCCCGGCTCGTTCTCCGGCAGAACAAGCTCGCCAATCCCCGCACGCGGCCCCGACGCGAGCCAACGCACGTCGTTCGCGATCTTCATCAGCGAGCAGGCCAGAGTCTTCAGCGCGCCGCTCGCAAAGACCATCTCGTCGTGCGCCGAAAGCGCCGCGAACTTGTTCGGGTGCGACTTGAAGGGCAGCCCCGTCAACTCGGCTATCTTCGCCGCCGCGCGCACGGCGAACTCCGGGTGCGAGTTCAGCCCCGTGCCCACAGCCGTCCCGCCGATGGCGAGGTCGTAGAGTCCGCGCATCACAGTCTCAAGCCGCTCGATGTCGCGTTCGAGCAGAGAGGCCCAGCCCGAAAACTCCTGCCCGACCGTCAAAGGCGTCGCGTCCTGCAAGTGCGTGCGACCGATCTTGACAACGTCGGTGAACTCGCGCGACTTCGCGTCAATCGCGTCGCGAAGTCGCATGACTTCCGGCACTAGCTCCTGCATCTGCTCTGCGGCGGCGATGTGCATCGCCGTGGGGAACGTGTCGTTCGACGACTGCGACATGTTCACGTCGTCGTTCGGGTGCACAGGCTTCTTGCTGCCCATCTCGCCGCCCGCCAACTCAATCGCGCGGTTCGAGATTACCTCGTTAGCGTTCATGTTCGTCTGCGTTCCGCTTCCCGTCTGCCACACGCGCAGAGGGAAATGCTCGTCGAGATTCCCCTCGATCACCTCGTCTGCCGCGCGCTCGATCAGACGCGCTTTCTCATCCGGGAGCTTGCCTAAGTCTTCGTTGACGAGCGCGGCGGCCTTCTTCAAAAGCCCCAGCGCGCGGATCATCTCGCGCGGCATCACATCAAAGCCGATGTTGAAATGGTGCAGCGAACGCTCGGTCTGCGCGCCCCAGTAGCGATCCGCGCGCACCTCGACCTCGCCCATAGAGTCTCGCTCGACCCTCACACCCGCAGACCCGACCGGCCTCTGCCCCGTTGCATCGTTCGACATGACGGATTCATCCTTCCACGCGGCGTGCGGCGACGCTCGCGAAAATGTTTGCGCCCCGCGCCCCCGAAAATTTGTTTGAAGCGACGGCGGAATTGTACTTCACTTGACACGGGCGTTGCAGCACCCGCGCCCGGCAGTCCTCCGCGACGCAAAAAACTTCCTCACGGCCTTGTATTTTCGAGCGCGAAGGAGTATATAGGCCAATCGTCACGTCGGTCGTACGAGGTTCCTCGTCCTGTTCGGTTAACTTGCCTAAGTTTTTCTCGCATAAATTTCATCAGGCGGACATGCCTGATCCGGTCGCCAATCGAAACATTCCGCGCGTAACAAAATGAAAGTGAGGAGTCAGCATGAAACCCCATCAGCCCTCGACGCGGCAGTCCCCGCCGCGTCCCGCCCCAGGATTTAAAACGCCATTCCTAAAATTTTTGCAGCAGACGTTCGTGCCTGAACGCTCGTCGGCGAGGCTCGCGCGTCTGCTCGTCGCGGTAGGCGTCGTCGCACTCCTTTCGGGTGCCCTCTTCGGCGCGTCCTCCGCCTCGACGGCTCTGCGCGCCGGTTCTCGTCCAGACGCCGTAGTGCCTGCGCCCGCCGCCGAATCGCCGGAGGCTGTGCGGCGCGCGGCTGCCCGACTCGCCAGTCCTTTCGCGCAGCCCGGCAACTCGTTCGCCGCGTGGTCGGCCCCCGCCGCCCTGTTGTTCAGCGGCCCCGAGACGGTTAACACCTTCGCCGCTGACTGCCACACTTCCTCGGCCTCTTTCAACGTCGGCGACACAATCTGCGTCGCCGTGTCGGGCACTCCGGCGGGCACGCCCGCGCTGCGTAGGCTCTACCTGATCGACCCGGAAGGTAAAGTCCGCGACAGTTCCGACATCACGAACAGTTCGGCGTCTGTCAGCTTCACGCTTCCCTCGGACGCGACCTTCGACATCCCCGGCTGCGACCCCGACAACGGCGAGCCGTGCTCGATTGACAATCGCGGCGTGTGGCGCATCGTCCTTGCCGACACGAGCGAGGTCGCGACGCAAGCCCTCGCGCTCTTCGTCGTCCACGATCCGAGCAGGCAGGTCACAGACCTCTCCGTCGCGAAGGTTCTCTTCGATGTTGACGCGCCGAGCGCGGGCAACAACGTAACGTACCGCATCTTCGTCCACAACAACGGCCCCGACGCGGCGCAGAACGTCCGCTTCTCGGATGCGACGCCGCCGAACACGACCTTCGTCTCGTTCACGCAGGACGACGGCCCGGCATTCACCTGCACGCCCCCCGCGGTCGGCAGCGCCGGCACGACGAACTGCACGCGCTCGTCGCTGCTAAAAGGCGAGTCGGCCACGTTCACCGCGGTCTACCTCGTCAGCACCGGGATAGCCGACGGCGGCGACCTGACCGATACGCTGACAGTTAACACAGACACCTTCGACCGCCACACCGCCGACAACAGTTCGACGGCGAGCGAGACGGCATCGAACGCCACGCCGCCCTCCTGCTCGATCTCGTGCCCTGCGAACATCTCGCAGGACAGCGACCCGAATCAGGCGGGGGCCGTCGTCACCTTCAACGACCCGACGACGACCGGCAGTTGCAGCGCGGTCTCCTGCGATCATCCGTCCGGCTCTTTCTTCCCCGTCGGCTCGACCTCTGTGAAGTGCAGCGACACCACGAACCAGTTCAGTTGTAATTTCGTCGTCACGATCAACGACAAGCGCACGGTGAAGGTCACGCTCAACGGCGCGGCGGACGTGACGGTCGAGTGCAACACGGGCTTCACAGACCCCGGCGCGACCGCCAGCGACAAGGACGGCAACAGCCTTCCGGTCACGACCTCGGTTACGATTCCCGACCCCGGCGGCGCGGTTGACTCGAACGGCGACGCCGTGCAGGTGCCCGTCTCAGGCGTTGACCCGAACTCGCCGAACACCTACACGATCACCTACAGCGCAACGGACGGCACCACGACCTCTACGGCGAAGCGCGTCGTCCATGTCGTTGACACGACGCCGCCCGTCATCACGCTCGCCGGAACGTCCGGCTTCACAGTGCAGACCGAGCAGGTTACTGTGACGAACGACGATGGCACGACCAGCGTCGTCACGGAGACGATCCTCGTCGGGACGGTCGAGTGCCACTCCAACTTCACGGCCCCGACCGCGACCGCCGCCGACGGCTGCGACAATCACGCAGTCCCTGTGACGACAACCGGCTCGGTTGACGCGAACACGCCGGGCACGTATGAGATCGCCTATGACGCGACCGACGCCGCGGGCAACGACGCCGAGACGAGGGTCAGGGTGACGGTCGTTGACACGACCGCGCCGACTATAACTGCGCCGCCCGCCGTGACCTTGAACACGGGCCCCGGCGCGACTTCGTGCGGCGTAACGGTCTCTGACCTCGACGCCGCCCTCGGCACCGCCACGGCGAGCGACAGTTGCTCTTCGAGCGTCGGCGTCACACGCAGCGGCGTTCCCGCGGGCAACACGTTCACGGGCACGACGACGATCACCTACACGGCGACCGACGCGACCGGCAACCATTCGAGCGCGACGCAGACCGTCACGGTCGTTGACAACACGCCGCCGACTATAACTGCGCCGCCCGCCATCACGGTCAACGCCGACCCGGCGACGTGCGCGACGAACGTCTCGCTCG
>DATINM010000087.1:0-77237 GCA_035474235.1 Pyrinomonadaceae bacterium
GAGTTTCCAATCGCACTTTCTACTTACACCTGAAAGAGTGCGAATATAGGTTCAACAATCGAAGCAAAGACTTGAGCGGCAATTTGCTCAAGCTACTTGAAAGATACCCGCTCTAGATCAAGTTTGCTTCCCTAGAGCCTAGAATTAATAAGAAGGTTATCTTAGGTCTATACATATTAAGCTCCAGATGAGAGATTACGAGAAACGCTAGGACGAATGGAGAACGTAACGAGCCATTGAGGATGCACGGAACTTCTGCTCTGATGCAAATAAATTGTCAAGAGTTGGTGAAACCCCTCGGAATTTATGGGTGGCTTTCAGTTTCTTATGACAGCTTGGAGGAATGTTTCTTTGTGAGATTGAAGCTTCATGGAAGTTAGTATTCCTATCACTGAGAAGATGTCTGTGAATTCTGCTTAATAGCGTCACGAACCGTCTGTGCGAAAGAAATACCATCCATACCTTTGTAGGCATCGAATTGTGGCGCAACATCAATCGGCGAAATCCCGTTCGCCGTCATCTCGTATCCCGTTAGCACCTGATAGTTCGGACTCTGCTCAGTGTTATCAAGAAATAATAGATAGTGTTTGTTTACACGGAGCATATTTAGTCCAAAGATTCTGTATAGAAGTTTGTGCCCATCCGGATAGCGTACAAATCCGCCCGGCCTGTCAACACTTAAGATACTGTTGGGAATAAGGGCGGGATTATCGCTCTTGAGTATTTCGTTGATTCTCACACTAAATTCTGTATATACTCCGTTCTTATTATTTGAGAGATGCGTGTTCGCACTCAACGCCTCACCAATTATAATCACACTGCTCTGAGCAATTGGGAGTCCTGCAATCCCCTCCTGCCAATGATTCTCCACCACCTCTCATCTATGTTCTTAGAAGGGTGTTGACTTACCAAAATAAGGCTATCGTAACGCTTATTTTTCGCTTGTCTTTTGATTCGTTCATCGGGATCGGTAGATTCAGAGGTTTCTAAATCAACGGTCGGGAACTGCGTTTCAAAATCCTCCCCATCTCGATCCCTTGATCTTGGCTTTTGCTTCTCGGTTTGAACATTGCGGCTTGCCCCTGACCGAATAAAGTAATAGCCGATGTTCCTATCGTTACCACAAGAACCATTAGAAGAATAAGGTGAAGCGGTTTCTCATGAATAATCTCCCTACGCCTGCAAGTACCATGCACTCGGCGATAACATTCCTCCTACACTACAAACTGTTTAGGTTGTTTCTTAAGTGTGAGTTTGATGGAATCTTACAAGTACGTCGTTAATGGAAATCACATCTAAGAATGTCAGGTGAAATGTTGCGAAGTGTACTCGCCAGTCGTGATGCCTTAGTAACCTATTGATGACGCGTAGCGTTTCTACTCTTCAACAAATAGATTGTCAAGAATTTCTTCGCAAGCCTTAGCGCCCTTATTCTGCTTGAAGCGCTACAGTGAATTTCCGGGAAAATCATCGCTTGCCCGAAGCCATCGTCGGTTGCCAGAACAGTCGCCTGAAAGTCTTAGCTTTCGAGCAAGGCCACCTTCCGATGTTTTGTGGCTCTGCTGCTGCGCTTCCGCCGAACTCACGCTATCATTGACGCGAAGACGAGAGCACGAGAGACGAGCGGCGCTTCCGAAAATTTCCGAATCGAAAGGACTGACAGCATGAAGAGAGAAGAGTTCGACGGCGAGGGAGTGCAGACGCGCGTCATACACGCGGGCAAGGGCGAGAATCGCACGCACGCCGTCACGCCTCCGATCTGGCAGACGACGACGTTTTCTGCGGACTCGTCCGAGCACTTCGCCGAGATCGCGACGGCGACGCGACCCGCGGAGTTCTACACGCGCTACGGAAATCCCACGCACAAGGAGGTCGAGGCCACAATCGTCTCTCTGGAAGGCGGCGAGGCCGCTCTGCTCACTTCGTCGGGCATGGGCGCGATCTTCACCGCCCTGATGTCAACGCTCAAGACGGGCGACCACATCGTCGCGCAGACGAACCACTACGCGGGCGCGACGACGCTTCTGGCCGAGATGCCGCAACGCTTCGGCGTCGAGGTCACGCTCGTTGACCAGACGAAGACCGAGCAGTTCGCCGAGGCGCTCAAGGAGAACACGCGCGTCATCTACGCCGAGACGCCGACGAACCCGCTCATGCAGATCACAGACCTGCGGGCGCTCTCTGAACTCGCGCGCGCGCGCGGCATAACGACGATGGTTGACAACACCTTCGCGACGCCCGTCAACCAGCGACCGTTGGAGTTCGGCATTGACGTGGTTGTCCACAGCGCGACGAAGTACCTCGGCGGGCACTCCGACGTGACGGCGGGCTGCGTCGTCTCGTCGCGCGAATTCGTTGAGCGCGCGTGGCATTTTTCGCTGCTCGCCGGCTCGATACTCAGCCCGTTCGACGGGTGGCTTCTGCTTCGCGGCCTACGCACGCTCGGCCTGCGGGTCGAGCGGCACAACGCGAACGCGCTGGCGGTCGCACGCTTCCTCGACGAGCACCCGAAGATCGAGCGCGTCTTCTATCCCGGACTCGAAAGCCACCCGCAGCACGAACTCGCAAGCACGCAGATGTCGGGTTTCACAGGGATGCTCTCGGCGGAGTTGCGCGGCGGCTACGAAGAGGCAGAGCGCTTCATCGCGTCTCTGAAACTCGCGACCTACGCCGCGAGCCTCGGCGGGCACGAGACTCTGGTCGTGCATCCGTCGGCGATGTGGGGCGGCTACATGACGCCCGAAGAGCGCCGCGCTAAAGGACTGAGCGATAGCCTCGTGCGAATCTCCATCGGTCTCGAAGACGAGCGCGATTTGATCGAAGACTTCGCGCGCGCGCTCGACGCTTGAGAAAGCTGTCGGCTATCAGCACAAAGCTTTCAGCTTTTCACCTTGCGGCCTCCGGCGAAATTCTTTGTGACCTTTGCGGTTAAGGAAGTCGTACTTAAACGCAAAGACTTAGAAGTCGCAAAGGATTAAAGCTGAACGCTGAGTGCTGATAGCCGACAGCTATTTGGAGGATTGATGAGAAGACTTCATTACCATCTCGTTGACGTGTTCACCGACCGCGCGTTCGGCGGGAATCCTCTGGCCGTCTGCACGAACGGACGAGGGTTGACGACCGAGACGATGCAATCGGTCGCCAAGGAGTTCAACCTCTCGGAGACGACCTTCGTTCTGCCGCCCGACGACCCGAAGCACGATTGGCGCGTGAGAATATTTACGCCCGGCTCCGAGCTTCCGATGGCCGGACACCCGACCATCGGCACGTCGTTCGTGCTCGCGCGCGAACACCTGATCCGCCGCGACGAGCGCGAGACACGCATCGTTCTCGAAGAGGGCGTCGGCCCCGTGCCCGTGCGGATAGAATTTAAAGACGGCGAGCCTGCGTTCGCAGAGATGACTCAGTCGCTGCCCGTATTCGGCCCGCGCGTCTCGGACATTTCTGCGGTCGCCGAGATGCTCTCGCTCGACGTGGGCGACATTGACGCAAACCTTCCGCTCGAAGTCGTCTCGTGCGGCGTGCCGTTCCTCTACGTGCCGCTCAGAAGTCTCGCCGCCGCGCGTCAGGCGCGACCGCGCGCCGAGTTGATCGAGCGCGTTGCGACGGGCGGCGTCCCGCGCGAAGTCTTCGTCTTCGCTCGCGAGGTCGAGCGCGAAGGCTCGACCGTACACAGCCGTATGTTCGCGCCCGGCCTCGGCATCACCGAAGACCCCGCGACCGGAGGGGCCAGCGGCCCGCTCGGTTGCTACCTCGTTCGCTACGGCGTCGTCGCCTGCGACTCTTCGGCGGAGATAACAAGCGAGCAGGGGATCGAGATGGGCCGACCGAGCTTCATCAAAATCAGGATCGAGCGGCGCGGCGAAGAGATCAACGCCGTCAAGGTCGGCGGCCAATGTCACTTCATGGGCGAGGGCGTAATTGAAATTCCGTGAACCGTAAAATTCCGTGAACCGTGAGCCGTGACAAGTTGAAAACAGTTTTTTCTTGTCACGGTTCACGTTTCACAAGCTTGGAGTAAGTAATGGTCACAGCGGTCGCGCCCGAAGGCCCGAAGGGCGGGCGCGTGATGGGCAACATGAGGGAGTTCAATCGCGACTCGCTCGCGTTCGTCGAGCGTTGCGCGCGCGAGTTCGGCGACGTTGTGCTGACCAGATTCCTATACGTGCCCGCCTACTTTCTATTCAACCCTGAACACATCGAGTACGTGCTCGCCTCCGGCAGCAAGAACTTCGTCAAGGCGATGTCGCTGCGCTCGCCTTTCTTTCTCCGCCTCGTCGGGAACGGACTCGTGACGAGCGAGGGCGAGTTCTGGCGAAGACAGCGCCGTCTGGCGCAGCCCGCCTTTCATCGCGACCGCGTGAACACTTACGGCGAGACGATGGTCGAGTTCGCGGAGCGTGCGATTGAGGGTTGGCGCGACGGCGAAGTGCTCGACGCGCACGAAGCGATGATGCTGCTCACGCAATCAATCGTCGCGCAGACTCTCTTCAGCGCGGACGTTTCGGGCGAGGCGAACAAAATCGGCGCGGCGCTCTCGTTCATCGTCCGTCCGTTCTCGTCGCAGGCGACGCTGCGTTGGATTCTCGACAACCGCCTGCCGACGCCCGGACACCTGCGCTTCAACGCCGCCGTCCGAAAGATAGACCGCTTCATCTACCGCATCATCGCCGAGCGTCGCGCGTCGGGAGAAGACACGGGCGATCTTCTCTCGATGCTCCTTCGGGCGCAGGACGATGACGGGAGCGGAATGACCGACCGCCAACTGCGCGACGAGTTGATGACTCTGTTCCTCGCCGGGCACGAGACGACCGCGCTCACGCTCACATGGGCGTGGGTTCTGCTCGCGCAGAATCCCGAAGCTGAACAGAAGCTTCACGAAGAACTCGACGAAGTGCTCGGCGGGCGAGCGCCGACGGTCGGAGACCTCGCGGCGCTGCGCTACTGCGAGTGGGTGATAAAAGAGTCGATGCGACTTTACCCTCCGGCATACGCCGTCGGGCGCGAGGCCGTGCGCGATTGCGAGATCGGCGGCTACAAAGTTCCGTCGGGGATGCAAATCTTCGCCTTCCAGTGGGTCGTGCATCGAGACGCGCGCTGGTTCGACGAGCCGCATGAGTTCAGGCCGGAACGTTGGAGCGAAGAGATCGCTTCGCGTCTTCCGAAGTTCGCGTACTTTCCTTTCGGCGGCGGCCCGCGCCAGTGCATCGGCAACTCGTTCGCGTTGATGGAGGCCGTGCTTGTGCTCGCGACCATCGCGCGACGCTTCCGGCTCAGTCTCGCGCAGGACGGAGAGGTCGAGCTTTTGCCCGCGATGTCGCTCAGGCCGAAGGGCTGCGTACGGATGAAGATCGAGAGCCGCTGAAGAAAAAATTTTTGCCTCGAAAAATCCGAAGCCGAGGCCGCGCGGCTGACGACTTAAAAGCATTACGAAGGCTTTTTTAGCCGCTTTTTACGCGGCTTTTTGTGGTTTCGTGCCGCGCCACGACCTCTTCCGCTCCGCCGCCTCAAGAATTCCTCAAGCGGCCTGCCTTAAATTTCTCCACGGTCTTGAGAAGCGGGGCCCGCTCGTGCCCCTGCACACGCCGGGAGAGGAAAACTTTTGCCCCGGAGATAAAACTTGAACGCCTCACGGCAAGGAAACAGAGGGACTCACAATGGTGCAGGTCATACCCGAAAAAATTACGCCGCCGGTCGAACTGCCGCGCGTCTCGCGCGAGCGACTTCTCGCCACGCTCGGCGAGAGTTTGGAAGTTTGCAACTCGACGATCATTCAAGGGCGCGCGGGCACGGGAAAGACGATGCTCGCGACGGACTTCGCGCGGCGCTGTGGTCGCCGCGTCGCGTGGTACAAGCTCGACGCGCCGGACTCGGAGCTTCCGGTCTTCCTTCGACACTTCTGCGCGAGCGTCGGCGCGGTGCGCGCAGGGTTCGGCGCGAAAACGCTCGAACGCCTCGGCGTTCGAGTCGGCGTCGGCGACGTGCCGCTCGCCGTCGAGTATCTCGTCTATGAACTTCTCGACTCGAACGAGCCGCTTCTGATAGTCGTTGACGACCTGCATCTTGTTTACGACGCCGAGTGGATGATTCCTTTCTTCCGGCGTCTGCTGCCGCTGCTGCCGCCGGAGGTTCACGTGATGCTTCTCGGCAGGAGTCTGCCGCCGACGCCGCTCTGGCGCATGCGCTCGAAGCAGACGCTCTCGGTCGTTGACGAGTCGGCGCTCGCCTTCACGCTCGCAGAGGCGCGGCGGCTCTTCGCGAGCTACGGGCTTCAGTCGTCGCGGGCCGACGCGGCGCTTCTTGAGACGCGCGGGCGTGCCGCGACGCTCGACGCGCGTGTTCGCTCGGCTGTCGTCGCCCAGGAGTCGGCGGACACGACGCACGCGCGCGGCTCTCGACAGTCGGGCCGCCTCTCGCTGCGACTCGTCAAGGGCGGGCGCAAGACTTCGTTGGGCACGGCCTGAGACTTCCGCCTTCGGCGTGCGCTCGAAACAGAGTCGCGCCGCGCAAAATTTCAACCTCGCGAACGCGCCGCCCGCTTGAACATTTCGCACGGCGCCCGGTCTTCCACGGTGAGCCGGGGGCGGTGGTTGCGTTATACTCGTCGCAAGAAACCGACCCTTTGATTCTGAAGCGCCCGTCGATTCGCAAAGGCCGTGCGAGACGCGAGCGCTCCCGTTCATCCCGCGCCCGAAGCGATGTCGAACTTAAACGAAAGACAGCAGGCGAATGTAGACGACACGCAACCGCCCGCGGCCGTAGCGTCGCCGCCGACCTTCTTCCTGCGCACGAAACTTCTTCCGCCGCGCCCCGCGCCTTCGCTCCTGCCGCGACCGCGACTGACGGAGCGAATGGAGCAGAACCTCGCGCACGCCGTCACGCTCGTCACCGCGCCCGCAGGGTCCGGCAAGACAACTCTCGTCGCAGACTTCGTCCGCGCGCGCAAGCATCCCTTCGTCTGGTACCAACTCGACCGCGCGGACGCAGACCCGCTCGTCTTTCTCGGCTACGTCGCGCACGGCATACGGCAGGTCGTGCCCGGCTTCGGCGAGACTACGATGTCTTACATTCAGGAGGCGTCGAAGGAACTCGCGCAAGCGCCGGAGCGCGCCGTTGATGTTCTCTTAAACGAAGTGCTCGACCGAGCCGAGCAGCAGTTCATACTCGTACTCGACGACTACCATCACCTCGGCACCGAGACGCCGGTTCACCGCGTCGTTGACCGCCTGCTCGCGTATCTGCCCGACCTGATTCACGTCGTCATCATCTCGCGCGACGTGCCGCCGCTCGCGCTCGCGCGCATGAGGACGCAAGCTTCGCTCGCCGTCATCGACCGTCAGGAACTGCTCTTCACGGACGAGGAGACGCGCGAGCTTTTCCGAAACGTCTTCGATCTTGAGCTAACGCCCGAACAACTTTCGGAGTATCGCGAGCGCACGCACGGTTGGATCACGGCGCTGCAACTCGTCCGTCAGGTCGCGCAGCGGCACGCGCTCGCGCGCGGCGGCTTGAAGGAGGAAGCGCCGCCCGATCTCGTCGAGATTCTCCGTCAGTCGGAGCGCGACATCTTCGACTACTTTGCCGAAGAGGTCTTCGCGGACGAGGAGGACGTGGTGAAGCAGTTTCTACTGCGCGTCTCTCTGCTCGAACGCGTCGAGCCGGAGACTTGCGAACGGCTCTACACGGGCGCGTCGGCCATCTTGCGCTCGCTCGCGCGCCGCAACGTCTTCATCTCGCTCGCCTCCGACGGGCGCGGCGAGGAGTACCGCCTGCACCCGCTCTTCAGAAGTTTTTTGCAGCGCCGCTTCCGCGTCGAGTCGGGACGCGCCGGCGTAGCAGCGGAGAACGCGCGGCTCGCCGATCACTTTCTCGAACGCCGACAGTGGGAGCGCGCCGTGCAGCACCTTCTCGCGGCGGAAGAGTTCGACCGGGCGGCGGCGACCGTCGCGGAGCACGGCGGCGAATGGATAACGGCGGGCGCGCTCTCGTCGCTCGCGGCGCTTGCCGACGCTCTGCCTAAGTCAACGCTCGAAGCGCACCCGCGCGCGCTCGCTCACCGCGCAGAGGTCGCGCGACTCCGAGACGAGCACAATCTGGCGCAGTCGCTCTTTAATCGCGCCGCCGCGCTTCTTCACGAGCGGGGCGACGCCGAGGGCGAGGCCGAAGCGCTCCACTCGCTCGCGGCAATCGCGCGGCGGCGCGGCGACTGCGCGACCGCGTTCTCGTACCTCGACCGCGCCGTGGAGCTTTCGGACGAACGCTCTGTCGTTCGGACTAAGTGCGGCAACACGCGCGGCCTCTGCCTCGTCGCGCTCGGACATTGGACTGAGGCCGAAGGGCAGTTCCGCGGCGCTCTGCAATCGGCGGAGGAGCGCGGCGATCCTTATTACGCTCGACTCATCTCGCACAACCTCGGCACGCCCGCAGCCGTTCGCGGAGATTTCGGCGAGGCGCTCCGCTGGCTGCGCCGTATGCTCCGCGACGAGCGCGAGGGCACGCCGCCCGTGCCGCAGGAGGCAATCGCGCACCTCAACATCGCGCGCTGCCAGTGGCACATGGGCGAGCTTGCGTCGTGCGAACAGAGCCTCGACCGCGCGCTCGAAATCTGCCAACTCTTCAACATGGCGGGTCTTCGCGGCGAGATTTTCGAGTTCTACGGGAACCTCTACCGCGAGCGCGGCGAGCTTCAGCACGCCGCCGAAGTTTACGAGCGCGCCGCGCGCGCATACGAAGAGGCGGGCGTCGAGGTGTCGCTCACAGAGCTTCTCGAAGAGCGCGGCCTGCTCGCGCTTCAGGCGGGCGAACTGGGTGAAGCGCGCGCGCTACTCGACCGTTTGATCGAAGCTCGCTCGCGTGACGAGATGGGCAGGCATCGCGCCGTGCTCGCGCGCGGGCGAATACTCTTCGCGCAGGGGAAGACTTCGGAGGCGCGCGAAGACCTCGCCCCCGCGCTCAAATATTTTCGAGCGAGCGGCCTCTACTACAACGAAGCGCAGGCCGCGATGCTGCTGGCCGCCTGCGAGCACACGGAGGGGCGCGACGTCGAAGTGCTCGGACACCTTCGCCGCTCGCTCGATCTCGCCGCTCGCTACGACTACGAATACTGGCTCCGCCGCTCGGTCGCGCAGTTCCCGCAACTCTTCTCGACGCCGGAGGCCGCCGAGCTTCTGCCCGCGGACGTTCGCGAACTCCTGCCTTCAACTTCCGTCGCCGCGCAAGCCCACGCCGCGCCCTCGCGCCCCACGGTCGTCGTCGCGCAGGCGCACGCGGCAGACCTGACGATACGAATGCTCGGCCCGGTCGAAATCTTCCGCGACCCCGCGCGGGCGTTTGCGCCCGACGCTTGGGTCACGCGGCGCGCGCGCGACATACTCTGCTTCATCGCGTCGCGCAGGCATCGCCGCGTGTCGAAGGACGCGATCATCGATACCTTCTGGGGCGAGTCGGACTTCGGCTCGGTCGAGAAGAACTTTCACCCGACCATCTCGCACATACGAAAGGCGCTCAACAGCAACCAGCCTTTGAAGCAGAACTTTCTGCTCTACCGAGACGGCGACTATCAACTCAACCCGGAATTCTCTTATCAAATCGATACCGAAGAGTTCGACCGGCACGTGGCCGAGGGCGACGCCGCGCGACGCTCGCGCGACTCTGAAGCTTTCGTCAAAGCCTACGAGACGGCCGCGGCGCTCTATCGCGGCGAGTTCATGCAAGGGTCTTACGACGAGTGGGCCGTGGAACAGCGTTCGTACTACCGCGAGCAGTATCTTCGGCTTCTCGAAATTCTCGCGCAGTCGGCGCAGAAGTCGGAAGAGTGGGCGCGTTCGCTCTCAATCGCGCAGCGCATACTTCGCGAAGATCCCTTCCGCGAAGACGTTCACTGCATGATGATGCGCGCGCACGCAGCGCAGGGAAACCGCGTCGCCGTGCGCGAGCAGTACGAGACTCTGCGAAGGCTCCTTCGGAAAGAACTCGGCGTCGAGCCGTCGTCTGAGACGCAGCGCGCCTGCAAAGAACTTCTCAAGTGAAGCCGGAAGGCAGGAAAATTTTGGCCCGGGCAATCAAGGCAGAAGGAATTCGCAAGGAATCCGTAACATAAGTTTTTTAAGGCCGATGTACAAACACTACGCTGATTCGGCGCGCATTCACCTCGCAGCGAAGCGCCCCGGCAAAGACCCCCGTCCGATGCCGCGGGCAAGACTTAAACTTAGCCCCGAAGCCCTGAAGATGTTTCACACGACCGTCCCGACAAGACTCCGGCAGGCCATAGCCGTCGCCATCGCGCTACTTCTCTGCGCGCTTCCCGCAACAGCAGGCATACGCATCAGCCGCACGCAGGGATTGACGCAGACGGGTGCCGACGGAATCTACTACGACGGCGTCGCCGGTCTGACGGCCACGGGAGCGGACGGGCTTCTCGCCTTCAACGTCAACGGCATCCACGACACTTCGACCGACGGGCTGACGCAGACGGGCGCTGACAGCGGCACCGTTGCGACCGTTGACGGCGTGACCTACACGGGCGCGAACAGCTACACCGCGCGGCACGTTGACGGGCTGACGCAGACCGGCGCTGACGGGCTGACGGTGACGGGCGCTGACGGCCTGACCGTGACGGGCGCGGACGGAACGACGTGGCAGGCGAACTCTGTGGTCTTCCGCCAGCCACAGGGGTTGACGGTGACGGGCGCTGACGGACTCACAGTGACGGGCGCTGACGGGTTGACGCAGACCGGCGCGGACTCGGTAACGATGGCGGGCGCTGACGGCATGACGGCGCTCGGCGTGCAGAGCCTACACGTTGACACGGCGGGCCAAGTCGTCCTGACGAAGACGGACGGCACAGTCTTTAGCGCGCCGACGAACGGGCTGACCGTGACGGGCGCGGACGGTCTGACGCAGACGGGCGCTGACGGCGTCTCGATGCAGGGCGTTGACGGCTTGACGCAGACGGGCGCGGACGGACTCGGCGTCACGCTTCCCGGCGAGGCAGTCGGCCAGACGGGCCTCATGAGCTTCGACCCCGAACTCGCGCTCGCGCTCGACCGAATGACCGACGACAGCAACGTCAACGCAGTCGTCGTCTATCACGACGCAGTCGCCGACTCCGACATCGCAGACCTTCAATCAATCGGCGTCCGCGGCGGCACGCGATACCGAGTGCTCCCGATGGTCGCGATCACGGCGTCGAAGTCGCAGGTAATCAGGATCAGCGCGCTGCCGCGTGTGCGAACCGTTTACGGCACGCGCACGCTCCAGTGGAACGACGACAACAGCCACTCGCAGACCGGACTCGCGGCCACGCAGCAGGACTCAGACCTGCGCCGCTTCGATTCAAACGGAGTCGTGCAGGGGAGCGGCATCGTCGCGGCACTCATCGACACAGGCGTTGACGCGACGCACCCCGACATCGCGGGCCGCGTAATCAAAAACGTCAAGCTCGCAGACCTTCAGGGAGCAAACGTCGTAGGCTTCAACGCGCCCGCGAATATTGAATCACTGCCCGACACGGATCAATTGAGCGGCCACGGAACATTCGTCGGCGGCATCATCGCGGGAAGCGGCGCGAGTTCCGCCGGAAGGTACGCGGGCTATGCGCCGCGCGCGCAACTCGTGGCCTTGAGCGCGGGCGACTACACGCTTCTGAACGTCGTCGCGGGCTTCGACTATCTGCTCTCGCACACGGAACTCGGCGTGAGAGTCGTCAATTGCAGCTTCTCGGCGAACACGGTTTACGACCCGAACGATCCGGTCAACGTCGCGACACGGATGTTAGTCGAGCGCGGCGTCAACGTAGTCTTCTCCGCGGGCAACTCGGGGCCGGGGCTGGACACGCTCAACCCTTACGCCACAGCGCCGTGGGTCATCTCGGTCGGCGCGCTCGACCAGCAAGGGAGACTCGCGGACTTCTCCTCGCGCGGCGACTTCGGCAGCCGCAACTTCCGCCCGACTCTCGTCGCGCCCGGTGTGAGCGTCGTTTCGTTGCGCGCGTCGGGCACGAATCTGACGGGCACTACTTCGGCCCCGAACGACGCGCAGCAACTTTCGCCGGCAGACCTTCGCAGCTACACGACGGCTTCGGGTACTTCGTTCAGCGCGCCGCAGGTCGTAGGCACGATAGCGTTGATGCTCGAAGTAAACCCGAACCTGACACCCGCGCAGGTGCGCGACATACTTCAGCGCACGGCGACGCCACTTCCGCCGTACTATCAACACGAGGTCGGCGCGGGCGCTCTGAACACGCACGCGGCTGTGTTGCAGGCCGCGTTTCCGTCGCGCCGCTTCGGACTCTTCCGGGCCGTGCTCAATCGCGGTCAGGTTCGATTCGTCAAAGACGCGACGCAAACTTTCGGCGGCACGGTCTATCCCGGCTCGGCGTGCGACGTGCGGCTCGGCGTGCCCGCGAACGCCGTCTTCGCCTCGACCGACATCGCTTGGGGGCCGTTCACTTCGACGAACGATCTTGCGCTCGCGACCTACGACCCTTCGGGGCGCGACGTTGCAGACTCGAACTACGTCAACGCGCCGGGGCTGACCGGAAAAATCGAGCGGACGCTCGTCGACATACCCGCGCAAGGGTCTTGGCGAGCGCACGTCACGCACACGCTCTCGGCCGTCGCGACGCCGCAAGCCTTCGCGGGCGTCTTCGAGACGGCGCACGTCGAGTACGCGCCGATGCGTGATACGGCGGGACTCGACGCCGACGCGCTCGAACAGATTCAGCAAGCCGTGCGTGCGCTCGCGATGTGGCCGGACGCGGACGGCGACTTCCGACCCGCGTCGGCGGCGACGCGCGCAGAGTTGGCCGAGGCGATGACCGCGGGCGCGCGCGTGCCGCAGTACATCCCTGCCAACTCCTCTTTCATTGATGTGAGCGACACGACGACGATGGATTTCGCAGAGAGCGCGCAGTCGCTCTTTCCCGACGCCGTGCGCGGCGGCACGTTCCGGCCAGACGACGCTGCCACGCGCCTGACGGCGGCGGTCGTGCTCGTGCGCGCCGCGGGGCTTCGCGCCGAAGCCGAGTCGAAGGCGGGCGCTTCGCTGCCCTACACGGACGCGGCCTACATCCCTTACGCGCTTCGAGGCTACGTGCAGGTCGCCGTCAGTCGCGGGCTTTTGACTTCCGGCGCGCAGTTCAACCCGGGCGGCGCGCTCACGCGCGCAGACCTCGCGCGCGGCGTCGCAGCGATACTTCGTTTGAACACACAGTAGCGAACGAAAAAATCCGGCACGCGCGGCGCGGCGATCTTTCGAGTTCGCCGCGCTTTCACATTGCTCTGCTTTCACATTGCTCTGCTTTCACATTGCCGCGCTTTAGATTCGCCGCGCCACGCGTTCGTTCTTCGCTGGTCTCGACGACTTCGGAGCGCGCGTGTGTCTTTCAACGTCTGCACGCCGCCGTGATAAATTTTCGGCGGTTGGAAAACTCTACGGGCGGAGAATGAAAATGGACTGGCGCGTTCTGCTGACGACTTTCGGGACGATATTTCTGGCCGAGATGGGCGACAAGACTCAACTCGCGGCGATGACGATGGCGGCGGAGACTAAAAAGCCTTTGACGGTCTTCGTCGGCGCGGCGGTGGCGCTCACGTGCGTCTCCGCGCTCGGCGTCGTGGTCGGCGGTCTGCTCGGCCACTACCTTCCGCTCGAATGGATCAAGCGTGCGGCGGCGGTCGGCTTCATCGTCATCGGCTTGCTGATTCTTCTGGACAAGTTCTGAGCGCGACGAAGGCGAAATAGAGGGAGGCGAAAGCGTGGCCGCGTCCGGCGTCGCTTCCGCTTTCGGCGGCGGCGGCGTGCCTTTCGCCTTCGGCGGCGCGAGGCACGCCGTCTCTGCGTCCGCTTCTTTCGCCCTTTCACTTTCATCATCGCTTCGGGCGTTTGCGCTCGGCGCGCGCGAGGGAGTACGCTCTTCGGGCGTCGAAGACACTTCTCACGTCCGTGCCTCTCAGAGTCAACGAACGGCGGGCACCGCGCGAGAAGCTAACCCGCCGAAAATTCAAGTGAAGGAAAAATTCATGTCGAAGAAGAGCGATCATAAATGGGTATATCTGTTTGAAGAGGGCGACTGCGACCAGCGCTCGCTGCTCGGCGGCAAGGGCGCGGGACTCGCCGACATGACGCGCGCGGGTCTTCCAGTCCCGCCCGGCTTCATCGTCACGACCGAGGTTTGCAACGCTTACTACACGAACGGAAAAAATTTCCCGGAAGGGATGTGGGAGCAGGTCATCGAGGGCCTGCGCGCGGTCGAAGCGAAGACGGGCAAGACGTTTGGCGATCCAGACAACCCTCTGCTCGTCTCTGTTCGCTCCGGCGCGCCCTTCTCGATGCCGGGCATGATGGACACGGTTTTGAACCTCGGCCTGAACGAGAAGACCGTCAAGGGACTCGCCACGCAGACGGGCGACCTGCGCTTCGCGCTCGACGCGTACCGCCGCTTCGCGACCCTCTTCGGCGAGATCGTGATGGGAGTCGCGCACGAGAAGTTCGAGCGCGTGATGGAGCGCTACAAGGCGCAGACCGAGGGTGGCCGAGACACAGACCTCTCGCCCGAACAGTTGCAGGACATCATCGCCGCGCAGAAGCAGATCATCTTCTCCGACCAGAGCGGGGTCGCCATTCCCGAAGACCCGTACGAGCAACTCCGCGTCGCCATCGCCGCCGTCTTCAACTCGTGGATGGGGCGGCGCGCGATTGACTACCGAAGGGTCAACCGCATTCCCGACGACCTCGGCACGGCGGTCAACGTTCAGGCTATGGTCTTCGGCAACATGGGCGCGTCGAGCGGCACGGGCGTCGCGTTCACACGCAACCCTTCGACGGGCGAGAAAAAACTCTACGGCGAATACCTCCTCAACGCGCAGGGCGAGGACGTTGTCGCCGGCATCAGAACGCCGCAGCCCATCAGCCAGCTTCAGGAAGAGCTACCGGAAGTCTTCGGGCAGTTCAAGTCAATCGTCGAACTGCTTGAGAAGCACTACCACGACATGCAGGACGTGGAGTTCACAATCGAGCGCGGGCATCTCTTCATGCTTCAGACGCGCACGGGCAAGCGCACGGGCGCAGCCGCCGTGCAGGTAGCCGTTGACATGGTTCACGAGGGTTTGATTGACAAGGCGACGGCGGTGCGCCGCGTCTCGCCCGACCAACTCGACCAACTCCTGCACCCGACGGTTGACCCGAACGCCGACACGAAGGTCATAGCGAAAGGTCTTCCGGCGAGTCCCGGCGCGGCGCAGGGGAAAGTCGTCTTCGACCCCGACGAGGCCGAGGAACTCGCGCGCGGCGGCGAGAAGGTCGTGCTCGTCCGGCAGGAGACGAGTCCGGACGACTTTCACGGCATGGTCGCCGCGCAGGCCATCGTCACGGCGCGCGGCGGCATGACGAGCCACGCCGCGGTCGTCGCGCGCGGCATGGGCAAGTCGTGCGTCTGCGGCGCGAGCGTTTTGAACATCGACTACGGCCAGCAGCAGTTCAACGTCAACGGCACGGTCGTCCCCAAAGGCGAGTGGATAACGGTTGACGGCTCGACGGGCAGAGTCTTTCTGGGAAAAGTGCCGACGGTGCAGCCCGTCCTCGGCGAAGACTTCAGCGAGTTGATGGGATGGGCCGACGAGTTCCGGCGTCTGCGCGTGCGCGCCAACGCCGACACGCCGCGCGACGCAGAGGTCGCGCGAGGCTTCGGCGCTGAGGGCATCGGACTCTGCCGAACCGAGCACATGTTCTTCGGCGACGAGCGCCTGGCCGCGATGCGCGAGATGATTCTGGCCGACGGCGTAGGCGCGCGCGAGAAGGCTCTGGAAAAACTTTTGCCTCTTCAGCGCAAAGACTTCGTAGGCATCTTCCGCGCGATGGAGGGCTTGCCCGTCACGATTCGCCTGCTCGACCCGCCGCTTCACGAGTTTCTTCCGAACATGGAGGAACTGCTCGGCGAACTCTCGGAGTTGAAGCTCTCTTTGCAGCGCGCCGCCAGCATACGCGACATGGACAGGACGCTCGACGAGATTGACGGCAAGCGAAAGCTCCTGCATCAAGTCGAGCGTCTGCGCGAGGCCAACCCGATGCTCGGACATCGCGGTTGCCGTCTGGGTCTGATCTACCCGGAGGTGACGCGGATGCAGGTGCGCGCCATATTCGAGGCGGCGTGCGAGGTCGCGGGCGAGGGCGAGAAGGTCTTGCCGGAAATCATGGTTCCGCTCGTCTCGACCGCCGAAGAGCTTCGCAATCAGGCCGAGCTTATACACGAGGTCGCGCGTCAGGTGTTGGGCAGTCACGGGATGGATATCCCTTACACCGTCGGCACGATGATCGAACTCCCGCGCGCGGCGCTCACAGCCGACAAGATCGCCGAGTACGCAGACTTCTTCTCGTTCGGAACGAACGACCTCACGCAGACGACCTTCGGACTGTCGCGCGACGATTCGGGCCGCTTCCTATCGAAGTACGTAGAGATTAAGGTTCTGCCCGACGACCCGTTTCAGGTCTTAGACCGCGAGGGCGTGGGCGAGTTGGTGAAGATCGGGACTGAGCGCGGGCGCTCTGTGAAGCCCGGCTTGAAGGTCGGCATCTGCGGCGAGCACGGCGGCGAGCCGCGCTCGATAGCCTTCTGCCATCTGACGGGACTCGACTACGTTAGCTGCTCGCCCTTCCGCGTGCCCGTCGCGCGCCTCGCCGCCGCGCAGGCCGCGCTTGAGTTGAAGGACGGCGCGGTCGCTGCGGACAAGTAGCACGTCGCCCCGAAAGCGCTCCGCAATTCGGGAAGTGGGAAGCCAAAGCGAGGAGGCTGCAAGTTGTGGCCTCCTCGCTTTGGCATATAGAATGGCCCTATCTGATCGCGCCGAAGTATTTTTGCAGCGCCTCTCGGTAAGCGGGTATGCCGGTCGGAAGTGAAGCCGCAGCCACCTTTTTGCCGGCCAGCACTTCGCGGCCTTTAATTCCGTAGAGCGGTTTATTGATCTTGTTGTCCGGGTCGAGCATGAATTTCTTCCAGAAACTTTGTCCGAACTCGGCCCCTTTTAGCTTCCCGTTAAAATAGGTGTAGGCCAAGATGTGTGCACCTTCAATCTCTTTCCTCCGCTCATCCGTCATGGTTCCGACGGGGCCTGCGAGCGCCTTCCTCTCGCCCTTCAAAGGCACGCCGCCTTTCTCGAAAGCCTCTACCGCGTCTTTGCTCATGAACAAGAGGATAACGCCGTAGGTTTCGCCCCTGGCGAACGGATTTCCGTATCCGCTTCCCACAAACTGATAGAAGGCGGGCGCAGTCCAGCCGTCTTCGGCGCGCGCACTGATTACGCCGTAGCCCTGGGTTAACTTGGTAAGGAGCATCGTCCCCTCATCGACCTTGGGAAAGACGCCGATGGCTTCGGCCTTATCAATTAGCTCTTTCGGCAAGCCGCTGTCAGTCCCCGCCGCCAGCAGCGAGATTATCCTCCCGGCATCCTCCGATCTCTCGGTCGCGTCCGTGAATTTGTTCTGCGCATGTGTGCGCGCGGGTAGTGACAGGGCGATAATCAGGACGCAAACTGCGGCGAGCATTGCTTGGGCTTTCTTCATGCGAACTGTCTCCTTATGTTGATTATGAAGTAAGCGGCGCGATGCCCGGCAGCGGAAGAGATGGAAGGAGCCGCGTTGCGCCGGATGAGAATCAATTCGCCGCCGCAGCCTTAGCCTTCGAGTGCTTCTTCGCGGTGTCTGACTCACCGCCGTTTACGCCTTCGCGGGCAGGACGTAGAGTAAGACTGCGACGTAGTGGCAGACGCTGCCGCCGATGACAAAGAGGTGCCAGATTGCGTGCGCGTGCGGGATTCTGTTCGAGGCGTAGAAGAAGACGCCCGACGTGTAGGCTACTCCGCCTGCGACGATCCAGAGTATCGCGCCAAGGGGAACGAGCGTGAGAATCGGTTTTGCGGCGATGACGCAGAGCCAGCCCATCAAGACGTATGAAGCGACGGCGACGGGGCGATAGCGGCTGCCAAAGACGAGCCGGAAGAGGATGCCGGCGACCGCGATCCCCCACACGAGTCCGAACAACGTCCAGCCCCAACCGCCTCGCAGCGTGACGAGCGTGAACGGCGTATACGTCCCGGCGATGAGCAGATAGATGCAGCAGTGGTCAACGACCTGCAAAAAGTTCTTCGCGCGAGAGGGGCGCGCGCCGTGGTAGAGCGTCGAGGCGAGATAGAGCGTGACGAGCGATGCGCCGTAAACCGTGCTGCTCAGTATCAGCCACGTGCCGCCGCGCAGCCACGCCAACGCGACGAGCACGACAAATCCCGCGACGCTCAGCGCGAGGCCGAAGCCGTGCGTCGCGCAGTTCGCTATCTCTTCGACCGGCAACCTCTCCCGCTCAGACTTCTCCATGCGCTTACCTCTCGCACGTAATGTTGCCACGCCTTGCGCGGCGTGTGAAGCTTGCGCCGCACTGAACTTCAATGACGACCGCGCTTGTCCATAAGCCACTGAACCGCGAGCAGGACGACGACGACCGCGACGAAGACGGCGGCGTGGAAGCCCGCGAAGATGAGCGTTTCGTTCTCGACGAATGCGAACGGCATTGACTGTCAGGGAGAGTCGGCGTTCGTCGAGCCTTCGAGTGGCAAGCGACCGCCGCCAGTCAGTCTTTCGCGTCACAAAACTCAAACAGGCTCGCGGATTATAAACCCTCGCGGCGTTTTCGTCGCGCGCTTACCTCGAAGCCCGTCCGGCGAGCGCGTCGAGTATTCGGTCGGCGGTCTTCCCGTCCCACAGCGGCGGCACGCGCGGCGCTTCGTTCTTTACTTGCGGGCGCGTGAGCACGCTCTCGGCCTCCGCGACGATGCGCGCCGGGTCTGTGCCGACGACGCGGTTCGTCCCCGACTCGACCGTGACGGGGCGCTCTGTGTTCTCGCGAAGCGTGAGACAGGGAATGCCGAGCGCAGTCGTCTCCTCCTGTATCCCGCCCGAATCCGTCAGCACGAGCCGCGCGCCGCCGTAGAGTCGAAGAAAGTCGAGATAGCCGAGCGGCTCGGTGAGCACAAGGCCGCCTACACGCTCGACCTCACGGCCGAGTCCGAACTCCGCGAGCATCTTGCGCGTGCGCGGGTGCGCGGGGAAGACGACGGGCAGACGCGCCGCAAGCGCCGCAAGCGCCGAGAGAATGCCGCCGAGCGTCGCGGCATCGTCAACGTTCGACGGTCTGTGGAGCGTGACCACGCAGTAGTCGCGCCCGTCAACATTCAACTCTTCACGAATCTTCGAGCGCTCCGAGAGCGCGAGGTGTTTGAGAAGCGAGTCGATCATCACGTTGCCGACCAGCCGTATTCTCTCAGGCGCGATGCCTTCGTCGAGCAGGTTCCGATTCGCGTCCGCCGACGGCGTGAGCAGGAGGTCTGCGATCTGATCTGTGAGGACGCGGTTGATCTCTTCGGGCATCGAGCGGTCGCGGCTTCGCAGTCCGGCCTCGACGTGCGCCACACGCACGCCGAGCTTCGCGCAGACGAGCGCGCACGCGAGCGTCGAGTTCACGTCGCCGACGACCAAGACCCAGTCCGGCTTATGGCTAAGGACGAACGGCTCGAAGCGCTGCATGACGGCGGCGGTCTGCTGCGCGTGGCTCGCGCTGCCGACTTCGAGGTGCACGTCCGGGCTTGGAAGTCCCAAGTCGCGGAGAAAGGCATCGCTCATCCGCGCGTCGTAGTGCTGACCCGTGTGCACGACGAGAGGCGCGAACTCCGAAGAGCGCTGCCGCATCGCCTCGACCACCGGCGCGACCTTCATGAAGTTCGGGCGGGCGCCGATGACGTTGATGACTTTGAGCATTAAAGCGTCCGGCCTTGAAGCCGCCGGCGATACAAAAGCCGAGTGCGGGCAGATTAACTTTCGAGCGCTTAAAGACGAACAATCTTGGCGCAACTGTCTTTCCGCAATTCGCGCGAGAGTGCGTTTCTCGTGTCAACGATGAGCTTCGAGAGCCTGCACACCCTCGCGTAATCAACCGCGCTGTGATCCGTGACGATGACGCAGCAGTCCGCCGCTTCCAATTCGGCGTCGGTGAGTTCGACCGACTGCAAGGGGTCGCCGTGCGACTCCGTGTGCGCGTCGTCGAAGCGTAGCTCCGAGACGAACGGGTCGTGGTAGCTAACTTCCGCGCCCTTCGCCCTCAGACGGTCGATGATCGAGAGCGCAGGAGACTCCCTCACGTCGTCAATATCTTTTTTGTAGGCCACGCCGAGAAGAAGCACGCGCGAGCCGTTCAAACTCTTTCGCTCTTCGTTCAGCCCGTCCGAGACGAGCGCGACGACGTGCTCAGGCATGCGCGAGTTGACCTCTTCCGCAAGTCCGATGAAGCGCGAATCGAAGCCGTGCTGTCTGGCCTTCCAACTCAGGTAGTGCGGGTCGAGCGGGATGCAGTGGCCGCCGATGCCGGGGCCGGGATAGAAGGCCATGAAGCCGAACGGCTTTGTCGCCGCCGCGCGTATCACTTCCCACGTGTCGATGCCGAGGTGGTAGCAAAGCCGCGCCATCTCGTTCGCCATGCCGATGTTGACGGCGCGAAAAGTGTTCTCCAAAAGCTTCGCCGCCTCCGCGACGCGCGCAGACGAGACGGCGTGAACCTCTCTGACGATCTGGCCGTAGAGCAAGGCCGCCACCTCGGTCGAATCTTCCGTGACGCCGCCCACGACTTTCGGAATGTTGTCGGTGTGGAACTGCGGATTGCCGGGGTCAACGCGCTCAGGCGAGAAGGCGAGAAGGAAATCCTCGTCGAGCTTGAGTCCTTTCTCCTCGAATATCGGGAGCAGCACTTCGTCGGTCGTGCCGGGGTAGGTCGTCGATTCGAGTATGACGAGTTGGCCGCGCCTGAGACGGAGTTGTATCTGCTCGGCTGCGGCGAGGATGTATGAGATGTCCGGCTCCTTTGTCTTCCGCAGCGGCGTCGGGACGCAGATGATTATGGCGTCGCACGCATCAAGCTCCGCGAAGTCCGTAGTCGCGCGCAGACGCTCGGCGCCGACGACTTCCGAGAGAACTTCCGAAGCTATGTCGCCGATGTAACTTTCGCCGCGGTTGATCGCCTCGGCCTTTCGCGCGTCAACCTCGAAGCCGACCGACGAGAAGCCCCGGCGCGCGAACTCGACCGCCAAAGGCAGTCCGACGTAGCCGAGGCCGATGACGCCCACGCGCGCCCGCTTCGCCTCGACGAGTTTTTTGATTTCATCTTTAATCATGGATGTGTTCGGGTGTCCGTTCAGAAAAGTTTGGCGGGGTGACGCATGATTGCTCAAAGGCAAGACTATGGAACGCGCGGCGCGGCTGTCAAGTTGGTCGCCGCCGCCCGAGGCCGTGCGCGGCGCGCTCGGCGTCTGTTATTCTTGCGGCAAGCGGGCGCGCGCCACGTGCCCCGGCGACTCCCGTCCTTCGTTTGAGATAAGCATGAAACGCTGTCCTTCCTGCCGGCGAATTTACGCTGACGAGTCCGTGAGGTTCTGCCGCGCTTGCGGCTCTCCGCTCGCCGCCGATTCGCACGCCGGTGAGGGCGAGCGCACGACTCTCTTCAAACTCCCGGCGGGCGTCGTCGAAGAAGGGACGACGGAGATACTCGGCGCGGGCGGGTCGGAGTCCGGCTCGATCTCGACCTCTTCACAGCTTACGAGACAACTATCGCCCGCGCGCAGGCGTCGAGCCGCGTCGAAGCGACCGATTGACTCGCTCGCGGTGCTCCCGCTCGTAAACGACGCCGAAGACCCGCGCGCCGAGTACCTCTCCGACGGAATCACCGAGAGCATAATCAACGCGCTCTCGCAGCTACCGAAGTTGCGAGTCGTACCGCGCGCGACCGTCTTCCGCTACAAGGGATGCGACGCAGACCCGCTCGCCGCCGGGCGCGAGTTGGACGTGCGCGCCGTGATGACGGGCAGGCTTCTTCAAGTCGGCGAGCTTCTCGTCGTCAGCGCCGAACTGGTTGACGTTTCATCCGAGTCGCAAATCTGGGGCGAGCACTACCGCCATCGCCACGAGGACATCTTCGTCCTTCAGGAGAGAATCTCGCGCGAGATAAGCGAGCGTCTGCGTCTGCGTCTCACCGGCGAAGAGAAGCGGCGTTTAGAGAAACGCTACACGCAGAATACAGTCGCTTACGATCTTTACCTGCGCGGTCGCTTCTGCCTGAACAAGCGCATGACGGAGTGGATTCGCCGCGGGATAGAGCACTTCGACGAAGCGATTGAACTAGACCCGGCGTTTGCGCTCGCGCACGCCGGACTCGCCGACGCGTACGCCTTCCTCGCGTCATCGACCGGCGAGCAGCCGCCCACGGAAGTCTTCCCGAAGGGCGAGGCTGCGGCGCGCCGCGCGCTTGAGCTTGACGACACGTTGGCCGAGGCGCACACGTCGCTCGGCTTCTTCCACCTGCTCTACGAGTACGAATTCGAGTGGGCGGCGAGCGAGTTCCGGCGCGCGATCAGCCTCAACCCGAACTACGCGAACGCGCACGACGGCCTGAGCTTCTATTACAAGGCGACGAAGCAGCACGAGCGCGCCGTGCTCTCCTGCCGCGAGGCGCAGAAGGTTGACCCGCTCTCGCTCTTCGCCGTCGTCAGTTTGTCTTGGGCCTTCTACTTCGCGCGCCGCTTCGACGAGGCGATAGAGCAGAACCAACGCGCGCTCGCGCTCGACCCGACCTTCATGTTCGCGCACTGGAACATGGGACTCGCGCTCGCGCAGAAAGGCTCTTGCCCGGAAGCCTGCGCGGCGCTCGAACGCGCGGTCGAACATTCGGGCGGCGGTCTCGCGTTCAAGGCGCACCTCGGCTACGTCTGCGGCAAGGCCGGAGACGGCGGGAAGGCGCGCGCGCTTCTGTCGGAGTTGGAAGAGTGCGCGCGTGAGCGATTCGTCCCCACATACTACTCTGCGCTCGTGCATCTCGGACTCGGCGACGACGCCCGCGCGCTCGAAGACCTCTCGCGCGCCTTCGACCAGCGCGCAGGCTTCCTCGCCTACCTACACGTCGAGCCGATGTTCGACCCGCTCCGCAAAGACCCGCGCTTCCGCCAACTCGAACGCCGCCTCGGCCCGTCGCACTAAGAGCATCAAAAATTTCTGTTGACGGATTATTCCCGGCCTTGCCCGGCGCTCAAGATTTTAACTTCCCCTAAGCCTTGACACGGCGCGCCCGCGCGTAACAACATTCGCCGCCTTTCGTCTGAAATCCGAGGACAAAGACGATGATGACAGAAGCCGCTGCGACGAACGAGGCGTCGGCTGCGAACGAAACGGGCGCGCGCACGCCGAAGCACCTTGAACGGGGTCTGAGTCTGCTCGACGCGACGATGATCGTCGTCGGCTCGATGATCGGGTCGGGGATTTTCATCACTTCGTCAGAGAGCGCGCGGCTCGTCGGCTCGCCGGGTTGGCTTCTGGCGGCGTGGGCGGTCGCGGGCGTTCTGACGATCACGGGCGCTTTGTGCTGCGCGGAACTCGCGGCGATGATGCCGCGCGCGGGCGGGCAGTACGTTTTTCTTCGCGAGGCTTACGGCTCGCCCGTCGGATTCCTGTTCGGATGGGCGCTCTTTCTGGTCGTTCAGACGGGGACGATTGCGGCGGTGGCGGTCGCCTTCGCGCGCTTCGCGGGCGTGCTTGCGCCTTGGATCTCCGGCGAGACTTACGTCGTCGCGCCGCGTCAGTTGTTCAAGGGCTACGCCGTCTCGCTCTCGACGGAACAACTCACGGCAATCCTTCTCATACTCCTGCTGACCGCGACGAACACGCGCGGACTCAAACTCGGAAAGCTCATCCAAAACTCTTTCACGTTCACGAAGACGGCGGCGCTCGCGGCGCTCGTCGTCGTCGGTCTACTGCTCGGGTGGAATCGAGCGGGCGCGGCCTTCACTTCTTTCTGGTGGAACCCTTGGGCGAACGGTTGGACTCCGCAGGGCGTGCAAGCGGGACTCGGCGCGGCGGGCGCGCTCGCGCTCTTGATGCTTCTCGGTCGCGCGATGACGGGGCCTCTGTTCGCGCAGTCGGCGTGGAACAACGTGACGTTCACGGGCAGCGAGGTGCGCGACCCCGGAAGGAACTTGCCGCGCGCTCTGCTCGCGGGCTGCGGCGTTGTCGTCGGACTCTACCTGCTCGCCAATCTTGCATACGTCGTGACGCTGCCGCTCTCGTCGATGCAGAAGCCCTCGAACAGCATCGCGACGGCGACGATGCAGGCGGCGCTCGGGCCCGCGGGGACGACTTTGATGGCAGTGGCGATCATCGTCTCGACCTTCGGCTGCAACAACGGGCTGATTCTGGCGGGCGCGCGCGTCACATACGCGATGGCGTGCGACGGGCTTTTCTTCAAGAGCGTCTCGCGGCTCAACGCGCGCAGCGTGCCCGCCTTCGCGCTCGTCGTGCAGGGCGTGTGGGCGGCGCTTCTCACACTGCCGCGCACCGCCGCGACCGACGCCGCAGGCCACGTCGCTTACGGCAACGTCTATACGCAACTGCTCGAATACATCATCCCGGCCGATTTGATCTTCTACGTGCTGATGGTCGGGGCCGTCGTCATCCTGCGCCGCAAGGCAGCGGACGCCGCGCGCCCTTACAGAACGCCGGGTTATCCGTTCGTGCCGGCAATCTACATCGCCATCGCCGCGCTTCTCGTCTTCGACCTCGTCTATCTCGCGCCGCAGACATCCGGCATAGGCTTCCTGTTCGTTTTGACTGGACTGCCCGTGTTCTTCGTCTGGCGACGAAAAAAAAGATGAGCGCGGAAGGATTCTGAAGGGATGAGGGATGAAGTGAAAGCAGTTCTCATTCATCCTTCCGTCTTCCGCCTTCATCTTTTCATTTCACCCACTCATCGGAAACCTTCGATTCGACCTTGACCGGGACGGCGCGGACGTACTCCTCGCCCGCGGCGCACATCGCCTGCTCGACCGTCTTCGACATCTCTTCTGCATCAGAGGCGGGACACTCAACTACAATCTCGTCGTGCACGACGTTGACGGTCGCCGCGCCAGTCTCCTTCAAACGGTCGTGGAGCAGGCGCAGCGCGCGTTTGATGATGTCGGCGCTGCTGCCTTGAATGGGCGAGTTCTTGCCGCCGCGCTGCGCGAGCGATGCAGCCTGCTTGTCTTCGGGGTCGAAGTTGAAACGGAAGAGCCGGCCCGCGACCGTGCGCGGCGCGGTTCGCTCGCGCAGAGCCTTCTGTGCCGCCTCGCGCAGCCACGCGTCGAGTCCGCGATAGGTCGCGAAGTACCGGCGCAGGAGGTCTTCGGCCTCCGTTTCCTTCAACCCTGTCATCAGTGCGAAGCGTCGCGCGCCGATGCCATAGACGACGCCGAAGTTGAGTCGCTTTGCGAAGTCGCGCTGATCCTTCGACACCTCTTCAGCCTTGACGTTGAAGACCTGCGCGGCGGTCGTGCGGTGTAGGTCTGCGCCCGACTTGAATGCTTCGACGAATCCGCCGTCGTTCGTGAACTCGGCGAGTATGCGTAGCTCGATCTGCGAGTAGTCGGCGACGACGAGTTTTCGCCCCGCGGGCGCACGGAAGCAGCGGCGCATATCGAAGGCGTGCGGTATCTGCTGGACGTTCGGGTCGGTGCAACTCATCCTGCCGGTGGGCGCGCCGATCTGGTGGAAGTGCGGGTGAATGCGTCCGGTATCTTTGTTGACCGACTCGTCGAGCGTCTCGCCGAACTTGAGCGTCTTCTGGAGCGTGCGGTATTCGAGTATGCGTCCCACGACCGGAAACTCGGCGGCGAGCGGCTCCAATTTCCAGTTGCGCGTCGAATCGGGGACGGGAACGCCGAGGCGCGTTAAGGCGCGCGTGAGTTGGACGTGCGAGTCGAGGTTGATGTCGGCGCGTGTGGGACCGAACAGAGATTGCTGCGCGGACTCTTCGGCCAACTCGTCCTGTAACTCTTCGTAGAGTTCGTCGCGGCGACGCGCGATCTCTTTGAGCTTGACGCGCCAGCAACTTTGGTCGAGATAGACGCCCGCGAGTTCGAGCGCCGCCAGAGGCACGACGCACTCGAACTCTAACTGCGCCGTGCGCGTCAGAGAGTTGGCGCGAAGGGCTTCGACGAGTTTCGCGCGCAAGGGGAGCATGAGCGCGGCGTCGCGCGCGGCGTACTCTACTTGTGCACTGGAAAGTTCGCCGCCCCAGTCGCTCACCTGCAAAGATTTATCAACCGGCTGGTCGAGGTATCGCTCGACGACGGAGGCGAGCGAGTGCCGGTCTTCCTGCTCGCCCGCGCTGACGAGTTGACTCGCGAGCAGCGTGTCGAATATGCCGCCGCGCTCGACCTCGTTTCTGTCCGACGTGCGCGAATCGTAGTCGCCGCCGACCTCGACGCCGAGGTGGTGGCGCATCCACTTCACGTCGAACTTTGCGTTGTGCGCGATCTTAACGGGGCGCGTCGCGACGAGAAGCCGCCGCAACGGCTCAAGCGATTCGACGCGCGCGGCGTCGCCGGCAGGCGCGAGCTTGTCGAGATCGAAGACGAAGACCATTTCGGGAGAGGCGAGTTGCACGAGACGCGCGCGCCCCTCGAACGGCGAGAGCGAAGTCGTCTCTGTGTCGAAGCCGACCTCGCCGCAACGCGCGAGTTCAACGCACGCCGCCGCGACCTCTTCCGCCTTCGTGACGAGCCGGTGTTTGAGTTCCTGCGTCAACATCTCTGTGCCCATGCGCTTTCGCACACCTCCGCCCGGCTGACGTTCCCGCCGGTCGCCGAAGGTGTTTCCGGTGAAAACAAACTACCTGAAAAAAAAGATTATGTCATCAGCGGGCGTCGCGGCGGAGTTTCAATGCGGACTTGGCCGCCTTCACGGTGTCGGGATGCTCGGTCTGGCCGCGAGCTTCGTCGTGGCGTGCACCGTCTGCCGGCAAGCGTTCGCCCCCGTGCCGTCGCTTACGACGAGCGTGGCCGTCAAATCGCCTTTGCCGACCCCGTCCGTCGAGACTCGTATGGTTGGGTACGGCTCAAGCTTTTGGTCAACGATAGTCGCCGCGGGCGAACTGAGCGTCCACTCGTATTTGAGTTGCGACATATCCGGGTAAACAGCGTATGCGGAGAAGGTGACTGTGTCGCCGTCGGTTGCGGTCGTCGGCTGCAAGTAGGCGATAACGGGGAACGGGCAGAGCGAGTCCGCCCCCGGCGTCTGATGATCCGCACTCGCCTTCGCACTTATCTCTCTGTCGAGTGAATTGACGGCGGCGGCGATGCGCCCCAACTCCTTGAGATACTCGTCGCTCTCAGGCATGGGTACGTTGGACGTTGCCGGCACCTGTTCGCGCAGCTTCGTGTAGAGGCCGAAGGAGCGCATATAGAACTGGCGCGCGGCTTCGGCGTCGTGCTGCGTCTGGACGGAGGCAATGCCGCTCAACGCGCGCGCCTGCATCAACTCGTCGTGCCTCGCCTCGCCGAGCGTGAGCGCGGTGTTGTAGGCGTAGAGCGCCAAATTCTCGTCGTAGTTATCCTCGGCGAACGAGCCGATAATGAAGAACTCATCGCTCCCGCCGTTGAGGGCAGCGTTGCTCTGCGGTTGCGCTCTGTACCCTTGGATGGCGTTCTTGAACTCTGTCATTGCCAGACTGGTTGCGTTCGCGCTCCGCGAAGTCTTGTCGCCGTGTCGGCGTAAGAGGTCGCCCCTCTTAAAACGCATCTGCCCCTGACCGTAGAAATTTCCCGCGCCACCGTAGGCGATAGACGCCTTCGCATAAAGCTTTATGGCGGTGTCGTACAGCCCCGCGTCCTCGGCGGTCTCGGCGGCATCGCTCCAACCCAGCGCGTCCGCCGCCTTCTGCTCACGCGTGTTCTGCGCCTGCGTGTCGCCGTACGAATTCAGGAAAGCCTGCTGCACCCGTTCAAAGTAGATTTCGGCGGACGAAGCGTCGCCCATCTCTTGATTGATGCCGCCGAGCCAGACGAGCAGACGTTGGATGTCGGCGTCTTTTTTGCCGCGTGCGAGCGACAGGCGTTCCAACTCTTTGAAGTAGCAGAGGGCCTTCTGACGGTTGCTGATGTATTCCTGTGCGCGGCCGTTGCAAAGGGCCGTGTCGAGCGTCGGCGTCTTGTCCTGCCACGCGGGCAGTTCGTCGCGCAGGTAGAAGTTGCCGATGCGATATGCGGCTTGCATCATGCCGTCTTCGTTGCCCGCCTTGCGGTAGAGCAGGAACGCATCCTTGTAACGTTCGAGCGCCTCATTCTTGAGCTTGGCCTTCTCGTCCGCCACGTCCAAGTGAACGTCCCCGCCGGCGACTTGGACGGTCGGAAGGCGGAGAGCGGCCAACTCCGCGCCTGCGCTGCCGACGTTGTGACCGACGGGCACGTCGTTGGCTATTTTCAAAAGCGTCGCACCGACGGAGAGCAAGGTGTCTGCGGCCTTCGCGTTGACGCCCGCATCTTCATAGTTCTTCACGGCCTTGTCGTAACTGTTTACGGCCTGCGTGACGTGAAAGTAGTTATCGCCTTCCGTCAGTGATGCGCCCTGAGTCGCGCCGAAGTGTGTCTGTCCGAGTTGGACGTAGGTGTCGGCCACGCCTTCTGTGTCTTTGACGCCGTTCTGCTGCAAGCCCTTGATCGTGGCATCATACATCGCCACCGCTTCGGGGAATTCGCCGCGCTCGGCGTGGATGGTCGCGTCGCGGAACTTGCCGTTGGCTTCGAGCGCGCGCGCGCGCTGTTCCGCCGTCGTCTTGGCTTTGAGCGCGTCCGTCGCCTGTTGCTCGGCGCGGCGGGCCTCGTCGTCGGCGCGCTTCTTCTCGCCCTCTGCATTCGCCTCCGCGCGTTTGGCGATATCGGCCTGCGTCTTCGCATCGTCGCGAGACTTTTCCGCGTCGCCCTTTGCGACCCTCGCCTCTTCCAGCGCGGCGGCGGCTTCCTGACGCCGCTGCTCGGCCACGTGCTGCAAGGCGAGCGCGTTCCTCTGCTCGGTCTCGGCCTGATGCTGAGCGTTGACGGCGCGGCGCTGCGCGGCCACGGCAAAGCCCGCGGTCGCTATGGCGAACAGCAAGACGACGAGAAGCGCGGCCATCAGCCAGCGCAGACGGCGCGCGGAGCGTGCCTGCGCTGCGGCGAACGACTCGGCCTGTTCGCGTTCGCGGCGCTCGCGTTCGAGTTCTTCCTGTTGTTTGCGTTTGCGCTCCGAGGCTGCGACCTCGCTCGCGGCGCGGCTCTCTTCGAGGTAGCCAATCGCCTCGTCGTAGCCGGGATGGTAGCGCACGCCCCACGCGCGATTCGGTTTGTAACCCTCCTTCCACTTGAGAATCCACTGCAAGGTCACGTCGTCGAGCAGACCGACCTCGCCCGCGCGGTAATCACTCGCGGCCCCGGCGAGGCGGCGATAGATTCGCGCTGCTTCGGCCTCGTCGCGCACCCACCCCTTCAGACGATCCCAGTTGCGAATCAAGCTTTCGTGAGAGATGTCTATGACGGTGTCGGGCGTGAGTTCGGTTTCGGGGGGCGGCATCAGGAACGAGCGCCCCTCGTGTCGGAAGACCTCGACGACGAACTTGACTTCCTCTTCGCTCGCTTCGGCGATGGCACAGATGTCGGAGAGGCGCGTGGGTCGTCGCGTCTCCCGGTTGTCGGGGCCGCGCTCGGTCAACGCCTTGAACAGAGAGGACGCGACGTAGCGGCTGCGGTCGTCGGGCAGTTCGGCGAAAGCCTCTTCGGCGTGGCGGGAGAGAGCGCCGGTCATCGTGCCGACGGCCTCGTAGTCTTCGAGTCCGAGCGTGTCGCCGTCGCGCCGGTGCGCAGTCCAGTGATCCCAAGTCCGCATCAACGCGTGCTGAAGAATCGGGAGTTGGTCGGGATTGTCGCCCGCGTCGTTCAGGAGCCGGTTGACGAGCGGCGCGGAGATTTCCGCGTCGGCGACGAGCGCGGGGCCCGTGATCGCCGAGCGGCGTTCGTCGCGAGTCATGCGCGGGATCAGATACTGCCCTTCGTTGATAGCTTCGGGCAGTCCCCAGAACTGCGCGCAGTCGCCGAGGAAATCGGAGCGCATCGTCAAGACGACGTAGAGCGACACGTCGCGCTGCCGCGGCGCTTCGAGAAGGAGCTTGACGAAGGCCGCGGCGTCGTCCTCGCTGCCGCCTTCGCGCATCGAGCGGAAGCGGAACAATTCCTCGAACTGGTCAACGACGACGAGCACGTTTTCATACGACGCGAGCCGCGCCTGACGCACGGCGTCAACGAGTCCGAGCGTGCTGCGCCTGAGAGTCGTCTCGATGATCGTGGCCTGCACGTCGTCGTCAACTTCCTGAGAGCCGATAACGTCGTCACGGCTTAACGCCCGCGCGAGGTTGCCTACGGGGTCGCTCCCCGGTCGCATCACTGCGATGCGCCACGCAGAGCCTGTCTGCGCCATCAAGCCGCCGTAGAGCGCGGGCACGAGTCCGGCGCGTATGAGCGAAGACTTGCCGCTGCCGGAAGTCCCGACGACGGCGAGAAAGCGTGTGCGGCCGAGCCGCGCCAGCAGTTCGTCCGATTGGCCGTCGCGACCGAAGAAGAGGTTGTACTCGTCGGTGTCGAATGGCCGGAGTCCGGGGAAGGGATTTCCCGTTCGCTCGAATTGCGTGCTCATGCCCGGCCTCCGTTTCCGGCGCGGAGTGCTTTGACGAAGGGCGCGAGCGCGTCGGCGCGGAAGCCCTCGAAGTTCTGCATGACGAGCGGGACTTCGTGCGTGCGGAAGCGCTGCTTCTGCGGCGTCTGCGGCCCGCTGACGTAAACGGCGCGCGCGTCGAAGGGCGCGGCGCGTCCCCAGTCGCGCGCCTTCTTCAGATCGTCAATCTTCGTGCTAAGCCACATGGGATTCGCGTTGCCGTAGTAGATGAGCGCCGCGTCGCACTTGACCATGTACTCGCGGTGCGCCTGCGCAACGTCCGACCCTTCTGTGTCGAGCACGGAGTTCTTCGTGTCGAAGCCCTCCTGAAACAGAAAGTCCTCGACCGGCCTCACGTCTTCAACGTCGCGGTTGTCGCAGATTAAATAAACCTGCTTGACGCCATTCGTCTCTTGGCCCTGCGTCACGGCGGGCTTCGGCTTCAGCTTTTCGAGCACGCGCAGCTTCAAATCTTCCACGCTCGTCTGCAAAAGCTCCGCGCCCGCGCCGAGATTCGTGTTCAGTTCTTCGACGAAGGCGCGGTGGCGCGCGCCCTGCGCTTCAAGTCCCGGCGGCATCCAGATGATTCGCGTGAAGGCAGGGTCGGACGCGCCGCGCTCTGAGGCCAACTCCTCCTGCCAGCGCACGACCGAGCGCTCCTCCTCGCCTTCGGGCACGAGTCCGTAGGTCGAGCCGACGACGTGGACAGACATCACACAGCGCGCGAGCGCGTCGCGCGCTGCCTCCTCGAAATCCTTCGCGTGCCGCGGAAGCTCGCGGTCGGGCAGGACGTAGTAGCCGCGCTGCTGTAGCTCGCGACGTATGCGGTCGCGCTCTGAGGAAACGTCCGAGGTCGTCTCGGCCAGATAGATTTTCTTTTCGAGCGGCAGCGCGTCGTCTTCGCCTTTGCTCGCCGCGCGCCGCGCGTCGCCCGCCGACGCGCGGTGCGACTTGAGCGCGTTCACGATGTCGAGCGCGATGTCTTCGAGACGGTCCCAGTATCTCTGATCCTTGTTCGGCGGGTCGTCCTGTCGAAACTCGCGCGGGCGACCCCGCTCGTCGAACTCGTAGAAGTGATAGCCGAGAAGCCCGCGCAACTCTTCCGGCATCTCCTCTTCGGCGACGTGCGTCTTGACGACTTTGAAGACGCGCGACAGGTTGCCGACGCTCGCGCCGCCCATCTGGACGGCTCGGCGGCAAAACTCTTCAAGCTCGCCCGTGCACCAAGGCGAGCCGACGTAGCGCGGCGAGATGACCGAGAGCAGAAGGCGGGTCGAAGAGATGCCGTCGCCGATTGATCCTGTGAAGTATTCGTTCCCCTGCAAACGCGTGTCGCGCCAGATCGAAGGGTCGCCGCCGAGCAGTTGCGCGAGCCGCAGCGAGAGCTTGTCAACGAACCTGTCAACCCACCCTTGCGGGTTGTCGAACGGCTTGTTATCGACGTGCGCGTAAGAGACGAAGATGTCGTTGTCGAATGGCATGGGCGACGTGAAAGACCTCCACCTGAAGGAGTACGGCTTCTGAGGCTCGCGGGAGTTTCATTTGACTCGGAAGTTTGCCGCCGGGCGACCGTCAAACGACGGAAACTTGCGACAAAGCTGATATACAGCTTGACGCGAGACACTGTCAACGCGCGCTTCGCGGCGGTCTCGCGCGGACGGAGAGCGCCAGCAGGAGCGCGGCGGTCGAGCCAATGCAAGCGCTCACGACGAACGCAGTCGCGGGGCCGCGCCAGTCCCAAAGCGCGCCCATCAGAAGAGACGCGGGCAGTACGGTCACGCCGAAAGCCAGATTGTAGAGGCCGAAGGCCGTGCCGCGCTGATGGGGTCGCACGAGGTCTGCGACGAGCGCCTTCTCCGTCCCCTCGCACAACCCGAAATAGATACCGTAGATCAGAAAGAGCGCCCACGCCGCCGCCGAGGTCGAGACGAAAGCGAAGCAGAGATAGACCCCGGCGTAGAGCGTCCAACCCGAGACGATTAAAGTCTTGCGCCCAAGCCTGTCCGAGAGGTCGCCGCCGATAATCGAGCTTGCGACCTTGCTGATGTGAAGCGCAGCCCAAAGCAGAAGCGTGCCGCGCCCCGTAGAGACGCCCGCCTGCTGCGCGCGTCGTATGAGGAACGCGTCGGTCGAGTTCGACAGAGTGAAGACGGCGACGAGGACGAGGAACCATTTGAAGTTCGCGTCGAAGCCGCGAAGCGAGAGCCGGGGCTTTTTCGTAGCTTCGATCTCGTCAGGGCTTAAAGCCTCGACGTTCGTCGCACGCGCGTCGATGTTCGCGGCTGCCGCGGAAGTTGCTTGAGTTTTGACCGCACCGGCCTTCGTCGCGGCTTGACCGGGATGAGTCTCGCGCACGGCGAAGATCATCACAACCATCGCGGCGAGCGCAGGCACGGAGGCGAGCAGGAAGATAGTCTTGTAGTCGAGCGCGGTCGGCGTGTTCGCGTCCGAAGCGAGAAGTTCGAGCGCCGCGAGTCCGATGAGCGGCCCCAATACTGCGCCCGCGTTGTCCATCGCGCGGTGGAAGCCGAATGCGAGTCCGCGCTCGGCGGCGGGCGCGGCGTCCGCGATCATCGCGTCGCGCGGAGCCGTTCGCACGCCCTTGCCGACGCGGTCGGTGAAGCGCACGGCGAGCACCTGGTACCAGTTCGTCGCCAGCCCCAGAAGCGGGCGCACGACGCTCGCAACCCCGTAGCCGAAGACCACCGGAGCCTTGCGTCTTCCCGTCCGGTCGCTGAAGTAGCCTGAGAAGAGTTTTAGAAGGCTTGAGACCGACTCTGCCAGGCCCTCGACGATGCCGATTGCTTTCGGCGACGCGCCGAGCGTGATGGCGAGGAAGGCCGGCAGCAGCGGGTAGATTATCTCGCTCGAAGAGTCGTTGAGCAGACTCACCAAGCCAATCGCGAAGACGTTGCGCGGCAGTCGCCCCAAGCGATGCCAGAGTCTCGCCGGCCTTTCGACCGTCAGTCCCGGCGCTTCTCGCGTCGGGAGCGCGCCCGCGAGCGCGTCGAACTCGTCGCCTGCGTCGGTGTCGGTCTCACCTGTGCCCAAAGGCCGAAACCCCCTAGCGCACGGGCCGCGTCGCGCGCGCCGGGCCGCCCTTGTTCTGATTCGTCGCGCGCGCGGCGGGCGAATACCACCACCACGCGACGGCCCCCGCGACGAGCGCCAGAAGAATCGCGCCCACGACCGCGAGCCTCAGCGCCATACGCAGAAGGCGCTTTAGCACGAAGAAGAAAAGGACGAAACCTACGATGGCGAGGGCCGCGATGGAGATTGTTGCCATAAGCAGTTTTCAGTTTTCAGTTTTCAGCTTTTGGTGTTCAGTGTCGTCGTTATCTCGCGGCGAATCGCCTTTCGCGCCGAAGTGCCCGACTGAAAACTGAAAACCGAAGACTGAAAACCGGCTACTGTTTCTTGTAACTCGCGCGCACGACCGTCTTGACGTTGCCGCGGACGTTGAAGTCGCCTTCGATGTTGACCTCTAAAGGGTCACACGCCGCAACGAAGTCTTCGAGTATGACGTTGACGACGTGCTCGTGAAAAATCTTAATGTCGCGGAACGAGTTGATGTAGAGCTTCAGACTCTTGAGTTCGATGCAGCGCTCGGCCGGGACGTACTCGACGCGGAAGGTCGCGAAGTCCGGGAAGTCCGAGAACGGGCAGACGCATGTGAATTCGGGAAGCTCGAAGTTGATGCGAATCTCGCGCCCCGCGTACTCGTATGGAAAGGTGTCGAGCGGGTAGAGTTTCATCTCCCCGCGCGGCGTCGGTCGTATGTCGAGTCCCTGCTGGTTCGTCTGCGTCATCTTGGTCACGGTCGTTGCCATCGCTCGCCACTCCTCGCTTTCTAAGAATCTTAACCGACGCGCGCGAGCGGCATCAACCGCGCCGATTTGAATCCGATGCTGACCCTGCCTGCGTATATCTCGACAAAAGACCCGCTCCGGTCTCCCGACCGGCGGCAGTCGAATCTCAAAACAGTTTTCAGGAGGAGACGATGAAAGTTCGACGGACGGCTTTGAGAATGCTGCTTCCGACACTTGCCCTCGTGGTTCTGGTCGCCTCGGCTCCGGCGGCCCCGGCGCGTGCGCAGACGAATAAGACGCTTTACGAGCGGCTCGGCGGCTACAACGCAATCGCTGCGGTCGTTGACGACTTCGTCGGTCGTCTCGTCGCCGACAAGCAGTTGGAGCGCTTCTTCGTGGGCCACAGCACCGACTCGAAGAAGCGCATTCGCCAGCACGTCGTTGACCAACTCTGCGCGGCGACGGGCGGCCCCTGTATCTACACGGGGCGCACGATGAAGGACTCGCACGCGGGACTCGGCATCACCGAAGACGAGTGGAACATCGCGGGCAAACACCTTGTCGAGACGCTCGACAAATTTAAAGTCCCTGAAGCCGAGAAGAAGGAACTGCTCGACATCGTGGCGACACTGAAGGCCGACATCGTCGAGAAGAAGTGAGCGTGCCGGCGAAGAGTCGGCGGGCGCGGCGGATTGCCGGGACGAGCTTAGAAGCGCGCGACACTTCAAAGGCGTACGGGCGCGACCGCGGACGTTTTGGTCGTCCGCGGTCGCGCCCGCCGGTCGGTCGAATTTGGCTTTACTCGCCTTAATGCGAGTTCGAGTTCATGTTCGAGTTCGAGTTAGTGCTCTTCAGATTGCCGCTCTTGCGCATCATCATCTTGTCGTGGATGCGCTGGATCATCTGTAGGTGATCCTGAAGCGTCGGCAGCGTGCGCGTGGCGAACGACTTGATATCGGCGTCCATGCCGCTCGTAGACTCTTTCTGGAATTCGCCCACGTCCTTCTTGTGGTCTTCGACCATCATCTTCACGTACTCTTTGTCGAACTTATCGCCGGAGAGCGCCGTGAGCTTCTGCACGTCTGCCTGCGTCTTCGCGTCGAGCGCGGTCGGCAGCGTCCAACTCTTGCCCGACGCGACCTGCATCAAGTCCTGATTGGCCTTCGTATGGTCGTCAACCATTCGCTGGCCGAACTGTCGAACGTCGTCGCTCGCGCCCTTCTGCGCGGCCAACTGTCCGAGTTGGACTTCTTCCATGCCGCCAATCGCCGCCCCGTTCGCGAACTTCTCGTCCGAAGTCATCTTCATCGAGCCGTGGCTCTTGTTCGAGTTCATGTTGCTCATGTTCGAGTTCATGTTCTGAGCGTTGCTCGCGCTCGCCGCGACGACGACGGCGAGCGCCGCGCACGCCGCGAGCGCGAGGATAGCGCCGCTTACGGTGTTCTTACTCATTGCCTTCCCTCCCTATGTCTTAAATCCGAATTGAACGCGGGCCGTCGGGCCGGCCCCCTGTTTCATTTACGCGCCCGCGCCGCTCGAACGCTCAAGCGAGCGTATGCGGTCGTGCGCTTCCTTGACTTGCGAGAACTGCCGCTCGACGATGGCGCGCACGTTTGCGGGCAGGTCTTTGTCGAGCGCGCCGCGGTAGTTCGAGACCGCCGAGTCTTCGCCGCGCTCGCACTCCGAGATGATCGAGCCTTCGTCGCCGCCCGTCACCGCCGACTTGATATCAATCCACCCGCGATGGAGCGTTGCGGCGACGCTGCCCGTCGTCTCCGGGTCGCCGCCCAGACGCCGCACCTCGTCCTGCAACTCTCCTACGAACTTCGCGCGCTGCTGTGAGTAGGAGTAGAAGAGCGACTTCAATTCCGCGTTCTTCACGCCGTCGGCGGCGGACTGAAAGCCATTCTGACCGTCGCGGCACGTCTCGATCAGGTTGTTGAGAGTCGAGATCACTTCGTCATTGCTAGCCATTTATGAATCCTCCCTGCTTGTTTCAATCCCGCTTGAAATCAGGGCGGCGCGACTTCGACCGACGCGAAACGCGCCGACGCCCTGCGAAAAATTTTTCAATAACTCCCGAAGCGAGCCGTCAGCGTCGCGCGACCGAGCGTGGTCGCCACGTCAGTGTTGCCGTCGCCGTTTGAGAGAATCATCTCGTTTTCCTTAACTCGTGAAAGTTCGCGGCGCATGGAATGTACGCGACCGCACGACACACTGACCCCTTTGTCGAGAGGCATTAGCTTCTGACAGTCTTCTGGCGGAAGTTTTACGGGAGTATCAAGACTTGATTTCGCGCGGCGGTCGCGCGTGGCCCCGAGCGAACTCAGTCGCCGAGCTTCGCGGCCTGTGCGAAGGCCGGCTCGCCCCGCTTCAAGTCGAGCGCGATTTCGGCGGGCGTGCCGAAGACCGCTGCGCGCCGGTCGTCGAACTCGCCCTCCCATCGCGCGACGACGATTGTCGCGAGGCAGTTGCCGATGATGTTTGTGCAGGTGCGGCCCATGTCCATCAACTCGTCAACGCCGAAGATGACCGCGACGCCGAGCGCGCCGTATTCGGGAACGAACGTGTTGAGCGTGGCGAGCAGGATGACGAGCGACGCGCGCGGCACTGCCGCGACGCCTTTCGACGTGAGCATCAGCGTCAGCATCATCACTAGCTGCCGCGCGAACCCCATGTGCGGAAGTCCCGCGCCTTCGGCTGCCTGCGCGACGAAAACCGAGGCCATCGCAAGATACAGAGTTGAGCCGTCGAGGTTGAAGCTGTACCCCGTAGGCAGCACGAAGCCGACGATGTGCGGCGGAACGCCGATGCGCTCCATCGCCTCCATCGCTTTCGGTAGTGCCGACTCGCTGCTCGTCGTCACGAACGCGATTGTCGCAGGCTCGCGCACGGCCTTGAAGAATTTTCTGACGGGCACGCGCACCAAAAGCATCACCGCGCCGAGCACGAAGATGATGAAGATGACGAGCGCGGCGTAGAGCGAGCCGATAAGCTTGGCGAAGTTCCAGAGGATGTCCAGCCCTTGATTGGCGACCGTGTGCGCCATCGCCGCGCCGACGCCGATGGGCGCGAACATCATCACGTAGCTCGTAAAGCGAAACATTATCTGCGAGAGGCTGTCGCACGCGCGAAGGATCGGCTTGCCGCGCTCGCCGAGCGCCGAGACGGCCATCGCAAACAGAATCGAGAAGGCGACTATCTGAAGAACGTCGCCTCGCACCATCGCGTCGACGATTGAAGCGGGGAAGATGTGCGTGAGCGTGTCGGTGAACGTCTGCGGCTGCGTCTGTTGTACGGTCTGAATCGCGCCTGTGTTCGCGCCGGTGAGCACGACGCCGATGCCCGGCTTAGTAAAGTTCACGACGGCGAGGCCGATGAAGAGCGCGATGGTCGTGACGATCTCAAAGTAGATGAGCGCCTTCGCGCCCATGCGCCCGACCTTCTTCAAGTCGCCGCCGCCCGCGATGCCTACGACCAGAGTCGAGAAGACGAGCGGCGCGATGATTGACTTGATGAGATTCAGAAAGATGTTACGCAGGAAGAAGAGCGAGTTGCCCCAGTCGGGCCGAAAGTAACCGAGCACGCCGCCCGCGACCAGCCCGACCAGAATCCACCCCGTCAGCGAAAGCCTCCACCACGGCCTCCGCATCGGCGCAACGGTTGAGTCGTTTTCGACAGACATTTGGGAAGTGATGAGTGATGAGTGATGAGTGATGAGTCGAAGGCAGTTTGCTTTCAACTCATCACTCATCACTCATCACTCATCACTTTTCTCACCTCCCCCATTTCAACTTGTTACGCAGAACGTCGAAGTAGTTGCGCGTGCGCGCCTGTACGAGATTAAAGGTCGTGCGGCTCTTGCGGACGCAGACGCGGTCTTCGTATTCGAGCGGGATGCCGACCTGACCGTCGAGCGTGAGCGCGACCTCCTCCTTCGATGTCTTCAGAATCATCTCGAACTCGACCGTGTCCTCGACGACGAGCGGGCGGTTCGAGAGCGTGTGCGGGCAGATGGGCGTCACAACCACGGCGTTCATCGAAGGATAAATCACGGGGCCGCCCGCCGAGAGGTTGTAGGCCGTCGAACCGGTCGGCGTCGAGACGATGAGGCCGTCGGCGCGGAAGAGGTTGACGAACTTCTTATCCACCCACGTCTCGATCTCGATGATTCGCGCGAGCGCCGACTTCGAGATGACAACGTCGTTCAGCACGCGGTCGTGCATAAGCTTCTCGCCGCCGCGGAAGACCTCAGCCGCGAGCATCAGGCGGCGGTCGAGCGTGTAGTCGCCCGCGAGCACCGAATCGAGCGACGCGATCATGTTCTCGATTGTGAACTCCGCGATGTAGCCGAGCGTGCCGAAGTTGACGCCGAGCACGGGCGTTCCCGCGTCGCCGACCATGCGCGCCGATGCGATCATCGTCCCGTCGCCGCCGAGCACGACGATCAGGTCAACGGCGCGGACGAGTTCGGCGTGTTCGAGCGTCTCGACCGAACAGCCCGTCTCCGCTTCGATGCTCTCGCGGTCGAGACGCGGCCCGCCCACGAGCGCCAGCCCTCGCGCCGCGCACCACTCGGCGAGGCGGCAGACGGTCTTCAGCGCTTCCGGGTGGTTCGGCTTGACGAGAACGCCGATGCGTCGGACGACGAGTTTATCCATGCGCCGAAAAAAACGGGCCGGAGAAGAACACCCGACCGGCTCTGATTGTGCGGGCCTGCCCCGGTCTTTACATGTGACCGCGGCGAGACGGCGAAGGCTTCAGTTTGACTCTGAAAACTTGCGCGGATGATAGACGCGCGCGTGGCGAAGGGTCAAGGGAAAGGATGAAGACGGAATGATGAAGGATGAGATAAGAACTGCATGCACTTCATCCTTCATCATTCCGCATTCGTCATTTTCTTAGCGTGCGGGTCGTGTGTTCGGTGACGCTTGAGATGGGCGCTGACGGCGTGTCGGGGAGTGCGCCGACGCGCGCGGGGCCGAGTTCGCCGGTGGCGGCGCGGCGCGCGGCGATGAGTGACGCGAGGCCGGACTGTCTCCTGCCCACGAGCAGGTGCATCCAGAAGCGCATTAGCAGCGCGGCGCTCGCGAGCACGGTCAGCGAGCCGAAGGCCATGATGAAGATAATGGCTTTGTCGGGGAGCGCGCGCGCGAGGTCTGTCAGCGTGCCCAGAAGTATCCCGAGGCCGATGAGGACGAGCGCCGCCGTCGTTAAGCCTGCGGCCCAAGCCGTGCCCGTCGAGACAGCGGGTCGCATCTCCTGCGCGGCATTCGTCGTGAACGCGCCGAGGTTTCCGCCGCAGCGGTTGCAGTAGTTCAGACCTTGCGTTGATTCCGTGCCGCAGTGTGGGCAGTACATCGAAGACCTCCGCTCTTGTTCGTGATGTTGACGCCCGAAGACTCCGGCGTTCGGCGTCCGCCAGACTTTACGCGCGCAGCACGGGCAAGGTTCTGCTTTTGGCTCGCGCGACGGAGCGGGCCGCTTCGTCGCGCGAGTCGCCGTGCGCGCGACGCGACTCCCAGACTCGCGCGAGTCGTCGAAGCTCCGAGCCGTCCGAGTTCGGGTCAACGAGCGCGAGCCACAGAGGGACGGCGAGCCATTCCCATGCCGCGCCGTAAACTTCCGAGTTCAACTGCTCGACCCGACGCTCCTCGCGCCACTGCGTATCGAGCGGCGGCACGTCTGCCCAGTCGTCGTAGCATGCGTGCTGGATGCACGGCGCGGGCTTCGCGCGGCGGTGAACCAGACAACCGACGCCCTTCGCAAAGAGCGGGCACGAGTAAGTCCGCGCGAACGTGTCACCCGACGCGGAGAGTCCGTAGCGTTCGACCGCTTCGCGCGCGCGGACGTAAACCGCGCGCCTCTCTTCATCGGTCAGGCGCGGCGTGCGCCGGATAGTCTCGCGAATCGCCACGGCTTCGAGTCGCGTAATGTTGACGTTGACGAAGTGCGCGTCCGTGCAGCACACGCCCGGCGTCGGGCATGCGCGACAGTCAACCGCGCGGCGCTCGAAGTTCAGCTTGATGTGAGTCTGAAACGCGGCCTTGCTCTGCTGCAAACGCGCGAGCGCACGCGCCTCCGTCATCTTCCTCATCAACTTTTCGCTTTCGTCCGCGCGCCTTCGTCGGCTTCGCGCTCAAGCTCGTACAAGGCGTGGAACTCGCGGTTGCCATCCGCGCCCGTGATGGGCGACTCGGTGACGCCGCACACCGAGAGGCCGAGCGAGCGCGCGGCGGCGTTGACCTCTTCGACGACGCGTGCGTGCTGCGCCGCGTCGCGGACGATGCCGCCCTTGCCGACTTCGCCGCGTCCGACTTCAAACTGCGGCTTGACGAGGACGACCAGACGCCCGCCGTCTTTCAAGAGCGGCACGAGCGCGGGCATGACTTTCGTTGCCGAGATAAAAGACACGTCCATCGTGATGAGGTCGAACGCTTCGCCGAAGTCTTCCGGTCTGAGCGAGCGCGCGTTGACGCCTTCGCGAACCTCGACGCGCGGGTCTGTGCGAAGACGCCAGTCAATCTGGTTGTGGCCGACATCCAACGCGACGACGCGGCGCGCGCCTCGCTGCAAGAGGCAGTCGGTGAAGCCGCCCGTCGAAGCGCCAACGTCGAGACAGGCGAAGCCGCTCACGTCGAAGCCGAACTCGTCGAGCGCCTTCTCAAGCTTCAAACCGCCGCGCCCGACGTAACGCGACGCAGGGTCGTCCGCGCCACGCACACGCAGAGGCGCGTCCGGCGCGAAAGTCTCCGAAGGCTTCTCGACGCGCTGGTCGCCTGCGATCACACGCCCCGCCATCACGAGCGCCTGCGCGCGAGTCCGCGACGGCGCGAGTCCGCGCTCGACAAGCAGCCTGTCAACCCGCTCACGCTTCACGCCGGAAATAATAAAGGATGAAGGCCGAAGGACGAAGGCAAGGATGAGAGCGGAAGGATGAAGGATGAAGCTAAGCGAAGTGAAGCTAAGCTAAGCGAAACGAAGCGAAGCCAAGCTGCTTTCACTTCATCCTTCATCCTTCCGCCTTCATCCCTTCACTGCGGTTGTCCCTCGAAGATTCTGCGTAGGCGGTCGGAGTCGGAATCGGAGCGTCGGCGGTCGCGGCGAGAGGCGCGGCGCGGGCGGTCGAAGATCGTGATGGTACCAACGCGGCGCGCGACGGGGGCGTTGTCGTCGTCGTCGCGCGAGAGTTGGTCGTCGGAGTCCGAGTGCCTTGCGCGCCGCTCGTCGCGTCGAATCTCCTCGTCGCGGTCGCCCTTTTTGCCGTGCTTGGGCGCGGCGGCGCGTTCGTCGTCGGCTTTGCGCTCGTCGGCTTCGGACGAGTCAACGGCGTCCCTGTGTTGCTCGGCGCTCGCGCCACCTTTGGGCGTTGCGTCGGACTCGTCCGTCTGCGCCCCGGAGTTTTGCTGCGCGGTCGGCGCGGCCGGCTGAGAGTTGACGATTTCGAGAGTCGCCGCGGGCGTCGGCTCAGCAGGCGGTGCTGCGGGCGCGTTCGTCGGGGCGACGACCGGCTGCGCCGCGTGCGCTTCGGTCGCGCGCGGCGACGACGCTCGACTCTGGTAGAGATACAGCCCCGCGCCGCCGAAGACTCCGCCGACGAGCGCGGAGACGACGACGACCGCAAGCGACCAACTGCGTCGCGAAGCGGGCGGCTCGTGCGTGTATTGAGGCGCGGACGAAAGGGGTTGTGCCGCGACCGGCTCGGCCTGCCCGAACTCTTCGAGCGGGACGACGCGGCGCGCAACGACCGTCTCCTCGTCGTCGAAGCGCGGCGTCACGAGCGTCTCTTCTTCTTCGGTCGGTAAAAACTGATGAGGCTTCTGCATCTTCGTCTCGAAACCGTGTCTCTCCTGCCTCGTGCCTTCGGTCGGTCACTCCCGCGAAGCGCGCGGGTCTGAAATTTGCCGGTCGTTTGATGACACGAACTACAGCCTTTACTGTCCCGAAAAATGTTTACAAATCGGTTGCGACATTTCTATCGTCGCGCCAAGCGGCTACGCACTGCGCGAAAGGCCGTGGACGCCAGCGCGGGGCGAGCGAGCGCAGGAGCGAAGCATCCAGCGCGCCAACGTCGAGGGTCTCCGGCGCGTTCGTGGCCGCGGCAACGAATCTCTTTCGAGGGCGCGACGGGCGACGACCCTTTGCTCGTTCCGCTAATCGCTGCCCGTGTTCGATTCCCCCAGAGCCTTTCTTATCGAGTCGTTGATTATCGCGCCGACGACGCGCGGCGAGAAGTTTCGCTCGACGTGCGCGTGGGCGTTGTCGGACAGGTGTTGCCAGAGCCGGGCGTCGCTGTAGAGCCGGACGACCGCTGCGGCGAAGTCCTGCGGAGAGTCGGCGATCAGAGCCTCTTCGCCGTCGCGCAGGAACATCCCCTCGGCCCCAATCGTCGTCGTGACCAAGGGCAGGGCGTATGCGAGCGCCTCGCCGACCTTGCCCTTGATGCCCGCGCCGAACCGGACGGGCGCGACGAAGACGCGCGCTCTCGCAAACAGAGGCTCGATCTCAGGCACGTAGCCGAGCACGCGCACGCCTTCGCGTTCGCGCCCCGCCAACTCCCGCGGCGCACTGTCGCCGACGAGATGAAGCTCGACGCACGCGAGCGATTCGCGCACCAAGGGCAGCACCTCTTCGACGAAGAAGCGCACGCCGTCGGCGTTCGGGCGGTGCAGAAAGTTGCCGACGAAGAGCAGGTGCTCGCGCTCATCGAACGCGGGGCCGCGCGGGTGCGTGCGGTGAATCGTCGGGACGACGAACGAAGGGATGCCGGGCGACTCGCGCTCCAATGCTTCTTTGTCCGCCGCCGAGGTGCACCAGACGAGATCGCTTGCGCGCGCAAGCCGCGTCTCCATCTTTCTGTAGCGCGCGGCCTCGCGGGCGATCTCGGCGTCGCCGGTCACTTCGGCCTCGCGCGCGAGCCGTATGAAGTGTGCGTCAACCATGTCGAAGACGATCTTCACACGCGGGTCGGCGCGGCGTATCGGTTTGACGAGCGCGGCGGCCACGTCGGGACGGCTGACGACCGCCGCGCGGAACCTTCTCGTCTTCAAGAGGCGCGGCAGTTCGAGTACGCCCGCGGTCTCGACGCCTTCCTTCCAGAGAAGCCTCTCATATTCGGGCCAGTGCCGCTTGGCCGTCGTCATGAAAACGGGGTGGCACCATTCCTTGAGCGCGCGGAGTATGAAGAGCATCCGCGCGCTCCCGGCGTCGCGGTCGGGCGTCGGCGTGCGGTCGTCGAAGACTACGACCTGAAAGTCCCAATTGCGATTCGCGGCGCGCTCGGCCTCGCGCGGATTTTCGGGGCGGTGCGAGCGAGCGAGCGTGTCGCTCCACTTCTCTCGAAACTTCTCGCGGTTGACGACCTGAAAACGTTTGAAGCTCGCGCGCGTGTCCGTGCCGGCGGTCGCACCTTCGTAGTGGACGAGTCGCGAGCGCGGCTGGTAGACGACTTTGAATCCGAGCGAGCGCACGCCCATGCAGAGGTCTGCGTCCTCGTAGTAGGCGGGCGCGTAGCGCCGGTCGAAGCCGCCGAGCCGGTCGAACAACTCTTTTCGGACGAGCAGCGACGCGCCGGAGCAGTAATCAACCTCGCGCGTGAACGTGAAGCGTCGATCCTGCGGCGAACGTCCCCGGCCGTAGTGAAATGCCGCGCCGTTAGACCAAACTATCGCGCCCGCTTCCTGAATGCGCCCGTCCGGGTAGAGAGACATCGAGCCGACCGCGCCCACGCGCTCGTCCGACTCGACCGTCTCGACGAGATTATCGAGCCAGCCGGGCAGCACGACCGTATCGTTGTTGAGGAAGACGATGAATCGACCGCGCGCTACGTCTGCGCCCTCGTTGCAGGCGTCAACGAAGCCCCGGTTCGTGTCGTTGTCAATCACGCGCACCGTATCCGAGAAGTGCGACAGAACCTCGCGCGTTTCGTCGGTCGAGGCGTTGTTGACGACGATGACCTCTGTTTCGTCGAAGTCGATCTCGCGCAGCAGAGAGCGCAGGCACTGGAACGTGAACTCGACCTTGTTGAAGACGGGGATGACGATTGAAGTCTTGATCGCCCGTGACGTTTTGGCCGACGCCGCGCCCGGCTCGCTCACAGTCGCTTCGTCAAAGCGAGCGCCGCCGCTTCGCCGCGCCGCTCGCTTGAGGAAGAGAAAATCGCTCGCGCCCCAAGGGTGGGAGTGCGGCGCTCGCGGCCACGTTGGAACGTCCCACGCGCGGCGCAGGTCGAGACCGTTGGCCTCTGCGCTTTCGGCAAGACGCGCGGCGAAGTTGTAGGCGCGCGCGCCGAGCCGCAGCAAGCATGACACGGGCGCGAAGCCGACGCGCTTGAGTCGCAGCTTCAAAGAGGGCGGGAGCTTTTCGCTGAGGAGTTTTTTCAAGTCAGCCTTCGGCGGTGTCGGCGCGCGTCGTCCATCCGAGCAGGGGCCGCACGACGCCGCGCATCGGCCCGGCGTAGTCGCCCCGCGCCGAAGCCCCCTCCGACTCGTCAACGATCTGGAAGGCCGCGGCGTCCTTGGCGCGCGCGTGCAGAATTGTAGATGGAAAGTGCGACATTATCGAGACGTGCGCAACGAAGCTGCCCTCGGCGAGAAGGTTGCCGGGGATGCGGACTGCGCTCGTGTAGCGACCGGCGGCGCGCTCGCGCCTTCGCCACTCGTCGCCGGTGTCGTGCGTGCCGAAGACCTCCGTGCCCTCGTCGTTGAAGAGCTTGACGGCGGGCGTGAGCACGTGGCCTGCTTCGAGCACGTCGTAAGTCACTTCGATGAGGACGGGTCGCCGTATGTCGGACGTGGCGACGGCCTCGCCGCGCTCGTCGCAGACTCTCACGCGCCGCAGCCGCACCACCGCGTCGCCCGGCGCGTCCGACAACTCCGGCCAGTCGCGCTGTGCGCCCGCCTTCCAACTCGAATTCAGGTAGCGATTGACGACCTCCTGCGCCGGGCCGTCGGCGACGATGCGCCCGCGGTCGAGAAGGACTGCGCGCTTGCACAGCCGCGTGACCGCCGGAAGGTTGTGCGAGACGAAGAAGATCGTGTGGCCGCGCTGGCGAATCTCGCGCATCTTGTCGAGGCACTTCTGCTGGAACGCGGCGTCGCCAACGGCGAGCACTTCGTCCATGATTAAGATTTCGGGTTCGAGGTGCGCGGCGACCGAGAAGGCGAGGCGGACGTACATCCCCGAAGAGTAGAACTTCACAGGCGTCTCGACGAACTTCTCAAGCTCGGAGAAGGCGATTATCTCGTCAAACTTTTTTTCGATCTCGGCCTTCCGCATTCCGAGTATCGCGCCGTTGAGGTAGACGTTCTCGCGCCCCGTGAGGTCTGGATGAAAGCCCGTGCCGACTTCGAGCAGGCTTCCGACGCGCCCACGGATTTCGACCTCGCCCGTGGTCGGACGCGTGATGCGCGAGAGGATTTTCAGAAGCGTGCTTTTGCCCGCGCCGTTGTGACCGACGATGCCGAGCATCTCGCCGCGTCGGACTTCGAGGTTCAGTTCGCTGAGCGCCCACAGCGTCTCATAGCGATTCCTTCGCTCGCCGCCCCGCAGACGCCTGAAAGGCGCGAGCAGCGCCTCGCCGACAAGCTCCCGGAGCGTGTCGTAGCCCGCGTGCAGCGCCCCGATCTGATAGCGCTTGCCCACATTCTCGACTCTGACGGCGACTGGCTCCATCTGATTTTCAGATAACGTCGGCGAAAGTGTCTTCGAGCTTGCGGAAGACGTAGAAGGCCGCGGCCAGAAGCAATGGTGCGACGACCGCCGAAACCAACGCCGCGCGCCACTCGAAGCCCGTGCCCACGAGCGACGCGCGGAAGCCTTCGACGACGCCCGTCATCGGGTTGAAGTCGAAGAGCCAGCGCCACGCCGCGGGCAGCGGATAGACGACCGGCGACGCGAACATCCAGAGTTGCAGAAGGAACGGAAGCGCGTGCCGCAGATCTCTGTACTTCACCGTCAGCGCAGCCGCCAGCATACCGCAGCCGAGCGCGAGCATGATCGCGAGCAGGACGAAGACGGGCAGAAGCAGTAAGCCTATAGTCACGTGCGCGCCGTAGTAGATCGCGAGCGCGACCAGAAGCAACGAGCCGATGCAGAAGTCAACGAGTCCGGCACCGACGGCGGCGGCGGGGATGAACGCGCGCGGGAAGTAGACTTTTGTGACGAGGCTCGTGTTGCTGAGCAGGCTGTTCGTGCCCGACGTGACCGAGACGGAGAAGAACGTCCACAGAAGCAGACCCGAATATGCGAAGAGCGGATAGGGAACGGGGCCCGAGTCGAGCCGCGCGATCTTGTTGAAGACGAGCGTGAACAGGAGCATCGTCGCGAGCGGCTGGACGATGACCCACGCCACCCCCATCAATGTCTGCTTATAGCGAACCTTTATGTCGCGCAGCGTGAGGAAGTATAGAAGCTCACGGTAGTCCCAAAGGTCTGTGAGGTTCAACTGGACGCCCGACGATTCCGAGCGCACGAGCACGCGCGGCGCGTCGTGCGCCGCGCCCTCGGCGCGCGCCGAGCCGTCGTCGCCCGCGCCCGCACGCGCAGGTGAAGCGGCGAAACTTCCTTCCGTCGTCTCGCTTGCCTTAAGGCTCATCGGAACGTCCAGCCGCGCCGCGGGCACGCACGCGCAAGCACCCAAAGCGGAACGGTCAGTCTAGCCAGCGCGAACTTAAGGCGTCAACAGCGCCGCCGTCATTCCCATCGCGCGATGTTTCAAATAAACTCCGGGGCATGTCTGTGACACCGCGGCGCGTGCTGCTCTGTGCTGTTCTGGCGACAGTGGCGTTCTCGCCCGTCGTCGTCGGCGCGCCGCCATACTTCCGAGGGGCGCGGCTCATTCCGGCGGCGCTCTTCGCGTTCTCGGTTTACGCCTTCGGCTTCGCGCGGTCGCGCGGTGCTCGGCGCGCAGTGCTCGTGCTGCTCTCGGCCTGTTTCGCCTTGACGCTCTTCGACCTCGCGGCGCGACCGCTCGTCTTCTACCTCTACGAGCGCGACAGGCCCTCTGCGCTTTTCGTCCTGCGTTGGCCGCCGCAGCCGCTTTTGCTGCGCTACGCGCCCGGCGTGAATTTCGAGGGCACGACCTACGGAGACCTCGCGGCGATGAAGCGTCTGACCGAAGCATGAGTGTCACACGCAAAATCAAACGCGCGTTGCGCGGGCGCGTGAGTCCGCGCGCGGCGCTGCTTGAAGCGGGCAGGCGCGTCTTCGTCGCGTTGCGAAGACGCCGCGAGCGAGCGACGCTCGACGCCCGTAACGGCGGCGAGCCTCCCAAAGCCGGACTCGCACAAGCCTTCGAGCGCATGAGCGGCGCGGAACTGCTCGCGCACTTTCGCACGCGCGCGACTCCGGGGTTCTTTGCGGAGTTCGACGCGGCGGAGTCCAAACGCCGGCACGCACCATCCGAGGCTTTACGCCGGCACGCACCGTCCGAGGCTTTCAACGAACCGCCGGCGCAAGCGGCGAAGTCCGGCGGCGTCGCCTTCTCCGGCGGTGTCGTCGATTTCGGTGCGCTTCTTCGAGAGGCGCGTGCGATAGTCTCGGCGCATCGCTGGCCGCTGCTCGGCTACGGCACGCTGGACTTCGGCGAGGAGATTGACTGGCTGCGCGACCCTGCGTCGGGCGGGCGCTGGCCGCTTGTGTTTCACGGCGACGTTCGGCTCGCGCGCGGCGACGGCTCGGACGTGCGCGTGCTCTGGGAGTTGAATCGTCTGGGCCATCTGCTGACGCTCGCGCGTGCTTACGCCGTCGGGCGCGAAGAGAGTTTCGCCGGAGAGTTTTTCAGACAGGTCGAGAGTTGGAGCGCGCAGAACCCCTTGGGCTTCGGCCCGAACTGGGCCTGTTCGATGGAGGTCGCGTTGCGTGCGACGAACCTTCTCGCCGCCTTCCAAATCTTCCGCGGCTCGCGCGCGCTCGACGAGCGAAGGCTCGCCTCGATGCTCGCGCTCTTCGACGCGCACGCAACCCACGTCCGGCGCAATCTTGAGTTCTCGTTCGTCGCGACGGGCAATCATTATCTTTCGGACGTTGTGGGCTTGCTCTGGCTCGGCGTGCTGCTGCCGGAACTGCGCGCGGCTGAAGGGTGGCGCGCGTTCGGCCTGCGCGAAGTTTTGCGCGAGATGGACAAGCAGGTGTTCGACGACGGCGCGGACTGCGAAGCCTCGACCGGCTATCACCGCTTCGTCACGGAACTCTTCCTCTACACGTTCATTCTCTGCCGCGCCAACGGAATCGAGATTGACGAAAGGCATTGGCAGAGACTCCGCTCGATGCTCGAATACTTGCGCGCGTACCTGCGGCCAGACGGTCGCGCGCCGCTCGTCGGCGACACGGACGGCGGCCAGTTCATGCCGCTTGTACGCCGCGACGCGGACGATCACGCATATCTCTCCTGCATCGGCGCGGTGCTCTTCGGCGAGCCGCGCTTCAAACTATCCGGCGAAGCGCCCGAAGAACTCTTCCTGCTTCTCGGCGCGGAAGGCGTGCGCTCGTACTCGGAGTTGAAGAACGAAGCCGCACTCTCGACTCTGCCCGCGCACACGCCGCAGTCAGCGAGCACGCGCTCGTCACAGTCCGTCGTCTTCGAGCGTGCGGGCGCGTGCGTCCTGCGCGAAGGCGACCTCTATCTGATGCTGAGCGCGAGCGGCGCGGGGATGTCGGGGCGCGGTTCGCACGCGCACAACGACGCGCTCTCGGTCGAAGTCTCGGCGCGCGGCACAAGCTTCGTCGCCGACGCGGGCACATACGTCTACACGTCGGACTTGCGCGCGCGGCAGCAGTTCCGCTCGACCGCTTATCATTCGACCGTCGAGGTTGACGGCGAGGAACAGAACACCAGTCTTGAGTCCGCGCCTTTCTTTATCGGCGACGAGGCGCGACCGCGCATCGTTCGCTTCGAGTCCGACGCCGCGCTCGATGTCGTCGTCGCGGAGCACCACGGCTACGAGCGTTTGAAGGCCGGGCCCATCACGCACCGCCGCGCCGTCACCTTCGACAAGCGCGAAGGCTTCTGGCTCGTCGAAGACACGCTCGCGGGCGCAGGGCGTCACGACTTCCGATTTATTTTCCACGCCGCGCCGGGGCGCGACGTTCGCGTGCTCGACGGCTCGGCGGTCGAGATTCTTGAGAGCGAGAGCGGCGAGCGTCTCGTCGTCGCGTCCCTTTCGTCGCTCGGCGGGGTTGAACTCGAACCGCGTTGGTCTTCGCGCGGCTACGGCTCGAAGGTCGCAACGGTCGCCGCCGTCTGGACGTTGCGCGCGAGCGCGCCGTACGTCGCGCGCTGGCTTCTCGCGCCCGCCGGCGCTGGCGAAGACGCGCTCGCGCGTTTAGAGTTGACGCGCGCGCGACTCGTGTGCGACCGGCGAGAACAAACGTTCGAGTGAGTAGCTGATTCATGTGCGGCATCTGCGGAGTCTGGGAGTACGGTGCGGCGTCGGGGCGCGTCGAAGTCGCGACGGTCGAGCGTATGCGCGACACGATGACGCACCGCGGGCCGGACGATGCGGGCGCTGAAATTCTCGACGGCGGGCGTTTGGGCTTCGGCTTCCGGCGGCTCTCGATCATAGACCTCTCGCACGCCGGCCATCAGCCGATGCGCGGATGCGAAGGGCGCGGCATGTGGCTCGTCTTCAACGGAGAGCTTTACAACCACGCGGACTTGCGCGCCGAACTCGAAGCGCGCGGGCACGTTTATAAATCACGCACCGACAGCGAGACGATCATTCATCTTTATGAAGAGCGCGGACTCGATTTCGTAAAAGAGATCGAAGGCGACTTCGCCCTCGCGCTCTGGGATTCGGATCGCGAACGGCTCGTGCTCGCGCGCGATCCGTTAGGCGTCAAGCCGCTCTACTTTGCCAGCGCGGGCGGTCGTCTCGTCTTCGCCTCGGAGATAAAGGCGATACTCGCGCATCCTTCGCTGACGGCCGAGGTGGACGAGGAGTCGCTTTATCACTACCTCTCTTTTCTGACCACGCCGGCGCCGCGCACACTCTTTCGCGGCGTCGAGAAGATTCCCGCCGGACACTTCATCGTCGCCGGTCGCGACGGCTCGGTCGAGACAACGCGCTACTGGGATGCGCTGCCGCCGCCGCGCGCGGCAAACGGCGACGGCTCGCGCGCGCCGCGCGAGGAAGACGTGCGCGCAGAGATTCTCCGTTTGCTTCGCGAGTCAATCAAAAAGCGGATGATGTCGGACGTTCCGTTCGGCGTCTTTCTTTCGGGCGGCGTTGACTCTTCGGCCAACGTCGCGTTGATGGCCGAGCAGATGTCGCGCCCCGTCGAAACCTTCACCGTCGCGTACCGCGACAATGAAGAATTGAACGAACTCGATCAGGCGCGCGAAACCGCCCGGCGCTTCGCGACGAATCACCACGAGATAATCATCGGCGCGGAAGAGATGAAAAGCTTTCTCCCCGAACTCGTCTTTCATCAGGACGAGCCGGTCGCCGATCCGGTCTGCGTACCGCTCTACTTCGTCGCGAAGCTCGCGCGCGACTCCGGCACCGTCGTCGCGCAGGTCGGCGAGGGCGCGGACGAGTTGTTCAGCGGCTACGACAAGTACGTGAAGTATCTTCGACTGCACGAGCGTTTCTGGCGTCACGCCGAGCGAGCGCCTCGGATTGCGCGACGCGCCGCGAGCGCCGTCGCCGCGCCGCTCGTGCGCGCGGCGACGAAGAACGCAGAGGCCGCTGAGATCGTCCGCCGCTTCGGCGCGGACGAGGCGCTCTTCTGGGGCGCTGCCGTCGTCTTCGACGAGACGCTGAAAACTCGTCTGCTCTCGCCGCCGATGCGCGCACGACACGCCGCGCGCTCCTCCTTCGATGTCGTCGGCGAAGACCTCGAACGCATCGCGCGCGAACGCCCCGAGTCGGACTTTCTCTCACGCATGACTTATCTCGAATTGAAACTGCGTCTGCCGGAGTTGCTGCTGATGCGCGTTGACAAGATGACGATGGCGGCGTCGGTCGAGGCGCGCGTCCCATTCCTCGACCAAAGGCTCGTCGAGTACGCGTCGGGCGTCGCGCGCGCTTTGAAGGTCGAGGGCGCGAGCGGCAAGCACGTCCTGAAGCGCGCGCTCGAAGAGGTCTTGCCGCGCGACTTGCTCTACCGTCGCAAGCGCGGCTTCGGCGCTCCGGTAACGCAATGGTTTCGCGGCGAGACGGGCGCGCATCTCGGCGCGCTTTTGATGAACTCGACGCTCAGGCGGCGCGACTTCTTCGACTACCGTGTAGTCGCACGTCTACTCGACGAGCATCGCCGCGGCGCGCGCGACTGGGGCTTTCACCTTTGGGCGCTCCTGAATCTGAGCCTCTGGTACGAACGCTGGATCGAGCGCCCGGCCGTTTAGCCGTCGAGAGTTCCATAGCGGCGCGCGGCGCGTTCGGCAGTCCGCCTTTTGCGGCGTCGGACGAGCGAGTAAGGCGCGACGAGACGAAGAGCGACGCGCGCGAGCGCCTTCACAGAGGGAGAGCCGCCGAGACCGCGCCGCAGAAATTTGAGCGCGCCCTTTTTGTCGCCGAGTCGCAGGAGGTCTTCCGCGCCCGCGAAGCAGAGCGCGCGCTGGTAGCGTCGTAGTTCGTCGCCGCTGAGTCCGAGTTGTTCGGCGGCTTCGCGCTGCGCGGCGAGACGCGCCTCGATCATCCAAACAAAGTCGCGGCTCGTGTTCGCGCCGTGCCCGCGCCAGGCGGAGAGGACGCGCGGGTCGAACGCGAACTCGCCGTTGGCCGACAGTCGAAGGTAAAGCTCGTAGTCTTCGAGCCGCGCGCGCTCGTTCCAACCGTAGCGTTCGACCGCCGCGCGGCGATACAAGACCGTTGGACTCATCGGCGCGTAAGTCTCTTCGAGAAGCATCGGGCGCGCGTCGCCGTCGGCGTAACGCGCCCAGTCGAGCGTGCAGTCAACTACACGCCCGCCTTCGTCTATGATGTAGGCGTGGCCGTATGCGACAACGGCGCGCTCGCGCGCGTCGAGCGCGTGGACGCGCGCGTCGAGAAATTCGGGGAGCCAGAGGTCGTCCGAGCCGAGGTACGCGAAATATTCGCCTTGGGTTTTTGAAAGCCCTTCGTTGAGCGTCGCGCACAGGCCGCGATTCTCACGCGCGACGAGTTCGCATGGGAACGGGCATTCGCTTAAAAGTCTTTCGATGACCTGCGGCGAGCCATCGGTCGAGCCGTCGTCGATGACGAGCAGGCGCGCGGGCGCGCGCGTCTGTTTGAAGACGGAGCGCAGCGCGGCCTCGACGAAAGGCGCGTGGTTGTACGACGGCACGACGACCGAGACGCGCGCCGCGCTCGTTCGAGCCGAAGACGAATCTTGAGAATTATGCTGTTGAGCCATCCGTTGACTTCAACTCTTTGACGCCGGACTTCGGACTACGGACTTCCGCCCGCATGAGTAAAAAAGTCGTCCTCCTTGGCCCGTACCCGCCGCCATTCGGCGGGGTCTCAGTTTATATCAGCACGCTGTTCGAGTCGCTCGGAGATAGCGGCCTGCGTCTTTGGACTTACGGCGACGAGCGGGTGAGCGGGCCGAATATACGATTCATGAAAGACAAGCGGCGCGAGCTTCTTCCACTGCTCTTGCGCGAGGGGCGAGGGGCGCGCGTCGCGGACTGCACGCATTTTCTTCTTGAGTATCCGAGCGCGCTCGTGCCCGTGTGGTTGATTCTGAAGCGGCTGCTCGGCTTCGAGTGGGTGAAGATCGTCCACGACGGGTCGCTCGCTTCGCGCCAAGAAAAATTCTCGCCTCTGCGGCGCGCACTCTTCCGGCTCGCGGCCGGGGGCGTGACGGAGTTCGTCGTCGTAGGCAAAGAGTTGGAGCGCTGGCTTCGCGAAGATGTGCGCGTTCGTCAAAAGGTTTCGCTCGTCGGGAGCCTTCTGCCCGTCGAGCAAAACGAAGCGGATTCTCAACTGCCCGCGGAAATCGAGGCGACGCTCGGCGGTTACACCCGGCGTGCGAAGCGCGTCTGCTCGGTCGGCGCGTTCATCCCCGAATACGGATTCCTGCACGTGGCCGAGGCGGTCGAACGCCTGCGCCGCGAGACGCAGGCAGACATCGGCCTCGCGCTGCTCGACGGCGACTTTGCGCGCAACGAAGATTACCGCGCGCGAGTCCTGCGTGGTCGCGAGTGGATAGTCGTCCTGAAGAACGTCGCGCGCCCACACGTCTTCCGGATTTTCAAACGCAGCGACGCATTCGTCCGCGCGTTCGGACTCGAAAGCTACGGGCTGTCGCGCGTCGAGGCCATCTGGTGCGGCCTGCCCGTCGTCGCCACGCGCGCGGGCGAGACGCGCGGAATGCTTCTCTACGACTTCGGCGACGTGGACGCTCTGACCGCGCAACTCCGCCGCGCTCTCTCAGGCCACCACGCGAGCGAGATCGACGTGTGGGCCGAAGTTTACCGGCGCGAGGCCGCCGAGAATCTAAAGGCCATCAAGGAGAAGCTGTTCGCGCTTTGAAGAGTTCACGCCACGTGCGCCGCGCCGCCAACACAACTTGATAAATCCCGACCGACGCGACGACGAAAAGAAAATAGTGGACGGCGAGGACGTAGCGATACTCTGTGTGCAGCGCCGACTGCGCGCAGAGGAAATAAAGCGGCACGGCGAGAAGGAGCGCGAGCGTGCGCGTCTGCTTCCTCCTGAAGAGAATAAAGAGGCCGAGCGCGACGAGCGGAAGGTCAATCGCCGTGACGAAGAGTTTCTGCGCGGCGCGAACGACGAGCCGCGGCGCGCGAGTCCAGCCCGCTCTGACTTCCAGAGTCGAAGTGAGCGGCGTCCTCTCAAGCCTGAGCATCGAGGCCGCGCGCCTCGTCATCACCGAAGCGAACCAGAGAGGATGAGCGCTGACGACCGAGAGCGCGCGCGCAGTCCGCTCGCGGTCGCGCGCGACGCCGTCCGTGCCGAAGAGCGTCAAGGCGTATTCGGGCCGGTCGTGTTCTTCGGCCTCCACGCGCGCGAGTTCCGTGTCCGTGTCGGGCAGCCCGAAGCGTCGCTGCGCGTCGTAGTCGCCGATGCCCTCGACCATCGTCTGCCCCGCGCCGAGCGAGACCGGGATGAAGTGGCCGAAGACTACGGCGTTGCGGACGGTCAGCGGCGCGATTGCGAAGACCGCACCGCCGACGAGCGCGAGCGCGGGCCGAAGCCTCGCGCCTCTCGCGAAGACGAACGGCAGGAGTAGAAGAAGAAACGGCGCGAGCAGGAGCGCGTTCGCCCTGAGCCAGCACGACAGGCCGACGAGCGCGCCCGCGGCGAACGTCTTGAAGACGGCGCGGCCCTTTCTCGCGCGCGCGACGAGATAGACCGCGAGCAGAAGAGGCAGAACGGCGAGCGTGTCGGGCAGAAGCAGAACTGAGTTCCAACAGAACTGCGGCGCGAGCGCGACGAGCGTGCCCGCCGCCATCGCCGCCCCGAAGGGCAGAAGCTCCGCCGCGATTAGAAGGACGAGCGCCGCGGCGAGCGAGTCGCACGCGAGTTGAAAGATTTGCGCCGCCGCGTCCGACTCGCCGAAGAGTTCATAGACGAGAGCGAGTACGACGGGGTAGCCGGGCGGGTGGCCGAGCAAGTCAGGGTCGCTCGTCGTCGAGCCGGGGTCGAAGAAAGAGGCCGCGCCGTTCTCGCGCAGAAGGCGCGCGAGGTGTTTGTAGTTCTGCGCGACCGACGCTTGCACCGCGCACGCTTCCGTTCGCGCGTCGTTCCAGCACAGAAGCCTCACGCCGAGCGCCGCCACGAAGACGAGTGCGAATGCGACGGCCTTCCGTCGTGCGCTTCCCGACTCGACGACGCTTCGACGCACGCTCCGTGTCTCGCCGCCGGAAGAATTTTCCGCGGCGCTCGCGCGTGACGTTTCTGTAGATTCCATCTCGGCTCTCGGACGCGACGATTCGACGGCGCGAACACGGGTTGTAAAATCTCGCGTGCCGTGCACCCGGCGGACGGTCGAAATCCTTGTCGCGGCCCGGCGCGCGTGCTAACGTATCACAAAAGAGAAAAGCAAGGAGTACGGGTCATGCGCCACATCGCAACACGCCTTCCGGTCGCAATCATCACATTCGTCGTCGGCATCACGATCTCCGGCTTGAGCGCGCGCGTCTGGCCGTCGGCGGCCGCGCCGCACACGGAGGACGAGCGCGCGGTTCTCGAAGTCGAGCGCGAGTACGTCCGCGCGCACGAGGAACGCGACCTTGAGGCGCTCGACCGCGTGCTCGCCGACGACTTCACATCCTTCGGCGGTCGCATGACGAAGAATGGCAAGCTGGCGATGATCGCTAACCCCTTGTTCGTCGTCACGTCGCTCGACACGCAGGACGTGAGCGTCAGCGTCCGGGGCGGCGAGGCTTGGGTGAGCGGCAACGCGCGACTCTCAGGCAGCTTCCGCGGGCACGACTTCACGACGCCGCAATACCAGTTCACGCGCCGCTACGAGAAGCGCGAAGGCCGCTGGCAGATAACTTCCTGCGCCTTCTCGTTCGGCTGGTGAGCGACGCTTAAAATTCTCTAGACCCGCCGGGCGGCGACGCACTCGCCTCCCGTCTCAAGTCATTCGAGAGGCGCCGAGCTTTACTACCCGCAAATTCCCGACCCGCTGGTTCAGAAGATTGCGGTCTCAGCCCTTACAATCTTTAACGACGTGATAATCAGGCGGGCGTTCCAAGCCGGAGCGCCTCTGATTGATTTGCGGCTCGTGTGTGATGAGGACGGGGATTACGCCAACGAGATTGAACCGTCAGAAGCCGGAGGCCGGAAGATTGCTAAAGCGATTGTGCGGCTCGTCAGTGAACATGATTTCGGGAGCAGCAGGACGCAGGCTTTCATTTGAGGCATGTATTTCACGAAGCCCGAAACTTGGTTCGGCGGCTACTACGAACTCGCCATCGAGGTCGGCGGGAGGTCTGGCGAAAGGCTGCTGAGCGCGTTAAAAGCGGTGTGGAGTCACCCCGCGCTGGAAGGCTGCTACCTTGACCGCGACAAAGAGCCGCACGAACAGCGGCGGGTAAGTGTCCCTCCCGCGCTCGCGGAGCCGACGCACTTGCAAGGGCTGGCGCTCCTACCGAACGGGCAGAAGGTTGCTTGCGGCACCTGTCTCATCCGCGAAGAGGACGGCCCCGACTGGCTGGACTTCTACATGCCGATGGGAACGCTGGGCGACGTTTACGAAGTCGGCGGCTACCCCTTCGACATGACGAGCGCGACGCACAGGGAGTGGCAGACGCCGGTTGACGAGTGGCTGAAAGGTATCGGAGAGTGGGTTTTCTCTTCCGTGCCATTCTCGCTTGGGCTTATCGGCTTTGAGGTCTCAGGCGACGCCTACGCCGCTCAGGTTTCGAAAGAAGGCGTCCCGGCTGAGAGATACTTCGGCTATCTCGTGCCGGAAGGCAGAAAGTTAAAGTGGTATCCGCCGAACGTCCGGCTCACGCCTTAAGAACAGGATGTATTTCATGTCGGCGGAGGTCAAGAAGAGGGAGAGGCACGGGATAAACTACGAGAACGACTTCGAGAAGGTGGCGATGGACTTCTTGGACTCGGTAAAACTTCTCTCACCTAAGAAGTAAATGGTTACGTGCGTTGAAGAGTCCCGTGCCTACGGCGTAAGACAACACTAGCTCAAAATCGCCGCTCGCGCCTGTCTCCATTCTCATGCTGTTACGGTCGCGCCTTTTTTATCCGCCGTCGGTCTTGGCGCTATCTTTACTGAGCGCGGCCTTATACGCTGGCTACGCCACCTTGCGCTTTTCCGGCGACAAACTCTCGAACCAATACTTCTACGTCGTCCCTATCGTCGTCCCGTTCGTGGCCTTCTTATTCGACCGCGCGGAAAGAGTTCATCAGCGGACTCGCGCACAATTCGTAATTGACGGGATTGTTGTTCTGACCGCAATGTGGCGCGTTATAGGTGATGTGCCTTACGTCTCAGGCCACGCGCTGTTTTTAACTTACGCTTTGCTGAGCACACGCTCGCGCGTTGCATTAGTCACCGCGGCTCTGATCATGCTTGAAGTCCTGTATCTTAAAATCTTCGTCTGGCACGACTGGATTACGCCGACGGGCGGGATTGTCTTGGGTTCGGTCGCGGCGTTCATTTCGTGGCGGCATAGAAAGGATGACTGAATTGAGACTCCCTATTGCGCTTACCGTTTTCACCCTCGCGGCGGTTCTCGCCTTTATGTCAACGGATGACGCTTCCGCCCAACAGCCTAAGCCGACGACAAGGCTCAGCGGCGCGGAATTAAAGGCCAAGCCACACGCTGATAAAGCGCTCCTATTGATTGCTCAGTCGAAATGGAAAGAGGCTTACGACGAAATATTGGCGGCGAACGACTTGTCGCTGGGCTGGGTCTTCATGGGCGAGGACAGCTACAGCGGCGGGAAGATTGTCATCATCAACACCGACGAGTTTGCCAACCCGAAAGCCGGAATCACCCGGCTGAGAAGTGCGTTCGACACACTGACACGCGAGTTCGCCTCCCTCCGCGAGGAAGTGGAAGGCTTACAAAAGAAGGCGGAAGCCATGCCTGCGGGGAAAGAAAGGAAGGCTTTAGAGAAGGAACTGGATAACAAGAGGAGAGACGGGCAGAGGCGACTCGACGCCCGCGTCAAAGAACTCACCGGCCCGATTTATCAGGACATCGGGAACGAACTCTCTTCATTCTGTAAGGAAAAGGAAATCTCTTTGGTCGTTGACGTGTCGAAGCCTTTGGGAGTGCCTTTCGCCGGGGCGGGTTTGACGAACGTCACGGACGACTTCGTGGCGGAGTACAACAAAAAGCATCCGTAAAAAGCATCCGTCGGTGTTTTAATAACTCACGGATTTACTCGAAGAAGGGTGACGCCCAAATTCGTGTCTTAATCGGAGGTACGAAGCTGATGGACAAGTATGTGAGAAGACGCCCGACGGTGGCCTTCAGTCTGCTGGCCCTCGCCCTCTCCGCTTTCGCGGTCACCGCCTCCCCGACCGACGCCCAGACCGCCGTCACGGACGACGGCTATCAAATCGAGGTCACCCTCAGTCCCGACAAGGATACGATAATGCTCGGCGAGCCTTCCTTCATATCTTTCGAGATAAGAAACTTCTCGTCCGTTGACCTGTGCGTCACAGAGGGCGGCGACTACCGCAATAACATAGGGAGGCCGGACAGCTATAAGGTGACAGTCACGGGCGAGGGCGGCAAGCCCGTCCCGCAGCCGGAGGTTACGATATGGATGGGAGGCTTTATAGGCTGCTCAAGGATTCCGGCCAACGGAATCCACGTGACGAAGCTGTTCCTGCCGCACTGGGCGACCTTCGAGAGCGCGGGTTCCTACACCGTGAACGTTAAGAAGTCGCTGCGGGTAGAAAGTTACGCGCCGAAGTCTCCCCGCTCCGTCGTCAAGGCCGACGTGACCGCCCACATCAAAATCATCCCCTACGACGATAGCGAAATGGGAAAGATTATTGACTCGCTGGGAAGCGCGATGCTCGACATTGACGATCCCGAATCGTCCCGCTCCGCACAAGCCCTCGCCTACATTAACGACAGAAGGGCAATCAAGTATTTCGCGCAGGCGCTCGAAAAGTTCGGCAAAGCTCAGGACGGGACGGACGTGTATTTCACGAGCCGACAGGCCGCCGCCGCACTGTCGAAGTTCAACGACGACTCCGCCGTCGCCGCCCTGGAAGCGGCGATGGGCAGCCCGAACGAAGAGACGCGGCTGGACGTGGCGAGCGCTTTGGAGAGCAGCGAGCATCCGAAGGCATTAAGCCTGCTGCTGAAGATGCGGGGTGACGGCTACTGGTTCGTCCGGCTGAGGGTCGCGCAGGGGTTAAAGAGATTGGACTCGTCCGAGTCCATCGCCGTGCTCAGTAAAATGCTCAGGGACGAGAACAAGGACGTGAGGGAGGCCGCCGAAACCAGCCTGAAGGCGCTGGGGCATCAGCAGTGATTATCCGAGCCTGTCTGCATCATATTCGGTTTTCCCTAAGAGTGTTCGGCCTAACCTCGCTCGCCGCCACTGTCGCCTTTAGTGCTTGTAAATCTGTCGCCAATCCACCTAAAGCTGAGTCGGCGCGAATGGCTGCATCGGAGCCGATGCGAAAGGTCTTGGTCGAGCGCGACACGCCCGCAGTCGGGGGCGACGGGGCGCTTGTCGAGGACATCGGGATTGAGACGCTGGGCGGCGTCTTCACCCCACTCCTGAAGACGGGATGCCGGACGCCTTGCAGGGACACGGAGAACTTCGGCACGGCACAGGACAACCAGACCAGCTTGGAAGTCAGCCTGTTCAGGGGCAAGGAGAATGTTGTGTCGAAGAATCACGCGCTGGGAGTCTGCCACGTCGTCGGACTGCCGAAGGTGTCGCGGGGGATGCTTCAGGTCTTGGTGACGGTCGAGGCCGCCGACAGGCAGATAATTCTGTACGCCGTGGATAACGTGACGAAGAAGCCTTACACAGTCGAGTGTGAGAGTAAATCTCTGAAATGATCTTACGCCTCACTCCTATGCTGACACGTGAAGAGATTAGTCGCCGCCGCGCGTCACCATGTAATCGAGTGGGCTTATCGCTGTCCTGAATTTTGCTTTCGACGCACACAATTTCAACTGTTGAGACCAACAGCCGATTCCCATTGTCCTCTCATAGTGTCGCGGGATGGGCTAATTCTCGCGAGCCTGCTCAATAGCCCGGCACATAGGTGCGTCGTTCCTCTTCTTCGCGTAGTCCCAAGCCGTAGCCCCGCTCTTGTCTTTCGCGTTCGCGTCGGCTCCCTTAGCCAACAGCGCCTTGACGATTGGCAAGTGCCCTCCCTTAGCCGCGCACATCAACGGAGTCGCCCCGTCGTCGTCCCTCGCCTTCACGTCCGCGCCCTTAGCCAGAAGCACGTTCACGACGCCCTCGCTCCCTCTGACCGCAGATTGCATCAATGCTGTCACGCCTTCGCTGTCCTTCGCATCAACGTCAGCGCCGTTCGCCAGCAGAAACTCTACAGTCGCTAGGCGGTCGTCGGAAGTAGAGGCGGCCAGCGTCAGGGCGGTGTTGCCGTCACCACTCTTCGCGTTCACATCCGCTCCTCTGGCAAGGACAGCTTTTAGGATGCTGACGTTGCCGCCCAACGCCGCGTGCATCAGAACCGTCTTCCCGTCCTTCTCCTTCGCCTTCACGTCCGATCCCTTCTCAATCAGGAGCAGCGCTATTGCGGCGTTACCGTTTAGCGAGGCCCACATCAGAGCAGAGCCGGCATCGCTCATCGCGTTCACGTCAGCGCCTTTGCCGAGTAGAGCTTGCACGACCGGAAGACTGTCTCTGCCGCAAGCCCAAATCAAAGCAGTTCTGCCCATCTTATCCTTCGCGTCCACCGAAGCGCCGTTGTTGAGAAGGGCGTGGACGCTGCCGAGGGCGCTAAACTGTGCCGCCGCAATCAACGGCGTTCTGCCGTTACCATCCTTGGCGTTAACGTTCGCGCCTTTGCGGAGTAGTGAGAGGATAGTCTTAACGTCGCCATCACCGGCAGCATTTATCAACGCGCCATCTAACCTTTGCGCGTATCCCGCGACGGGGATTAAAAGAATAAGTAGTATGGCGAACATTTGCCTCAGCATAATCCATCCATCGCCACTCAATAGTTTTAGACACGAAGATATATCAGCGCAAGGGTCACGAGCGCCAACCCTCCCCATACTCATAGTCGCTGCGGGTGAACTTCTCAGGATAGTCTCTTTGTCGAAGACTATACGGGTGTAATTATTATACCGGCAGATATAATCATTCTCTTTACACTCGCGGGTCAGACCGCTCTGTCCGAGACAGACTACGGCAAACAGGCCGAGTACTAAGGCGCAAAGCTGGATGTAAAGAATGCTTTTCATCAGCACTTCATTCCGGCTAAGGGTTGCGCGTCCGCTCACTTCGAGAGGACTGTACCGTCGGGCGAAATGACCGCGCCGATGCACTTGCCCTGATAGCTGCTACATTCCCAATTCGCAAAGTGCTCGCCCTCCCATTTAATCGGCTCGCGGTACTTGCCATATCGCCACAGCACCAACCGCTTGTCGGGCAGGACTATCCAGTAGTCCCTGTTGTATTTCCACCCCACCGCCAGAAGGCTCGCGTCCTTCTGCACCGCCTCGACCTCGTTGACCAGAGAGTCCTTCCCCTTGAGCCTCATGTCGGCGGCGAATTCCCGCATCGCTTTCTCGCTGAACGAGCGGTCACCCACGTACCTCAGTTCAAACTCCATATTCGGCTTCGAGGCCATGTACTCCTTAACCCACGGCACGGAGAGTGCCAAGTTGATGTAGCGGTCTGCCGCGTTCTTAAAACCTTCGACGCCTTCGACCTCGCCGCCCTTGAACCGCAGAGCGATGCCGATTTGGAAATTCTTCGGTAAGTCCTTCCGCCTGAGCGTGGCCTGTAAGTTGTCCTCGCCAGAAGAGCCGTTGACCCACTCCTTGCCGAAGTCAACGTTGTGGTAGGAGTTAAGCTCAGCCGCCTCGACCGTGTAGATGCCCTTCAATGCTTGCAGATACTTGCCGGTCTTATTCTCCGCGTCCAGCAAGTCCCATTGGTCTTTAATCTCGCGCATCACGTCCTCGGCCAGCGTGCGCCTGAACCCGTCGCCGCTAATGCGCTCCCGGTTGGCGAACTTCTTCGGCAGTAGCGACGCCAGAGCGCGTGATATGTCGGCGTTATAGGTCTTGACCGTCTGCCCGTCCTTGCTGACCTCCCACGGCAGCATGTAATCCTGCTGTACCTCGGACGCTATTTTGATTGCCCCTCCGCCGCTGTCGGTTATTTCTACCTCGACGCGCGGGTAGTCGTCAGTCCATCCGCCGGGGAAGAGCGACGGCACTAGCTGTTTGATGAACTCCCGATTTTTGAATGAGGAGAGATAAAGGGCTTGCAGGTTCGGTGCGGAGGCGGAGTAGTAAGCGTCAGCGTACTCTCTCACGGCTGGCTCGGCGTTGGCGTCGAGCCAGTCCTGCGTGAGACCCAGGTTCGATAAGTCCAATTCGTTTAAGGCTGGCGCATCAACCGCGTCGAGGAGGTTCTTGACGAGTTGGTCTTGCACCTTCTTGCCGCTGGCGAAGTAGCCTCCGGGCTTGTGGGTGATTAGAAGTTCGTCGTGCTTTCCTACGCCCAAGCCGCCCCACATCGAGACTATTTTGATTTGCGTCACCTCTCTCGCCCGTGCCGTCGAGCCGAGGCAGATGAGAGTCGTGGCGATTAGGACAGCAAAACGGAACGCGAGACGTTTCATGCCGCACCCCTGTTTATGTAGGCTTTCTGATGTAGTGCCCGGCCTCGGCTGTTTATTACTGCTTACTGCCGGCCTTCAAGACTGAGGCTGCTTCGCATCTGAATCCACCCGGAACTCCTCCGTGACCTCGTACACGTCAGTCATCCGCTTGAAAGTCCTCCCCGCGTCGGTGAAAGAAGTAGGCACTCCGAATGAGGATGGTTCGAGTGAATAACTCACCACATACCTGTACCTACCCTTGGCGAAGGGGCTTACTTCGCCCATGAAATAGCCCTCAATGGAATCATCCTTCCCGCCCGGCTGAATCGGCTTTCCGGCGCTGACCGTGCCGCAGAACCCTCCGCGCGGGTAACCTCTCCAATGTCCTTTGGCCTCGGCCTCGACGTGGCCGAAGAAGTTGCCCTCCCATCCGACCCCGTAAATGGGCTGCGTCAGAGAGTTGACGATTTCGTACCGGGGACGGCCTTCCCGCGAAGGGTTCCACTTACCGACGAGCCACACGCTGCTAGATGTTGATAGGTATCTCGTCAAGGTCATGCTGGCGAGGAAAGATTTGTGCGTCTCCTTGTCGCTGATGAACCAGAGCCTCGTCCCTACCCGAAGCTCCTGCCCGTCTGCGGCGAACTCCTGACTCTCCGCCCTGAGACTTTCGGCCTCGCCCTCTATCCTGTACGAGACTGTGAGTGTGTATTTGCCTGACATGTCGTACCAGCCCTCCGGCGTCAACGCCTCCTGCTTGATGAGCGCGTCGGTCTGCTCCTTACCTTCGGCCTTGTACGTCCAGCTAACCCTTCCGTCCGGCGCGACAACTGAGAGTTCTATGTATGCTAAAGGGAATCGTCCCTCCGAAGAGAAATCTAGGCCGACGGAAAAGCGCGGCTCGTCACGTCTCAGTTCAGGATGGGGCGTAACGATAGCGGCATTAGCGTTAAAGCAACAGAGCAGCGTGATAGTAAGAAGGAATCGGATGACTGCGAAGATTCTCATAATCTTCAGGAAAGGAACTGCGCGAAGTATGCGCCCCAAGGGATAAGTGAATCAACCGTTAGAAGGTGAAATTGTAGGTAAGGATGCCACGCGCCAGAACCGGCTTGCCGTCCATAAAAGTAGGGCTGAACCTCGTCTTGCAAGCCGCGTCCCTCGCCGCCTGCCTCAACAGCGGGTGGCCTGAAATGGCCTCCGCCCACACTACTCTGCCCGTGGCCGCGTCAATGATGACGGAGACGACGACCGGGCCACTGACGCTGGCGGACTTCAGGAGCGGCTGGTAAACGAGCGCGGGCAGGCTGACGGCCTTCTTGTTGACGACGCCAGCGTCAATTAACGCCTTCGGCTTAAACAGTAGTCTTTCGTAACACGAGCAGCAGCAGTCCCCGTCGGTCTTGATTTCTGGCCGCTCACCCAAAGTGAATGGCCGCGCCTTCTCGACCGCATTGCTGACGAAGACCGCATCATGAAAGTCCAGCGTGCAGTTGCCGAAGCCTCCGCCCACTTGAAAGATGAGAGGCAGGAAGACTGCGAGCAACGGAATCCAGAGCAAGAGAGTGATAGCCGCGACCAGCAACTTGTGAGAGTCAATCGTGGTCGGGAGTTTTAATCTCAACCGTGGGACGCCCTCGGCGAAGACGAAGACCGAGAGCGCCAGCGGCAATGCAAAGATGAGATTTTCTAGTTTCTCTGTTGTGAGGAATCCGACCGTGAAGGCGAGCAGGGCGGCGGCGATGTGCAGGGCGTGGCGGCGCATACCGCCTTAGACATGAGGCGGACGGAAAAGTTCCAAGCGAGAAAGCGTCCGAACGAGGGCTTTTTCCTTGCGCCCTCGACGATGGCGTGCTGTAAGATTCCCCGCGTGAGTATCCTCGTCACCTGAAAGGGACGCCTTATGAAATGTCTCGCCCTCGCCCTGCTACTATTTGCCGCCGCCGCCACACACGCACAGGTCGTTACCGTCATCAACGACCCGAAGGCTAAGAACGACTTGGAGAAGTCCGGTCTATTGGGGCGCGTTAAGTCCGTCGAGTTCGGGAGAATCGAATACCCGCTCAAGGACGGCAGGGCTACGGAAGGCAAGCGCAACCCAATCCAGAAGACCGACTACAACGAAGACGGGAACATGGTTGAACAGGTGACGTTCGACCGGAAAGGTTTCGTAGAGGAGAGGCGCGTCCTGACCTACGACGCGGCTGGCAGGAACACGGGCTACGACGAGTACAGCAGCATCGTTGACAAGTCACTCTCGAAGCCCCGCAGGCACGTTTACACGCTCGACTACGCCGGGAGGACTTTGGAGTACGACGTGTTCGACTCCGACGGCTCGCCCGCGAGTAGGTTCATTTACAAATATGACGGGAAGGGGAACAAGACCGACGAGGAGTTTTACAGTTGGAACGGCTACCGCACGGGCAAGCTCTCCTACGCCTACGACGATAACGGGCATCTGCTGACTGAAACCTCTTACGAGAGGGACGACGCGGTGAGTTGGCAGAACGTCAACACCTACGACGCTCAGGGCAACAAGGCCGAGTCCGCCCAGTACCAACACGGCACGCTCAGGTACAAGTTCCTTTACAAGTACGACGCGAAGGGCAGGGTGAGGGAGGAAGAGACGATGGAGTTCAACGCCCCGTCGAACATGCACGTCTCGCACGCGCCTGAGCCGGGGAAGGTCGTCACCGTTTACGACGACGAGAAGGGGACGAAGACCGTCACCTATTACGACGAGCGCGGCGTCTTCAAGAATAAGGCGGCTTACTCGACCGACGGGAGGGGCAACGACGCCGGGGTGAGGATGTTCAACGCGGACGGCTCGCAAAAAGACAGTGAGATTTATTGGTACGAGGAAGGCACGCTGAAGCTGCAAAGGAAACTCAGCGGCACGCCGTCAATCAAGTATGAGTATGACTCACACGGGAACTGGACGCGCAAGACTTACCTGATTCAACCAGCCGACTCGGAGAAGCCGGAGGCATATCAGGCTGAATACCGGGACATCACCTACTACTGAGACAATGTTGATGAATCTCTTAGTCCGAACATCTGCTGTCTGCGTCGCGCTGCTGGCACTCGCGTCCGTTACGGCCCGCGCCGAGAGCCTGCTTTCCCCCGACGACAGGACGGCTCTGGTGAGCCACAAGCAGGGGCAGCTACAGCTTTGGGACTTGGTGGCGGGTAGAGTCGTTCGCTCATTCACCGGCCACACCGGTTCAGTAACCGCCCTAGCCTTCTCGCGCGACGGGAAGACAATCCTTTCGGGCGGCGAGGACGGCACGGTGAGGCTGTGGGACGTTACCACCGGCAAGGAGCTTTGGGGCGTCAACTACGGCGGTGACAGGAAGTACCCGACGTACCTTCAGTACGGGGACGATGTGCAGTACGTCGCCTTCATGCCCGACGGCAAGGAGGTTCTGGCGGCGCAACACGACGGCACGATAAAGCTGCTCGATTCGCAGTCGGGCAAGGATGTCAGAGCCTTCAGGACTGAGAGGGAATTGCTGTGGGCGGCCAGCCTGTCGGCGGACGGCAAGACTCTGGTTTCGACCAGCGCCCTGAGGGACGGTTGGACGATTCACCTGTGGGACACGGCGACGGGCGAGGAGTTGAAGAAGTTCAGGGACACGGACGCCGCCGTTCACGCGTCGCTGCTGCCCGACGGCAAGAGGCTGCTCTCAGGCGGGCACCAATCGCTGAGGCTGTGGGACGCATCGACGGGCAAGCTGCTACAGACTCTGCCCAACCCGATACTCATCAACGTCGTCGCGCCCTCGCCCGACGGCAGGGTTGTCCTCGTCGGCGCGGCGTACAGGGGCGGCGGCGTGATTACGAAGTGGGACGTGGCGGCGTTGAAGGTGTCGGGGAGGTTGGCCGGGCACAGGGATGAAGTGTCGGAGATTTCCTTCTCCGCAGACTCGGCAACCGCTTTGTCCGCTGGCGACGACGGGGCGCTAATCCTGTGGGACGTGTCGAAGGGGACGATTCTGTACAAGCTCAAGGTGGGACGTACAGAGACAAGGTGACAGGACAGGTGCGTTCTCAACTCATCGCATACTTGGCAACGATAAAAGAATCCCTTTGCTCGGTGCCCGTGGCGCAGGAACAGTTCTGGCGCGATGTTGAACGCAAGATGTCCCGCCTGTCGCTCGCACCGGATGTCGAGCGTCGCCTGCGCGAGAAGTTGATGGAGAAGGTGCAGCGGCCTAGGTCTTGGGCGGAGATACTGGCACCATACGCCGGATTCTCGCGCCGCGGGGCAGGAATTCGATGAACGAATCGGTAAACATTGGGCGGGTGCTTGCCGATGTTATGCGCGGCTTTCACCTACATGCGCGCCCTTGAGATAATCGCGGTAGTGGCGCACCCACGGGTTGCTCAGGTCGAGGCCGCTTTCCATCTCTGACAGCCATGCCCCTAGCCCCAACTTCTTAGCGAGTTTCGCATACTGGCGGTACTCGCGTGGGAGGTTTCCCACGCGCAGCATCTCAACCACTCGCCTTCTGACCCGCTCACGCTGCCCGTCGTTGAGCGTGGCACGGCGTAGCGCGCGGGCTGTGTTGTACTTCAGCCTCATGCCGAAGGTGAATGAGGCGTTCTCCTCGATGAACTCGACCCCAATCTCCACACACGCCGGGTCGTCGCTCTCTATTCCTGCGATGACCCGCTCCATCACCGGATAGACCCAACGCCTCCCGCGCTCCTCGTGCTCTACCGGGTTGAGGTCACGTGGCGATGACACGCCGAAGCGCCGCGCGTATTCGGCGTAACGCTCCAGCAGGGCCTCCCGGCTCCAGCGACCAGTACCGTTGTAATCAATTACTTCCATTTAGCGAGAGCGCCTAACGTCGGAATTACCCGAGCGGCATAGATTGATGATAACGGTAACGCTGGATGCCGCTCCGGTTGAATGAGTTATTATGCCGCGTCATTGAAAGAGGTCAAAGTCAGTTACTAGACTGGTTAATTGATCTCGTGCGGTATGCAGACGCGGCGGGGGTATGTACTGACGTTTTACTCAGAGACGAAATAGACCTGCCCAAGAGGCTGCCCGGCGACGCGAAGCACAGTCACGGCCCCAAGCTTCTTCGAGCAGGCGCAAGCGTTGACGGCCTTGAATCAGTGGCCTAACATTCACTCACCACTCCAGCACACAGAGGGAGGATGGCAGCTCTACTTTTGTTCTCCCGCAGCCGATTAAACAAATGAAACTCATCTCTCTAATATTCGCAATCCTTCTCGCCGCTGTAGGCGCGTCAGGTCAGGCGTTTAGCTCTGCGGTGGAAGTCGTCACCGTCTATTCCCAGAACGGCAGCTTCTACCTGAAATCTATTCCCTTCGACAATGAGTTCCCCAGCCCGCGGGGCAAAACCTCAGTGTATGCCGCGGGCAGCGATACACCGCTCTACGTCTTCGACAGGGGCTTCGACTCGCTGGAGAAGGACAGCAACAACCTGATTCTGAGCGACGACGGCGAGGTCATCTTCTACGCCATCCCTTGGGACGCCGACGAAGAGAAGGAGGACATGAAGAGCGTCACCATCTACAAGCACGGCGCGATACTCAAGAGCTACACCGAGACGGAAGTAAACGGCTGCGACAAGAAGCGCGAGCGGTGCAGCCTGCTCTACTCGAACTACGAAGAGGTCGTTGACAAGGAGAAGAGTCACTGGGGCACGCCCAACTACAAGAAGGTCTTCAGAGACGGAGTTGATGAGAAGGAGAAGTTCCTTAGCGACTTCCCCATTTTCAGCTACGGCGACACGGTTTACTTGACTGACTCGAAGAAGCAGGTTCACGTCTTCGATCTGAGGGACGGCTCGCTCGTCCGCTCCGAACCGTTCGACCACATCTACGAGCAGATTAAAGACAAGGGCAGTCTCACGAAGACGAAGCTGCAAACGGTTGAGGCTCCCACATTCTCAGACTTCCCGAAACTCAAAGACGGCAGGGACGCGAAGAAAGCGCTCGCCGCATATCTCGGCATGAAGGTCGTTGACTCGTCGGAACCGAAGGATGAGCAGTTCAAATGGTACTGGCTTAAGTTGAGCGGCGACATCCTCCGGGACGGCACGTTCAAGGTCGAAAGCATAGAGACGGATGACGCGCTGCCGAAAGACAAGATAGAGGAGTTTTTCAGGACAAACAGGTTCGATAGTAACCCCGTTCCGCTTGTGTTCGAGAGGTGGAATGTGGGAGAGCAGTATTTCACTCTCAGGAAGAGCAGCGATGATCTGGCGCGGAAGGAGAAAGAGGAGGAGAAGTTGCGGCAGCGGCAGGAGCTTGAGGAGCGTCTGACTGCCGAGAACATCAACGGTGTGTACATCCCTAAGAACTTGGGCGAATGTTTCACTGAATTGGATAAGCTGCTGCCCGAAGTTGACAGGAATGAGATGAAGGCTCTGGCGGACAGGAAGGAAATGATTCAGTACCACATGGGACTGGGGCTGTGGATGAGGAATAATTGGGGTCTGTGGGGCGGTTCGCGGTTGCAGAAGTATTTCACCGACAGGGGCGTCCGTCACCCGGACAACATGTCTGGCGTCATCCTTTACTACTACTACGACTGGCTGAAGGGAAATAAGGAGTCATGGAAGACATGGGAGAGTAATCCGTTGAGCAGGTAGGCGGTCGCTCCGCTCAGTTGCTCAAACGGGGAGCGGCGTATAGCCCACCACCAGCCGAGGCGTTGGTGAATCTACGTTTCAGTGTTTGCAGGGGTGAGGACAGTGAACACATATAGAACAGGCGCGAAGCCCCCAAGGCTGACGCGCCTGCTCGCTTTTACCCGAAGGCCGAAGCCCTTAGTAGATGTCTATGAAAGCTAAATCCAACTTACCGCGAAGGCGCATTCCCCGCAGCTTCCTGAATTTCCATCCCATCTTTCCCACAGAACTTTCAAGCGCATCATCTAAATCAATCCTAAGCACTGACCATTCGCCCTCGGCCTGTTCCGGCGAGACAAATATTTCCCATTCACTTTCATTTAGTGAAAGCGGTTCACCGTTGCCAACCCTGAAGCTGAAATAAACGTTTCTGTTCTTAGAACCGTCTTTGCTCTGGACACTGGCTAGGGCATAGATAGCATAATTGTTACCTAGTTTCGTCACTATCTCCAAAGCCCTGCCGATTTGCGCGGGCGGGCTTACGTCTATGTCCATCGCGTAACTTCCGGCGGGTCTGATTTTCAATATCCTTCCGTAAAATCCGTCTAATTCCTGACTGAAAATCGGCTCTGCTCCCTCGGATGTACCACTGATTTTCCAGCCGTGATTTGCCGGAGAATCACTGTAATTAAACCGTATGCTCTGAAGCGGTCTGCCTCTTCTAATAAGTTTATTGGCGACCTTAAATGTTCGCGGCCTTCTCCCTAATAAATACCCTAGTAGGACGGCGAAGGCAGTAATCAGAACCGTTAACCATAATGGCACTACGGCTGCCAACCCCTGCCGAAGTATGACGAAAACAACAGGCGATACGATAAAGAGAGCGATTATCAGTTCGAGCAGTATTTTGAAACGCTCGATACCTTTCCAAACCTTATTCGGCTGCATATTCGTAGGTTCAGACGGTCAGTGAAATTGGTATGGCGGGCTTTCCCCACCAAACATTTTTAGAGCAAAGCTTTGGTAGTTTATTTAGAACTTCTAAGGTCAGTTATTAGCTCGTTGCACACAACTCTTCAACGTAACCAAAGCCTCTGCGATTTCCAAACCCTTCTGCTCGATAAATTGAATCAGTTGTTCGGGCGTTCGCGTGTCTTCAACGCTCTTGGCGTTCGGGTTGACTGCCTTCAAGTCGTAAACCGCATCTTCGATTGCCTGTGCTTTGTTGTTCAGTTCGCGCGCGTCCGATTCGAGCGTTGAAACCGTGATTGTCAGTTCGTCAACTTTCACCCGCGCGGCGGGCGTGTTCTGTTTCTTGAGTTCTTTAATTTGGGCGCGCAGTTTCACGGCTTCATCCATGAGCGGCTGCGCTTTCTCGCGCAACGGGTCTGATTGCCGCTTCGCCTCTTGTCGGCGCGCGGTTATGTCAACCGTCCAGCTTCGCTCGCTGTCGGCACGTTCGGGCAGAAGGCGGAAGAATTCTTCAAACTTGTCGAGCGTGAAAGGCGTTTTCTTGCCGACCTTAATATCCGATAGGTCATAGTACCAAATCTTTTCTGTCGGCTTGCCTTTGGTGAAGAACAGGAGATTGGTTTTGACGCCCGCGCCCGCCGCAGAGAAGACGCCACCCGCGAGGCTCACGACGCACCACAGTTCGCAGTCGTCTAACAGCTTGCGCTTCGTCTGTACGAACGCGGTTTCGTTCGTGCGGAACAACACACCTTCGTCAATGACCATACCGCAACGCCCGCCGTCAGGTCGCAGGTGGTTGATGATGTATTGGAGAAAAAGTACCTGTGTCGCGCCTGTCTTATAGGCAAAGTCTGTCTGCGCCGCTTTGCCTTCCTTGCCGCCGAAAGGCGGGTTCATCATGATTACGTCGAAGAAGGGCGGCGCACCTTCAAACAGTCCGGCGTAAGTCTGCTGCCCGGTGAGTGTGTTGCCGTGCCAGATGTGCGGCTCGTCTATGCCGTGCAGAATCATGTTGGCAAGACCAATCGGGTAGATGATGTTGTCCTTCTCGCGCCCGTAGAACGTGCGGTGCTTGAGGGTGTTCAACTCTTCTGGCGAAGGGTTCTTGTCCTTCATGAAGTCGAAGGCTTGCGCGAGGAAGCCGCCAGTGCCAGCAGCAGGGTCGAAGATTGTTTCGCCGATTTGCGGGTCAATGACCTTGACCATCGCGCGGATAATCTCGCGCGGCGTGAAGAACTGCCCGCCGTCGTTGCCCTTCTCGCCCATCTTGAGCAACAAGCCCTCGAAGACCTGCGAGAGCGGGAAGACGTGAGTTGTGTCTATGTTCTGCTCGCTGATTTCATTCACCTTGTCCAGCACGTCGAGCAGGTTCTTTTCCGTGTCAACGCGGGTGTGCTGAACGCCGGACATGATTTCGCCGATGACCTTCTGGCGCGGCGTGGCGTCGGGGTGCTTTACGGAGTCGCTGAATGAGCGCAGGTGCGGCAGAAGTTCTTGGTTGACGAAGTTGATAACGCCGTCGAACTCCTGCCCCTCTTGCAGTTCTTTGCGCTTCCATCCTTGCGGCTTCTCTTCGGAAGCTAGGACGAGGGGCGGCGCGTTGTCGTCGTAAGGCGCAGCCCAATCGCGCCAACGGTAAGGCGACGAAAGCGACGGCGTGAACTGAGAGCCTATAACTTCGGCTTCTTCGGCTTCTATCTGCTCGCGCTCGTCAAGGATGCGAAGGAAGAGAATCCAAGAGAGTTCCGGCACGTACTGCAATGCGCCCGCGAGATTCGAGCGGCGCAGAATGTTGCAGATGTTCCAGACAGCGGCGTTGACGGATTGCTGCGTGTTGAGGACTTTGCCGTTACCGTTGCCGTTCTTTTTCTGTTTCGCCTTAGCCATAGCCATTAGAGTTTTCCGGTGAATGCTTGCCGCAATAATGCGGCGGGTAGTTTGTTGATTGAATCGAGTTGTTCTTGCAATCTCTCGCGTGCCTGATTTGCTGCCATTAACTGCTCTGTAACCATCTTAGCAATAGCCTTCTGTTCTCCGAGCGGTGGAAGGGCTACTTGCTGGCGGTTAAGCACTTCACCGTTCAAGTTAGGTTGATTGCCCCCGCGCCCTTCTGTCTCGCGCCTAAGACGGGAATAGTTTTGACGAAACCAAAGTTGTAGATATTGCGAATCAAATTCATCAGGATTTGGAAGAACTGCGAAACAAGCCTGATTGGTCGTAGCAGGCTTTATAAGCAAACCTGTTCGCCCGCGTGTCTGACCTTGCCCGTACATGGCTATCAACAATGTGTCGGCAGGTAATAGTTTGATTGAACATTCTCGTAATGCTATCTCGCTTACGTGTTCCTCTGTATCGCTAATAAAGTCGTCTTTAAGTTCGCCCGTTTTTACCCACGGAATTGCTCCAATGTAATAATCTGCCCTTGTGCGCGATGGAGTTGAGCCACTACAGGTTTGGGCAAACTCATCAATACGCTTCTTCCGCCACCGCTCCGCTTCTGGACTATCAAACACGTCGCGCAGATAAGCGGCGGGTAAATCTTTTGCGGCTTTCACCTGAGCTTCGGCGGCAGCACGCGCCCGCTCTACTGCTGCCATTTGTTCGCTAAGAGTCTGTTCAATTCTCTCTTGTTCAGCAATCGGTGGAATAGGAATCTGAATCTCAACGATTTGACTCAGCACCATTCGTTTAATTGCAGAACCTAGCTGCGTATCTATCACAGCTTTGTAAGTGTCTGGATGATTGAGCCAAGCCGCTAGGAAAAAACTGCGTAGAAGAAATGGGTCAGGTCTAAGTAAAGCAACGCTCGAAAGCATACTGAACTCAAAATCAAGATTATTGACGGCTGCGATGCCCATCGTTGCTCCGTCTTTTATGTAAAGCACGTCTCCTAACTTTGGGTCGCACCGTTTGTATATTTCTGTATGGTCTTCAGGTGAAACATACGTTAAGTCGGTGAGGTCAATCTTGAATCGTCGGATATTCTTGGCTGTGATGTATGGTATTCCCTCGCTGCCATTGGGTGGCGACCGATGGGTGCCATCCGTTATTTTTATACACACGTCCTTTAGCTTTGCCCATCGCCAGCCATGCGGCAAAGGTGCATCATCAAAAGTTGCCCGCGCAGTTTCGATAACAGTTGAAGCAGATTGGCTCACGCCGCAAATATCCTTTCCTTCGTCTCGTTCAATACTTCTCTCGCCGGTCTTTCAAGTGCCTTGAGCGCGTTCAACCCGCCCGCCTTTTGTACTTCCGGCGTCCGCAACAGTTGATTGCTTTCCAGTCCTTCCGTGCCGCCGCGCGCGAACTGCGCCGCGATTGCCTGCACAGTCTTTGCCGTCGCCTCCGGCATCTGTCCGAGCCATTCCGCCTGCTTGTAACTGAAACTCTCCGCGCGCTCTGCCCGCGTGTGCGGACTCATCCCGTAGCCTACATCCGCCAGCACGTCGTAAAGGTCGTAATCTTCCATTTCCTCGACCGCACGCAGAGCCTTCGGTGAATACGGGCGCACGTACTCCATCAACTTATTACGCTCGTCCGGCATAATCCACTTCGCCCGAAACTCGTCAAGCGTCTCCGCCTGCTCGATAAGACGAGCCGCGAGCCTCTGCCTGTACTCTTCCGCCGGAATCGGCATCGCCTTGCCATCAACGCTGGCGACAATGAAGCGTCCCGCGTCCGTCACCTGAACGCTGATGCCTTCCTCTACTTCCGCGACTGGCGGAGGCGGTGGCGGGTCAACTATCCTGTCCGGTCGCTCGGTCGGCGCGGGTCGCAAGCGTGTCACAAACTCCGCGCCGAAAAGCCTCGTCGCGTCCGTGTAATCGTAAACGCGAAACATCAGCTTTCCGGTCGTGGGATCTAGCCGTGTGCCGCGCCCGACCATCTGATAGAAGGCAATCGGGGATTTGACGTAACGGAAGAAAACGATGTTCCGCACGTTCGGCACGTCAACGCCCGTCGTCAGTAGGTCAACCGTCGTGGCGATGAAGTGATGCCGCGTCCCGCCCTTCAAGTCCGCGATGTAATCACCGCCACCGCTCTCAGCCGTGCATTTGAAGGCGTAGTTATCGACGGGCGCTTTGTTGTTTTCCCTGCACCACTCCGCATACAGGTTGTTGAGTGCAATCGCCACGTCGTCGGCGTGGCTGTCCCTCACGCAAAAGATAATCGTCTTCTGTTCGGGCGTGCCTGTTGCGACAAGCTGGTCGAACAGGTCTTGAGCCATCGTCTGCACGCGCGCCTTTATCTTGATTGAACTCTCGAAGCTGCTCGCCGCATACCGCTTGCGTATCTCTTCGACGCTCAAAGGCTCGCCCGTCGTCGCGTCAACCAACTTCACGCCTTCGAGGTCTTCGGCCTCTAATCCTGTCTCGCGCTCCGTCTTCGGCTTCGCGTTGATGAAGATGTCGCGCCGGATAATCTCACACGCCGCGAGGTATCCATCTTCGATGCCCTGCGCTATGTCGTACTCATAGACGGGCAAGCCGAAGTGTTTGATGTTGTCCGCGCTTATCTCCGCATCTTTATCATCCGGCGTGCTGCCCGAAGTGATGAGCAGTTGACGAGGCGTGGCAGTTAATCCGACTTGAACGGCGTCAGGGTTGCGCTTCAAGACCTGCGACCACTTGCCCCAAGCAGACCTGTGGCACTCGTCTATGATGATGTGTGAGAAGTAGTTTTCGGGGTAGTGGCGCAACAGAAAACTTGCGTCCGCTTCGTCGCTCTCAACTCCGAGCGTCTGGTAAGTAGCAATCAAGATGCGCGCATTCTTCTGTGCATTGTTTGACGAGACGGCTGCGGCGTTCGCGCCGAAGACGTTTTGCAGCGCACCCGTCGCTTGCGTCCGTAACTCATCCCGGTCGCAGATAAAGAGAGCCTTCCTCATCTGCCCCGCGTCGGCAATGCGCTTGAGTAGATGCACGGCGATGAAGGTCTTGCCCGCACCCGTTGCAAGTGTGAGTAATGCGCGTTTCTCTCCGCGCGCCAACTTCTCCAACACCGCCCTGATTGCCGCGTCCTGATAGTAACGGCGCGTCGCCTCACCAGCAGGATAAGACCTGAGCAGAGGCTTTGCGGCTTCGTCTTCGAGGTTGAACTGTACGCGCTGCTCGTAACGTGCGCGCAGTTCGGCGGGAGTCGGGAACGCCGTCATCTGGCGCTTGTCGCTCGTCAGCTTCGTGGTGGCGTCGTACTCGACAAACTGATGCCCGTTTGTGGCGAAGACGAAAGGCACGTTGAGCCGCCTCGCGTCGGCGTAGAGCTTGCCCTGTTCGAGTCCGTGAGCGGGCGCGTATCCTTCGGCCTTCGCCTCAATTAAAGCGACGGCGACGGGTTGCGGATTATCGCCAACCTTAACTCGCAGGGTGTAATCCGCGCGCCCGCGCCCGCGCCTGCGCGCTCTGTCGCCGTGAATCTCAATCGCCCCGGCTGTCTCCTCGCGCTTGATTAAATCCTCAGTCCAGCCGCGAGCGTGGAGCGCGGGGTCAATCAGCTTGGCGCGAGTATCGGACTCATTCATCGTCATGGTGAGTCTAAGATAACAGTGGGCCGGTCTGTCTATTGGTTAAGGGATACCGTATGCGAGCAGGTAAAGCATGAGCGCCCGCGTCGGGAGACGCAAAACGTATCACAGACAGTAGTTAGTCGTCCCTGAAAAAGTCAGGCCGGCTGTAAGCTCGCGACGGCTTTGAAGAAGCGACACAGCTTCCGCAGGTTGAAGCCGCAGCCGGTCAGCATCGCATTGATCCGGTCGCCCTCCTGGCCGAGCAAGTGATTACGCTCCATCCCGTGGTCATGCTTGAGGTGCCCGATGACAGGCTCGATGGCTGAACGCCTCCGCAGCAGAGCCTTCAGCGTTCGGGTCAGCCGCTTCCGGCCCGACACGTACACCGAGACCGACTCCGGGTGGTGCGCCGCGCCTTTGAAGCCGCGATCCACGAAAGCCTCCTCCGGCTTGACTGCGGCGATGCGCTCGACTTGAGAGAGGGCGGGCGCGAGCGTGGCCCCGTCATAAGGGTTGTCATGCACGGCGTCAATGCCCACGACCCAGTTGCCCTTTGCCGTAGTTACGACCGCCACCTTGCAGCCGAACTCATACGGCTTGTGCGCCTTGCCCTTGGCGATACATTCCACCTCCGACGCGTGCACGCTGTAGAGCTTCTTCGTGTCATGTCGCTGCTGCTTGAAGATGCGCTCGGCGCGCTCCAGCAAGAGCTTGAGCACCGCGCCGGGCTTCGGGCACTTGCGCCGGATGTCGCGCATCACGCGCCCTAGGTATTGGCGTAAGCGCTTGGTCTCGCGTCGCGCCCGCTTCATCTGCCGAGCCTGCGCGTAGCGCCCCTGCCGAGCCAACGCTTGCTTGCCTAAGCGCACGTAAGTCTGACGCAAGTTGATGCCTGCGGCTCGGGACGCCCGCACCAGCGCGCGGCGCGCTTTATGGTAGAGGCGGGCATCGGTCGGGAAGGCGACGGCCTTTTCCTGCACGGTCGTGTCCACGTGCACGCGCTTGAACTCGGACTCCTTCAACGCCCGCTCACGCTTGGCCGTCGAGAGCGTTTCGCTCAACAGTTTCTCCATCCCGTCAGCGCCGATGCGCCCGCGCCACTTGACCAATGAAGTCGGGTGACATGGCAACTCGTGCTCGAAGTATTCGCAGCCGCAGAAGAACTGCCAGTAGGGGTTCTCTAAGAACTTGGCGACGACAGACTCGTCACTCTCGTCGAAGAGGTACTTCAGATAATGCAGGCCGGCCATCAGGCGCGTTGGCAAGCCGGGCCGCCCGACATCTTCGGCGTAGAGCGCGCCGAACTCCGACTCGAAGCGCGCCCAGTCAATCGCCTCCGCCAGTTGATAAAGCGGATGTTGATGTGAGACGAGCACGGCGAGGCGCACTCGCGGTGAATCATCCAGAGTCCTTTCGGCAGTCGTCGGAGGGCGCATAAATCACCGTGTTTCGCAGGCTGACTATCAAAACACGGTGATTCTACACGCCACTTTGCGCTCTTCACATCGTTGGTTGCTGAATGTTTTCGCCTATCTCAGACTTTTTCAGGGACGACTA